>NZ_JBNCKZ010000015.1:0-118437 GCF_049841795.1 Micromonospora sp. DT31 | reverse complement strand
CCAGTGGGAACAACAGGCCGCCGACCTCGTCGCCGAACACTGGAACACGTAAGACAAACGCGAAAGGCCGGCACCCCGAACCCCGGGGTGCCGGCCTTTCGCGTACCCGGATCAGGCCGGTGGCAGGACGAACGTCCACGTGGTGGTGGTCGTGCTCGCCGCGGCGGCGGCGGCGGTCAACCCGCCGTAGCTGCCCACCGGCACGCCGCTCGCCGAGTCGGCCAGCAGCCCGGTCACCCGGCCGCCCCCGGTCTGCGAGCTGTTGCTGCGCGCCGTCACCCCGGACGGCGGGGTCAGCGCGGTGGACGCGGCGTCACCGTGCAGCCAGTACGACACCGCCCAGCTGTGCGCCGCGTTCACCGGCGCATACGGGGTGACCCGGGCGGCAGCGCCGGCCGGGTCGGTGGCCCGGGCGAAGACCGGCGCGACCGGGGCGACCCCGCGGTACGCGGCCACCACGAGGTTGCCCTTCGCCTGACTGTCCAGGGTCACCTTCACCGGCGTGCCCGCGTCCCCGGCCGTCGCTGTCTTCCACCAGGCGGTGGTGGTGGCGTAGCCGCCGTCGAGCCGGTCCAGCCGGGTCCAGCCGGTCACCCCGGTCGGCTCCCCGGTGCCGGTGTGCGTGTTCTGGCTGAGCAGGAGCAGTAGCGTGTCGCCGGCCTGCACACCCGCCGGGACGGTCACCGTGTGGCTGGTCCAGTTGGCGTTCGCGGTGGCCTGGCCGACGAACGAGATCCGCTCCGCCGCCGGTGCCACGGTGACCTGCACGGTCGCGCTGCCGGTGGCGCCCCGGTCGTCGGTGACGGCGAGCGTCACCGGGTAGGTGCCGGCCGCCGCGTACGTGTGGGAGGTGGTCGGCACGGACGCGGTGCCGGCGGTCGAGCCGTCGCCGAACGTCCACAGGTGGTCCTGGATCGCGCCGTCGGCGTCGGCGGAACCCGTGCCGTCGAATGTGCACACCAGTCCCGCGCAGGACGGCGTGAAGGCCGCCACGGGCGCCTGGTTCGCCGGGCCGCCCGAGCCCTTCAGGACCTTCACGTAGTCGATGTCACCGGCGAAGTAGTCGCAGGTGACATTCGTACCGTCGCACTGGCTCTTGCCGCCCACGGACACCGGCCACGAGTTGGCGATGGTGCCGGTCGGCCCGTTCAGCCGGCTGGTCCGGACCCCGTCGACGTACATCTCCACGTATGCGGAGGTGCGGTTGCAGGTGATCGTGTGCCACTGGCCGTCGGCGATCGGCACGTCGGTGTAGCCGGTGCGGGAGGCCCCGTCCGAGCCCCGGAACAGGCACTTCGGCTTGCCGCCAGGTGCCTCGAACTTCCAGTAGCCGCCAGGGTTGCCGCCCTGTCCCTTCTGCAGGATGTTGCCGAAGGAGTACGTGGTCCGGTAGCGGATGCTCACCGAGAAGTCCCCGGCGTCGGGGTTGAGGTCGGCACTGTGCGGCACCACGCTGACGTGCCCCGGCACGTACTCCTGGTCGCTGGGCAGGTGGGTGGCGAACCGGTGCCCGGTCGCGCCGGCGTAGCGCGTGCCGGTGACCACCTCGCCGCCGATGGCGCCGTGCCGGCCGTTGCCGCTGCTGTCCGTCAGCACGGTCGCGCCGGTCGGCTCGTCCATGCTCCAGAACGTCACGGTCCGGGTCGCGGTCGCCTGCGCGGGTGTGGCACCCACCGCCACCCCGACCGCCGCGACCGTGGCCGCCACGCCCAGTCGTGCGGCGGTACGCCACCACCGGTCGATCGTTCCCATGTGTCGCCTCCCGTGTCGGCTCACCCTGGCACGGGGAACGCCGCGACTCCATAAGCCGTACGGCGGGGAGGTGGCCGCCGATCATCCGGCGGCGGGAGGGTGGCTCTCGGTGGGCGATACTGGGTTTGAACCAGTGACCTCTTCCGTGTCAAGGAAGCGCGCTCCCACTGCGCCAATCGCCCGGGGTGGTTCGCGAGCGGACGACGGGATTCGAACCCGCGACCCTCACCTTGGCAAGGTGATGCGCTACCAGCTGCGCTACGTCCGCGACGTCGCCGGCTCGCGTCGACGACGGGCAAACTGTACCCGATCCCAAGATCGCCGCGCGGTGGACCCCCGCCGCGCCGGCCGCCCAGGGGTTGCGACGGTTCCTACCGGGGTATTGACGACCGGGACAGCACAACCATCCCCCGAAGGAGGCTGTCGTGGGTATCGGTACGAGCATCTTCCTGATCGCGGTAGGCGCGATCCTCACGTTCGCGCTCAACGCCAGTGTCGGCGGGGTCGACCTCGACGTCGTCGGCTGGATCCTGATGGCGGCCGGTGTACTCGGCCTGATCATGACCACGCTGGTGTGGGGCCGGCGCCGTCAGGTGGTCACCACCACCGACCAGCCGGTGGAGTACCGCCGGGTCGAGGAGCGCCGGGACGTCGCCCCGCCGATGTGATCGCCACCGGGGGGGGGCCGACGGAGCTGATCGGTCCGCCCCGGGCCGAGGGGCCCGCCGCCCGGCGTCCCCATCGGCATGTCCGGGTCACCTCCGCATCAGCGCGTTCAGCGTGTCGAAGTCGAGCGGGTCGGCGAGCGCCCCGTACGTCCCGGCGGCGAACACCTCCGCCGCCGCGCGCCGGACCAGCCCGTATGCCGCCTCGGCCGCCGCCGGCCCGAGGCTGACCCGGGCCACCCCCAGCCGGGCCAGCTCGGGCACCGGCGGGGAACCCGGCCCGGCCAGCACGTTCAACGGTGCGGGGATCGCCGCGACGAGAGCCGCCACGGTCCGCGGGTCGACCGTCCCCGGCACGAAGATCCCGTCGGCGCCGGCGGCCAGGTACGCCTCGGCGCGCGCGACAGTCTCCGGCACACCGCCGACACCGCGCAGGTATGTGTCCACCCGCGCGTTGACGTACAGCGCGATGCCGGCGTGGTCGGCGGCGGCCCGGACCGCGGCGAGGCGGGCGACCTGATCCTCGACCGGGCGCAGTGGCCCGCCGCCGTCGTGCCGGGTGTCCTCCACGTTGACTCCGACGGCCCCGGCGGCGAGTACCGCGGCCACGGTTCGGGCGACCTGCTCGGGGGTGTCGCCGTACCCGGCTTCGATGTCGGCGGTGACCGGCAGGGGCACCGCCTCGACGACCCGACGGATCACGTCGACGGCGGTGTCCCGGGTGAGGACGTCGCCGTCCGGGGCACCGCGGCTCCAGGCGACGCCGGCACTGGTGGTGGCGATCGCGTGGGCGCCGGCCGCGGCGACGATGCGGGCGGTGGCCGCGTCCCAGGCGTTGACCAGGACGACCGGCTCACCGGGCCGGTGCAGGGAACGGAAGTGCCGTGCGCGGGTCTGCTGATCGGTCACCCGGACAGTCTGGGTCGGTCGCCGGGGGGACGCAACGGGCGCTGGTGAAGGGACGCGACGGACGCCGGTCGGGCCGGAACGACGAGAAAGACCGTGTCGAATTGATCGACACGGTCTTTCCGCTGGTGGGCGATACTGGGTTTGAACCAGTGACCTCTTCCGTGTCAAGGAAGCGCGCTCCCACTGCGCCAATCGCCCTCGCATACTGCGAGGTGGAGACGGGATTTGAACCCGTGTACACGGCTTTGCAGGCCGTTGCCTCGCCTCTCGGCCACTCCACCGAGGTTGCCCCCGACATGCGTGGCGGCATCTCCGAGCGGACGACGGGATTCGAACCCGCGACCCTCACCTTGGCAAGGTGATGCGCTACCAGCTGCGCTACGTCCGCACGTCCCCGGTTGTAATCCGGTGACGGATGAGAACTTTAGCCGAGCCCGGGAACGGTTGCCAAATCGGGTCCCCCTCGGGCGCGTCCGACGGGTTGGCGGGCGTGGCGGTCCGCACCACACGCCGGGCTTCCTAGGAGCCTGGGTGGGTGCCCTCCCGGGCTCGGCCGACCGCCCGTCGCGAAGCACAGACAACCGCTCCCACCTGCGGATTCCATGCGGCGAGTCGACTGTCAGGCATCCGACTGTCCCACTGCCGACCGGCCGCTTCGGTAACTCCTCGTGGCCGTTCGGATGGGCTACCGTAACGCCGTGACGAGACGAGCCGCCGAGATCCGCTTGGACGCGCTGCTGCGAACGGCCTGCGACGTGATCGCGGAACGAGGGCTCGCCAACACCCGCACCGCCGACGTCGCCGCCGCCGCCGGGGTCAGCCAGGCACTCGTCTTCTACCACTTCGCCACCAAGGACCGGCTGCTCGCGCAGGCATTCGCATACGCGGTCGAGCAGGACGTGGCCCGCCTCGACACGGTGCTGCGCTCCGCCGTCCCGCCCCTGGCCAAGCTACGCCGGATGCTGCGCCTCTACACCCCCACCGGCCGCGCCACCTCCTGGTCCATGCGCATCGACGGCTGGGCGGAGTCACTGCGTACCCCCGAGCTGGAGAAGCTCTCCCGCCGCCTCGACCTACGCTGGCGGGCGGACCTCGCCACGGTCATCACCGAAGGGGTCACCGAGGGCACGTTCGACTGCCCCGACCCGGCCGGCGCGGCCTGGCGGATCAGCGCGGTGATGGACGGGCTGGCCGTCCAACTCGCGGTGCACGAACGGGTGATCACCCGCCGGCAGATCGCCGAGTGGGTACGGCTCGTCGCCGCCCGCGAACTGGGCCTGGAGCCGGGCCAACTCGACTGACGGCACGCGGACCCACCGACGCACCACGCACGGGTCGGTGGTCAGTACCAGCGGGCACGAGGGCGGTGCTGCTCGAACGACGGCGCCAGGTCCGCCGCGGCGTCGTCCGCCGCAGGGCGCAGCAGGCGGCGCATCCGCAGCAACAGACCGGCGCCGAGGAACAGCAACAGCCCGCCGAGCAGGAACGCGGCCTGCACCAGGCCGAAGCCGCCGCCTGTCGACACCGGCCGCCCGGCCACGCCCGCCGGCGGCTCGACCACCGCCGCGTCGGCCGGCTCCTCCGTCGGCTCCTCGGTGACCGGTTCCTCGGTGGGGGGCGACGTGGTGGGCGGGTCGGTCGGCCCCGCGCTGGCGGACCTCGGCGGCGGGGTCCGCTCGGCCGCCTCGCCCACCACCTGACGCGAGGCGGTACGCCGGGCCAGCAGCCGCAACTGCGGGTCGTACGCCTCCGCGACGAAACTCACCCGCCCACGCTCCACGTCCTCGGCGAACGCCACCCGGTACCGGGCGGTCACCGTACGACCCGGGCAGAGCACGCCCGGGTCGAGCCGGCGGTCGGTCAGCCGGGCGGTGTCCCCGTCGGTGCGGACCTCCAACGGGAACGAGCCGGTCTCCTCCACCCGGTCCACCTTCAGCTGGTCCAGCCGTACGCCCTGCACCCGCACCAGCATCGACCAGCGGACCTTGACACAACCACCCCCGTCGGAGCGGGACACCACGGCGGAGAGCGTCTCTGCCCGGTCCCCGCCGGTGAACTCGTCCGGCAGGCCGCTGAGCTCCGTGGAGAAGACGGCCGCCGCCCGCGCCGGCTCGCCGCCGCCGTATCCGACGCCGGCCAGACAGGTCAGCACCAGTCCGATCCGCAGCGCGTGCCGCCACCTGTCCACCAGGCCTCCTCACCTCGGTCGTGCCCACGGGCAACGCTAGGAGCGCGCCCCGCCGGCCGGTAGACGGGCGTGTTCGCATCCCCCGCCACATCCGGGGGGCGATTTCACCGACCGTGGTGAACCGGTCACCACCCCACCACGACACGCCCGGGATCAGTCAGGGTCGGCGGGTGGGACACAATCTGGCGGTGTCCGAGCTGTCCGCCGCGTTCGTCCGGCTGCACGCCCGCCTCGCCCCGGTCGCGTTCGTCCCCGAGGTGCGGCTGCACCAGGCCGACGAGCCGATCGGCCTGTGGGAACTGACCGAGGGCGAGTTCCGAAGCGCCCAGCCGCCGCCGTTCTGGGCCTTCGCCTGGGCCGGCGGGCAGGGCCTGGCGCGCTACGTCACCGACCACCCCGAGCTGGTCGCCGGCCGCCGGGTGCTCGACCTGGCCTCCGGCTCCGGCCTGGTCGCCATCGCCGCCGCCCGGGCCGGCGCCGCCGCGGTGCGCGCGGTCGAGGTGGACGAGCGGGCCGTCGCGGCAGTCGCGCTCAACGCCGACGCCAACGGGGTACGCGTCGACGCCGAACTCGGCGACATCCTCGACGGCGACGCCGGCGACGCCGAGGTGGTGCTCGCCGGGGACGTGTTCTACAGCGAGGCGATGGCCCGGCGGATGCTGCGCTTCCTGCTCCGGGCCGCCCGTGCGGGCGCGCGGGTGGTGGTCGGCGACCCGGGCCGGGCCTTCCTGCCCCGTGAGCGCTTCCACGAGCTGGCCGCGTACGACGTGCCGGTGCCGGAGGCGCTGGAGAGCGTACGGGTCAAGCGCACCACCGTGTGGGAACTGGACCCGACCCCACCGGGGGCGCGTCGCTAGCCCGTCCCCCTGTCGAGAAGGGGCCTTTCCTGACGAAAGTCAGGGTGGGTGGGTGCCGAACGGTGGCGGTGACACGCCGGCGCCGCCGCCTAGCGTCAGGACATGATCACACTTCGTGGATTGACGAAACGGTTCGGCGGGCTGACCGCCGTCGACGACCTGACCGTCGAGATCCGCCCCGGCGAGGTCACCGGGTTCCTCGGCCCGAACGGCGCCGGCAAGTCCACCACCATGCGGATGGTGCTCGGCCTGGACCGGCCCACCGCCGGGCAGGCGCTCCTCGGCGGCCGGGAGTACCGCAGCCTGCGACATCCGCTGTACGAGGTCGGCGCGCTGCTGGAGGCCGGCGGCGTGCACCCGGCCCGCTCCGGCGCGGCGCACCTGACCGCGATGGCGCGCAGCAACGGCGTACCGGCCCGGCGGGTGGCGCAGGTGCTCGACCTGGTCGGCCTGGACGCCCGGGCCGCCGGCAAGCACGGCCGGGCGCTGTCCCTGGGCATGGCGCAGCGGCTCGGCATCGCCGGCGCCCTGCTCGGTGACCCGCCGGTGCTGCTGCTCGACGAACCCGTCAACGGGCTCGACCCGGACGGGGTGCGGTGGATCCGCGGGTTCACCCGCCGGCTCGCCGACGAGGGACGCACCGTGCTGCTGTCCAGCCACCTGATGAGCGAGATGCAGCAGACCGCCGACCGGGTGGTGGTGCTCGGGCGGGGCCGGCTGATCGCCGACGCGCCGCTGGCCGAGCTGATCGCCGCCCGACCCGCCGCCACCGTCCGGGTACGCGGCCCGGAGCCGGCCGCCCTCGCCGCGCTCGGCGACCGGCTGGCCGCCGAGGGCGCGACGGTCACCGCCGACGACGGCGGGCTGGCCGTGACCGGCAGCACCGCCGGCCGGGTCGGCGACCTCGCCCACGAGCTGGGCGTCCGCCTGCACGAGCTGACCCCCGTCGCCCCCTCCCTGGAGGAGGCGTTCCTGGAGCTGACCGCCGACAGCGTCGAGTACGCCGCCGGCCCGACCGAAGGCGGCACCCGATGACCACGCTGCGCACGCTCGACCCGGCCCGGCGGTCCGCCCGGCCGGCCCGGCCCAGGCACCCCCTCGGCGGGGCGGTGGCCGCCGAGTGGACCAAGCTCTGGTCGGTCCGGTCCACCTGGTGGACGCTGCTCGCGGCGGTGCTGACCATGGCCGCGAGCAACGCCCAGCTCGCCATCTACGTGCAGAACGCCAACACCGACGACGATCCGACGACCGACCCGGGTGTGGTAGACGTCGGCGAGATCGTGGTCAGCTCGCTGGAGCTGACCCAGTACGTGGTGCTGGCGCTGGGCCTGTTCGCGATCACCAGCGAGTTCACCACCGGCACCGTCCGCACCACGCTGCGCTGCACGCCGTCGCGGGGACGGGTGCTGGCCGCCAAGGCGATCGTGGTGGGGGCGGTGACGTTCGGCCTGGGGCTGCTGCTCGGGGCCGTCGGCGCGGCGGCGGCCCGGCCGGTGCTCGGCGAGTGGGGCCGTGCCCCGCTGGGCGGCACCGTGGCCGACGTGGTCGCCTGCGCCACCTATCTGGCGCTCATCGGTGTGCTGGCGCTCGGCCTGGCGTCCGCGCTACGCGGCGCGGTGCTCACCCTGACCGTGCTGTTCGCACTGCTGATGATCGTGCCGCTGTCGTTGCGGGAGCCGGACATCACCGTGCTCACCCGGATCTCCGACGCGTTGCCCGGGGTGGCCGGCAACCACTTCCTGCTCGGGGACGCCGAGCCGTACCCGGCGGCCGTGGGACTGCTGGTGCTCGCCGGGTGGACCGCCGCCGCGCTGGCGCTGGGCCGGTGGGCGCTGGACCGGCGCGACGCCTGAGCGACGCGGGGCGGGGCTGGTCAGCGGGTGGGCGGAACCAGCCCCGCCTCGTACGCGAGGATCGCCGCCTGCACCCGGTTGCGCACGTCCAGCCGGGTGAAGACACTCGTCAGGTAGCTCTTCACGGTGCCCTCGACCAGATGCAGCCGGCGGGCGATCTCGGCGTTGGACAGTCCCGCCCCGACCAACGCCAGCACCTCCCGCTCCCGGTCGGTCAGCCCGGCCAGCCGGTCCCGCGCGTACGGGCCCCGGGCCAGCCGTCCGCCGCTGAGTTCGATCACCCGCCGGGCCACCCGCGGCGACAGGTACGCCCCGCCGTCGGCGACCGCGCGCACCCCGGCCAGCAGTTCCCGGGGGTCGCCGGACTTCAGCAGGAACCCGGCGGCCCCGTGGCCGAGCGCCCGGGCGATCAGGTCGTCGTCGCCGAACGTGGTGAGGATGACCGGGGCGGTCTCCGGCACCAGCCGGCGGATCTGCGCCGCCGCGCTGAGCCCGTCGCAGCGGGGCATCCGGATGTCCAGCAGCGCCACCCTGGGGCGGTGGGCGCGCACCAGTTCGACAGCCGCGTGGCCGTCCTCGGCCTCCCCGACCACCTCGACGCCGGGGTCGGCGGCCAGGATCGCCCGGACCCCCGCCCGCACCAGGGCCTCGTCGTCGGCGAGCACCACCCGCAGTGGACCACCGTGCTCGTCGCTCATCGCTCGATCTGCTCCTTGCTGACCAGCCGCCCGTCGGCGAAGCAGAGCTGCCAGGTCGCCTGGGCGAACGGGAAGTTGCGGTCGGTGTAGTACTCACAGCCGGGGACGGCACCGGTCGACGGCGGACCGACCTGCCGGCGGGGCAGGCCGAGCGCGTCGCGCGGCTCGCCCAGCCGCAGCCGTTCGTAGCCGGCCTGGTCGAGCACCGCCCCGGCCGTGACGAGCGGGTAGTAGACCAGGGTCAGCGCCAGGGCCAGTCCGGCCGGCGCGCCGAACGCCACGAGCAGGCTCCGCCGCAGCCGCCGCCGGGCCTCCCGCAGCCGCCGCGCCGCCGCACCGGGTTCGGCCCGGTGGGGCCCGCCGGTCTCCGGGTCGACCGCCGGGTGAGCGGTGACGGCCGGCGGACCCGCCCCGGCGAGCGGAAGGCGGGCGGTGACCGCCCAGCCGCCGTCACGCGGGCCGGCGTCCAGGACGCCACCGGCGAGGCGTACCCGCTCGCGCAGCGCCAACAGGCCGGAGCCGTGCGACGCCGCTCCGGGCAACGGGCCGGTCGGGGGCGCCGGGTTCACCACCGCGACGGTCACCGTGTCGGCGGCCCGCGCCACCTCGACCGCGACCGGCGCGTCCGGGGCGTACCGGGCGGCGTTGGTGAGCGCCTCCCGGACCACCCGGTGCACGGCGTGCGCCACCAGCGGCGGCAGGCCTACGGCGTCGGCACGCAGGTCGACCGTCATCCCGGCGTCGCGCGCGCCGTCGACCACGTCCGCGACCGACTCCCCCGGCGGTCGCAACGTGTGCTCCTCGCGCAGCACCCCGACCACGTCGTGCAGCCGTTCCGAGGCGGCGGCGACGCTGGCCCGCAACTCCCCCGCCGCCGCCCGGTGCGCGGGGGACAGCTCGGGCGCCACCTCCAGCGCCCCGGCCCGCAGCGCGATGAGGCTCAGGTCGTGGCCGAGCGAGTCGTGCATGTCCTGGGCGATGCGGGCCCGTTCGCGCAGGCGCACCCGCTCCACCACCGCCCGCCGTTCGTCCTGCTCGTGCCGCCGCCCGGCGTCGGCGAGCGCCTGCTGCTGGCGCCGCAGCCGGCCCAGCAGCCAGGGGAAGACCCCGGCGAACAGCAACACCGAGGCGAGCATGAACCAGGTGGCCGGGTCGGTGCCGAGCAGCCCGAGGTTGAGCACGGTGCCGGTCACCGCGATGGCGGCGAAGACGACCGCGGCCGGCAAGGCCCGGGCGCTGCGCCGCCCGGCGAGGTAGCCGAAGACCGGGATGGCGAAGACCACGTTGCCGTCGACGAGCGAACCGGCGACCACGGCCAGCACCGCCACCAGCGGCCAGCGGCGACTCACCGCCACCGCCAGCGCGAGCAGCGCCAGCACGCCGCCGCACAGCGGCACGTCGTGCGGGTGCCAGGGCGGGCTGACCCGGCCGGCCATCACCGGCGTCGCGACGACCGCCCACAACAGCAGGTCACCGCCCCGACGTCGGGACACCGAGCCTTCCCGCACCTCCACGGTGGTCACGCTACCGACCGGGGTCGGGGCCGGGCACCGACGAAAGTCAGGTCTCCTCGGCCCACGCCCGCCAGTCGTCCAGCACCCCGTACAGGGCGGGGGTGAGCCAACCCGGCGCGGACCGGCGGAACACCCCCGGGTCCAGTCCGCCCGCGCCGTCGGGCACCGCGCCGAGCAGGTTCGGCACCAGGTCGGACAGGTTGAGCCAGTGCACCAGGTCCGGGTCGTTCGGCCAGGCGCCGATCACCACACCCGCCGGGACGGCCCGCCGCTCCAACGCCTCGAGCGTCAACGCCGTGTGGTTGAGCGTGCCGAGCCCGGCCCGGGCCACCACCACCGCCGGCGCGCCGAGCGACACCGCCAGGTCGGCCACCGTCCACGGCTCACCCGACGGCCGCAAGCCCATCGGTACGAGCAGCCCGCCCGCACCCTCGATCAGCACCAGGTCGTGCTTGTCCGCCTCCTCGCGGACGGCGTCCACGGCGTTGTACAGCTCCAGCGGAGGCAGCTCGGCGACCCGGGCCGCGGCGAGCGGGGCCAGCGGGTCCGGGTAGCTGGCCAGGGTCCGGCCGGTGAGCGGGGCGACCAACCGGGTCACCGCGTCGACGTCGCCGGGCTCGCCGCCGGCCGTGCCGGTCTGGCCCGGCTTGACCACCGCGACCCGCAGGCCGGCGGCCTGCGCGGCGGCGGCGACGGCCGCGGTCACCACGGTCTTGCCGACCTCGGTGTCCGTGCCGGTCACCAGCACCGGCCCGGTCCAGGCGTCGCCGACATTCATGGCGCACACTCCACGATCACGTCCAGGGCCCGGTCGAAGTCGGCCCGGTCCACGCCCGCGCTGATGGTCAGCCGCAGGCGTGGACGGCTGTCCGGGGTGGACGGCGGACGGAAGCAGCCGACCGCCACGCCCCGGTCCCGGCAGGCCGCCGCCCAGGTGGTCGCCGCCTCCGGCCCGGGCGCGGTCACCGACACCACCGCGGCGTCCGGAGCGGACACGGACAGCCCGGCCGCGCGCAGCCGGCGCACCGCGGACGCGGCCCGGTCGGCCAGCTCGGCGCGCAGCGTGTCACCGGCGCGGGCCAGCCGCACCGCCGCGCGCACCCCGGCCGCCACCGCCGGCGGCGGCGCGGTGTCGAAGATGAACGTGCGGCCGGTCTCCACCAGCTCGCGGACGAACTCGGCCGGCCCGGCGACCACCCCGCCGGCACCGCCCAGCGACTTGGACAGCGTCGCGGTGACCACCACGTCGGGCTCGCCGGCCAGCCCGGCGGCAGCCACCCCGCCGGCGCCCGCCGGGCCGGTGACGCCGAGCGCGTGCGCGTCGTCGACGAGCAGCAACGCGCCGTGCCGACGGGCTACCGCGTGCAACTCGGCGAGTGGGGCCAGGTCACCGTCGACGGAGAACACCGACTCGGTCACCACCACCGCCGGCCGGCCCGGCGCGGCGGCCAACGCGGCGGCCACCGCTGCCACGTCCGCGTGCGGCGTCACCACCGTCTCCGCGCGGGAGATCCGGCAGCCGTCGATCAGCGAGGCGTGGTTGTGGGCGTCGGAGACGAGCAGGGCGTCCGGCTGCGCCAGCCCTCGGACCGCGGCGAGGTTGGCCAGGTAGCCGGAGGAGAAGACGAGCGCCCGGTCCACGCCGAGCCAGTCGGCCAGGTCGTCCTCCAGCGCGTGGTGTGCATCCGTGGAGCCGCGCACCAGACGGGACCCGGTGGCGCCCAGCCCGTACGCGGACAGCGCCGCCGCGGCGGCGGCGGTGACGTCCGGGTGGGTGGCCAGGCCGAGATAGTCGTTGCCGGCCAGGTCGACGACCGCGTCGTCGACGCCCCGGGGGCGCAGCGCGCGGGTCAGGCCCGCCCGGGCGCGCAGTTCGGCGCGGTGGTCCAGGGCCGCCAGCCAGTCCGCCACCGTGCCGCCTTTCCCGCCGACCCGCCGCCCGCCGGACCCTCGTCCCGCCGGGCGCTTCCGCGGGGCGAAGTTACCACCCGTCCCGGCCGCTGCGGCGTGGCGCGGTACCGGCTCGCCGCCGCCGACGGCGGTTCCCGCGCTGCCCGCGGCCTGTTAGGTTACGAGCCATGCCAGAGATCCTCGACCAGGCCCGGACCCGGGTGCTGGAGCAGGGCGTCGGCCTCGACGAGCCCGGCATCCTCGCGGTGCTGAACCTGCCCGACGAGCACCTGCCCGCCGCGCTCCAGCTCGCCCACGACGTCCGGATGCGCTGGTGCGGCCCGGAGGTCGAGGTCGAGGGCATCGTGTCGCTGAAGACCGGCGGCTGCCCCGAGGACTGCCACTTCTGCTCCCAGTCGGGCCTGTTCACCTCGCCGGTCCGGTCGGTCTGGCTGGACATTCCGGCGCTGGTCGAGGCCGCGAAGCAGACCGCGGCGACCGGGGCGACCGAGTTCTGCATCGTGGCCGCCGTGCGCGGCCCGGACGCCCGGCTGATGAAGCAGATGCGCGAGGGCGTGGCCGCCATCCGCGCCGAGGTCGACATCCAGGTCGCCGCCTCGCTGGGCATGCTCACCCAGGAGCAGGTCGACGAGCTTGTCGAGATGGGCGTGCACCGCTACAACCACAACCTGGAGACCTGCCGCTCCTACTTCCCGAACGTGGTCACCACGCACTCGTGGGAGGAGCGTTGGGAGACGCTGCGGATGGTTCGCGAGTCCGGCATGGAGGTCTGCTGCGGCGGCATCCTCGGCCTCGGCGAGACGGTGGAGCAGCGCGCCGAGTTCGCCGCGCAGCTCGCCGCGCTGGACCCGCACGAGGTGCCGCTGAACTTCCTCAACCCGCGTCCCGGCACCCCGCTGGGCGACCGGCCGGTGGTCGAGGGCAAGGACGCGCTGCGCGCCATCGCCGCGTTCCGGTTGGCCATGCCGCGCACCATCCTGCGGTACGCGGGCGGGCGCGAACTCACCCTCGGTGACCTCGGCACCCGCGACGGCCTGCTCGGTGGCATCAACGCGGTGATCGTCGGCAACTACCTGACCACGCTCGGCCGGCCGGCGAACGCCGACCTGGCACTGCTGGAGGACCTGAAGATGCCGGTGAAGGCGCTCTCGGCGACCCTGTGAGGTGGCGGTGACCGAACGTTCCCCCGCCGCGGCCCTCCCCGGGGTGGCGGCGCGCTGGTGCGACAGGTGCGGGGAGTCGGTGGCGGCCGGGCCGCACCCGGCCTGCGAGGCGGCCCGGGCGTGGGAGCCACCGCGCTGGTGCGCGTCCTGCCGGCGGCGGATGAAGGTGCAGGTCGTACCGACCGGCTGGTCGGCGGTCTGCGTCGAGCACGGCGAACTGCGAGGCTGAGGCATGCTGCGAGGGCGTGCGGTGACGCTGCGACAGGTGACCGACGCCGACGTGCCGGCCCTGGCCGCGATCCGGGCCACCCCCGAGGTGCGCCGCTGGTGGCGCGGCGGGGACGACCTGGCCGAGTCGGTCCGGGCCGACCTGGCCGACGACGCGGTGACCGTCTACGCCATCGAGCACGCCGGCAAGCTGGTCGGCGCGATCCAGTGGTACGCCGAGACCGACCCGGACTACCGCCATGCCAGCCTGGACGTCTTCCTCGCCCCGGAGGTGCGCGGCGCCGGGCTGGGCGGGGACGCGATCCGCACGCTGGTCCGGCACCTGATCGACGAGTACGGCCACCACCGGTTCACCATCGATCCGGCAGCGGCGAACACGGCGGCGATCCGGGCGTACGCGAAGGTGGGGTTCCGCCCGGTGGGCATCATGCGCCGCTACGAGCGGGGGGCGGACGGGCGCTGGCACGACGCGCTCCTGATGGACCTGCTCGCCGAGGACCTGGCCGGCTGAGTCAGCCGGCCAGGTCCTCGGCGAGCAGGCGGCGGGCGCCCCCCGGCCGGCCGGTGCGGGCTGACCGACCGTCCGGCATGAGGTGCGACACCGGCACCCGCGACCGAGCACGGCCACGTCGGCGATCAGCCGCCGGTGGCCGGAAGGCGTGCCCGGCACCGCACGGGTGCCGGGCACGCCCGGGTTGATCAGCGGACGGGTGCGGCCGCGGCCGCGCCCCGTTCCTAGCGCTGGAGGGTCAGCACACCCGGCCGCCAGGGCAGCAGGTTGTAGTCGCCTCCGGCACTGGGGTTCTTGCCCTGGTACAGGAACTGCAGGTTGCAGGCGTCGATGGTCTTGGTCTGGTCGGGGTTGTTGCGGACCAGGTCACCGTGGCTGATGTCGTTGGTCCACGTCGCACCGCTGTTGGCCTTGCCGGCGAAGGGGTTGCTCTCGGTGGCGGCCTGCGGGGTCCACGAGCCGTTCAGGCTGGTGGACGTGAACGACCGGAAGTAACGTCCCTGGCTCCCGATCGCCTCGACGATCATCAGGTACTGGTTCTGGCCCTGCACCTTGTAGACCTCGACGCCCTCGAACAGGTTGTTCGTCGAGTCGGTCATGATCGTCGTGTAGCTCGATCCGAAGCTGCCCGGGAAGTTGCCCAACGGCATGCTGGAGCGGTAGATCTTGCCGTTGTCCCCGGCGAAGAACAGGTACATGTTCTGGTCGTCGCCGATGAGGGTCTGGTCGATCACGCCGTACGGGGCGTCGGGAAGTGTGGCGGTGGACAGCGTCTGCGCCGAGGACCAGCCGTTGGCGTTGGTCGGGTCGGTCGACGTCTTGTAGCTGAACGAGGTCGGTCCCCACTGGTACGCCAGCACCCAGATGTTCTTCGGGGCGAAGTACAGCAGCGTGGGCGCCACCGTGCCCTGGCTCATTCCGGTCTGGGGCGCCGAGGCCATGTCGGACCAGTTCGTGAACAGGCTGAAGTTCATCGAGCCGTACGAGCCGCTGCTGTTGACGTTCGACCCGTAGACGAGGTGCTTGCCGTTGTAGACCACGTTGGTGAAGTCCTTGAGCGAGACCCAGCCGTTCTGCGGGTTCGCCAGCGCACCTGTCGACGACCACCGGTAGGTCGACGGGAGCGCGCAGCCGCCCGGCGGCGGCGTGGTGGTCGGCGGCGGCGTGGTGGTCGGCGGCGGCGTGGTCGGGGGCGGCGTGGTGCCGCCACCGAAGTTGGTCCGCCACTGCTGGTTGGCCTGGCCGTGGCAGTCGTACAGCTGGATCTGCTGGCCGTTGCCGGTGCCCCAGACGTCCAGGCAGCGGCCGGACTGCACGCCGCTGATGGTGCCGTTGGAGTTGACGTTCCACTGCTGGTTCGGCTGGCCGTTGCAGTCCCAGATGATGATTCCGGTGCCGTTCGCGGTGGCCGCGCCGTTCGCGTCGAGGCACTTGGTGCCGTAGACCATCAACTGCTTGTTCGTGGTGTACGTCCACTGCTGGTTGGACTGGTTGTTGCAGTCGTAGAGCTGGACCCGGGTGCCGTTGGTCTGCGTGGCGTTGGGCACGTCGACGCACCGGCCCGACTGCACCCCGACGATCTGGCCGGCGCCGCCGCTCGGTGGTGGTGCCGTGGTCGGGCTCGTGGTCGGGCTCGCGGTCGGGGCGGCGGCGTTGAGCGCGTTGAGGACCGAGTTGTACGCGGCCTTCTTGTTGCCCCCGCCGTCGAACAGCAGCGGGTTCTCGTTGGAACGCCAGGAGTCGCTGTCGCGCACACCCCACACCGTGATGCCGATGCACCGCGGCACGTTCAGACACGCCTGGGTCAACCCGGCGTACTGGCTGGTGGAGGAGTTCGTGACGTCGACCTCGGTGAGTGCCACGTCCACACCCAGCGCGGCAAAACTGGACAGCGTGGTCTGGAAGTTGCTCGGCAGCGAACTGCCGCCGGTGAAGTGGGTCTGCAACCCCACGCAGTCGATCGGCACCCCGCGGGACTTGAAGTCCTGGATCATCCGGTAGACGCCCTGCGTCTTGCCGTACGACCAGTTCTCGATGTTGTAGTCGTTGTAACACAACTTCGTCGACGGATCAGCCGCCCGCGCGGTACGGAACGCCACCTCGATCCAGTCGTTACCCGTGCCCTGCAGGTTCGACGAACGACGACTGCCGTCCTCGTTGAACGCCTCGTTGACCACGTCCCACGCCGCGAGCTTGCCCTTGTAGTGGGCCATCACCCCGTTGATGTGACTGATCATCGCGTTACGCAACGTGCTGCCCCGCATGTTCATCATCCAGCCCGGCTGCTGCGCGTGCCACGCCAGGGTGTGCCCACGGACCTGCAAACCACGACTGGTCGCCCAGTTGTAGATCTGATCCCCGGCGGAGAAGTTGAACTGACCCTGGTTCGGCTGCGTGGCATCCGGCTTCATCTCGTTCTCAGCCGTGATCATGTTGAACTCACGCCCGGCGATCGTGCTGTACGTCGAGTCGTTCAACCGACCCGCCGCGATGGCGGTGCCGAAGTACCGACCGGACTGCGCCGCGGCGGCGCCCAGCGTGGCCGCCGCGGCGTTCGCCGACGGCATGATGACCGCGACGGCGGCCACGGTCACGACGCTGACCGCGCCGGCGAGCAGCGCTCGCACGGCGGGTGATCGGCGTCGCCGACTCCCGCCGCGAGGAACGGATGGGCTCATTGCCATCTTGGCCTCCTTACTGACCAACACCCAGGCCGTCTGAGGCGGGAACGACCGGACGTCTCGGTGGAATATCTAATTGGGTCGATGCTTGCATCACGCACCGGCCAGGACAACGAGTTTCGGAAAAGTTTCGGAAATGTTCTGGTCGCCCGGGGCGCGGGGTGGCGTGGCCGGTGCCGCACCGAGGCGACCGGCCACGCCACCCCGCGTCGACGTCAGGCGACGGTGCAGGCGGCCCCGTTGAGCGTGAAGCCCGTCGGCCTCGGGTTGGCGCCGGTGTGGGTGCCGTTGAAGCCGAAGCTCGTCGACGCACCCGGTGCCAACGGCCCGTTGTAGGACAGGTTCGACGCGGTCACCGCGGTACCGGTCTGGGTCACGTTCGCCGACCAGGCCTGCCCGACCTTCTGCCCGGCGTTGCCGAAGGTGAACGCCAGCGTCCAGCCGTTGATCGCCGTGGTGCCGGTGTTGGTGACGGTCACGGTGGCGGTGAACCCGGTGTCCCAGGTGTTCGCCGTCCACGTCACCGCGCAGCCGCCACCGGTCGGCGGGGCCGTGGTGGTCACCGTGACGCCGGACGAGGCAGGCGAGACGTTGCCGGCCGCGTCCACCGCGACCACCGTGAACGTGTACGTGGTGGAGGCGGTCAGGCCGGTCACCGCGAGCGTGGTGCCGGTGGCCGAGCCGACCAGGACGGTGCCGCCCCGGTAGACCCGGTAGCCGGTGACCCCGACCGCGTCGGTGGCCGGACCCCAGGTGAGGGTCAGCCCGGTCGGGCCGATCGCCGAGGCGGTGGGCGTGCCCGGCGCGGTTGGCGGCGTGGTGTCCGGCGCCGGGCCGGCCGGCGTGGTGACGCTGGCGGCGGCCGACGACGCGGACCGGTTGCCCGCACCGTCGAGGGCCCGGACGGTGAACTGGTACGTCCGCTCCGGCAGCAGCCCGGTCACCGCGAGCGTGTTCGTGGTGGCGGTACGCAGCACCAGCGCGTCGCTGCCCGTCTGCGACTGGGCGATCTCGTAGCCGGCCAGGCCGCTGCCGCCGGTGTCGGTGGACGCGGCCCAGGTCAGCGTGAGCCCGCTCGACGTGACGGCGGACGCGACGGGCGTGCCGGGCGCCGTCGGTGCGGTGGTGTCCGGGGTGGCCGGTCCGGGCTCCTCGCCCCAGACCCGCACCCCACCGGAGTAGAGCGGCACCGTGCGGTTCGGCCCGGCGGTGGCCTGGTACGACGGGTCGTTCGTCGGATCCCAGGTGCCGCCCTCCGGCACCCCGATCTTGAACTGGACCTCCATCCGGTGCTGCGACTGCCCGGCCGGCGCGATGGTGTAGCCGGTGCAGTCGACCTCGACGTACCAGATGTCCCCGGAGAACTGCTTCGCCGTCGACGGCGACGGGCAACCCTGGGTGTAGCCGGGGGTGACGGTGACCGGTCCGGTGCCGTCGGGGCGGAAGTAGTACCGGAACTTACCGGTGGTCAGCGCGCGGGCCGGGAACGCCGACCTGTTGTAGACGACCGCCTTCAGCCCGGTGGCGCGCGGCTCGGCCTGCATCACCGTGGTCTCCACGGTCAACTCGTCCAGGTCGGGCGTCTCCGCGGTCGGGAAGCCGGCGCGCGGGCTGCCGCCGTACTCGCCGGTCAGGCGGGCCAGCGCGGAGGTGAAGCCGGCGTTGTAGTCGGTGGCCACCTCGTTCATCACGTAGTCCGACCGGCTGTCGGTGTACGCGTCGTTGGCCGAGGACGGGCCGCCGACCAGCGCGCCGTAGAGCACGTGCCGGGTCTCGGTGGGCACGGTCTGGCTGTCCCACCAGGAGCCGTGCGCGGTGCGGTGGTGCGGGTTGCGCGGCGGGTTGGCGCCGAAGCCGATCATGTAGCTGGAGCTGCGCGGGTTGTCACCGAGGGCGTAGTTGACCTGCCGGACGGCGAAGTCGTGGTAGCGGGCCTTGCGGGTGGTGTCGGTGGTCTTGTCGCTGTAGACAAGCGCGGCGAACGCGGTGTTGGCGGCGTAGCGCAGCGCGCCCCACGAGTCGAGCACGGCCATCCCGCCGGGCGAGTACGGCACCCGCTGCCCGTTGACACCGACGGTCCAGTAGTCCAGCCAGCGGTTCGCGTCGTCGGCGTACTTCTGCTTGCCGGTCAGGTTGGCCAGCAGCACGTACGCGCCGAACTGCTTGTTGTCCCAGGCGATCGTCCACTTGTAGGAGCGGGTGGTGGACTGCGGCTCGGTGCCGAGCTTGTCGTACTCGCTCTCCGCCTTGGCCAGGTAGGTGGCGTCGCCGGTGGCCCGGTAGAGCCAGATCGCGCCCCAGACCAGCTCGTCCTGATAGCCGCTCCACGACTTGTAGAAGCTCGTCGCGTCGGTGATGCACTCGTGGTAGTTCTTGCGCACCGTGTCGGCGAACGTGTAGAGCTGCTTGGCGTGGCCGAGCAGCTTGTCCGCGTAGGTCGCGTCGGTGGGGCGGAACACCATGGACGAGGCGGCCATCGCGGCCGCCGTCTCCCCCGCCAGGTCCGCGCCGCCGCAGCTCGCATCGATCTTGTACGCGGGCCGCGCCATCGGCATCACCTCGGCCGGACCCCACCACTTGTGGTCGT
Organism: Micromonospora sp. DT31; assembly: GCF_049841795.1. Classification (NCBI taxonomy): domain Bacteria; kingdom Bacillati; phylum Actinomycetota; class Actinomycetes; order Micromonosporales; family Micromonosporaceae; genus Micromonospora; species Micromonospora sp. DT31. The sequence goes on along the minus strand of NZ_JBNCKZ010000015.1, from coordinate 98,920 downwards.
CGTCGCCCTTGCCGACCTGCCCGTAGAGGACGTTCGGCGCGGGGTGCGCCTTGACGAAGTAGTCGTTGACGAAACGCAGGTTGTTCAGCAGGTGGGTGAGCTGGCCGGAGGCGACGTAGCCGTCGCGGTACTCGACCGCTCCCCAGGCCATCATGGTGGCGCTGAACGCCATCGGAAAGCCGAACTTGACGTGGTCGCCGGCGTCGTACCAGCCGCCGGCGAGGTCGAGGCCGGCGTCGGCACCGTCGGTCAGCGCCGAGTCGCCGCGCCAGGACACCCGGTTCCAGGCCGGCTTCTTGCCGGACTGCTGGGCCTCGTAGAAGAACAGCGACTTCTGCAACGCCTCGGCGTAGTTGAACGCCGGCGCGGCCTGCGCCCCGGCGGTCGCGGCGGAGTCCGCGGCGGTGGTGGCCGGCGCGGCCGCGGCCGGGTTTGGCACGGTCACGGCCAGCGCGGCCACCAGGGCGGCGCCGGCGGCGAGCAGCCGACGGGACGGGCCACCGCGCGGTGGCGGGGTCGGTCGGGGCATGGCGAGCTCCTGTGGAGGACGGGATGCCGCAGGGCGGCCCGACCCGACGGGGATGGTGCGGCCGGGCCACCCTGCGGCGGTGGTGGTGGGGTGGACCAGGAGGCGCGGGAGCGCTCCCATGGATAGTCGACAATGTAATCTCGTGACCGCCGGTTGGGAAGACGGCCGCCGCGCGCCGGGTCAGAACTCGACGCCGCGCAGGTAGACCTGCCGGGTGGCGCCGGAGTCGTCCCGGGTCGTCGTCGGCAGCGGCACCACCCGGGTGGGCCCGTTGGCGTCGCGGAACGCGTCCACGCATGCGGCGTCGGCCCGGAACGTCAGGTAGAAGACGTCGTCGAGGTAGTCGCCGTACCAGTAGCGCAGGTCAGCCCCGGCGCACTCGGGCAGCCGCACGTGGAACCGGTCGAGGATCTCCGGCAGCGACTTCGCCCAGTCGCTTGACGCGTACGCACGCCGTCGAACGGGGCGCGGTCGTGCTGGCGCAGCACGAAGGCCGCCGCGGCGACGGCCACCAGGATCGCGTACGGCAGCAGCCGGCGCGGCCACCGCCGGCGCGGCACGGTGGCCCGACGCTCCGCGCCGAAGCGCTCACTGCGGCCCATGCCCCCCACCCCGCGTGGCGTCCACCGCCGTCGATCCCAGCAATCGCGCGCCGGCCCGACCGCCCTCCGCCGGCCACCCCTACGAACGCCGGGAAATGCGCCGCCGTGGCTGCCGGAGAAATGTCACTTTATCGATAGGCGTCAATGTAATTCTGCGATCTCGCCAGCTCAGCGCCGGTCCGGCCGGGAGGACCGACGCCGCCGAGCACCGCCGCCGGCGTTCTCGCATCCTGACATACGAACGTACTGTTGCCCGCCGCGCGACCGGCACGGGACAGTCGCCACATTCAGCGGCGTCATCGACGCCGCCGCTCCCCGGACAACCCTGAGGAGAACGCGATGGCTCGACGACTCGCCGACGGCACCTCCTGGTCCGACACGCTCGCCCGGGCAGTGGCCGCCACGCCCGAGGCATTCGACACCACACCCGACAGCGCCCCCACGCTCCACAATCTCGTCCGGGGCGAGTGGCGCGCGCTCGGCACGCCGACGCCGGTGCGCACCCCGGTCGACAACACCGTGCTGATCAACCTGGCCCGCCTCGACGCCGAGGCGGCACGCGACGCCGTCGCCCACGCCGCCGTCGCGCACCGCGAGTGGGCGCAGACCCCGCTGGCCGAGCGCACCGCCCGGGTCACCGACGCGCTCGACGCGCTCACCGCGCACCGGGACCTGCTCGCCCTGCTGCTGGTCTGGGAGATCGGCAAGCCGTGGCGGCTGGCCTGCGCCGACGTGGACCGGGCGCTGGACGGCGTGCGCTGGTACGTGCGGGAGATCGAGCGGATGCTCGCCGACGGCCGCGAACCCCTGCCCGGCCCGGTCAGCAACATCGCCTCCTGGAACTACCCGATGAGCGTGCTGGTGCACGCCGAACTGGTGCAGTTGCTAGCCGGCAACGCGGTGATCGCCAAGACCCCGTCCCAGGGCGGCGCGGTCTGCCTCACCGTCGCGCACGCGTTGATGCGCCGGGCCGGGCTGCCCGCCACCCTGCTCTCCGGCGGCGGCGAGGAGCTGTCCGAGGTGCTGGTCCGCGCGCCGGAGATCGGCGCGGTGGCGTTCGTCGGCGGACGCTCCAACGGCGGCAAGGTCGCCGCCGCGCTGCTCGACTGCGACAAGCGGCACTTCATCGAGCAGGAAGGGCTGAACGCCTGGGGGATCTGGAACTTCTCCCAGTGGAACTCGCTGGCCGCGCACCTGCGCAAGGGCTTCGAGTACGGCAAGCAGCGCTGCACCGCCTACCCCCGGTTCGTGGTCCAGCGCGACCTGGTCGACGAGTTCCTCGACATGTACCTGCCGGTGGTCCGCTCGATCCGGTTCGGCCACCCGCTGGCGGTCGACGACGACTGGTCGGCCGGCGACCCGCTGCCGGAGCTCGACTTCGGCCCGCTGATCAGCGCGGCCAAGGCCGACGAGCTGCGCCGCAAGGTCGACGAGGCGGTACGCGGCGGCGCCGTGCCGCTGCACCGGGGCAAGCTCGACGGCGCGCCGTTCCTCGACGGACAGGACACCTCCGCGTACGTCGCGCCCGCCGTGCTGCTCGCCCCGCCCGGCCGGTCCCGCCTGATGCACGCCGAACCGTTCGGCCCGGTCGACACCATCGTGGTGGTGGACACCACCGACGAGCTGCTGGCCCAGATGAACGCCTCCAACGGCGCGCTCGTCGCGTCGCTGGCCTGCGACGACGAGGAGTTCGCCGGGAAGCTTGCGGTGGACCTGCAGGCGTTCAAGGTGGGCATCAACAAGCCCCGCTCCCGGGGCGACCGGGACGAGCCGTTCGGCGGCCGGGGCGCGTCCTGGAAGGGCGCGTTCGTCGGCGGTGACCTGCTGGTGCAGGCGGTGACCGTGGGCGGCGACGGCCGCCTCTACGGCAACTTCCCCGACTACAGCAGCTACCCGGCCACCTGACGACCCCGGGCACACGAACGGGGCCCCCGCACCGGGGGCCCCGCCGTGTCACCGTCCCCCGCATCGGAGGTCGGTCCGGGTGGCGCGTGACCGCGCCGGTTGCGACCGCCGGACGGTCCCGCCCACCGGGTCGCGCCGTTGCGACCCGGTGGCCGGGAACCGGCCGGACGGCCGTCAGCTCACTGTCGACCGCTGCGCCGGCACCGCCCGTCGCGCCGGCGCGCCGCCGTCGGGCGCCGCGCGCCGGACCAGCGGCACGGTCACGGTCAGCACCCCGCCGTCCCGGTCCACCACGGTCGGCCGGTCCAGCCGCCGCAGCGTCCGCAACATCGGGGTGTTCTCGCTCTGCACGTGCAACAGCGCCGCCGCGTACCCGGCCCGGTCGGCGTACCCGAGCAGGCGGCGCAGCAGCGCCGTGCCGAGGCCCCGGCGCTGCCAGTCGTCGCGCACCAGCAGCGCCACCTCGGCCTCGTCGCCCTCGCCGAGCAGGTTGGCCATCGCCACGACCGACTCCGCCGCCCCGTCGGGGCCCGCGGTGGCGAGCAGCGTCGTGCCCCGGGCCGGCTCCAGCAGCCTGCGCAGCCGGGTCGGCGACGGGTCCGCCGCCCCGCTCAGATAACGCCGCTGCCGGGTCCGCGCCGAGCAGCCGGCGTGCAGTTCGCGTACGCCGGGAACGTCGTCCGCGGTGGCCGGGCGCACCGACACCTCCGCGGCGTCCGGCAGCACCAGGGTGAGCCGCTCGGTGTCCCGGCTGGTCAACGTCGCGGCCAGCTCGACAAGTGCCTGCGCCCGGGCGTACTCGGCCGGGGTGAAGCTGGGCTCCCGGCGGCACAGCTCGTAGCCCCCGCCGGCCGGGTCGGCGAGCAGCATCGTCGCGCCGCCCACCCCGCCGGATCCGGTCGTCGGCGTGGGACGCCAGGTCACCGTGTCGGCGTTGAGCAGCGTTCGCAGCGCCGCCCCGGTGGACTCCGGGTCCCGAACCAGCCGCCCGGCCAGACCGAGCAGCCGGGTCGGCTCGTCGGCCAGCCCCCGGGCGCCGCTGCGCGCGACCCAGCAGTCCCGGCCCCGCCCCCGCTCCACGGCGGCCCGCAGCTCCGCCTCGGTCACCTGCTCGGGCGCGTCGACCAGGAAGTCGTCGACCGCACCGACCTCGGTGGTGTGCACCTGCACGCTGAGGATGTTGACCCCGCGCAACGCGAGGCTCGCCGTGAGCACCGACAGGTAACCCGGCCGGTCGTCCACGGTGGCTCGGATTCGCCACAGCGCCATGGTTGTCTCCCTTCCTCACCACCGACCATGCCGGCTGCCTGTTGCGGGCCCGTTGCCCCCGGGTGAAGCCGACCGTCCGGTCAGGTGACGCTGGTCACCGGGGGCCTGCCCACCAGGTCCAGCCGGTCGCCGAGGATCACCGCGCTGGCGCGGACCAGTTGGGCGAGCCGGTCCACCTCGGTGGCGTGGAACCCCGCCGCGGTGAGCGGCTCGCTGTGGTCGCGGGCGACCACAAGGACCAGGCCGGCCCGGCCGAACGGCGCCACCGCGTAGTGGTGCCCGTCCGGGACGGTCATGGCGCGGGCGCGCAACGGCGTCACCTCGGGCAGCCGGGACGGCGTCGGCGTCCGCCAGCTCGCGTGCCCGATCGTCGCCGCGCCGGCCTCGCCGCTGCGGGCCGCCCAGTCCACCGGCACGACCGCGGCCACCGCCCAGTCGGCGGCGAGCAGGCCGGGCGCGGCGTCGACGAGCGTCGCCATCCCGTCGGCCGGGTTGGCCGCCACCTGGGCCAGCAGTTCCGCGTCCTGGCCGGTGGTGGTCGGCGCGCCGATCGCCCGCCACACGCCGTCCACCCGCACGCCGGGGATCGCGGCGAGGCCGGCGAGCAGCCGCTCCACCCGTGCCGCACCGGGCCACACCACGGTGAAGTCGTCGACCGCTCGCCCGCCGAGGCGTTCCAGGACCACCACCTGCACGATGTCCGCGCCGGAGACGCCGAGCGTCCGGGCCACCTGGCCGAGCGTGCCCGGCCGGTCCGGCAGGGTCACCCGAACTCTGAGCAGCATGTCTGAATCCCTCCGCTCGGCGGGCCCGCCGAAGCGGCCGGCAGGCTGGGCACCAGCCTGCCGGCTGACCATTTCGCCCCTGTTGCAGTGGCATGTCCCGGCGGAAAAATCCGACCTTGACAGCAAGGCTGAGCTGCCATCAACTAATCGGATGACCGATCCGGCCGCCGACCCCGCCCGGCCACCGACCGGCTCGGCCCCACGCGGGCTCGACCTGGATCGGCTCGCCGCCCACCTCGCCGTCCACCGGCCGGACCTGGCCGGGCCGCTGTCGGCGCGGCTCATCGCCGGCGGCAAGTCCAACCTCACCTACCTGCTGCGGGCCGGCGACCGTGAGGTGGTGCTGCGCCGGCCGCCGCTCGGGCACGTGCTGGCCACCGCGCACGACATGACCCGGGAACACCGGGTGATCTCGGCGCTCGCGCCCACCGGCGTGCCGGTCCCCGAGGCGCTGCTGCTGTGCGCCGACGAGAGCGTGATCGGCGCGCCGTTCTACCTGATGGCCAAGGTCGACGGCGAGGTCTACCGACGGCGGGAGCAGACCGACGCGCTCACCGCCGACCAGCGGCGCGACCTCGCCCTGGCCATGATGGACACGCTCGCCACGCTGCACCGGGTCGAGCCGGCCGAGGTCGGGCTGGCCGACTTCGGCCGTCCCGAGGGCTACCTGGCCCGGCAGGTACGCCGCTGGGGCGGCCAGCTCGACCGGTCCCGCAGCCGACCGCTGCCCGGCATCGACGAGCTGCGCGACGCGTTGGCCGGCAGCGTGCCGGAGGGGGCGAACGCGGGCCGGATCGTGCACGGCGACTACCGGCTGGACAACCTGCTCGCCACGGTCGACCCGGTAGCGGTACGCGCCGTGCTCGACTGGGAGATGGCCACGCTCGGCGACCCGCTCGCCGACCTGGGCCTGCTGCTGACCTACTGGGACGTGCTGGGCGACAGCGAGGGCAACCCGGTGGCCGACGGCATCGGTCCGCGGGCCGGGTTCCCCACCGGCGCCGAGCTGATCGAGCGGTACGCCGGCCGCAGCGACGTCGACGTCGGCCCGCTGCACTGGCACGTGGCGCTCGGCTGTTTCAAGCTCGCGGTCATCTGCGAGGGCATCCACTACCGGCACACGCTCGGTCAGACGCTGGGCGAAGGTTTCGACCGGATCGGCGACATGGTGGCGCCGCTGGTCGCGTACGGCCGGCACGCGGTGAGGGAGAAGTGATGGATTTCGCGTACGACGACCGGACGGTCGAGCTGCGGCAACGCCTGGAGGCGTTCCTCACCGAGTGCATCCACCCGGCCGAGCCGGTGCACCACGAGCAGGTGCTCGCCGCCGGTGACCCGTGGGCCCGCCCGCCGGTGATGGCCGAGTTGAAGGCGCAGGCCCGCGAACGCGGCCTGTGGAACCTGTTCCTGCCCGACGCCCGCTACGGCGCCGGGCTGACCAACCTGCAGTACGCGCCGCTGGCCGAGCTGACCGGGCGCAGCCCGCACCTGGCGCCGGAGGCGCTCAACTGCGCCGCGCCGGACACCGGCAACATGGAGCTGCTGGCCGAGTTCGGCTCCGAGGCGCAGCGGGAGCGCTGGCTGGCGCCGCTGCTGGAGGGCGAGATCCGGTCCGCGTTCTGCATGACCGAGCCGGAGGTCGCCTCCTCCGACGCGACGAACATCGCCACCCGGATCACCCGCGACGGCGACCACTACGTGGTCAACGGCCGCAAGTGGTGGTCGTCCGGCGCGATGGACCCGCGCTGCGAGATCTTCATCGTGATGGGCAAGACCGACCCGGACGCCGACCGGCACCGTCAGCAGAGCATGATCCTCGTCCCCCGGGACACCCCCGGGGTGACGGTGCGGCGCGGGATGACCGTCTTCGGCTACAGCGACGCCTCGCACGGCGGGCACGCCGAGATCGACTTCACCGACGTACGGGTGCCGGTGGAGAACCTGGTCGGCGCCGAGGGCACCGGTTTCGCCATCGCCCAGGCCCGGCTCGGCCCCGGCCGGATCCACCACTGCATGCGCCTGATCGGGATGGCCGAGCGGGCGTTGGAGCTGCTCTGCCGGCGGGCCCTGGACCGGGTGGCGTTCGGCCGCCCGCTCGCCGAGCAGGGGGTGGTGCGGGAGTGGATCGCCGAGTCGCGGGTGCGTATCGAGCAGGCCCGGTTGCTGGTGCTCAAGACCGCGTGGCTGATGGACACCGTCGGCAACAAGGGGGCGCACACCGAGATCCAGGCGATCAAGATCATCACGCCGTCGATGGCCGAGTGGGTGATCGACAAGGCGATCCAGGGGTACGGCGGGGCCGGTGTCAGCCAGGACAGCCCGCTGGCCCAACTGTGGGCCAGCGCCCGCACCCTGCGCCTGGCCGACGGACCCGACGAGGTGCACCGCGCGTCCCTGGCCCGCCGGGAACTCCGCCGCTGGTCCTGACCACCACCGCCGCCCGTCCGGCGTCGGGCGGGTCAGGCGGAGGTGCGGTGGATGAGCTTGGTGTCCAGCACGACCTGCGGCGACGGAACCTCGTCGCCGCGGATGCGGGCCACGAGCATCTGGGCCATCTTGCGGCCCATCTCCTCCACCGGCTGGAACACGGTGGTCAGGAGCGGCTCGGCCTGCCGCGCGATCGGGGCGTCGTCGAAGCCGACCACCGCCACGTCCTCGGGCACCCGACGGCCCGCCTCGCGCAGCGCGCGCAACGCGCCGAAGGCCATCAGGTCCGAGGCGACGAAGACCGCGTCCAGGTGCGGGCAAGCCTCCAACAGCCGGCGCATCGCGGCCGTGCCGCTGCCCTCGCTGAAGTCCCCGTACGCGATCAGGCCCGGGTCGACCCGGCCACCGGCGGCGCGCACCGCCTCCCGGTAGCCGGAGAGCCGGGCCAGGCCGGCGCCCATGTCCTGCGGGCCGGCGATGGTGGCCACCCGCTCCCGCCCCTGGTGGAACAGGTGCTCCACCGCCTGCCGCGCGCCGCCGACGTTGTCCACGTCGACGAACCACGCCGGCTGGGCGTTCGGGTGCAGCATCCGGGCCGGCCGGCCGCCGAGCACCGTCGGCAGGCCGCGCTCCTCCAGCAGCGTGGGCAGCGGGTCGGCGTCGTGCAGGGACAGCAGCAGTACGCCATCCACGTGCTGGTTGGTCAGGTGGTGCTCGACCCGCTCCCGCTCGATCGGCGACTGCACCATGGCCAACCAGAGCTGCATCGGCGTCTCCAGCAGCCCGGAGCTGACGCCCCGGACGATCGCCGCGAAGAACGGCTCGGTGAAGACCCGCTCCCCCGACTCGGAGACGACCAGGGCCACCGAGTCGGTCCGCTGGGTGACCAGCGCACGCGCGGCACGGTTGGGCACGTAACCCAGCTCGGCGATGGCCTGCTGGACCGCGGCCCGGGCCTCCGGGCTGACCTGCGGCGACCCGTTGACCACGCGGGACACCGTGCCGCGCCCGACGCCGGCGCGGGCCGCGACCGCGTCAAGGGTCGGGCGCCCGAGCGAGCGGGTGCGCTGGGTTGTCATCGTCTGTGCTCCTCCGACGGTCGGGCGGGCCTCGGCGCCGGTTGAGGCGTCGGCGCCGAGGCCGCCCGTTACTGGCTGGCGCCCAGCTTATTGTGCGGGCAGGCCGTTGCGTCGGATCACGTCGGCGTACCACCTGGCGCTGGACTTCGCGATCCGGGCCTGGCTGTCGTAGTCGACATAGACCATCCCGAACCGCTTCGTGTAGCCCCAGGCCCACTCGAAGTTGTCCAGCAGCGACCAGGCGAAGTAGCCCTTCAGCGGCACCCCGGCCTCGATCGCGGCGTGCGCCGCGCGCAGGTGCGCGGCGAAGTAGGCCAGCCGGTCCGGGTCGTCGACCCGGCCGTCGGCGAGCGCGTCGACGAACGCCGAACCGTTCTCGGTGACGTAGAGCGGCAGGTCGGTGTATTCCTGGTGGACCCGCTCCAGCGTCTCCACCAGGCCGGGGGCGTCGATCTCCCAGCCCATGTCGGTCACCGGGACGCCGCGGGTGACGAACCGCACGTCCTCGCTGCCCGGCCAGCAGGACGGCGCCCGCCAGTACGGCTCCGGCTCCGCGCCCTCGACCGGCGCGGCGACCACGTGCCGGCTGTAGTAGTTGACGCCGACCATGTCCAGCGGGGTGGAGATGGTCGCCAGGTCCCCGTCGCGGACGTGCCCGAGGTCGGTGACCTCGCGCAGGTCGGCGACGAGGTCCGCCGGGTAGGCCCCGCGCAGCACCGGGTCGAGGAAGAACCGGTTGGCGAGCGCGTCGATGCGGCGGGCCGCGTCGACGTCCGCCGCCGAGCCGGTGGCCGGGGTGACCGGGTAGAGGTTGACCGTGATGCCGGCCTGCACCTGCGGACGGGACGCCCGCAGCGCCTGCACGGCCAGGCCGTGCCCGAGCATCAGGTGGTGCCCCGCCCGGACCGCGTCCGCGCCGTTGCTGCGGCCCGGCGCGTGCACGCCGGAGCCGTAGCCGAGGAACGCCGAGCACCACGGCTCGTTGAGCGTGGTGAAGTACTTCACCCGGTCGCCGAGCGCGTCGGCGACCAACTGGGTGTACTCGGCGAAACGGCCGGCGGTGTCCCGGGCCGGCCAGCCGCCGGCGTCCTCCAACGGCTGCGGCAGATCCCAGTGGTAGAGCGTCAGCCAGGGCTCGATGCCGTGGCTGAGCAGTTCGTCGACCAACCGGCGGTAGAAGTCCATGCCCTCCTGGTTGGCCCCGCCCGTGCCGCCCGGCTGCACCCGCGGCCAGCTCACCGAGAACCGGTACGAACGCAGCCCCAGCTCGGCCATCAGCCGCACGTCGTCGGGCATCCGGTGGTAGTGGTCGCAGGCGACGTCGCCGGTGTGCCCGCCCACCGTCCGACCCTCGGTGTGGCTGAAGGTGTCCCAGATCGACGGGGCGCGGCCACCCTCCGCCGCGGCTCCCTCGATCTGGTAGGCGGCGGTGGCCGCACCCCACAGGAAGCCGGGCGGGAAGGTCACGGCCGGGCCCGCGTCGAGGACGCCGACGGCGGGCGGGCTTACTGGGTTGCTCACGACTTGACGGCGCCTTCCATGATGCCGCCGATGATCTGGCGGCCGAACAGAACGAACACGATGAACAGGGGCAGGGTCGCGATCAACGTACCGGCGAAGATCTGCGAGTTGTCGGCGAAGTACGCCGTATTCAGGCTACGCAACGAGATCTGGACGGTGGGGTTGGACGGGTCGGCCAGCACCACGAAGGGCCAGAAGAACTGGTTCCACTGCTCCATGAAGGTCAGCAGGCCCAGTACGGCGGCGGCCGGACGCAACGCGGGCATCACCACGTGCCAGTACACCTTCCACGTGGAGCAGCCGTCCACCCGGGCGGCCTCGATCAGCTCGTTCGGCACCGCCTGCTCGGCGTACTGGCGCATCATGAAGATCCCGAAGCCGCCGATGAGGAACGGCACGGTCACCGAGGGCATGGTGTTCAGCCATTCGAGCTTCGCCATCAGGATGTACAGCGGCAGCACGCCGAGCTGGATCGGGACCATCATCGACGCGAGGATGATCAGCAGCAGCGCGTTCTTGCCCCGGAACCGCAGCTTGGCGAACGCGAAGCCGGCGAGCGAGCCGAAGAACACCGTCGCCACGGTGATCGTCCCGGAGACCAGGAACGAGTTCATCAGCCCCTTGACGATGTTGGCGTCGCCGTTGGCGAGCACCCGCTCGATGTTCTCGCCGAGCTTGCCGCCGGGCAGGAACGGCGGCGGCCAGGAGTTGGCCGCGTCGTTCGTCCGGCTGGCGATCACGATCATCCAGTAGAACGGGAACAGCGACAGGATCACGCCCAGGACCAGGCCGATCCAGGTCAGCGGGCTGGCCTTCCAGAGGCCCTCGGCCCGGTGGGTGGCGCGTGGCGGGGCGGTGGGCTGGATCGGCGGCCGGACGGTGGTGGTCGTCATCTCGTCACCTCACTTGTCGGAGCTGATGCGGCGGGCCAGCAGGTAGTTGACCGTCGACATCAACGCGATGAGCACGAAGAGCACGAGCGCGACCGCCCCGGCGTAGCCCCACCGGAAGCGCTGGTTCATGACGTCGAGCAGGTACATCGTGATGGTCTGGAACTGCCCCTCCGAACCGCCGGAGAGACCGCCCGAGCCGCTGGTGAACAGCAGGGGCTCGGTGAAGAGCTGGAGGCCGCCGATGGTCGAGATGATCAGTGTGAAGATGATCGTGGGGCGTAGCTGCGGAACGGTGATCGACCAGAACTGGCGTCGCCGGGACGCGCCGTCCAGCGCCGCCGCCTCGTACATGTCCTTGCTGATCGACTGCATGGCGGCCAGGTAGATGAGCGCGTTGTAGCCGATCCAGCGCCAGTCGACCATCGTGGAGATGGCGAACCAGGAGGCGAAGCGGTTCGCCCGCCAGTCGATCGGGTCCAGGCCCACGCTGTCGAGCAACCAGTTGACCAGGCCGAACTCCCTGGCGTAGATCATCGAGAAGATCAGCGCGACCACCGCGGTCGAGGTGATGATCGGCATCGCGATGGCCATCCGGAAGAACGTCTGCGCACGCAGCCGCCGGTTCAGCGCGTTGGCCAGCATCAGCGCCAGCAGCAGCTGGGGCACGGTGGAGAGCAGGAACATGCCGAACGTGTTCACCACCGCGTTCCAGAACTGCGGATCCTCGGTGATCAGTTCGACGAAGTTGTCCATCCCGACGAAGGAGATCGTCGAGTTCAGCGGCGACCGGTCGGTCAGCGCGATCCAGACCGTGTATCCGATCGGGTACGCGCTGAACACGGCGAAGATCAGGAAGAACGGCAGGACGTACAGGTACGGCGAGTACTTCAGGTCCAGCCGCGTCAGTGAGGTGGCGCGGCGGCGAGTGTGGCGGGCAGCGCGCGGCGGTCCGGGCTCAGGCGGCGCCACGGCGTGCAGGTCGAGGCTCATGGGGGGTCCTTCTCCTCGGCCGGCGCCACCCGCACACGGGCGACACCGGGCTCTGCGGGCACCGCGGGTGGCGCCGGCAGCGTGGGGCTGCCGACGCCACCCGCGGGCGGCTCAACCGGTCACTTACCGGCGGCCGCACCGTTCTTCAGGGCCGCCTGCCACTGCTCGTCGGCCGACTTGCCCTGCTCCACGGCGCGCAGCGTGTTCTCCACGGCGGTGCGGACCGCGTTGTTCTTCGGGCCGAGGTAGACCGGCTTCAGCTCGCTGGCGCCGGCGGCGAAGATCTTGCCGACCGGGGCCTTGGTGAAGTACTCGTTGGTCGAGTCGGCCACCGCCGGGTCGGTGAGCGCCTGCGGGTTCGACGGCAGGTTGCCGACCGCCTTGTACGCGCCGATCTGGCCCTTGGCGCTGGTCAGGAACTTGACCAGCTCCGCGGCCTCCTTCTGGTGCTTGCTGGCCTTCGGCACGCCCAGGAAGGAACCGCCCCAGTTGCCGCCCGAGCCGGGGGCCTTGGCGATGTCCCACTTACCGGCCGCCGCCTCACCGGCCTGACCCTTGATGACACCGGTCATCCAGGCGGGGCAGGCGATGGTGGCGAAGGTGCCGTTCTTGAAGCCGCCGTTCCACTCGTTGGAGAAGGACTGCAGGTTGTTCGACAGCCCGGCGGCGATCATCTTGGTGGTGAGCTGGTACGCGGTCTGCACGTCCGGGTTCTGGTCGATGACCAGCTTGTTGCTCTTGTCGTAGTAGGTGTAGCCGGTGCCCTGGCCCGCCGTCTGCATCAGCACCACGTTGAAGAAGTTGGTCGCCGAGTCGACGAACTTGTGCTTCTTGTCGGCGGCGGCGAACTTCTGGCCGGTGGCGATGAACTGGTCCCAGGTCGGCCAGAGCGCGCCGACCTGCTCGCGGTCGGTGGGCAGCCCGGCGGCCTTGAACAGGTCGCTGCGGTAGCACAGCGCCATCGAGCCGACGTCGGTGCCGAGGCCCAGCACCTTGCCGTCGGGGGTGGTGCCCTGCTCCCACTTCCACGGCAGGAAGTTGCCCTTGAGGTCGTTCGCGCCGTGGTCGGCCAGGTTCACGAACTTGTCGGCCTGGGCGTAGAACTGGACGATCGTGCCCTCTTCCAGGGCCACCACGTCGCCGGCACCCGACCCGGCGGTGATCTGCTGGGTCAGGCGGGTGTTGTAGTCACCGAGGTTGAGGCCCTTGCCCCGCTCCTGGATCTTGACGTTCGTGTGCTCCGCTTCGTACTGCTTGTACAGCTCTTCGTAGCCGAAGCCCTGGTCGCCGAAAACGTCGACGACCAGGGTGATCGGGCCGTCGCTGCCGCCGCTGCTGTTGCTGTCCGAGTCGTCGCCGCAGGCGACGGCGGTGGTGAGCACGACGGCGGACGCGAGCGCGATGGCCGCGAACCGCCGACGACGGATTGGGACGCTCATCCGAGACCCCTCTTTCGGTGGTGAGGCGAAATCTGCTGTGTGGTGGGGGGTGCTGTGGCGCCGGCCGGAGCGGGGCAGGGACGATATCCACGCCGCCTCGGGAGCGCTCCCATGAGGTTGCCGGGAGGTGACAGGGGTGTCAATAGACCGTTGGGAGCGTTCCCATTTCGTTACCGCCTCGCCGTGCGGGAGTCCTGAGGCCGGCCCGCGGGGGCCGCGGTCAGCAACAGCGGCGCATCAGGACGGTGGCAGCGGACCACGTCGGACGTCGCCGATCGGTCCACTCGCGCACCGTCGGGTGCTCCGGCCCCCCGGGTCGGCGAACGCGGCCGGCCGGATGACGTAGCGCTCACCCGGGTCGTCGGCGCAGCAGTCCTCCACCGGCGGCCGGGCCCCGGTCGGACACACCATCGACGGGAAGGCCCGACGCGACACGACATCCCATTCTTGCTGGGCATAGGCTGCCTGCATGATCTGCCGAGCGTGCCGGGAACGGCGGCACGACGACTGTCCCGGCCGGAAGTGGTGCAACTGCCAGCACCGTGACCCCGAGCCGACCCCTCCGGTCACCGGCCCGGTCGGCGAATGAGCGTCGCCACCCCGATCGAACGGATCTGGCCCGCGCCCGCCACCGGCGCGCTCACCGATCCGCAGCTCACCGCGCTCTACGGCCGGGCGGACCGCCCCCACCTGCGGGTCAACTTCGTCGCCAGCGCCGACGGCGCGGTCACTCTGGACGGCTACTCCGCAGGACTCTCCGGTGAGCCGGACAAGCGGGTCTTCGGGCTGCTGCGGATGCTCTGCGACGCCCTCGTGGTCGCCGCCGGCACGCTGCGTCACGAGGGTTACCGGGCGGTCCGACCGAGGCCGGAACGCCGGGCCTGGCGGCGCGAGCAAGGGCTGGCCGAGTTCCCGACACTCGTTGTCGTCTCCGGCTCGCTCGACCTCGACCCGGCGCAGGCCGCGTTCGCCGACGCCCCGGTCCGGCCGGTCGTGCTCACCCACACCGGCGCCGTACCGCCGCCCGGCCTGACCGACGTCGCCGACCTGGTCCGCTGCGGCACCGACCGGGTCGACCTGGCCGCCGGCCTGGCCGAGCTGCGCCGACGCGGGCTGGACCAGTTGCTCTGCGAGGGCGGCCCGCACCTGTTCGGCGCGCTCACCGCGGCCGACCTCGTTGACGAGCTGTGCCTGACCGTGGCACCACTGCTCGCCGGCGCCGGCCCGGGGCGGATCACCGCCGGGGACGCCGGCCCGCCCCGGCACCTGCCGCTGCGCCACGTGCTGGCCGCCGCCGACGGGGTGCTGATGCTGCGGTACGCCCGCGACCCGGCCGACCCACCGTCGGCCGGTTCCACCCCCGCCGCCTGAGCCCCGACACCGCCACGCCGCCCCAGTCCCAGCCCCAGTCCCCTCACCCGCCACCCGCCACCCGCCACCCGGCCGGGATCTTGGTACGAAATGGCCCTTATAGGGGCCGTTTCGTACCAAGAGCTCCGGGCTCCCGTCAGGCGGGACGGGTGTCCTCCCTGACGGGACAGCCCGGATGACGATCTAGGTGAGTTGTGGTCGGACCTCGGGTGGCGACCGCTGGGTGGAACGCCATGTCGTCGTCGGCGCGCGGAAGCACCCCCTGGTGTTCGACCGAACGGTCGCGAGGACGCATCGCCGGATGGCACCTCGCCCCTGGCGGCCATCGGGTGCGCGGCGCGCGAAGGCCGGCAGTGCGAAGGCCGGCAGCGCGGCAGGCGGCGCAGGACCAGCACCGCGACGGCCAACGCGGAACCCGGCGACGTCGCAGCCGGCGCGAGAGCCGGCAGCGTGTCAGGCCACGGCACTCGACGCGCACGCCGGGCACGACGCGCAAGCCGGCCACGCGTCGTACCCGGCGGGCGCAGGAGGGTGGAGGGCGCCTCGATCGGCATCGCCCCGCACGACGGGCCGCGGAAGGCAAAAGCGCACGCACCGTGGCGGGGTGAATCCGCGCGGCTACCGCTCGGCGCACGGCGGCGTGGCGTCCGCCGCGTCGCGTGGCAACCTGTCGCATCCCTCGGGCAGGATGCACGACGTGCACCGCCTACGGGACGACCAGCCGACCGGAGACCACCGATGACCGACGACCAGCTCGACGGCCCCGGTGAGGGTGTCGGCCGGGTGCTCGGCACCGCCGACGCCACCCCGCTCACCTTCTGGACGGCCGTCGCCCCCGGCAGCTACCTGCAACTCGACGACGTGGTGGTGACCCGCCGCGAGCTGCCCGACCGCGAGCCGGTGACCATCGCCGGGGTGGTGACCCAGGTGCGCGCCCGGCACGAGGGGGCCCAGTTCGAGTCCGACGTCTTCGCCATCGCCGACGGTACGCTGCCGGCGCAGGTCCAGGAGGCCGCCGAGATCACCACCACCCGGGTCGACCCGGAGTTCTACGTGCCGCCCACGCCCGGCGCCGTGGTGCACCGGGCCGAGGGCGACGCCCGGGCGCGGGCGCTGCACTTCGACCGGATGGAGCGGCGGATCCCGATGGGGATGGGTCGCGACGGCGTGCCGGTCTACCTCAACGCCGACTTCCTCGACGGCACCCGGGGCGCGCACGTGTCCATCTCCGGCATCTCCGGTGTGGCCACCAAGACCAGCTTCGCCACGTTCCTGCTCTACTCGGTGTTCCGCTCCGGGGTGCTCGGCGGCGACGCGGTCAACGCCAAGGCGCTGATCTTCAACGTCAAGGGCGAGGACCTGCTCTTCCTCGACCACCCGAACACCCGGCTCGACGACCCGACCCGGGCGGCGTACGCGCGACTGGGTCTCGACGCCGGGGCGTTCCCGGACGTGCGGGTGTACGCCCCGCCCCGCGTCGGCGACTCCTCCGGCACGCCGGATGTGAGCAGCCGGCTCACCGGTGTGGACAGCTTTTACTGGACGCTGTCGGAGTTCTGCGCCGACCGGCTGCTGCCGTACGTCTTCGCCGACGCCGACGACGAACGCCAGCAGTACACGATGGTGGTCCACTCGGTGGCCGCCCACCTGGCCCGGTACGCCCAGCCCGCCGACGGTGGGGTGAGCATCGACGGGGTGCGCCTCGGCTCCTACGCCGACCTGGTCGACCACGTGGTCGAGCGGCTCAACGACGACGAGACGCGGGGCGAGTGGGCCGGCAGCGCGGTCGGGCTGGGCACGGTCAACGCGTTCGCCAGGCGGCTCATCGGCAGCAAGAAGGACCTGGGCCGGTTGATCCGGGGCGACCTGGCCACCCGCCGCCCGCACTCGATCAACACCGCGGAGAGCGCCCAGGTCACCGTGGTCGACCTGCACAACCTGCCGGACCGCGCGCAGCGCTTCGTGGTCGGTGTGACGCTCAAGAGCGAGTTCGAGCGCAAGGAGAAGGCCGGCACCGCCAAGCCGTTGCTGTTCGTCGTGCTCGACGAGTTGAACAAGTACGCGCCCCGGGAGGGTTCCTCACCGATCAAGGAGGTGCTGCTCGACATCGCCGAGCGGGGCCGCTCGCTGGGGGTGATCCTGGTCGGCGCGCAGCAGACCGCAAGCGAGGTGGAACGGCGGATCGTCACCAACTCCGCGATCCGGGTGGTCGGTCGGCTCGACCCGGCCGAGGCGTCCCGCCCGGAGTACGGCTTCCTCCCGCCCGCGCAGCGCCAGCGGGCGCTGCTGGCCAAGCCGGGCACCATGTTCGTCAACCAGCCGGACATCCCGGTCCCGCTCTGCCTGGAGTTCCCGTTCCCGGCCTGGGCCACCCGGGTGTCCGAGGCGGGCCGCGCGCCCTCGGAGACGCTACGGTCGATCACCCAGGCCGCCGACCCGTTCGCGGTGGTCGGCTCCGGCTCCTCCGACGACGACATCCCGTTCTAGGCGGCACCCACCATGAAGATCCTGCACACCTCCGACTGGCACGTCGGCAAGGTCCTCAAGGGGCAGTCCCGGGCCGAGGAGCACAAGCAGGTCCTCGGCCAGGTGATCGAGATCGCCCAGCGTGAGCGGCCCGACCTGGTGCTCGTGGCCGGTGACCTCTACGACACCGCCGCGCCCACCCCGGAGGCGACCCGGTTGGTCACCCGGGCGCTGACCGCGCTGCGCCGCACCGGGGCCGACGTGGTGGTGATCGGCGGCAACCACGACAACGGAGCCGCGCTGGACGCGCTGCGCCCGTGGGCCGACGCCGCCGGGATCACGTTGCGCGGCAGCGTCCGGGAGAACCCGGACGAACACGTCGTCGACGGGGTCACCACCGGCGGCGAGCGGTGGCGGGTCGCCGCGCTGCCGTTCCTGTCCCAGCGGTACGCGGTGCGCGCGGTGGAGATGTACACGCTCACCCCCGCAGAGGCCAACCAGACCTACGCCGACCACCTGGGCCGGGTGCTCGACCGGCTCGCCGAGGGGTTCACCGAGCCGGACCGGGTGCACCTGGTCACCGCCCACCTCACCGTGGTCGGGGCGAGCACCGGCGGCGGCGAGCGGGACGCGCACACCGTGCTCGGCTACGCGGTGCCGGCCACCGTCTTCCCGGGCAACGCGCACTACGTGGCGCTGGGCCACCTGCACCGCTCCCAGCGGGTGATCGGTCCGTGCCCGATCCGCTACAGCGGCAGCCCGCTCGCGGTGGACTTCGGCGAGCAGGAGAACATCAGCTCGGTGACGATCGTGGAGGTGACCGCCGCGACGGCCGCCCGCATCCGGGAGGTGCCGGTGCCCGGCGCGGTGCCGCTGCGCACGCTGCGGGGCACGCTGGCCCAGCTCGCCGAGGTGGAGCCGCCCGAGGGCTGGCTGCGCGTCTACGTCCGGGAGCAGCCCCGGGCTGGGCTGCGCGAGGAGGTGCAGGAGCTGCTTCCCCGCGCGCTGGAGATCCGGATCGACCCGGAGCTGGTGCCCGCCCCGGGCAGCGGCGCCCGCACCGCCCAGCGGGCCGGCCGCTCGCCGGGCGAGTTGTTCGCCGACTACCTGGACAGCCGCGGGCACGCCGACGAGGGTGTCCGGGATCTCTTCGACGAGCTGCTCGAGGAGGTGGAGCACTGATGCGGCCGATGCGCCTGGACATGGCGGGTTTCACCGTGTTCCGCGACGAGACCACCGTCGATTTCACAGACGCCGACTTCTTCGCGCTGGTCGGGCCGACCGGCTCGGGCAAGTCGACGGTGCTCGACGCGATCTGCTTCGCCCTCTACGGCACGGTGCCGCGCTGGGGCGGCGCCCGGGGGTTGGCCAACGCGCTGGCGCCGTCGACCACCGAGGCGCGGGTCCGGCTGGTGTTCGAGTCCGCCGGGGACCGCTACGTCGCCACCCGGGTGGTGCGCCGCGACGGGCGGGGCACGGTGAAGACGACGAACGCCGGCTTGCAGCTCATGCCGCCCGGGTTCGACGTCACCAAGCTCGACACGGGGCTCAGCCCGGAGGACCTGGGCGAGGTGGTGGCGGGCACGCCGGCCGAGATGGAGCAGGCGGTGCTCGACGCGGTCGGGTTGCCGTACGAGCAGTTCACCTCCTGCGTGGTGCTGCCGCAGGGGCAGTTCGCCGACTTCCTGCACGCCAAGCCGGCCACCCGCCAGCAGATCCTGGTCAACCTGCTCGGGCTGGGTGTCTACGAGCAGGTGCAGAAGAAGGCCGTCGAGCGGGCCGGGCAGGCCGAGGCGAGGCTGGAGGCGGTCGACCGGATGCTCGGCGGTCTCACCGACGTCGACGACGACAGCCTGGTCGACGCGCGGGGCCGCGTCGACCGGATGCGGGAGCTGGCCGGGGCGGTCACCGCCGCCGTACCGGAGTTGGAGCGGGCCCGGGCCACGGCAGGTGAGCGGGCGGCGGCGTTGGCCGCCCTGGACGCCGAGTTGGGGGTGCTGGCCGGGGTCCGGCCGCCGGCGGGCACCGCGGAGCTGGCGCAGGCGGTGGCCCTTGCCCGGGTGGCCGCGGACGAGGCGGCGGCCGCGGTGGGGCTGGCCGAGGAGCGGGAGGAGAAGCTGCGCGGCGAGCTGGCCGCGGCCGGCGACGAGAGCGCGTTGCGGCTGCACCTGCGGGCGTACGCGGATCGGGACCGGTTGCTCGCGGAGGCGGCGGCGACCGGCGCGGCGGTGGAGGTGGCGCGCGCCGAGCACGACGCGGCGGTGGCGGCGCTGGCGTCGGCGCGGGTGGACGCGGAGCGGGCCGAGGCGGAGCTGGAGGCGGCGTTCCGGGCGCACGAGGAGGCGAAGGCGGCCGACCGGGCGGTGGCGTTGCGGGCACACCTGGCCTCGGGTGCGCCCTGCCCCGTGTGCGAACAGGTGGTGTCGGTGGTGCCGGCGGTGCCGACGGGTTCGGCGGTGGGCCGCGCGGTCGCCGCCGGCAAGACCGCCCGGGCGGCCAGCGAGGCGGCCGGGCGGGTCGTGCAGGAGCGCGACGCCGCGGCCCGGGACGTGGAGCGGGTGCTGCTGCGTGCCCGGACCGCGCAGGACGGGCTCGCCGCGCGCCTGGCCGAGCTGGACGGGCAACTCGCGGACGCTCCCGCGGCGCAGCGGTTGCGTGAGGCGCTGGCCGAGCACGCGCGGCTGCGCACCGCGTTGGAGGAGGCGGCCGGCGCGGTACGGGCCGGCCGGGAGGCCGCCCGCCGGGCCCGGGGCGCACTGGACGGCGCACAGGAACGGCTGCGCCGGGCCTGGCGCGACTTCGACGCGGTACGCGACGGCCTGGCCCGGTTCGGGCCGCCGGCCGCCGACCGGGACGACGTGGCGGCGGCCTGGGCGGCGTTGGCCGGCTGGGCGGACGACCAGGCGCGGGCACGCCGCGCCGACCGCGACGGGCTGGCCGCCTCGGTGGACGCGGCGCGGCAGGCGGCGGCCGAGGTGGCGGACCGGATCGGCGGGTTGTTCACCGCCGCCGGGCTGGACGCGCCGGCCGACGCACCACGCGACGTGGCGGTGGCGGTGGAGCGGGCCGAGGCGGACCTGCGGCGGCTCACCGAACGCCGGGAGCAGGCCGCCGAACTGCGGGAGCAGCGGGCCGGGCACGAACGTGAGGCGCAGGTGGCCCGAGCGCTCGCCGCGCACCTGCGGGCCAACAACTTCGAGCGGTGGCTGCTCACCGAGGCGCTGGACCTGCTCGTCGACGGCGCGTCGCGGATCCTGCGGGAGCTGTCCGCCGGGCAGTACGACCTGATGCACGACAAGGGTGAGTTCTTCGTGGTCGACCACCACGACGCCGGGCTGCGGCGTGGGGTGCGGACGCTGTCCGGCGGGGAGACGTTCCAGGCGTCGCTGGCGTTGGCGTTGGCGTTGTCCGAACAGCTCGCCGGCATGTCCACCACGGCCGCGAGCCTGGAGTCGATCGTGCTGGACGAGGGTTTCGGCACGTTGGACGCGGCGACGCTGGACACGGTCGCGGCCACCCTGGAGAGCCTGGCCGCGCGGGGTGACCGGATGGTCGGGGTGGTCACCCACGTGCCGGCGCTCGCCGAGCGCATCCCGGTGCGTTTCGAGGTCCGCAAGGACGCGCGGACGGCCCGCGTGGAACGGACCGGCCTGTGAGCGCTGGGAGCACCGCGTGACGGGGCCCTCGCCGGCGGGCGCGCGGTTCTTCGTCGACGCGTGGGACCCGGCGTACGGGGCGTCGTTCGAGGCGGCGGGCGGGTCCGGCCCGGCGGCGCCGAGCAGCGCCCAGGTCGACGCGGACGTCGAACTGCCGGCCACGGACTGGCGGGCGATCGACACGGCGCCGGGGGTGCGGGCGCCGGACGTGGTGCTGCTCGTCGACGGGGTGCGCCGGATCGACGCCAGCGTGTGGACCGCCGAGGAGGACGGCGGCTCGTTCCCGGGCATCGCCGCCTCGTACGCGGCCGGGGTGGTCCGCTGCGACCTGGACCGGGGGGCGGCGGAGCTGGCCGGTTCCCGGGTGGGCCGGGGACTGTTCACGGCCAGCCCGTCGGCGCAGGACGTCGTCGCCGGCACGGTCCGCTATCCGGTGCACCGGGTCGGCGGCACCGGTGAGCTGAGCAAGCTGCCGGCGGCGGTGCAGGGCCCGCTGACCGCGCTGGAGGTGGCCGTGTCGGACGCGGTGCGCACCGACGGCGACCTGTTGGTGGTGGACGGGCCGCTGCGCAGCCGGCGGAACCTGCCGCGCACGCTCGGCTACATCAAGACCCAGCACAGCCAGTACCTGGACGCCCGGCTCACCGCGGTGGTGACCGGGCTGGCCCCGGGGCAGCGGTGCCCGGTGTTCCGGCTGGGCACCGCGTGGGGCGGCTGGTCGTGGTATCTGCGGCTGCCGGTGGCGGTCGGCGCGCCGTGGGCGGGGATCGTGCGGGTGGAGTGCTCGGCGGACCTGACCGTCCCGGAGGCGGTGGCGCTGGCCGACCTGTCACTCGTGACGCTGCCCCGGTTCGCCTCCAGCCCGTACAAGGATCCGCGGGCCCCGCAGAACCTGGTGCCGATCGCCGGATTGGAGCGCCGGCTGCGCGGGATGCTCGGCGACGCCCGCCTGCTGCACCGGGTGCTCACCGCAGCCGCACGCGGGATGCGGCGCTGATGGGCCGGCGACGCGACACCGACCGGGTGGTGGCCGACGTCGACACCGGGCGGGCCGAACTGGTGCCGGACCGGGACCGCCCGGGCTCCTGGACGCTGCTGCTCGACGGTGCGCCGCAGTCCCATGTGGACCTGGCCGACTCGACCCACCTGGAGTTCGAGTACGTGCGGCGGCTGGCCGCCGCGTTGGACCTGGTGGCGCCGGCCGGCACCCCGCTGCGGGTGCTGCACCTGGGCGGCGGCGCGCTCACCCTGCCGCGCTACGTGCAGGCCACCCGGCCCGGTTCCACCCAGCGGGTGTCCGAGGTGGACGGCGCGTTGGTGGAGCTGGTGCGGCGGGAGCTGCCGTGGCCGTCCGACCCGCGGCTGAGGGTGCGGGTGGCCGACGCCCGCGCCACGCTGGCGTCCAGCCGCGACGGCGCGTACGACGTGATCGTGGCGGACGTGTTCGCCGGCGCCCGCACCCCGGCCCACCTGACGTCGGTGGAGTACGCCACGGAAGTGGCCCGGGTGCTGGCCCTCGACGGCTGCTATCTGGCGAACATCGCCGACGGTCCGCCGTTGCGGCACGCGCGGGGACAGGTGGCGACCGTGCGTACCGTCCTGCCCCGGGCCTGCCTGGTGGGCGACGCGGCGGTGCTGCGCGGCCGGCGGTACGGCAACCTGGTGCTGGTGGCGTCGCGGGTGCAGCCGCCGGTGCCGGAGCTGACCCGGCGGGCGGCCGGTGACTGGTTCCCCGGCCGGGTGGTGGCCGGCGCGGAGCTGGACCGGTTCGCCGCCGGCACGCCGGTGGTCTCCGACGCGGACGCCGTCGACTCCACCCCGCCGCCGCCGGGAATCTTTTCGGTCAAACGTTGATCCGATCGGCTGATCGCTGCGTACCACCGGGCGGCCACGCCCGTGGGGGCCGGCTGATGTCATCGGACAGCGGAGGTCTGCATGCATGCGGTGGCGGCCGGCTGGCACGGCGAGGTGGCGCGGCCCGGGTGGATGTTCGCCCGGGCCCAACCGCGCTCGCACGCGTCGCGTGTGGACCGGGGGGTCGACGCGCGCAGCGTCGATCGCCAGAATGGCCCGGTGCCGCCGAGCCCCGCACCCGGACGCCATCAGGCGGCCTCGGCCGAGAGCGTCCACTCCGACCAGTTGATCAGGATGCTGTACGCCGAGCACGCCGGCCCACTGCTGATGTTCGTGATGCGGCTGACCGGTGGGGACCGGCAGCGCGCCGAGGACATCGTGCAGGAGACGCTGCTGCGGGCCTGGCGTAACGCGCACCGCCTCGGCGTGCAGGGGCAGGGTTCGCTGCGTCCGTGGCTGGTGACGGTGGCCCGGCGGATCGCCATCGACGAGCACCGCAGCGAGCAGGCCCGCCCGCCGGAGACGTACGACCGGGATCTGACCGCGTTCGCGGAGGCGGACAGCACGGACCGGGTGCTGCGCACGATGACCGTGGCGGACGCGCTGCGTACGCTGAGCCAGTCGCACCGGGAGATCCTGGTGGCGACGTACTTCCGTGGTCGCACCGTGCCGGAGGCGGCCGAGGAGTTGGGGCTTCCGCTGGGCACCGCCAAGTCGCGGGTGTACTACGCGCTGCGCGCGCTGCGCACGGCTCTGCAGGAGAGGGGGGTGACCGAATGAGCCGGGCCGATCACATGGACGTCGCGGCGTACGCGTTGGGCGTGCTGGATCCGCAGGACGCGGAACGGTTCGAGGAACACCTGGCGGCCTGCTGGGCGTGCGCGGCGGAACTGGAGACGATGGTCCCGGTGGTGGGGTTGCTGTCCGGGATCGACGGCGAGGCGATGGCCGCGCTGGAGCAGACGCACACCGACCCGGCCCTGCTGGACCGGACGCTGGTGGCGGTGCGGCGGGACCGGCGGCGTACCCGGGTACGGCAGTTGCTGGCCACCGCGGCGGCCGTGGTGGTGTTCGGCGGGGTGAGCGCGGTCGCGGCGGGGATGCTCGGCGACGACCCGGCGGTGCCGCAGGCCGTCCCGACCACGGCCGCACCGACCGCGGCGCCCAGCGGCGGGCCGGGCGACCCGAACGGCCCGGGTGTCGGCGGGGAGAAGGAGATCGAGGGCGACCAGCACGACGCCACCGACCCGGCCACCGGCGTGCAGACCACCATGTGGTTGGCGAGCAAGGAGTACGGCACGCAGATCGCCGTGCAGCTCGGCCGGCTGCCCGGGCCGCGCGTCTGCCGGCTGGTGGTGGTGCGCAAGAACGCCACGAGCGAGGTGGTGTCGTCCTGGTCGGTGCCGGCCGCGGGTTACGGCACGAACCAGAACCAGCTTCCGCTGGAACTGAGCGCGTCCACCTCGGCCCCGGTGCGTGACATCGAGAAGATCCAGGTGCAGTCGGTCGACGCGAACGGGGTGGCGAGCCCGCTGGTGACTGTGGACGACATCTGACGCACGGGCGGCGGCGCCTGTCGGTTCAATCAGTCCACTGTGAAACTTGCCACCGTTTCGACTTCAACCTTGACAGCTTCCCGACCGTACTACTCGGCGAACTGCCAAGTATGAGGAGGGCACGTGGCACACCACAAGCGGACGACCGTCATCGTCGCGAGCGCGATGGTCGCACTCACGGCCTGCGCCCCCGCGGGCTACGACGGGGCCAACACGGGCGCGGCCGAGCCGGTCGCCGTCGCCGCGGCCGAACCCACCCCGGCGGCCGAACCGGAGGCGTCGGCCTCCCCCGACACGCCGGTCGCCGACAAGGCGCCCCCGTCCGACGTGAAGCTGACCGACGAACTGGTCGGCAAGAAGCTGCCCAAGATGGGTCGGGTCGTCACCGACCAGAAGGGCTGGGTGCTGTACCGGTTCGACAAGGACTCCGCCGACCCGCCGCAGTCGAACTGCGTGGACAAGTGCGCCCAGGTCTGGCCGCCGGCGCTGACCGACGGCGACCCGACGCTGCGGGGCGTCTCCGACGACCGGGTCGGCACCGTCACCCGCCAGGACGGCACCCGGCAGCTCACGCTCGGCGGCTGGCCCGTCTACCGCTACATCGGCGACAAGAAGCCGGGTCAGTGGAAGGGCCAGGGGGTCGGCGGCACCTGGTTCGTGGTCGACCCGAACGGCAAGAAGAACCTGACCTGCCTGCCGACCGGCACCCCGAAGGCGGTCGCCCCGCCGGCGTCGGGCAGCGGGTCGGACTCCTCGTACTGACCGCACGGACACGGTGACCGATCGCCGCCGGGGTGGGCGGCGGCCGGTCACCGCCGTGTTCCGGGAGACGGGGCGCATCGGCCTGGGCCCCACCGCCAGGCGTGTCGGCCGTCACGACCGGTTCGCATGGCACAGTGGCGGGGTGACCCCGCCCGCCGCCCGCCGCACGCTGCGCCCTCCGGTCGGCTACCGGCTGGCCGCCTCGGTGCGGGCGTTGACCTTCAGCCCGTACGACCCGTGCGCGCGGATCGCCGCCGGCACCTTCTGGTGGGCCACCCGCACCCCGGACGGCCCGGCCACGCTGGCGTTGCGCCCGCTGGCCGGGGAACTGGTCGCCGAGGGTTACGGCCCGGGCGGGGCCTGGGTGGTGGAGCGCGCCGACCGGATCGCCGGTCTGCGCGACGACCTGACCGGGTTCGCCGCGCTGGCCGCCGCGCATCCGCTGGTGGCCCGGCTGGCCCACCAGCACCACGGAGTCCGGATGCCCGCCACCGGCCAGGTGTTCCCCCGGCTGCTGCGGGCGGTCTTCGAGCAGAAGGTCACCGGCAAGGAGGCGTACCGGGCGTACTCGGCGACCGTGCGGCACTTCCGCGAGGCGGCACCCGGCCCGCTCCAGCCGCTGCTGCTGCCACCGGAGGCCGCCGCGGTGGCCGCCACCCCGTACTGGGTGTTCCACCCGTTCGGCGTGGAGCAGCGGCGCGCCGACACGCTGCGCCGGGCGGCGGCCGTCGCGGACCGGCTGGAACGCTGCGCGGACGCCGCCGAGGCCACCCGCCGGCTCACCGCGATCCCCGGCATCGGGCCGTGGACCGCCGCCGAGGTGGTGCGGATCGCGTACGGCGACCCGGACGCGGTGAGCGTCGGCGACTACCACGTGCCGAACACGGTGGCGTGGGCGCTGGCCGGGGAGCCGCGCGGCGACGACGCCCGGATGCTGACGCTGCTGGAACCGTTCCGGGGGCACCGGGGGCGGGTCTGTGTGCTGTTGGAGGCGGCCGGCGTCCAGGCGCCGAAGTACGGCCCGCGCGCCCCGATCCGCTCCTTCGCCCGCTACTGACTCGTCACCGGCGGGCGCACAGCCGGCGCAGCGTACGCCCCAGCCACCAGGCGTACGCCCGCTGGAAGCCGGCCGTGACCGGCCCGGCGGCGCGGACGTACCAGTGCGCCGGCCGGCTGAACGCGGTCACCTCGAACCAGGTGCCGTCGGCGTCGCGGGTGACCAGGAAGGCCTCCTCGCCGACCTCGGGATGCCCGGCCAGCGTGCCGTAGCCGAAGCCGGCCCGGTCCGGCTCGTCCACCGTCCAGACCACCTCGGTCGGCCCCCACAGCCGCACCGGGCCGACACCGAGCCCCGGCGTGACCCGTACCCCGGGGGCGGCGCGCGGCGCGTCGGCGCGCATCACCACGCCGGCGGCGCGGTGCAGCCGCCAGCCGAGCACCGCGTCGGCCGCGATCGGGAAGCCGCCGTCGGGCAGCCGGACCCGGTGCCGCAGGTGGTGGTAGCCGGCCGGCAGGCCGCCGTCGCGGGTCGCCCCCACCTCGGGGTACGTCAGCTCGGGCACGGCGGCCACCTCCTGGTTCGGAAACACCCGCCAGGGTACGGCCGCGCCGGCCGGCTGCGGCGCGGTGGCGCCGGTCAGGCCTGCTCGCAGCGGCGCCTGAGCCCGTCCGCCTCCTGTCGCAGATAGCGACGCATGGTCGAACCGGCGATCAGCCCGACCAGCCCGGCCAGCGGGCCGGTCTGCACCAGGGCCAGCTCGGCGCGGGTCCGTCCGTCGGCAAGCGGCACCAGCCGGTGCTCGCCTCGGCTGCGCACGCCTGGGCTCGCGGACTCCCAGACGAACGAGTGCGGCGGGTCGATCTCGGTGACCCGCCACACCGCCGGGCGTAGCCGGGGCTGCGCCAGCCGGGTGGTCGAACCGAGGGCCAGCGGGCCCGGCTCCAGCCGGTGGGCGGAGGTGACCGAGGGTGTCCACTCCGGCCAGTGCTCCACGTCGGTCTGCACGACCCAGACCCGGTCGATGTCGGCGGCGATCTCGACGGACTCGGTGAAACGCATCGCTGTTCCTCCCCGTGGACGCGTCAGCTCAGGCTACGCCGGTGTCTGCGGCCCACCGGGAAAGAGCACCCTCGCCCGCACCATCAACGCGACGGAAGGCTCGACGGTCGATCCCCATGAGACGGAGGCGCTCGGGCTCGAGAAGCACGCGAATGGCGAGCGAAGGCACGTTTCTGGCCCCGTCAGCGTCGCACCTCAGATCTCCGCGACACGCCGAGTTCTGATGTCCCGAAAATCTGAACCGCAACCCAAGACGGCCCCGAAATGTCGCGTAGAACATTTTCGGGATGGTCGATAGTGTGGAGCAGGAGTGCGAAGGGAAGCCAGTCGTGGTGGAGAAGTTCGACATCGAGAAACGCTGGCCCGAGCTGTTCGGAAAACTCGACCCGAGCCAGCGCAACCAGGTGGTGCAGAACCTCGCGATGGCCTGGCACGATGGCTGGATCCCGAA
This sequence comes from Micromonospora sp. DT31, assembly GCF_049841795.1. Taxonomy (NCBI): domain Bacteria; kingdom Bacillati; phylum Actinomycetota; class Actinomycetes; order Micromonosporales; family Micromonosporaceae; genus Micromonospora; species Micromonospora sp. DT31. The sequence continues at coordinate 71,306 of NZ_JBNCKZ010000015.1, read as the reverse complement.
TCGGGAGGACGTCGAGGACCTGATTGACCTGACTCGCGGTGCGATCGACGGCGAGGAGTACATCCGACGGGGCCGCGAGGAAGCCGAGCGGCATCGCATGTTCTGGGTGCCGCGTGACCCGTACGTGCCGATCCCGGAGTGATGGGCACACTACCCACGGCGCGCTGACATCGTGACGACCTTCGACACCTGGGAGTCGTACTTCCACCCCGATGGACCAGGCGACGATGCGCCACCTGTTCGACGAACGGGACAGCGCCGTGTGGCATGCCATCGAGTACGGCGAGCCGGGCGCGCGACGGCAAGGACTCAAGGCTGATCCGACGGTAGTGGACCACACGGTCGACTCGGCGCACGTGCGAGCGATCCACAGGCATCTGGTCGGGGACGACGGGGCAGCCGGGGCGTCAGGCGGCCTCGCGCAGGTCGGCCAGGCCGATCGGGGCGTACCGGCGCAGCAGCCGTTCCAGCTCCACGACCGAGCCGACCTCGCCCACGACGTTCGCGCCGCCGCCGTGCTCGCCCGGGTAGCGGTGCACGAGGCGGTAGCGGTGGCGCCCACGGATCAGCTCGACGCTGACCCGCCAGCGACCACAGCAGTCGCAGCTCCACTCCGGCACGCCGCGACGGTAGCTCCGACCTGCGGTTCCACCATCCGGTCGAGGATGACGAAACGGCCCGCGGCCGGACACGCCGCCCGGACACCGACCGTGATCTGCCTCACCACTGTCGGTGCCGTCTGGTTGACTGTCGCCGTGGACCTGCCGATCAATCCCCCCGTCGAGCCGATGCTCGCCAGGAGCGTGGCCGAGCTGCCCACCGACCCCGGCCTGACCTACGAGCCGAAGTGGGACGGCTTCCGCTGCATCGTCTTCCGCGACGGCGACGAGGTCGAGTTGGCCAGCCGGGGCGGCAAGTCGATGACGCGCTACTTCCCCGAGGTGGTCGAGCAGGCACGCCGGCAGCTCCCGGCCCGCTGCGCGGTCGACGGCGAGCTGATCGTGATCCGCCGCGACGGCCCTGGCGGGCAGCCCCGGCTCGACTTCGAGCTGCTGGCCCAGCGGATCCATCCGGCCGCCTCCCGGGTGACGCTGCTGGCCGAGACCACACCTGCCGACTTCGTCGCGTTCGACCTGTTGGCGATCGACGACGAGCTCCTCACCGAGCAGCCCTACCCGCGCCGCCGGGCACGGCTGGAACAGGCCCTCGCCGGGGTCCGCCCGCCGGTGCACGTCACCCAGGTGACCACCGACCCGCAGACGGCCCGCCGGTGGTTCGAGGTGTTCGAGGGCGCCGGCCTGGACGGGCTGATCGTCAAGCCGGCCGACCTGCCGTACGAGCCGGGCAAGCGGCTGATGGCCAAGGTCAAGCACGCCCGCACCGCCGACGCGGTGGTGGCCGGCTTCCGCTGGCACAAGTCCGGCCCGGTGGTCGGTTCGCTGCTGCTCGGGCTCTACGACGACGACGGCGTGCTGCACCACATCGGCGTCAGCTCCTCGTTCACGATGGCCCGCCGCAAGGAACTGCTCGACGAGTTGGCCCCCTACCGCGACGTCGGCGACGAGCATCCGTGGGTGCACGGCGACCACGAGCGGGGCCAGCGCATCCCGGGCGGGGTGAGCCGGTGGACCGGTAACAAGAACCTCGAATGGGAGCCGCTGCGCCCGGAGCTGGTGGTGGAGGTGGCCTACGACGCGATGGAGGGCGACCGGCTGCGGCACACCGCCCGGTTCCTGCGCTGGCGGCCGGACCGCGACCCCCGTTCCTGCGGCTACGGTCAACTCGACCGTCCGATCCGCTACGACGTCGACGAGGTGTTGCGCGGCGACCCGGCGGCAACGGTCGATGGCTCAGGCGGCCGGGCGTAGCCTGGCGGTCGACCCGATCATGGAAGGCGTGCCCGTGACCCGCTTGCCCGACCGGACCCGTCGCATCCGGCCCACCCTGGCCGCCTTCGTCGCGGCGGTGGTGCTGACCGCCGGGTGCACGCTGCCGGTGTTCGCCCCGCGCGCCGAGACCGACCTGGAGGCGGCGCCGCCGGGCTCCTCGCCCACCTGGCGGGCCTGCCCGGAGGTCCCCAACCAACTGGTCGGCCGGGGCGCCGCGGACATGCGCTACGAGTGCACGCGGATCGCCGTGCCCCGCAACTGGGGCACCGGGGCGGCCACCGGGGCGACCGCCGGGCCGGGCACCGGTGAGACGTTCGAGATCGCACTGATCCGGGCCCGCTCCACCAAGCAACGCGACCGGATCGGCTCGCTCGTGGTCAACCCGGGCGGCCCCGGCGCCTCCGGCGTGGACACCGCGGTCTACCTGTCCTTCGGCCCGTCGTTCGGCGGGCTGCCGACGGCGGTCACCGACCGGTTCGACATCGTCGGGTTCGACCCGCGGGGGGTGGCCCGGTCCAGCCCGGTCAAGTGCATCCCCGACGCCGACCTGGACGCCAGCTTCGGCTACGACCCCGACCCGCGGAGCCAGTCGTCGTTCGACGGCTTCGTCGACCTCAACCGGCGCATCGGGCAGGGCTGCGGCGCGAAGTACGGCGACCAACTCCCGCTCTACGGCACCGAACAGGCCGCGCGGGACATGGACGCGGTCCGCGCGGCGGTCGGCGACGACAAGCTGACCTACCTCGGCTACTCCTACGGCACGCTGCTCGGCGCCACCTACGCCCAGCTCTACCCCCAACGGGTACGCGCCCTGGTGCTCGACGGCGCGGTCGACCCCCGGCAGAAGCTCATCGCCGGTTCGGAGAGCCAGGCCAAGGGCTTCGAGCGGGCATTCGGCAACTTCACCAGGTGGTGCGCGGCGAACGCCGGCCGCTGCCCGATCGCGCCGGACGCCCGGGGTGCGATCACCGCCGAGATCGACAAGGCGAGGGTCTTTCCGGTACGCGGGCAGGGCGGCCGGGAGGCCACCGCCGGTTGGATCTTCTACGCGGTGATCTCGTCCCTCTACACCGAGGAGGGCTGGCGGGAGCTGGCCGGGGCGATCGACGAGTTGCAGGGCGGTGACCCGGACGGCGTGTTCGCCCTCGCCGACGCCTACGCCGGCCGCGAGGACGACGGGCACTTCTCCAACCTGTTCGACGCCAACCTGGCGGTCAACTGCGCGGACGAGACCGAGAAGCCGACCCGCGCGCAGGTCCGGTCGTTGCAGTCGCAGTGGCGGGAGAAATATCCGCTGTTCGGCGCCGCCCTGGCGATGGGGATGCTCGGCTGCGTGGAGTGGCCCGGCGAGCGGGACCCGTACCCGACCGGCCCGGCGGTCGGCGCGCCACCGATCCTGGTGGTCGGCACCACCGGCGACCCGGCCACCCCGTACGAGCAGACGCCCGCGCTGGCGTCGATGCTCGGCGTCGGGCGGGTGCTCACCTGGGAGGGCGAGGGGCACACCGCCTACCCGCAGACCCCGTGTGTGACCTCGGCCGTCGACGCGTACCTCATCTCACTGACCGTGCCCCCGGAAGGGCTGCGCTGCCCGGCCCGGTGACGCTGTGGCACGCTGCTCGGATGACCGAGGTGATCTTCCGGGAGGCCGTGCGGGCGGACCTGCCGGCCGTGCTCGCCCTGCTGGCCGACGACGTGCTCGGCCGTGGCCGCGACCTGCCCGAGGTGGACGAGGCGTACGAGCGGGCCTTCGCCGACCTGGACGCCGACCCACGCAACCAGCTGATCGTCGCCGACGACGCGGGTGCGGTGGTGGGCTGTTTCCAGCTCACGTACATCCCGGGGTTGGGCCGGCACGGCGCGCAGCGGTGCCTGATCGAGGCGGTGCGGGTCCGCGCCGACATGCGCGGTCGCGGGCTGGGCCGGACGATGATGCGCTGGGCCATCGACCAGGCCCGGGAGCGCGGCTGCGCGCTGGTGCAGCTCACCACCGACAAGCAGCGCACCGACGCGCACCGCTTCTACCGTGACCTCGGTTTCGTGGCCAGCCACGAGGGCATGAAGCTGGCGCTGTGAGCCGGGCCGCCGGTGAACGGCCTGACGGGCCGCTGCCCCGGGTCAGTCCTCCGCCGCCAGTCGGCCGTCGCGCAGGGTGAGGGACCGGTCGGCCATCTCGATCAACGCCGGGTCGTGCGTGGCCACCAGTGCCGTCATGCCGCGCGCGTGCACCACGGCCCGCAGCAGGTCCATGATGGAACGGCCCGTCTCGGAGTCGAGCTGACCGGTCGGCTCGTCGGCGATCAGCAGGTCCGGCTCGTTGGCCAACGCCCGGGCCACCGCCACCCGCTGCTGCTGCCCGCCGGACAACTCGTACGGGCGCTGCGCGGCGTGCCCACCCAACCCGACCAGTTCCAACAGCACCGCCACCCGTTGCTCCCGCTCGCCGGCCGGCACCTTCGCCAACCGCAGCGGCACCCCCACGTTCTCCGCGGCGGACAGGATCGGCACCAGCCCGAAGGTCTGGAAGACGAACCCGACCGTGCCCCGGCGCAACGCGAGCAGTTCCGCCTCCCCGGCGGCGGTGACGTCGTGCCCGGCCACCTCGATCCGCCCGGCGTCCGGCCGGTCCAGGCCACCGATCAGGTTCAGCAGGGTCGTCTTGCCCGCCCCGGAGCGACCCCGGACCGCGACCAGTTCACCGCGCCGCGCGGTGAACGACACGTCCCGCACCGCGTGTACGGCGTGCTCGCCGTGGCCGAAGGTGCGGCTCACCCCCCGCACCCGCACCACGTTCTCCACGGCGGTCACCGCCGGCACCACGACCTGGTCGGTCATCACTCACCCTCCTCGGCGCGCGCCCGGTCACCGGGGTGCACCTGCACATGATCCGGTTCCAGGTTCAGCCGCACCCGGTCACGCAGCGACAGCGCGGACACGAACGGCGCCGGCAGCTGCATCCGGCCGGTCCGGTCCAGCACGGCGTACTCCTCGCTGACCAGCTCGGTGCCACCGTCGGCGGTGACCCGGGCGGTCCGATGCACCTCCGAGGCCGTCCGGCCGTCACGGATGGCGACGGTACGACGGACCTGACCCGCCACCGCGTGATCGTGGGTGACCACCACGATGGTCACCCCCAACTCGGCGTTGATCGTCCGCAGCGCCGCGAACACCTCGGCCCCCGTGGCCTCGTCCAACTCACCCGTCGGCTCGTCGGCGAAGAGGATCTCCGGATCGTTGGCGACCGCCACCGCCACCGCGCACCGCTGCTGCTCACCGCCGCTCATCTGGGCGGGCCGACGATCCGCGCAGTACCCGACACCGGCCATGTCCAACAGTTCACGGGCCCGCTCCCGTCGCCGACCCCGCCCACCACCGCGCCCGGCAAGCGTCATCGGCAGCTCCACGTTCTCCTGGGCGCTCAGGTACGGCAGCAGGTTCCGGCCGGTCTGCTGCCACACGAACCCGACCACCTGACGCCGGTACGCCAACCGCCGCCTGGCCGACAGCGCCAACAGGTCGTAGTCGGCGACCCGGGCGATCCCCGCGGTCGGGGTGTCCAACCCCGACAGGATGTTCAGCAGTGTCGACTTTCCCGACCCGGAGGCGCCCACGATCGCCACCAACTCGCCCCGGTCGATGACCAGGTCCAGGCCCTGCAACGCGAACACCTCCACCCCCTCGGTCTTGAAGATGCGCACCAGCCCGTCACAGACGATGTGCCCACGCAGCCGGTCCTCGCCCCCGGCCCGCTCGGCCGCCCGTCGGGCCGCCTGCCGCTGAAGCGTGGCCAGGTCCGGTACGGCGCTGCTCGCGGTAGCGGTCATCAGCTCTCCTCTCCGAGCCGCAGCACCTCACCGAGGCGCATTCGGCGGTTGTTCACGGCCTCCACGGTGATCGCGAAGACAAGGGCCAGCATGGCCAGGGCGGACACCCCGGCCACCAGGGCCGGTTCGAAACGGGGACGTACCTCCACGCCGCCGGTGAACGTGGGCAGCCCCAGCACCGGGGTGAGCAGCAGCGGCAGCAGCGCGCCGACCACCGCCCCGGTGAGCACCGACACCAGCACCAGCGGGCTCAACTCGACAAGCAGCAGCCCGCGCCACTGCCGCCGGGACAGGCCCATGGTGCGCAGCCGGGACAGCACCTGCCCGCGTTCGCGGGCCCCCGCGAGCACCGTGAGGGCCAGCGCCAGCAGTCCCAGCGCCGCGCCGCCCACGGCGCCGAGCGCGAAACCGAACACCAGCAGGCCGTTGACCCCGCTGCCGCCGAGTTCCGCGCGGACGGTGGCGCGGCTGATCACCTCCGGTGACCGTGCCATGTCCGCGGCGGCGACCGTCCCGATGCGCAGATAGCGGCGCTGCCCGTCGACCGCCACCCGCTTCACCTCGGCCGGGTCGGCGTCGGTGCCGGCCAGCACGAAACCGGTCGGCGCGAGGGTGCGCGGGGCGTCGGCCGACAGCGCCGGCCAGGGCAGCACGACGAACCGGCTTACGTTCCGGTCGATGAGCGGGAACTCGTCCACGGTGGCGGCGGTGCGAACCGGCAGCCGGTTGCCCCGCACGTCCAACCAGGCCGGACGGCGGCCCTGCGGGTCTGCGAGCCCGGCGGCGGCGAGGTCCGCGCCGACCGCCGGGGACACCAGCGCCGGTAGCGACGTGCGCCCGTCGCCGCGCAGCGGGTCGGGCACCTCCACCGGAACGCCGGCCCGGCGGGCCACGTCGGCGAACCGTTGCACGTCCACGAGTACCACCCGCGTCTCCACGACCGGGGCGGGCCGGCCGGCCTGGTCGGCGTACGGGCGTACGGCCGCAAGGGTCAGCACCGGGGCGACCGCGTCGACGCCGGGCAACGCGGCCAGGTTCTCGGCGGTGTCCGGCGCGAAACGTTCCCCGGCGACCAGCAGGTCGCCGGGGACCCGCTGGGCCGCGGCGGTGTCCCGGCCGGACTCGATGCCGGTGGCCACCACCCCGCAGAACGCGGTGGTGGCGACCGCCAGCACCACCACGACCAGCGGCCCGGTGCTGGCGGCCCGGCCCGCGCGGGTGGTCCCGAGGAACGCCACGCTGCCGCGCGCCCGCGCGGCGACGCGGCTGAGCAGCCGCAACGGCCAGGGGTACGCACGCAGTGCGAGGAGCGCCGCGGCGACCCCCAGCAACACCGGCACGGACACCAGCAGCGGGTCCACCGAGCCCGCGGTGAGGCCGCGTCGGCGCAGCAGGAACGTGCCGAGCACGGCCAGTCCGAGCACGAGCACCTCGACGGTGAGCCGGATCGCGGGCGACCGGCCGCCCAGGTCGGCGCGGCCGCCGGTCCGCCGGCCCACGGCCAGCGCGGCGAGCGGTGGCAGCAGGGTGGCCAGGAGCGCCGCGATGAGCACCCAGGCCGGTGACACCCCGGTGCCGGGCAGCAGCCCGCCGAGCAGCCAACCGATTGCCGCGGCGGCGGGCAGCACCAGCAGCGACTCGGCCAGCCCGCGCCGCAGCAGGTGCGCGGTCGAGGCGCCGCGCGCCCGGATCAGGTGCAACTCGGCGCGGCGGCGGCGCGCGGCCAGCAGCGCGGCCAGCAGCGACAGGCCGCCAAGCGTGGCGAGCAGCCCGGCGGCGATGACCGCGAGCAGGGTACGGGCGGCGGCGAGCGCGTCCGCGAAACTCCGCAGCGGGATGTCCACGCCCTGGGTGAGGGTGACGGACACCTCGGCGGGGATGGCCCGTTGCAGCCCGTCCACGCCCTCGATCATCTCGTCCAGCCGGCTCGGGTCCAGCCGGTCCGGGGCGATCCGGTACCGCCAGTCGAAGATCGCCGGCCAGCCGATCGCGGTCGCGGCGTCGACGCCTCCGCCCGCCGTGTAGGCGACCGCCACGAAGGGGTCGGCGTCGTTCTCGGGCGGGGTGAGCCTCAGCATCGACGGCAGCGCGTCCCAGACCCCGGCGCCCGGGTCGATCGGCCGCCACACGCCGATCAGTACCACCTGGCGGGACTTAAGCGGGAGGCCCTCGGGGTCCAGCAGCGACAGGCGGAACCGGTCGCCGACCGCGACGCCCAGCGTGGTGGCGATCGTGTCGGCAAGCGTCACCTGGATCTCACCGGTCGAGGTCACGCCGGCTTCCGGCCACCGCCCGGCGACCAGGGTGGCCGCCTCCCGGATGCCGGTGCCGGCGCGCAGTTGCACGTCGATCAGCCCTTTTTGGTCGCTCAGCGTCGGGCCGCGCAGGCGTCCGGGCACGGTCCGCGCGGCGTACCAGCGTTCGCCGACGGTGTCGCGCACCGCGTCGGGCATCTGCTTCTCGATGTTCGCGAGTTGGGTCGCGAAACCGGCGACGGCGGGCTGGGCGCTCGGCGGGAGGACCGTCGGGCCGGTGGCGTACGTGAGGTCCCGGCGGGCCGTGGGCTGCCCCGCCATGTACTCGGTGAGCCCCTGCCCGGTCAACCGGTCGGCGATCCGGGGCACGGCGGTGACCAGCAGGGCGCTCACCACGGTCAGGGCGGCGAGCAGCAGGAACTGCCCCCCGCACGCGCGGACCCGGCGCGCGGCACCAGGAAGGCTCATCCCTCTCCCCCGATCCGGAGCTGCACGGCGGCCACCCGCTGGCGGATGCCGGTGGTGATGACGGCGGCGAAGCCCAGCGCGGCGAGCAGCAACCCGGCGGCGGTCAGCCCGACAGGTGTCCAGGGCAGCGTGAACGCCGCCTCGGGCACCGGCCGGCCGGCGGCCGGGGTGAGGATCACCAGCGGCACCATGGTCGCCGCGACGGCGGCACCGACGAGCAGCCCGACGCCGACGCCGATCGCCGCGAGGAACGTCTGTTCCGCGAGGTAGGAGCGGGCCAGCAGCCGGGTGTTCGCGCCGAGCGTGTGGAACACGGCCAGCTCGCCGAGCCGCCGTCGGGTGGTGGCCCAGACGTCGACCGCCAGGCCGACCAGGGCGAGCAGCACCGAGCCGAGCGCGGCGGCGAGCAGGCCGGTGCGGGCACCCTGCCAGTACGGGTCCCGGGCGGCGTCGTCCGCCACCCGTTCCCGGTCCAGCAGCACCGTGCCGCCGACGGCGGCGAGGGCGTCGGCCGCGGCGGCCCGCCCACCGGAGTCGGCGCGCAGCCACCACTCGGCCACCGGCCGGACGCCGCCGCTGCGTTGCAGGAGTTGGGTGGTGGCGGTGGGCAGGTCCAGCAGGACCCCGTCGCCGCCGGTGCCGGGCACCGCGGCGACCTGGCCGACGACGGTGACCTCCAGTGTCACCTCGGCCACCGACAGCTTGACGGTGTCGCCGGTGTGGACGCTCAGCGCGGCCGCGACTCCGGGTGTGACCAACGCCGGCACCGGCCCGTCCGCGGCCTGGGGCACCACGGCGAACCGGGCGGTGGGAACGACCATGAACTGCAGGAGCTCCGCTTGGACGCGGAAGTTCTCCTGCGCGTCCACCCGGGTGGGGCTGGCCTTGGCGAGGCCGCCCGGACCACTAACCGGGTCGATCACCTGCCAGGTGCCGTCCACCGGCAGCGGCAGGACCGCCCCGCCCGCGCCGGTCAGCGTCAACCCGTCCAGGAGCAGCCGGTACGTGGAGTTGATCGCCTCCCCGCCGTAGGCCTCGAACCCCACCAGGCGCAGCGGCACACCGCCGGCGTCGGGCAGCGGCACCGAGAACCGTACCGGCGGACCTGCGCCTCTGGCCTCGCCCAGCGGCACCCGCCAGGTCGCTCCGGCGTCGGTGGCGAACAGTGCGGTGACCGTCACCAGAGGCGAGGCGTAGAGGCTGTCGACCGGGGTGCGGAGGGTGCCCGCCAGCGTCGTCGCCCCGGCCGGTAGGACGCCACCGACCGGTGCGGCGCGGGCGGCGGCCAGCCGGCCCAGCAGCGCGGCCGTGGACGCGCTGCCCTCGGCGTCGTCGAGCCGGATCATCCCCTGGGCGCCGGCCGCGTCCAGGCCCACCACGGTCGCCTGCCGGGCCTCCCGGCCCAGGCGGACGTCGTCGCGCCAGGCCGGCAGCACCCGGTCCAGGCCGGGCACGGCGGCCAGTTGGCCCGCCCGGCCGGCGGGGGCGATGCCGTTGCGCTCGGTCAGCCGCAGGTCCGCGCCGACGGTGTGCTGGGCCTGGTCGCGCTGCGAGCGTTCCCACGACGCGACGAGCGACCAGGCCAGCGTGCTGCCGCCGACGGCGAGCGCGAGCAGCAGCACCGGGCCGGCGTGCGGGCGGCGGCCCGCCTGCCACATGCCGAACATGGTGGCGTTCCAGGGCCGCCGGTCGACGAAACGTTCCGCCGCCCGGGTGGCCGGGGGCAGCAGCCGCAGCGCGATCACCCCGCCGGCCAGCACGCCGAGGATGGGCGCCGCGGCCAGCAGCGGGTCGATGCCGAGACCGCCGTCGGCGCCGGCCAGCGGCGAGGAGTACTGCCGCAGCTGCGTCCAGGCGAGCACGGCCAGCGCCACGAGCGCCACGTCGACGCTGGCCCGCTGCACAGCCGCGCCGCGGGTGGGGCGGGAGCGGGTCGCCATGTCGGCGACGTAGGTCCCGGCGCGGCGCATCGCCGGCACCACCATGGCGAGCAGGCAGCCGACGGCCGCGCCGACCGCGACCAGCCAGACCTGGGCGAGGTCGCCGTCGGCCAGCCGCAGGTCCGCTCCGAGCAGCCGGACCGCCTGACCGGTCAGGGCCGGGGCCAGCAGCAGCGCCGGCGCCACCACGAGCGTCGCCTCGCGTGCGGCCAGCCCGGCGATCTGTCCCCGGGCGGCGCCCCGGGCCCGCAGCAGCGCGGTCTGCGCCCGCCGGTCCTCGTTGAGCAACGCGGCCACCAGCACCAACGCGTACCCGCCGAGCACCACGATCAGCAGCAGGGGGGTGAGCAAAGCGGACCGGCCCACCAGGTCGGCGCGGCCGAGCCGGTCGGCCAGCCGGTCCAGGTGGCTGACCTGCTGCGCGCCCGAACCCAGGCCGGTGGCCTCGGGCAGCTTCTCGGTGATCTCGTCCAGTGCCGCCGTCACCACGGGCATCCGGGCCGGCTCGACGGCCGCCAGGTCCGGGTCGACCAGCCAGACCGCGGAGGTGGAACCGGTGAAGGTGCGGGCGAAGTCTTCCGGGTCGAGCGCGAACGGCCCGTACGAGGTGACCACCGCGTCGCCCTGGCTCAACCCCACCCCCGGGGCGAGCCGCCAGTACGCCTCGGCGGCGTCCCGGGGCCGCCAGGTGCCGGCCACCACCACCGTGCCGGCCCGCTCCGTGCCCCGGTCGAACAGCGGCACCCGCTCCCCCACCACCAGGCCGAGCTGCGTGGCGACCTTCTCCGGCAACGTCACCTGCAACGGGTTGCTGCCCGGCGTCGGCCACGCACCGGCGACCAGCTCGGCGTGCGCGGGCAGGTCTTCGAGGGTGGCGAGGTTGGCGAACATCGGGTCGTCGTCGACGCGCGCGGCCCCCACGTCACCTGTCAGCTCCCGGCCGGTGCCGGAGCGGACGGCGGCCACGGTCACCGGCGCGCCGCCCAGCCCGCCGGCGAACTGGGCCCGTAGGGCCCGGTCCCGTTCGGCGTACGCGGCGGCGTTGGCGCCACCGGAACCGCTGACCAGCAGGCTGCGCTCCTCGGCGGGGGCGGCATCGAGCACCGCGCGGGCGCCCGCGTCGACCGCCCGGCGGTTGTAGTCGGACAGTCCGGTGACCAGCCCGACCGCGACGAGTGCCGCGACCGCCGCGGCGAGCAGCAGCCCGCGAGCCTCGACCGCCCGTCTCCACACCAGCTTCATCCGGCGTCCTCCCCTGACCCGACGGGCCGATGCTGAGGAAGAGCCGTCACACCCGGGAAAAGGTTCGCGCCCGTTACATGATCGTTATCCGACACGGGCAAGCCGCGGGCGGCCGCCCGCGGCTCCGTGCGCCCGGATCAGGAGGTGAGAAGGGTGTCGATGTCGGCACCGGCGCGGAGCCGGGTGACGAGGCGGAGCACGGCCTCCGGACCGCCGCCCGCCTGGACCCAGCGCTGCACCCGGCAGGCGGCCCGGGCGTACACCTGCTCGTCGGCGGTGGCCGCGCGCAGCCAGGCGTCGAGTGTCTCCGGCAGCGGCCCCGGCGCGGCGTCGCGACAGCGGTCCGGGGCGGTCGGTGGCAGCAGGTAGCGCCGGTCGTCCGCGACCAGGACGGCCAGCCCTTCGTCGAACCACTGCGGCACCTCGTCGGCGTGCGAGCCGAGCCGCGCGTGCAACTCGACGTGGGAGAGTTCGTGCGCGGCGATCACCGGGTCGATGCCCCGGGGCGAGAGCATCAGCGCCTGGTTGCGAACGGCCATCCCCCGTTCGCCGCCGCCACCGATGCGGGCGTAGCAGTCGGCGCTGAAGCAGGCGAGCACGGTGGGCGCGCTCTCGCGCCCTCGGTAGAAGTCATCGACCTGCCGGGTGGCGGCGTCGTACACCTCGACGAGCCGCCGCCGGTCGGCGGCCGACAGACCGGGTTCGGCGTAGAGGCGGTCGCGCACCGGGGTCATGCCGTAGCAGCGGGGGCAGGTCGTGGCGGCGACCGACGGGTATGCCCGGACCAGCACCCCGCCCGCGACCAGCGCCACGGCCACCAGGGCGGCCACCACCCACGGCCAGCGTCGTCGTCCCCGTGCCTGCGGTGCCGTAGCCTCCACCGGATGCCACACCTCCTCGGTCGACGCGGTCAGGGGCGGGGCCGGTCGCGGTCCTTGGACGGTTGGACACGTTTCGGCTCACCCGGCATCTTCGGATATTCCGGCGGGTAGGGCAGGTCGCCCAGGCCGTCGGCGGCGTCCCGCTCGGCCCACTCCAGCAACGGCGTGATGTCCCACGGGGCGTCGTCGATGCCGGCGTGCGGGTCGCCGCGCTCGGCGAACCGGGCCGGCACCGTGCCGAGGTGGAAGTCGTCCGGGTCGACCCCGGGCAGCTCGGCCCAGTCGACCGGGGTGGAGACGGTGGCCCGGCCGGTGGCGCGCAGCGAGTACGCGCAGGCGATGGTGCGGTCCCGGGCCATCTGGTTGAAGTCGACGAAGACCCGCCGGCCCCGTTCCTCCTTCCACCAGGCGGTGGTGACCAGCTCGGGCCGGCGCCGCTCCAGCTCGCGGGCCAGCGCGATGGTGGCCCGGCGCACCTCCACGAACGTCCAGCGTGGCTGGATGCGCAGGTAGACGTGCACGCCCCGGCCGCCGGAGGTCTTCGGCCAGCCGGGCACGCCCAGCTCGGCCAGCAGGTCGCGCAGCTCCCCGGCGGCGGTCACCGCGTCGGCGAAGTCGGTGCCGGGCTGCGGGTCGAGGTCGATCCGCAGCTCGTCGGGCCGGTCGGCGTCGGCGGCGCGCACCGGCCACGGGTGGAACACCACCGTGCCCATCTGCGCGGCCCAGGCCACGTGGGCCAGGTCGGCGGGGCACAGCTCGTCGGCCGGGCGCCCGCTGGGGAAGCTGATCCGCGCGGTGCGGACCCACGGGGGCACGCCACGTGCCGGCACCCGCTTCTGGAAGAACATCTCCCCCTCGATGCCCTCGGGGAAGCGTTGCAGGGTGGTCGGCCGGTCGCGCAGGGCCCGCATGATCCCCTCGCCCACCGCCAGGTAGTAGCGGAACACGTCGGCCTTGGTGAAGCCCCGCTGCGGGAAGATGACCCGGTCGGGGCTGCTCAGCCGGACCGTGTGCCCGGCGACCTCGATCTCCTCGACCGCACTCCTGCCCGCCATCACGCGACCATATGCGATGGCGCCGACAGTCGACGTACCGTTGACGGGTGAGTCTTTCCGACAACGAACTGCCCCGAACCGAGGACGAGTGGCGCGTCCGGCTCAGCCCGGAGGAGTTCCGGGTGCTCCGGCAGGCCGGCACCGAGGCGCCCTGGACCGGCGAGTACGTCGACACGAAGACCCCCGGCGTCTACCAGTGCCGGGCCTGCGGGCTGGAGGTGTTCCGCAGCGAGGACAAGTTCGACTCGCACTGCGGTTGGCCGAGCTTCGACGACGCCGTGCCGGGCGCGGTGAAGGAGATCCCGGACAACACGCTCGGCATGCGGCGGGTGGAGATCCGCTGCGCGCGGTGCGACAGCCACCTCGGGCACGTCTTCGAGGGTGAGGGTTTCACCCCGAAGGACACCCGGCACTGCGTCAACTCGATTTCGGTGCGGTTGGCGCCGAACGGCGGCTGACCCCGGGTCCACCGCCGTAGCGCTCGGCGGTCACCAGGGTCGGCGCGCGACACGCCGGGGGCGACTCGCCGTCGGGCCGGACCAGGTTCGCGGTTCCGGTTGCCCGGCGGCGTCGGCTGCGCCACCCTGCGAGGACTGGTCCGTTTTCGGGGGGTTTGTGTACATGGCTACCTGCGAGGTCTGCGGCAACGACTACTGGATGACGTTCGAGGTGCACACCGTCGACGGCTCCCGGCACACGTTCGACTGCTTCGAGTGCGCGGTGCACAAGATGGCACCGATCTGCGAGCACTGCCAGACCAAGATCGTCGGCCACGGTGTCGAGGTCGCCGGCCGGTTCTTCTGCTGCGCCCACTGCGCCCGCGCCGTCGAGGGCGCGCAGGGCGCCGAGGTACGCGACGCGGTCGGTGCCCGCCCCGCCTGAGGGCGACCCCTCAGTCCTGCGGTGAACCGGGGCTGACGAGGCCCGTCTCGTATGCCACCACCACCGCCTGCACCCGGTCGCGCACATTGAGCTTGGCGAGGATCCGGGCGACGTGGGTCTTCACGGTCGCCTCGGACAGGTGTAACGCGTCCGCGAGTTCGGCGTTGCTCATCCCGCCGGCCAGCAGCCGCAGGACCTCCGTCTCGCGCCGGGTCAACGCGGCCAGGTCGCGGTGCAACGTCGCCGTCTGCGGATCACGGCGGGCGAAGCGCCGCACCAGGCGACGGGTGATCGCGGGCGCGAGCAGCGCGTCACCCTCCCGCACCATGTGCACGGCGGCGACCAGGTGCTCCGGCGTCACGTCCTTGAGCAGGAACCCGCTGGCCCCGGCCGCGAGCGCCGCGTACACGTACTGGTCCAGGTCGAACGTGGTGAGGATGATGATCCGCGGCCCTGCGACGGTCCCGGTGAGGATGCGGCGGGTGGTCACCAGGCCGTCAGCCCGATGCCGGAGTTGGCGCTGGGCGGACCGCTGACCGCCCTGCTCGGAGCGCTGCTGCCGGCCGGTTGGGCGGCCAGGACCCGGACCGCGACGGCCCTACGCACCGAATAGCACGACCTGCCGGCCCTCGTCCCGGCCGGATCGGGGACCGCCTAACCTGGGCCGATGCCCGTCGAGTTCCACGTGGCCGGCTTCGCCGACCTGGACGCCCGCACCTTCCACGACCTGCTCCGGCTGCGCATCGACGTGTTCGTGGTGGAGCAGTCCTGCCCGTACCCGGAACTCGACGGCCGGGACGTCGAGCCCGACACCCGCCACCTCTGGCTGACCCGCGACGACGCCGTCCTGGCGTACCTGCGGATCCTGGCCGACCCCGACGGCGTGGCGCGGATCGGCCGGGTGGTGGTGGCCCCGACGGCCCGGGGCGCGGGCCTGGCCGGCGCGCTGATGGCCGAGGCGCTGGCCGCGGTGGGTGACCGGCCGTGCGTGCTGGAGGCACAGACGCACCTGGTCGGCTTCTACGCCGCTTTCGGCTTCACGGTCAGCGGCCCCGGGTACGTCGAGGACGGCATCCCGCACACTCCGATGCGCCGCGACCCATCTCATTGACGTTTGTCGCTTTTTGTGGCAGTGTGCGGGCCGAGCCGCCACGCGGGAGAGGGCAACTCCCGCCAGTCCGGGCGTCGTGATCGACATTCCCCTTCCCGGAGGCTTCACATGTCCACTCCGTACCGCCGGCGTGTCCCGCTCGCGGCGGCGATCCTCAGTGTCTGCGCGGTCGTCGCGGCGCTGCTCACCACCGCGTTCTCCGGCCCGGCCTCGGCGCACGGGTCGGTGGTCGACCCGGCCTCACGCAGCTACAGCTGCTGGCAGCGCTGGGGCGGTGACTTCCAGAACCCGGCCATGGCCACCCAGGACCCGATGTGCTGGCAGGCGTGGCAGGCCGACCCGAACGCCATGTGGAACTGGAACGGCCTGTTCCGCGAGGGTGTGGCCGGCAACCACCAGGGCGCCATCCCCGACGGGCAGCTGTGCAGCGGCGGCCGCACCCAGAGCGGCCGCTACAACGCGCTCGACACGGTCGGCGCGTGGAAGACCGTCCCGGCCACCACCAACTTCCGGGTCAAGCTGTTCGACCAGGCCAGCCACGGCGCCGACTACATCCGGGTGTACGTGAGCAAGCAGGGTTACAACGCGCTCACCTCGCCACTGCGCTGGAGCGACCTGGAACTGGTCGGCCAGATCGGCAACACCCCGGCCAGCCAGTGGACGCGCGAGGTGGACGGCGTGTCCATCCAGATCCCGGCGAATGCGCCGGGCCGCACCGGCCGGCACGTCGTCTACACCATCTGGCAGGCCAGCCACCTGGACCAGTCCTACTACCTGTGCAGTGACGTGGACTTCGGCGGCGGCGGCACCACGCCGACCGCGTCCCCGACGGCGTCGCCGACCGCGTCGCCGACCGTCTCCCCCACCACCAGCCCGAGCACCCCGCCGACCAGCCCGCCGCCGACCACGCCGACCCCGGCCGGTGGCTGCACCGCCACGTACTCGATCACCGGTTCGTGGGGCGGCGGTTTCCAGGCCGAGGTGAAGGTCACGAACGGCGGCTCGGCGATCCGCGGCTGGTCGGTCAGCTGGAACTACCAGAACGGCCAGCAGGTCACCTCGGCGTGGAACGCCACGGTGACCAGCAGCGGGTCGCTCGTGACGGCACGCAACGCCGCCTACAACGGCGCGCTCGCGTCTGGGGCGAGCACCTCGTTCGGCTTCACCGGCTCGTCCGGTGCCACGAACCCGGTGCCCGGCATCCTGTCCTGCACCACGAGCGCCTGAGCAACACCCGCCCACCGCACCGCACCGCCCGCACCCCGCCGCCGAGGCGGAGCGGGCGGTGCGGTGCGCGGCGCGGCGTTAAAAGGGGGCCCTTCCTCTACCGGAGGCGTTAAGAAGGGGCCCTTCCTTTCACACCAGGCAGTTGACGATGTCGGCGACCGGGCGGCGGCGACCGGTGTAGAAGGGGATCTCCTCCCGCACGTGCCGGCGCGCCCCGGAGGCCCGCAGGTCCCGCATCAGGTCGACGATGCGGTGCAGCTCGTCGGCCTCGAACGCCAGCATCCACTCGTAGTCGCCGAGCGCGAACGAGGCGACCGTGTTGGCCCGCACGTCCGGGTAGCCCCGGGCCATCTTGCCGTGCTCGACAAGCAGCTCCCGCCGCTCGGCGTCGGGCAGCAGATACCACTCGTAGGACCGCACGAACGGGTAGACGCACAGGTAGGGGCGCGGCTCCTCGTCGGCCAGGAACGCCGGGATGTGGCTCTTGTTGAACTCCGCCGGCCGGTGCAGCGCCATCTGCGACCACACCGGGGTCAGCGCGCGACCGAGCGTGGTCCGGCGGAACCGCAGGTACGCGTCCTGGAGCGCGTCGCTCGACGACGAGTGCCACCAGATCATCACGTCCGCGTCGGCGCGCAGCCCGGCCACGTCGTACGTGCCCCGGACGGTCACGTCCTTGCCGGCCAGCTCCGCGAAGAGCGACTCGACCTCGTCGACGACGTTGTCCCGCAGCGACGGCAGCGGGCTGCTCGCCCGGTACACCGACCACATCGTGTAGCGGATGCTCTCGTTGAGTTCCCGCAGCCGTGCCGCGTTGGTCTGCTCGGTCATGCTGCCGATCCTTCCAGTGCCGTGATGATCTCTTCGGCCGCCGTCTCGCCGGACCGGACGCAGACCGGGATACCCACCCCGTCGTAGCCCGCCCCGGCCAGGGCCAGCGTCGGGTGGGCGGCGCACAGCGCCGCCCGGACCGCCGCCACCCGGTCGGTGTGTCCCGGGGTGTACTGCGGCAGCGCCCCGCCCCACCGCTGCACGTGCCGGGCGACCGGGGTGGGCAGCGGCGCACCGAGCACCGCCGACAGCTCCCGGTGCACGGCGGCGGCCAGGTCGTCGTCGGTGAGCTGGAGCGAGGTCTCGTCGCCGTAGCGGCCCACCGAGGCGCGCACCAGCGCCAGCCCGTCCGGCCGGCGCAGGTGCCCCCACTTCGTGGTGAAGAACGTGGACGCCTTGATCATCAGACCTTCGGTGGCCGGCACCAGGAAACCGGACAGCTCCGGCAGGGCCGGGCCGGGCAGGGCCAGCGTGATCAGGGCGACGCTCGCGTAGTCCAACGCGCCGACCGGGTCGGCCACCTCGGGTGCGGCGCCGGCGAGCAGCCGGGCGGCCGGGCGGGCCGGCACCGCGAGCAGCACCGCGTCCGCGTCCACGTGCTCCTGCGCGCGGGTCGGCCCGACGGTGAGCCGCCAGCCGGTCGGGGTGCGACGCAGCTCGCGTACCGCCGCGTCCCGGCGGATCGTCGCGCCGCTGCCCGTGGCGGCCGCCTCGACGAGCGTGCTCAACCCGCCGGCCAGGGTGCCGAAGACCGGGGCGCCGGGGGCGCGCGGCGCGGCGGCCTGCGCGGCGCGTACCGCACCGACGAGCGTGTGCTCCACGCGCGCGGCGCGGGCCAGCGCCGGCATGGTCGTGACCAGCGACAGGTCGTCGGCCCGCCCGGCGTAGACACCGCCGAGCATCGGGTCGACCAGCCGCTGCACCACCGCGTCGCCGAACCGCTCGCGGACCAGCTCACCGACCGAGGTGTCCGCGCCGGGGGCCAGCAGCGGGCGACCCGCGTCCCGGTCGGCGTCCGCCGCCGGCCGGGCCACCGCCGCCGCCTTCGCCAGATCCCCGGGTACGCCGACGAGCGTGCCGCCGGGCACCGGGCGCAACGTGCCGTCGACGAGCAGGGCGGCCTGCCCGACGGTCGGGTGCACGATCTGGTCGGCCAGGCCGAGGCGGCGGACCAGTGTCACCGCCGCCGACTCACCGCCGGCCGGGTCGCGCATCAGGAACGACTCCGCGCCGAACTCCACCGGGCCACCGGCCAGCGCACCTGTGTACAGCTTGCCGCCGAGCCGGCCGGACTGCTCGTACACGGTGATCTCGGTGCCCTCGGGGGCCCGGTCACGCAACCGGACGGCGGCGGCCAGCCCGGTGATCCCGCCACCGACGATCGCCACCCGCCACGCCACGGTCTCCTCCTAGCCGGCCCGTCGCGCGGACAACTCGTGCACCAGCGCGACCACCCGGGTCAACACGTCGGGGTCGGTCTCCGGCAGCACGCCGTGACCGAGGTTGAACACATGCCCCGGGGCGGCGCGGCCCTGCTCGACGATGCGCCGCACCTCGGTCTCCACCGCCGGCCACGGTGCGAGCAGCACGGCCGGGTCGAGGTTGCCCTGCACCGCCTTGTCCGGCCCGATCCGGCCGGTGGCGACGTCGAGCGGCGTACGCCAGTCCACGCCGACCACGTCGGCGCCGGCCTCGCCCATCGCGGCGAGCAGTTCGCCGGTGCCCACCCCGAAGTGGATCCGGGGCACGCCGGCGTCGGCCAACCCACCCAGCACGTACGTCGAGTGCGGCAGCACGAAACGGCGGTAGTCGGCCTCGGAGAGCGCACCGGCCCACGAGTCGAACAGTTGCACCGCGGACACCCCGGCGTCGACCTGCACCCGCAGGAACGACAGCGTCACCTCGGCCAGCCGGGCGCACAGCGCGTGCCACAGTTCCGGGTCGCCGTACATCAGCGCCTTGGTCTTCGCGTGGGTGCGCGACGGCCCGCCCTCGACCAGGTAGCTGGCCAGCGTGAACGGCGCCCCGGCGAAGCCGATCAGCGGAGTGTCGCCCAGCTCGACGACGAGCTGACGGACCGCCTCGTCCACGTACGACACCTCGTCGCGGCCGATCAGGGCGATCCGCTCCACGTCGGCGGCGGTGCGCACCGGCTCGGCCACCACCGGGCCGGTGCCGGGCACGATGTCCAGGTCGATGCCGGCCGCGGCGACCGGCACCACGATGTCGCTGAACAGGATGGCCGCGTCCACGCCGTGCCGGCGCACCGGCTGGAGCGTGATCTCGGTGACCAGGTCGGGGCGGCGGCAGGACTCCAGCATCGGCACGTTCGCCCGGATCTCCCGGTATTCCGGCAGCGACCGGCCGGCCTGGCGCATGAACCAGACCGGGGTGTGCGGACCCGGCTCGCGCCGGCAGGCGCGGACGAACGGCGAGTCGGCCGGCCCGCCGCGGCGGGGTTCTCCGTCTCGGGCGGCAGTGCCCGTGGTGTCGGTGGTCATCGCGGCAATCGTGCCACGCCCTCGGGCACCGTCCACGCCCACCGTCACCTTTTGTGACGCAGGTGGAAGGAAGGGCCCTCTCTTAACGCCTCCGGTAGAGGAAGGGCCCCTTGTTAACACCCCAGCCGGTGGCAGCCGGCGCCGCGCCGGGTGCCGCGCACCCGCCGCGCGACGCGCCCGGCGCGCCCTCACGCGCCACGCGGCGGCGGCGGCATAGGCTGCCGGCATGGCCCCCCCGATCGCGCTCCCGGAAACGTTCGCTCGCGCGGTCGCGGGGCTCCGGTCGGTGACACCCCGCCCGGAGATCGTGCTGGAGGAGGTCGGCGCGCCGAAGCGGCTGGCCCCGTACGCGTTCGCGCTGTCCGCGGCCGTCCTGCGCGACGACGACGACGAGGTGGCGACCGGGCGGCTGATCCTGCTGCACGACCCGGCCGGACACGAGGCGTGGCAGGGCACGCTGCGGCTGGTCACCTACGTGACCGCCGAGCTGGAGGTCGACCTGGCAAGCGATTCGCTGCTGCCCACGGTCGGCTGGACCTGGCTGACGGACGCGCTGGATGCGCAGGGCGCGGGACACCGGGCGATCGGCGGCACCGTCACCCAGACGCTCTCCACCCGGTTCGGGGAACTGGCCGGGCCGCCCGCCGCCGGGGACATCGAGATCCGCGCCTCCTGGACGCCGCTGCGCGCCGACCTGGGCCCGCACCTGCTCGGCTGGTGCACGCTGCTCGCCTCGACCGCAGGCCTGCCCCCGCCCGGTGTGACCGCGCTGCCCACCCGCCGCTCCGCCGGCGCCGCCTGAACCCCGCTCGCCCGAACCGGCTCGTCCGCCGCCGGATACACGTCGGCCGCCCCGGGGTGAGCGGGACGGCCGGCGCGCGGGTTGTCAGAGGTACCGCTCGGCCTCGTTGCAGATCTTGTCCAGGCCCTTGCTGGCCGCGTCGAACGCCGCCTTGTCGCCACGTGACGCGGCGGACAGGGCCGTGGTCAGCTTCTCCAGGCAGTTCGCGATGATCCGCTTCTGCCGGGTCTGCTCGTCCCGGTCGTTCTTGGTGCCGGACAGGTCCTGCTCGGTGGTCGACAGCCGTTCCCGGACGGTCTTCAGCTCGCCCTTGAGCTTCTCGATCTCCTGCTGGTTCGTCGCGATGGTCCCGTTGCGCTGGCTGACCTGCTGCTTCGACCGGTCCAGGTCGCCGTTCGTGCTGACGTAGAGGAAGGTCATCACGCCGCCGAGCACGAACAGCAGCCCGGCGACGATGCCGAGGACCAGCGCGGCCCGGCCCCGGCCGCCACCGGTCGGGGCGGCGGACGGCCCGTACGGGGGCATCGCGCCGGGCGGCGCGGACATCGGCTGCTGCCCGTAGCCGGGCGCGGGCGGGACCGAGGTCGGCGGCGCGGACATCGGCTGCGGGTAACCGGCACCGGGCGGCGCCGACATCGGCTGGGTGTAGCCGGGGCCGGAGACCGGCGGGACGGACGCCGGCGGCGGTGTCGGGGCGGCGCCGGGGTGGTAACCGTGCTGGCTCGGAGCGGGCGGGTAACCCCCCGACGTGGGCTGCTGGTACGGGTGGGACTCGGGCTGGGGCGGGCCGTACTGCTGGGGCGCGGGTTGGCTGCCGTACTGGCCGCCGTAGACCGTGCCCCCCGGTGCCGGGGGATGCTGGTTGTCACCCGCTCCGTACGGTGGCTGGGACATGTCGTTCCTCCAGTTGTGCGGGCTTCGCCGCTGGACCGGCCCGGTGGGCCGGGGTCGAGACGCCGGTCAGCAGAGCCGGAACCGGTCGCAGGCGGTCTTGATCGGTACGGCCAACCCGATGCCCTCGGCGTTGCGGGCCTTGGCCGTGGCGATGCCGACGACCTCCTTGGCGCCGTTGATCACCGGACCGCCGGAGTTACCGGGGTTGATCGGTGCGTCGAACTGGACCACCGGGCCGGAGCCCCGGTCGTCCTCCCGGAACGCGCTGACCACGCCCGTGGTGACGCTGTCCTGCAACCCCAGGGGCGCGCCGACCACCACGATCTGCTGACCGGCCCGCACCGGGGCGGTGGCCGCGGTCAACCCGGTGAACTTGGCGGTGGTCCGCAGCTGCGCGATGTCCTTCTCCTTGTCGGTGTCGATGATCGTCGCCTCGAACCGCTGGTCCTTACGCTCCAGGAAGACCTTGCGCTCGCCGGCGGTGACGACCGCCTCCACCACGTGGAAGTTGGTGAGCAGGGTGGTGCCGCCGCCGGCGGGTGCCTTGCCGATGGCGAACGCGGTGCCGGTGAACTGGCCGGCCCGGACCCGGAACACGCTGGGCAGCACCGCGCTGGCCACCGCCTCCGGCTTGAACTGCGCGTCGGCCTGCTTCTCCAGGCTGCCGGCGCGCTGCTCCAGGCCGTCGAGCCGGCCGGCGTCCGCGCCCTGTCCCTCGGCGAGCCGCTTGTCGGTGGCGGCGAGCTGGTCGTCGAGCCGGTAGATCTGGTACGCCTGCAGGCCGGTGAGCAAGGTCAGCACGCCGGCCAGGACCAGCGCCACCACCGCCACCACGCTGCGCGGGCCGGTGCGCTGCGCTGGCCCGGCGGGCGGGGGGAAGCCGGCCGGGCCGGACTGCCCCGGGTACGCCGCGGCCGACGTCCCCTGGCCGGGGTGCGACGACCCGCTGCCCGGCTGACCCGGGTAGGTCGGGCCCGAGCCCGGCCGGGCGGCGTATCCGGTGCTCTGGGTCGGCACGACGGGGGCGGACGACGGGGCCGGGCCGAAGGGCGACGGCCGCGACTGGGGCGGCGCGGAGGACGGTTGCGCCGGATAGGCCGCGAGGCCGGACGCCGCCGCACGGCCCGAGTTCGGGTACGCCGGGTCGGGCCGGCCCGGGTAGGTCTGGCCGGCGGGCGGCGCGCCGCTGTCCTGAGCCGACGGGTAGCCCGGGCCGGTGGAGTGACCGGGGCCCGTGGAGTGACGCGGGCCCGACGGCGCCGGGTAGTTCCCGCCCGGGGACTGGTAGCCACCGGCGTTCGGCTGGCCGGCACCCCACGCCGGGGCGCCGCCGGCGGCGGGGGCGCCCCAGGCCGGGGCGGTGCCACCGGGCTGGGTCCCGGGTACCGGGGCCGATCCGCCGGGCGGGGCGAAGCGCGGCGGCAGCGGCCCTGGACGGTCGGCCGTCACGTCGCCGTCCTGCCCGGGGGTCCCGTCGCCGGTTCCGTACCCGCCTGCCATGCTCTACCGTCCTCCCCGTCGGCTTCGCCGACGCCCTGCCGCTGTCCGGCGGCCCGCCGCGTACGGCCCGCACGCCGCTTCGCGGCCCGATGGACCGTACCGGTGGGAACGGCCTTTGTCGCCCCCGTTGTCCCGACCCTCTCACGGGCGCGCAAGGGGACCCGCCGGGCGCCTGCGACGGTCCCGCCGACACGCACCGGACCGGCTGCGCACACCGGATCGGTTCGGCGCACTAGGGTTGTCAGGTGACCGACGAACCACCCCTGCGCCGTCGGGCCGCGGAAAGCCGTACGGCAGAGGTGTCCCCGCACCCGTCGTCGGCCGTGCCGGAGCCGGCGGACGCGGGGCCCGAGACCGATGCGGGGGCGGCCATGCCGCTGACCGCCCCGCGCGACGGCACGCCCGCGCCGGTGGCGACCCCCGCCGAGCTTGACCAGATCGTGGCCCGTTTCGGCGGCGGAACCGGCCCGGTGGCCCTGGACGCCGAACGCGCTTCCGGCTACCGCTACAGCCAGCGCGCCTATCTGGTGCAGTTGCGTCGGGCCGGCGCCGGCACCGCCTTGATCGACCCGCTGCCGCTGCCCGACCTGTCGGCTCTGGACGCGGCGATCGCCGACACCGAGTGGGTGTTGCACGCCGCCAGTCAGGACCTGGCGTGTCTGGCCGAGCTGGGGTTGCGCCCGCGCCGGTTGTTCGACACCGAATTGGCCGCGCGGTTGGCGGGGTTCGAACGGGTCGGCCTGGCCGCGCTGACCGAACAGCTACTCGGTTTCAGCCTGGAGAAGCACCACTCCGCCGCGGACTGGTCCAGCCGGCCGCTGCCGGAGTCGTGGCTGACGTATGCCGCGCTCGACGTCGAACTGCTCGTGGACCTGCGCGACGCCCTCGACGAGGAACTGCGCCGGCAGGGCAAGTCCGGCTGGGCGGCGGAGGAGTTCGCGGCGCTGGTGCGCGGGGGCGCCCGCGCACCGCGGGTCCGCCCCGAGCCGTGGCGACGCACCTCCGGCATCCACCGGGTGCGCGGCGCCCGCGCCCAGGCACGGGTCCGGTCCCTCTGGTACGCCCGGGATCAGATCGCCGCCCGGCGGGACGCCGCCCCGGGTCGGGTGCTGCCCGACTCGGCCATCGTGGCCGCCGCCGAGTTGGATCCGAAGGACGAGAAGACGCTGCTCACGCTGCCCGGGTTCGGTGGCCGGTCGGTGCGCCGGCTGGCGCGTACCTGGTTGGCGGCGCTGGACGACGCACGGCAGCTGCCGGACGACGCGCTTCCGGCGGGTCCGGTGGTGGAGGGGCCGCCCCCGCCGCACCGGTGGGCCGAGCGCGACCCGGTCGCGGCGGGTCGGCTGGCGCGGGCGCGTGAGGTGGTGGTCGGCACCGCCGGGGCGCACCGGCTCCCGGCGGAGAACCTGATCGCGCCGGACTCGATCCGCCGGCTGGCCTGGCAGCCGCCGGAGGAGATCACCGACGACACGGTCGCGGCGGCGCTGCACGCGCTCGGTGCCCGTGAGTGGCAGATCGGCCTGTTGCTGCCCGCGCTGGCGGAGGCGCTGCGCGTCCCGCCGTCCTGATGTCCCGTGTTCCGGACGCCCGGGTGTGGGACGGGCCACACTCGAGGTGGTGACGCGTTTGGTTACTGACGAGTAGCATCCGGAGAAATGCCCGTGCCGAGGGAGGCTCCAAGTGCCCCGTGAAGTCCGGGATGTCGTCTTTGTCGACGGCGTCCGCACCCCGTTCGGCAAGGCGGGTGGGATGTACGCCAACACCCGCGCCGACGACCTGGTGATCCGCTGCATCCGCGAGCTGATGCGCCGCAACCCGCAACTGCCGCCGGAGAAGGTGGAAGAGGTGGCCGTCGCCGCCACCACCCAGATCGGTGACCAGGGCCTGACCATCGGCCGCACCGCCGCCCTGCTGGCCGGCCTGCCCAAGACCGTGCCCGGCTTCGCCATCGACCGGATGTGCGCTGGCGCGATGACCGCCGTCACCACCGTGGCCAGCGGCATCGCCGTGGGCGCGTACGACGTGGCCATCGCCGGAGGCGTCGAGCACATGGGCCGCCACCCGATGGGTGAGGGCGTCGACCCCAACCCGCGCATCGTCGCGGAGAAGCTGGTCGACCCGTCCGCCCTGGTGATGGGCTCCACCGCGGAGAACCTGCACGACCGGGTCCCGCACATCACCAAGGAGCGCACCGACGCGTTCGCGCTGGCCTCCCAGCAGAAGACCGCCAAGGCGTACGCCAACGGCAAGCTCCAGGACGACCTGGTGTCGGTGGCCATCCGCGACGCCGACGGCGGCTGGGGTCTGGCCACCGTGGACGAGGCGCCCCGGGACACCTCGATGGAGAAGCTGGCCGGCCTCAAGACCCCGTTCCGGCCGCACGGCAAGGTCACCGCGGGCAACGCGGCCGGCCTCAACGACGGCGCCACCGCCGCCCTGCTCGTCGCCGAGGAGACCGCCCGCGAGCTGGGCCTGCCCATCGGCATGCGCCTGGTGTCGTTCGGCTTCGTCGGCGTCGAGCCCGAGGTGATGGGCGTGGGCCCGATCCCGTCGACCGAGAAGGCCCTGCGCATCGCCGGTCTGAGCATCGACGACATCGGCCTGTTCGAGCTGAACGAGGCGTTCGCCGTGCAGGTGCTCGCCTTCCTCGACCACTTCGGCATCGCCGACGACGACCCGCGGGTCAACCCGTGGGGCGGCGCCATCGCCATCGGCCACCCGCTCGCGTCCTCCGGCGTCCGGCTGATGACCCAGCTCGCCCGCCAGTTCGCCGAGCACCCCGAGGTCCGCTACGGCCTCACCGCCATGTGCATCGGCATCGGCATGGGCGGCACCGTGATCTGGGAGAACCCGCACTGGGAGGGTGGAGACAAGTGAGCCTCGCCGCACCGAACGAGGTCGTCACCAAGGCGCTGCTGCGCCAGGTGAATGTACCGGGGCTGGACCGCCCCGCCGCCCTGATCACCCTGGACAACGGCTTCGACCACACCAAGCCCAACACCTTCGGCCCGGGTGGCCTGACCAGCCTCGACGAGGCGATCACCGCCGCCCTCGACGCCCAGCCGGCGTTCATCGCGGTCACCGGCAAGCCGTACATCTTCTGCGTCGGCGCGGACATCACCAGCCTGCCCGCCCTGGAGAACCGGGAGCAGGCGCTGGAGATCGGCCGGCTCGGCCACCGGGTCTTCGCCCGGCTCAAGGACAGCAGCGTCCCCACCTTCGCGTTCGTCAACGGCGCGGCGATGGGCGGCGGTCTGGAGCTGGCGCTGCACTGCCAATACCGGACGCTGTCCGCGGGCGCGGCGGCCCTGGCGCTGCCCGAGGTCTCGCTCGGCCTGATCCCGGGCTGGGGCGGCACCCAGCTGCTGCCGAACCTGATCGGCATCCCGGCCGCGACGCAGGTCATCATCCAGAACCCGCTGATGCAGAACAAGATGCTCAAGCCGAAGCAGGCCGCCGAGATGGGCATCGCGGACGTGCTGCTGGAGCCGGCCGACTTCCTGGAGCGCTCGCTGGAGTGGGCCGCCGGCGTGGTCCGCGGCGATGTCACCGTCACCCGCCCCGAGGTCGACAAGGACATGTGGGCGGGCGTGCTCTACTTCGCCCGGCAGACCCTGGACCAGCGGCTGCACGGCGGGGTCCCGTCCGCGTACAAGGCGCTGGACCTGCTGGAGACGGCGAAGGACGCCGACTTCGCCACCGGCACCGCGGCGGAGGACGAGGCCCTCGCGGACCTGATCTTCTCCGAGGAGCTGCGCAGCGGCCTGTACGCCTTCGACCTGGTGCAGCGGCGGGCCAAGCGCCCGGCCGGCGCGCCGGACAAGGGCCTGGCCCGCCCGGTCACCAAGGTCGGCATCGTCGGCGCCGGCCTGATGGCCAGCCAGCTCGCGCTGCTGTTCGCCCGTCGGCTCCAGGTGCCTGTCGTCATGACCGACCTGGACCAGGGCCGGGTGGACAAGGGTGTCGGCTACGTGCACGCCCAGATCGAGAAGGCCGTCAGCAAGGGCCGGATGGACAAGGGCACCGCGGCCAAGCTGTACGGCCTGGTCAGCGGCTCGGTCGACAAGGCCGTGTTCGCCGACGCCGACTTCGTCATCGAGGCGGTCTTCGAGGACCTGGGCGTGAAGAAGCAGGTCTGGTCCGAGCTGGAGAAGATCGTCAAGCCGGAGGCGGTGCTCGCCACCAACACCAGCTCGCTGTCCATCACCGAGATGGCCGCCGACCTGGAACACCCGGAGCGCGTGGTCGGTTTCCACTTCTTCAACCCGGTCGCGGTGCTGCCGCTGCTGGAGATCGTCCGCGGCGAGCGGACCGACGACGTCACGCTGGCCACCGCGTTCGCGGTCGGCAAGCAGCTCAAGAAGTCGTCGGTGCTGGTGAAGGACGCCCCGGCGTTCGTGGTGAACCGGCTGCTGACCCGCTTCCTCGGCGCCGTGTTCGCCGCCGTCGACGCCGGCACCCCGCTGGAGGTGGCGAACAGCGCGCTGGACCCGCTGGGCCTGCCGATGCGCCCGCTGGCGCTGCTGCAGCTCGTCGGCCCGGCCGTGGCGTACCACGTGGGCGGCACCCTGCACGAGGCGTTCCCGGACCGGTTCGGGGTGAGCGAGAACCTCAAGCGCATCGCCGACTCGGGCCAGCCGATCGTGGTCGACGACCAGATCAACGACGAGGTGGCGAAGCTGCTGGTGGTCGGCGACCAGCCGCTCACCGGCGAGCAGGTCCGGCAGAACGCGCTCGACGCGCTGGCGCAGGAGATCCGGCTCATGCTCGACGAGGGCGTCGTCGCCGAGGCGCAGGACATCGACCTGTGCATGATCCTCGGCGCCGGCTGGCCGTTCCACCTGGGCGGCGTCACGCCGTACCTGGACCGGACCGGCACCTCCGAGCGGGTGACCGGCAAGCGGTTCCTGCCGCGCGGCGTGGCCAGCCTGCGCTGACCGATCCCGCCCCGATCGCGGTGGTCGGGCCGTCCATCCCGGACGGCCGGGCCACCGCGATCGGCTTTTCCGGCAGGTCACGGCTGGGTCGCGGTTTCGCCGGGGCCACCGAGGCGGGGCAGCGGCGAGCCGGTGACCCTGGCTACGATCACTCGTCCGGTCTTCACCACAGGAGCTGCCTCTCATGTCCCAACCGCCGTCCAATCCCCACCCCGGCAGCTATCCCCCGCCGCAGCAGGGCGGCTACCAGCCGCCGCAGCAGCCGCAGTACGGGGGTGACTACCAGCAGGGCCCGCAGCAGCCGCAGTACGGCGGCGCCCAGCTCGGCGCGCCGGTGCCGCCGAAGAAGTCCGGCGTCGGCAAGATCCTGCTGATCGTCCTCGCGGTCGTTCTGGTGCTCTGCGTCGGTGGCGGCATCGCCGCCTGGGTCTTCACCAAGGACACGGTCGACGATGTGGTCACCGCCACCAAGACCCGCGTCGTGGAGCCCACCACGCTCGGCGGTCGGCCGAAGATCACCGATTCGCAGATCCAGAGCACCGCGGCTCAGATGAAGTCTCAGCTCGCCAGCGACGTGCCGAAAGCGAGCAGCACGGCGGGCGCCTTCTACGGCGATCTGACGAAGAAGGATCTGGTCATGATCGCCGGTGTGTCCGGCGTGATCGCCGACCCGAAGAAGGAGCTGGACGACGCCGCCGCGGCGATCACGCCGAGCCTGGCCACCAACAACTTCAAGACGGTCGATGCCGGTCCGCTGGGCGGCGACGCCAAGTGCTCCGACGGCAAGGCGTCGGGCGAGCCGGTCGCCGTCTGCCTCTGGGCCGACCGGGGCAGCCTCGGCATGGTGGTGCTCTACTTCAAGTCCGCGGCCGAACTCCAGTCGCAGTTCGTGAGCCTGCGCGGCGAGGTCGAGAAGCAGGACTGACCCGTCGCACACCGGGCCCCCGCCGTCGGCGGGGGCCCGGTGTCGTTTCCGGATCAGGCGGACGCGGCCCGTTCAGCCGCGCTGCGGCAGACGCAGAACTCGTTGCCCTCCGGGTCGGCGAGCACGACCCAGCCGGTCCCGTCCGGCCGACGCCGGTCGGCGACCAGGGTCGCGCCCAGGTCGCGCAGCCGCGCCACCTCCTCGTCCCGGGTGCCCTCGGCCGAATGCAGGTCGATGTGGAACGCGCCCTTGCCGTGCCGCTCACCCACCTCCACGAAGAGCAGGTCGGGGCCGTGCCCGGCGGGCGCGACGAGGACCGCCTCCGGGTCGCCCGGGTGGTCGTCGTCGGCGCGCCGGCGGTCGAGCACGCGGCCCCACCATCCGGCCAGGGCGTACGGGTCGTCGGCTTCCACGGTCACGCAGTGGACATGTGCACTCACGGTGCTTCCTCCTGTGGGGAACGCGCCCCGCCGGAGTGGAGAGGTCAGCGGGGAACGCGGGGCGCGGGACGGTTCACGACGGACATCGACCACACCCCCTTCCACCTGTCGGGCTGACCCGGCGATCTTGCCACCCCACCCGCCCTCGGTGCAAGGAAGGGCCCCTTGTTGACACCTGGTGTTAACAAGGGGCCCTTCCTCTACCGGAGGCGTTAAGAAGGGGCCCTTCCTTACGGGCCGGGGAAGACGGCCTTCGCGCGCCAGTCGGTGCCGTCCACCGACGGGCCGCTGCGGACCGTGAACGTCGTCGACGGTGCGCCGCCGGCCCAGGCGGTGGCGGACAGGTCGCCGGTGTTGCGGTTCACCTTGTAGAGGGTGGCACCCGCGACGAAGACCGCACCCGCGTCGGCGAACCCGCTCGCCCCGGCGACGGTGAACCGGTCCGCGCCGACCACGCCGCTGTCCGGCGTGAACCAGCGCCAGAACAGTCCGTTCTGCCCGGTGAGCGTGTAGTAGAGCCGCCCGTCGGAGTAGAACATGCCGGTCACGTTCGGGATCTCCGCGTAGAAGCCGGTGGTCGACCCGACGTAGGTCTGCCCGGCCGGGCCGGAGTTCGTCACCACCGTGTCCCAGTAGGCGTCGTGGTAAGGGTCCACAAGTGCGGGCGTGCCGAAGGTGGTCCCGTCGAACGTGCGCCGCCACAACGCGCCGCCGGTGCCGTAGAACAACGTGCCGCCGACCCAGAAGGCGCCCCGCGCGGTGGACCAGGCGGTGCCGTCCGGGTTGGCCACCGGGTTCGGTGCGCCGACGCCGGTCAGCCCGTCGTACGAGCGGGACTGCACCTCCTCGCCCGTGCCGGCGGGCGGCGGACCGGTCCGCAGCACCTCGATGGCGCCGACAAGCGGGTTCTCCTTCACGTGCCGGAACTCGATGTCGATCGAGCCGTCACTGACCACCGTGAACTCCCGCATGGTGCCCACGTTGTGCCCGACCGTGGCGGACAGGTCCAGGTCGTCGAGGACCGTGCTCCCCTCCAGCGCCACGTCGAAGACGCGCGAGCCGGGGGCGGCGGTGCCGTCGTACCGGTTGGCCAGGTAGAGGCGTACGTGCACCTCCGCGCCGGCGGGCACCGGGAACTGCCAGGTCATCTCCGTCCCGCCGGCCGGGTCGTACCGTTCGTCGCTGTAGAGCGCGGCCGGGGTGCCGGCCGGCACGGTCGCGTCCAGCGACCCGACCGTGGGGAAGCTGGAGACGGAGCTGCCGGTGTTGTGGTACGGGCTGGGACTGGCGTTGGTGTCGGCCGCCCAGTCGGGTCCACCGTCGGTGGCGGCGACGGCCGGTCCACCGGCGTTGACCCGGTGGAGCACGTTCGTGGACTTCGGGACGCCGGCCTGGTAGATGGTGCCGGGCAGGGTGGCGGTGGTGGTGGGGTGCGGCGCCGCCCCACCGGCCAGCGGGAAGAACGCGATGCGCTCGCGGCGGTACTGGAAGTTGCCGATCCACAGCGTGTCCCCGCCGATCCACAGGCCATCGGGGGTGACCAGCATCTCGGAGGCGCCGATGCCGCGCGGATGCCGGCCCGGGTTCCAGGACAGCGGCAGGCCGTTGACCGGGTCGAGCGCGGCGATGCTGGCCCGGCCGACCGCGCCCGCGCGGGCGTTGTCGGTGCCGGCGGTGTTGTTCAGCCAGCGCAGGTGGCCGCCGACGTAGACCGCCTGCGCGCTGATGCCCACGGACAGGAAGGTGTCGCCGCCGCTGTAGTCGACCCAGGTCGGCTGCTGGTTCGCCCCGGTCGCGCCGGCTTCCCAGCGGGCCGCGGTGTCGCAGAGCGTGCCGCTGTACGGTGCGCCGGTGGTGACCACCACGAAGTAGCTGTTGTCCGGGGAGAACGCGACGTCGCGGACGTACGAGTCGAACGACTGCCACTTGCAGCGCGGCGTGTAGCGGGTGGTGTTCCAGTCGGCGACGGTGGCGGCGGTGGCGCCCAGGTCGAGCTTGACGATCTGGTCGTGCACCACCCCGTCGGCCTTCTTGAAGTTGCCGATCACCACGAGTTGCGTGCCGTCCGGGGAGACGGCCAGCTTCTCCGCGCCGACGCCGGCCTTGGCGCCGCTGACCCCGTCCCAGTTGTGGTTCTCGGTAAGCGTCGTGGTGAGGTAGCCGTCCACCGCGCCGGTGGTGGCGTTGAGCGAGGCGAGGCCGCCGCGCGGGTTGGGGTTGCCGGCGGTGGTGAAGATGCCGCCGACCAGCAGCCGGTTGCCCACCAGGGCGACGTCCTTGATCAGCCCGTTGAACGCCGGCGGGGCGAAGCTGGTGACGACCGCGCCGGTGGCGACGTTGAGCAGTGCGACCTTGCGCCGGGTCACCCCGTTGACGGTGTTGAACCTGCCGGCGACGAAGACGGTGCCGGCGGTGGGACCGGCCACGACCGCGGTCACCTCGTTGTCGAACGTGGGCGCGAACGCGGTGTCGACCTCGCCGGTGGCCTTGTCGAAGGCGAGCAGGTAGGTGCGGGGGATGTCGACGTCGGAGTTGCGGTTCTGCACGGCGGTGAACGAACCACCCGCGATGATCTTCGTACCGGCGTCGTGGATCGCAGCGACCGAGCCGTTCTGGATGTCCGGCGACGCGGCAGAGGGAACGGTCCGCACCACCGCGTCGTGGTCGGGTGCCGCGGCGGCCGGAGCGGCCGGGGCCAGCCCGGCTGCGGTGAACGCGACGGCGGTGAGGGTCACGAGGAGTCGACGGCCCCGCGGGGCCGGATGGTGTATCACGGGCAGCTCCGGTGGGTCGGCGGTGGGCTGGCTGCGCCCACTGTCCGTCGGCCACCGGCCCGGCGTCCAGCGTGCGCGGCGCATTGTGCCCGGCCACCGCCCGACCTGAGCCCGACCTGCGCCGGAGCCGGTCGGGACAGCCGAGGCGGACCATACGAAAAGGTGGGTCGGACCCGCCGGTCAGGTGGCTGCCGGCGGGTCGGTCGACGGAAGCGTGACGGTGACCTCCAGACCGCCGCCGGGCTGGGCGACGGCCTTGACCGTGCCGCCGTGGGCGTGACACACCGCCCGTACGATCGACAGGCCGAGGCCGGAGCCGCGCGCGCCGGTGCGTTCCTGGCCGCCGCGCCGGAACGGCTCGAACAGTCCGGGTACCTCGGCCGGGACGACCTCGAACCCGGTG
This sequence comes from Micromonospora sp. DT31, assembly GCF_049841795.1. Taxonomy (NCBI): domain Bacteria; kingdom Bacillati; phylum Actinomycetota; class Actinomycetes; order Micromonosporales; family Micromonosporaceae; genus Micromonospora; species Micromonospora sp. DT31. The sequence continues at coordinate 38,525 of NZ_JBNCKZ010000015.1, read as the reverse complement.
TTCCCCACCACCAGCCACGACCGTTGCCCGTCGGTGCCGGTCCGCACCCAGATCCGGCCCTGCAGGTGGTTGTAGCGGACCGCGTTCTCGATCAGGTTGCCGGCCAGCCGGTCGAGCAGCCCGGGGTCGCCGACCACCGGCGCCGGACGCAGCGAGGTGTGCACCTTCAGGCCGATCCGCTCCACCTCCCGGGCCACCGCGGACAACGCGTTGGCGGTGCCGACGGCCAGGTCGGACTCGGCGCGGCGGGCCAGGAGCCGGCCGGCCTGCGCCTCGCTGCGGGCCAGCACCAGCAGCGCGTCGACCAGGCCGTTGGCCCGTTCCGAGGCGTCGCGCACCACACCGGCCATGCGCCGGTACTCGGCCAGGTCCGCCTCGTCGTCGCTGAGCGTCACGTCGATCTCGGTACGCATGACCGCCAGCGGCGTACGCAGCTCGTGGGAGGCGTTCGCCACGAACCGTTTCTGCGCCTCGAACGCGCCGGTGATCCGGTCCAGCATCGCGTCGAACGTCTCCGCCAGCTCGGCCACCTCGTCGTCGGCGCCGGACCAGCCGATCCGCTCGTCGAGCGTGGTCTCGCCGAGCCGGCGGGCGGTGGCGGTCACCTGGTGCAGCGGGCGCAACGCCCGACCGGCCAGCAGGTACGCCCCGGCCACCCCGACCACACTCGTCGCCAGCAGCGCGAGCAGCCCCTTGAGCAGCAGCTCATCTGCGGCGGCGTCGATGAGCTGCCGCTGCCACTGCCCCGCGTCGAGGGCCCGGCCGTCGGCGAGGATGACGGTGGTGCCGGGCCGCAACTCGTCGGTGGGACGCAACGCGTCGCGGACCAGCAGCCAGGCCAGCAGCACCAGGATCGCCCCGGCGCCGACCAGCAGGACACCGTTGAGCAGGGTCAGCCGTAGCCGCAGCGTCGGCCGCAGCCGACGCGCAGCCGGCTCACTCCTCGCGCTCACTGGACCATCTCCGTTCGCGACTGCGGGGCTCGCAGAACCGGCTCACTCCTCGCGCTCACTGGTGAACGCCGGCGATGCGGTAACCGGCGCCGACCACGGTGTCGATGAGCGGCGGGTCGCCGAGCTTCTTGCGCAACGTCATCACGGTGACCCGCACGATCGTGGTGAACGGGTCGGTGTTGGCGTCCCACACCCGTTCCAGCAGTTCCTCGCTCGACACCACCGCGCCGCGGGCCTTGAGCAGTTCGGCGAGCACACCGAACTCCTTGTTGGTGAGGTCGAGCGTCGCGCCGCCGCGGCTCACCACCCGACGGGCCGGGTCGAGCACCAGGTCGGCGACCGCCAGCACCGGTGGCGCGGCCGGGGTGGCCCGCCGGCCCAGCGCCTGCACCCGGGCCACCAGCTCGTCGAAGGCGAACGGCTTGGCCAGGTAGTCGTCCGCGCCGAGTTGCAGTCCCTCCACCCGGTCGGCGACCGTGCCGCTGGCGGTCAGCATCAGCACCCGGGTCAGCGCGCCGGAGGCGGCGAGGTCGGCGCAGATCTGGTCACCGTGCACCCCGGGCAGGTCCCGGTCCAGGATCACCACGTCGTAGCGGGTGACGAACGCCGCCTCGTGCCCGGCGTGGCCGTCGTAGGCGACGTCCACCGCCATTCCCCGCTTACGCAATCCGCGCGCGACCGCGTCGGCGAGGTTGCGCTCGTCCTCGACCACCAGTACCCGCATCCCGGCCTCCCACCTCGTGACCTCCCACAACCTAGTGCGGGCGACCAAACCGCCGGCACCGGCCGGCGTTGCAGAAATTCTTCGGGTAGGCGATGCTCGCCGGCAACGACCGACAACCCGCTCCGGCCGGCGGCCGGGGTCCAGCGAGCGGAGCCGCGATGACCGTCGTCGACCCAGGGCGCGACATCGCGTACCGGCGCTTCCGCTTCCCGGCCGACCAGCGGTCGGGCCGCAGCGACGGGCTGCGCGCCACGCCGGACGGGCTGAGGCTCGACGGTACGGCCGCGCCCCGCACCCACGGCGACGCGCACGCGCCGGCCACGACCGGGTACGCCACCGGCACGTGGACGTCCCCGGTGACGCCCGCCGGTTTCGCCGCCACCGAGCTGGTGCCGTCCTGGACGGCGGACACCCCGCCCGGGTGTTGGTTGACCGTGGAGTTGCGCGGCTGGCATGCCGACGCCGCCTCCACCGGCTGGTACGAGCTGGGCCGCTGGGCGGCCGACGACAGCGTCGTGCGTCGCTCGTCCGTGCCGGGCCAGGCCGACGACCGGGCGCGGGTGGCCGCCGACACGCTGCGGGTGACCGGCGCGACGGTCACCGGCTGGCAGGTGCGGGTGACGCTGCTGCGCCCAGTCGACACGCCCACCGGCCCGACGCTGCGTTCGGTGGGCGTGGTCGCCGCCACCGACCCGCCAGCCGACGCCGACCCGCCAGCCGACGCCGACCCGTCCGCCGACGCCGATCCGCCCGCCGACGCCACCGGCCCGCCCGCCGCCACCGACCCGGTGCCGGTCGACGCCCGGCGTGGTGGGAGCGGGGTGGCGCACGGTGGCGGGCTGGTGCTGGACGTGCCGCGTTACGCGCAACGGCTGCACGTCGGCGGGGAGTCCCGCTGGGGTGGCGGCGGCGACTCATGGTGCAGCCCCACCTGCGTGGCGATGGTGCTGGACTTCTGGGGCGCCGGCCCCACCCCGCAGCGGTACGCCTGGGTCGACCCGCCCGGTCCGCGCCCGCAGGTGGTGCACGCCGCCCGGCACTGCTACGACCACGCCTACGACGGAGCCGGCAACTGGCCGTTCAACACCGCGTACGCGGCGACGCACGGGGTGGACACGTTCGTCACCCGGCTGCGCTCGCTGGCCGAGGCGCAGCGGTTCCTGGCCGCCGGCATCCCGCTGATCGTGTCGGCGGCGTTCACCGCCGGGCAGGTGCCCGGCCTGGACTACGACACCCGTGGGCACCTCATGGTGCTTGTCGGCTTCACCGCCGACGGCGACCCGGTGCTCAACGACCCGTACGCCCCGGACGACGAGCGGGTCCGCCGGACCGTGCCGCGCGCGCCGTTCGAGACGGCCTGGCAGCGCGGCAGCGGCGGGATCGCGTACGTGCTGCGACCGGAGTCGGTGCCGCTGCCGCCCGCCCCGGCGCAGGCCAACTGGTGACCGACGGCCGCCAGGCCGACCAGCAGGGGTGACCGACGGCCGCCAGGCCGACCAGCAGGGTGACCGACGGCCGCCAGGCCGACCAGCAGGGTGACCGACGGCCGTGCCTCGCGACGAGTTCACCGCAGCCGCCACAGCTCGACGTCGGCGTCGCGGTTGCGGCAGGCCAGCAGCGTCGTGCCGGACTCGCAGTCACTGCCGGAGAACACATCGCGGGGCCGGGGTGGGTCGCCGGAGGTGTCCGCCTCGGCCAGGAGCAGCCGCCCACCACTGAGCGATCGGGTCACGAACAGCGGTCCGCCGACCTCGTACCCCGGTATCACCGACCATTGACCGAGGTCGGCGACCACCCGCCCGTCCGCGGCGTCGAGCACCGCCAGACCACCGCCGGCATCGGTGGCGCCGACGAGCAGCCGACCGGCCCCGGCCGTCACCACCCCCGACCAGCGGGCGACGGACCAGCGCACCGCCCCGGTCGCCGGGTCGAGGCCCCACATCCCGCCGGACTGCCGGACGGCACAGAGCAGGGCACCGCACGGGTCGACGTAACCGACCGACGGCAGCGTCACGGTCCAGCGGGGCCGCAGGGTGGTCAGGTCGTAGGCGTTGACCACCCCGGTGAGGGCGCCGAACTCCAGCAGCAGCCCGTCGGCGACCACCACCCGCCGCCGGCCGAGCGGTCCGCCCAGACGCAGGTCGCGGGCGGCGAGTCGGGTGCCGTCGTGAACGTCCAGCACCACCGCCCGCCCGGCCTCGGCGGTCAGCAGCAGCCGGTCCAGGCCCGCCGAACCGGAGCCGAACTGCAGCTCGCCGGTGGTGGGTGCGGTCCACAGGGTACGGCCGTCGACCGGGTCCACCCGGCGCACCGGCTGGCGGGCCGCGCCGGCGACCGGCTGGATCAGCAGCGCCTCCCCGACGCTGATCGCCGCGCCGGGCTGGCGCCAGGCCGGCGCGCCCGTGCCGGCGTCGTACGCGACCGTGTCCCAGGCCTGGTCGTCGCCGGTCTGCCGCAGGACCAGCACCCGTCCGGCGTACTCCCACACCGACACGACGGTGCCCGGCCCGGGCAGCCGGCGCCGCCACCGCTCCCGGTCGGCCCGGTACGCCACGATCTCCCGGGTGGCGTCCGCGCTCGGGCCGAGCAACCGCACCACGAACACCCCGTCGCCGGAGATGAAGACGGCGGCCCCGAGGCCGCCGGGCAGCGTCGAGACGCGGGGCCGGGCCGGCGGTGCCCCGGCGGTGAGCGTGGCCAACATCACCACAAGCGCCAGCAGGATGCGGAACGGCCGGCCGACGCTTCGCGGCGGCCGGCTCGCCTCGGGCGCGGGCTCGTCCCGCAGCTCACCGAGATCGATGAGGGTCACGCCCGTCCTCTCCCGCGCACCGGGCCGCCGCACGGCCGTGACCGGTCGGGTGCCAGCCCGCCTGTACGATGGCCCGTCGTGGCCGTGCCCGTGGTGGACCCTTCGCTGAACTCCTCGTCCGTCGAGGCGGACGCCGTCGTGGCGGATCCGCCCCGTCGGCCCCGTCGCCGACCGGCCCGCGCCGACGTGCTGGCCATCGGAGCCTATGTGCTGCTCGGCGTTCTCGTCTGCCTCAACTACTGGGTGGACGTGCAGCACCGCGTGTCCTCGCACCTGCCGACCGACCACAGTTGGTTCGAGTGGTTGTTCGCGCACGGGGCCTACTCGGTACAGCACCTGGAGAACCCGCTGTTCACCACCCGGCAGAACGCGCCGGACGGGGTGAACATGATGGCGAACACCTCGCTGCTCGGGGTGACGCTGCCGTTGGCGCCGCTGACCATGCTGCTCGGCCCGCAGGTGATGTACGCGCTCTACCTGGGGGCGGCGCTGTCCGCGACCGCCGCCACGTCGTACTGGATGCTCTCCCGGCACCTGGTCCGCTCCCGGGCCGCCGCGTTCGCCGGCGGCGCGTTCCTCGGCTTCGCGCCGGGCATCGTGCACCACGCCAACGGGCAGCCCAACTTCGTGTCGAACTTCCTGCTCCCGCTGATCGTGGTCCGGGTGCTGCGGCTCGGCGAACCGGGACGCTGGCGGCGCAACGGGCTGGTGCTGGGGTTGCTGGTCGCGTACCAGGTCTTCGTCAACGAGGAGATGCTGCTGCTGACCGCGCTGGCGTGCCTGGTCGTCGTGGTGGCGTACGCGGTGCAGCGGCCGCGCGCGGCGCGGGAGCGGGCCGGTGCGTTCCTGGCCGCGCTCGGCGTCGGCGGCGGGCTGGCCCTGCTGTTGACCGCCTACCCGATCTGGTTCCAGTTCAACGGCCCGCAGGCCTACCGGGGCCTGCAGGGCGGGGTGTTCCACAGTTGGGGCGAGGACCTGATGGCCTTCGTCACGTTCGCCCGGGACACCGTCGCCGGCACCGAGGCGGTGGAGAAGACCATCGGGCTGACCGAACAGAACACCTGGTTCGGCTGGCCGCTGGTGCTCGTCGCGCTGGCCGCGTTGGTGCTGCTGGTCCGCCGCTCCGTGCCGGCCCGGATCCTGGCCGTGCTCGTCGTCGTCTTCACGGTCGCCTCGATCGGCCCGACCGTGCGGTTCGACGGGCGGGAGACCGACCTGGCCGGGCCGTGGGCGTACCTGCCGGACGACCTGCCGCTTGTCGAGATGATGATGCCGACCCGGTTGAGCCTGGTGGTGGTCGCCGCCGTGGGTGTGCTGATCGCCCTGGCCTGGGATGCCCTGGCCCGCGACGGCCGACCGCCGGTGCCCGCCCCGCGCACCGGTGACGACACCGACACCGCCGCCGCCCCCGCCGGGCGGGCGACGGCCGGGCCGCGTCGCCGGGCGCTGCGCCTGGTCGGGTACGTCGCGATGGTGGCCGCCCTGCTGCCGCTGTTCCCCCGCCCGCTGCCGGCCAAGGAGATCGACCCGCCGCCGCGCTTCATCACCGCGGGCGGCTGGCGACCGTACGTGCCGGAGGGCCGCACCCTGGTGCCGGTGCCGATCCCGAGCAACGTGCACGGGCTGTCGACGCTGCGCTGGAGCGCTCTGACCGGCCACGAGTTCCCCGTCCCGGGCGGTTACTTCATCGGCCCCAACGAGCGCGGCGAGGGCGTCTTCGGCGCCCCGAACCGGCCCACCAGCACCCTGATCTACTCCACCATGGACGCCGGCACGCTCCCGGAGATCACCGACGAGAACCGCCGCCAGGCCGTCGACGACATGCGTTTCTGGCGGGCGTCGGTGGTGGTGCTCGGAGCCGGCCCGCGCGAGGCGGTGCTGCGCGACCTGATGACCGCGCTGCTCGGCCCCGCCCAACGGGTCGACGACGTGTGGCTCTGGGACGTCCGCGACCGGGTCTGACCACGCCGGCCCGGCCCGCGCCCGTCAGGTCCGCGCCCCGTCAGGCCGAGCGGTAGGTCAGTTTCCGCACGTCCCACAGCCAGACGTCCAGTTCCTGGCGACCCGGCCCGACCAGTTGCTCCACCGTGCGGCGCAACGGTTCGGCGTTCTGCTCGTCCACCGGCAGCACCAGGATCGCCGCGTTCCAGTGCCGCAGCTCGTCCAGGAAGCGGCGCCGCTGCCGGTCGTCGAGCTTCGGCGTACGGCCGGTGGACGCCACGTCCTTCAGCAGCTCACCGATGCCGCTGGGTCGGCCGCCGAAACGTCCCGGGTCGCCTGTGACACCGTTGCGCGGGGCCAGGAAGTAGCCGCCGGGGATCTTGAAGTCGAGGTTGGTGCTCGCCGCCCAGCGCATCGGGTCGGTGTTGCCCATCGCCGGCACCGGCACCGACACCAGCGTCTGGTCCGGGCCGAGGTACTGCCGCCACCGGTCGGCGGTGATGAACTGCGGCACCGGCTCCCGGGTGGTGACCCGCAGCGGCATCGGCGCGATGGGCAGCAGCGCGAAGGCCAGGCCGGCGACGGTGAGCTTCCGGGCGGCGGCGCGGTCCACGCCCGGCAGCGTCCAGGCGCGCCGCACCGCGTACGCGAGCAGCACCGCGACCATCACCCCGGTGATCAGGCCGAAGCGGGTCGGCACCACGGCGTCCAGCAGCGGCAGCCGTACCAGCAGCTCCCACGGCCCGGTGGCCAGTTCCCGGTCCCACCAGGAGATCCGCTCGCCGAGGGAAAGCACGGCGAAGAACAGTCCGGTCGCGGCCAGCGCCCGGACGATCACGTCCCGCCGCAGCCAGATCACGATGCCCACGGTCAGCAGGGACAGGCTCCAGCCGAAGAAGGCGTTCTCCTCCGAGTAGTTCGGGGCGAGGTTGACGTTGGCCCGCTCGTTGCCGCCGAACGTGGGCGAGCCGGGGGCGAAGAACGCCGCGATGTCGTTGCCGTAGTCGCGCACCGCGTCGCTGAGCCCGTGGTACGCCATCGGCCCGGCGAACTGCACCCACAGCGGGTACGCCAGCAGCGCCCCGGCGAGCGCCGCGCAGACCGCCAGCCCGGCGCCGAGCGGCCGCCAGGCGGCCTTCCACCGCCGGCGCTGCTGCACCAGCACGGCGAGCAGGAACACGCCCAGCGCCATCGCGGTGAACAGCAGGATCTCCTCGTTGATGAACGCCTGCGCGGTGACCAGCAGCGCCAGCAGCACTCCGTCGCGTACCGGCCGGGTGGACCGGGTCAGCACCAGCACCCGCCACACGATGAACGGCAGCAGGAACTGGCTGATGATGTTGGGATGCCAGTTGGCGTGCGACAGCATGGCCGGCGAGAACCCGCAGAACCAGGCCGCGACGGCGGCGGCCGGGCGGTGGCGGATCAGGTGCCGGGAGAGCACCCGGTACCAGGCGGCGGCGGTGCCGGCCAGGCCCAGCGTGACGAGCGTGACGAAGGAGACCGCCGGCCCGAACAGCAGGGTGATCGGCACCATCGGGATGCCGAGTGCCAGGATGGCGGTGTTCGCCATCAGGTTGACCCCGTCGGGGTAGTTGAACTGGTCGGTGAAGAACGGGAACTCCCCGTGCAGCACCACCCGCACCGAGTGGGCCAGGAAGAACTGCACCTGCGCCGGGTCGCTGCTGTAGAGGGCGGCCACCCGGCCGGCCGGGTCGACCCAGATTCCGCTGGTCACCCAGGTGGCGGCGAGCAGGAAGGCGGCGTACACGGCCAGGTCGGTCCGGCGGCGGGTCCACCGCCACCGGCGGCGCGCGCCCTCCCCCGGCTCGGCGGGGGCCCGCGGGGCGCGTGCCGGCTCCGGATCGCGTACGGGCGGCGGTTCGAGCGTGCCGACAGATGCGGTCAGGGTGACGGAGCGGTGGCCCGTCGGGGCGTCGGCGTCCGGCGTCGAGGCGCCGCGGGTCTCGGCAGGCGTCACAGTCGGCGGAGTCTACCGGAGCCGGGTACCGGCGCCCGAATCGACGGTCACGTTCCGCAGCGGCAGCCCGGCCGAATGGGTGAGCCGGGCGCGGCCGAGTGACCTGTCGTCTCGTACCATATGGGCTTCCGACCGACGACCGGCGAGGGGATCAGGGTGCTTTCAGCCCGCCGAGGCGCTACGACGGGCACCGCGCTGGTGGCTCTGCTGCTGGCCACCGTCGGCTGCGGACCGGTCACCGAACGGCGGCCGGCGGACCTGCGCAGCGGCTACGACAGTCGGGACGGCGACCTCGTGGTCTGGCCGCCGCGCGGCAGCCTGGCCGGGGACGCCGCGGCGACCGCCGGGATCACCACCGCGGTACGCGACTGGCGGTCGCCGGTGGACGACCGGGTGCACGTGCCCACCTCCGGGATCCTCTTCTCCGGCCGGGTCGCCGGCTCCGCGCTGGCGCTTGTCGCCGCGGACGTGCCCGGCGCGGGCGCTTCCTGGCTGCTCCAGCTCGACTCGGACGGGCAACGCTGGCGGGTGGCCCACGCCACCGAGTACACCGACCCGGGCTACCTGGTCTACTCCGACGTGCTGCCGGTGCGCGAGCCCACCGGCCGCCGCTATCTCACCTCGGTCCGGGTGGAGCGTCTGCTCGCGCCGGACGGCACGGCGCTGGGCCGCACCGACGGGCTCACCGATCCGGTCGCGGTGCCGACCTGCCGGGCCGTCGAGCTGACCGCGACGCTGCGGGCCACCTCGTCGCTGCCGCGCGGGCAGGCCGCGGACCGCATCCTGGACCTGGGTACGGCCATCGAGGCACCCCGGTACCCCCTGGTCCGCGACGAGACGGGCGCCGGCAAGCGCGCGCTGGCCGGGTTGGACACCTGCGTGCTGGCCGGTGACCGGGGCCCGTTCGGCAGCGAGCCACGGCGCAGCGGCGACCGGAAGGCGCCCCGCTCCGCGCCCGAGTCGTGGCCGATGGCGAAGATCGCGACGCGTTCGCTCGGCGAGGTGGCCCTCGACGGCGACGAGCCGGGAGAGCTGGAGCAGCTCACCTGGGAGAGCCGCGGCGGGCCGATGACGGCGGTGCTCTACCGGCCGGCGGACGGTGGCCCCCCGGTGGTCTCCCCGGCCGACCGGTCCACCACGCTCCAGGCCTACCACCTGCCGATGCCCGGACGGCCGCTCGCGGTGCTGACCTGGCGCACCCGGGACGCGTCCTTCTCCGCCCCGCCCGGCACCACCCGGCTGGTGGACCGGCCGGGCATGGTGGTGGTCGAGCAGACCGACGGCAAGCAGACCTTCAGCCTCGCCGACACCGAAAAGACCTGGTACCGCTCCCTCCCCACCCCCTGACCCCACGTCCGGCAGGCCGGCCGGGGACGCCAGCGGGCGGCCCCGCGGGAAAGCGGGACCGCCCGGTGCGGGGATCAGTTCCGCGCGCGCGCCTCGTCGCCGGCCGGGTCGACCGGGGCGGCGTCCAGGCCGGAGATCCAGCCGGTGACGTCACGCGCCACGTCCTGCGCGGTCAGCCCCAGGTCGGCGAGGATCTGCGCGCGGGTGCCGTGCGGGTGCCAGTCGGCCGGCACGCCCAGGTCCTTGACCGGGACCCGGACGTCGGCGTCGCGCATCGCCTGGGCCAGCGCCGAGCCGACACCGCCGACGCGTACACCGTCCTCGACGGTGACCACGAGCCGGTGCCCGGCGGCCAGCTCGACCAGCTCGGCCGGGACCGGGCGCACCCAGCGCGGGTCGACCACGGTGACGCCGTAGCCCTGCTCGGCGACCCGGGTGGCGACCTCCATCCCGAGGCCGGCGAAGGAGCCGACCGCGACGAGCAGCACATCGGTACGCGCCGACTCGGCCAGCACGTCCACCGGGCCGACCCGGCGCACGGCCGGCAGGTCGGCGGCGACGGTGCCGGTCGGGAAGCGCAGGATGGTCGGGCCGTCGTCGACGGCGATGGCCTCGCGCAGCTCCTCGCGCAGCGTGGCCGAGTCGCGGGGCGCGGCGATGCGCAGGCCGGGCACCACCCCGAAGACCGACATGTCCCAGATGCCGTAGTGGCTGGGCCCGTCGGGGCCGGTGATGCCGGCCCGGTCCAGCACGAACGTGACAGGCAGCTTGTGCATGGCCACGTCCAGCAGGACCTGGTCGAAGGCGCGGTTGAGGAAGGTGGCGTAGACCGCGACCACCGGGTGCAGGCCGCCCATGGCCAGGCCGGCGGCGGAGGTGGCCGCGTGCTGCTCGGCGATGCCTACGTCGTAGACCCGCTCCGGGTACTTGCGGGCCAGCGTGGCGATGCCTGTGGGCTCGGCCATGGCGGCGGTGATGCCGACCACGTCGGGCCGCTCGTCGGCGATCGCCACCAGCTCGTCGGCGAAGACGTGGGTCCACTTCACCGACGGTACGGCGACCAGTTGGCCGGTCTCCACGTCGAAGGCGCCGGGGCCGTGCAGGCAGTCGGCCTCGTCGTCCTCGGCGGGACGGTAGCCGTAGCCCTTGCGGGTGACCGCGTGCACGATCACCGGGCCGCCGAAGTTCTTGGCCGCGCGCAGCGCCGCCTCGACCGCGGCCACGTCGTGGCCGTCGACCGGACCGACGTACTTGATGCCCAGGTCCTCGAACATGGCCTGCGGGGCGACCGCGTCCTTGATGCCCTTCTTGACCGCGTGCAGGACCTCGTACATCGGCTTGCCGACGAACGGGGTGTTGCCCAGCGCGTCCTTGACGGTGTCGAGCACCTTCTCGTAGCCGGGGTTGAGCCGCAGCGACGACAGGTGGTCGGCGAGGCCGCCGATGGTCGGCGAGTAGGACCGGCCGTTGTCGTTCACCACGATGATCAGCGGGTTGCCGGCGGTGGCGATGTTGTTCAGCGCCTCCCAGCACATGCCGCCGGTGAGCGCGCCGTCGCCGACCACGGCCACCACGGACCGCTTCTCGCCGCGCAACGAGTACGCCTTGGCCAGGCCGTCGGCGTAGGACAGGGCGGTGGAGGCGTGCGAGTTCTCGATCAGGTCGTGCTCGCTCTCCGCCTGGCTGGGGTAGCCGGAGAGGCCGCCGCGCTGGCGGAGCTTGTCGAAGCCCTCCTGCCGGCCGGTGAGGATCTTGTGCACGTACGACTGGTGGCCGGTGTCGAAGAGCAGCCGGTCACGGGGGGAGTCGAAGACCCGGTGCATGGCCAGGGTCAGCTCGACCACACCCAGGTTGGGGCCGATGTGGCCGCCGGTGCGGGAGACCTTGGCGATCAGGAAGTCACGGATCTCGGCGGCGAGGATGTCCAGTTGCTCGGCGGTCATCCGCTTCACGTCCTGCGGGCCGCGGACGGCACCCAGCAGCCGACCGTGGTTGGCCGTGCCCTCTTCAACACTCATGACCGCAGAGTCTATCCACCGTGTGACAGACCGCAGCCCGACCGTGCAGCCCCGCGGGTCAGGCGTCCACCACCAGCCGGCGGGGTGCCGGCGGCCGCGACGCCGCCCAGGACGGGCCGGCCGGCGTCCACGAACCGAGCACGGCGGCCCGGGACGCGCCGGTCACCGAGGGCACCGCCGCGGGCAGCCCGTGCCAGCTCAGCCACCCCAGCACCGCGAACGCGTACGCCTCCTTGGCCTGCGCCGGCACCCCCAGCTCGTCGGTGGTGCGCAGCCCCCACCGGCCGGCTCCGAGCGCGGCCAGCCGCGCCCGGAGTGTGGGATTGCGCACTCCCCCGCCGGCGGCGACCACCTCGGTCACCCGGTGCCGGTCGCAGGCGTCGGCGACCGTGCGGGCGGTCAGCTCGGTGAGCGTGGCCAGCACGTCGTCGGCGGCCACCGGCTCGCCCAGGGCGGCCAGCGCGGCGTCCAGGTAGCCGCCGTGGAACAACTCCTTGCCCGTCGACTTGGGCGGCGGCGCCGCGTAGTAGGGCTCGGCGAGCAGCCGGGCCAGCAGCGGCCCGTGCACCCGCCCGGCCGCGGCCCGCGCCCCGTCGACGTCGCACGACCGGCCCAGGAAACGCCGGGCAGCGGCGTCCAGCAGCGCGTTGGCGGGGCCCACGTCGTACCCGAGGACCGGGGCGCCCGGCGCGACCACGGTGAGGTTCGCGATCCCGCCGAGGTTCAACGCGGCCCGGGCACCGGCGGCCGGGTCGAGCAGCAGCGCGTCGAACGCCGGCACCAGCGGCGCGCCCTGCCCGCCGGCCGCCACGTCCGCCGAGCGCAGGTCGTGCAGCACCGGTACGCCCACCCGGGCGGCGACCCGGGCCGGCGCGCCGAGCTGCAACGTGCCGCGCACCCGCCCCCCGTCGACCCAGTGGAAGACCGTCTGCCCGGGTGACACCACGAAGTCGGCGGTGCCCCCGGCCAGTTCCACGCCCACGGCCGCCGCCTGCGCGAACACCTCACCGAGCCGGTTGTCCAGCCGGCAGACCGCCTCGATGGTGGTGGCCGCCGGGGGCAGCAGCGCGCCGATCTGGGCCCGCAGGTCCTCCGGGTACGGCAGCTCCCGGTGCCCGAGCGGCCGCAGCCGCAACGTCTCCCCGTCGGGGGTGAACTCGGCCGCCGCCACGTCCACCCCGTCGTACGACGTGCCCGACATCAACCCGACGACGCGCAAGGAAGGGCCCCTCTCAACGGATCCGGCAGTAGAAGGGCCCCTGTCAACGCTGCGGGGGCAGGAACAGGCCGACCAGTTCCACGTGCTGGGTCATCGGGAACAGGTCGAAGCCACGCAGCGCGGCCAGCCGCCAGCCGGCGTCGGCGAACGTGCGCACGTCGCGGGCGAAGGCGGCCGGGTCGCAGGCCACGTACGCGACCGCCCGCGGGCCGGCGGCCACCACGCCGCGCACCACCGGGGCGCCCGCCCCGGAACGCGGCGGGTCGAGCACCACCAGGTCGACCGGCCCGGTGATCCGGCGCCGGGCCAGCGCGGCCTCCACCCGCGCCGCGACCACCTCGACGGCCCGCAGGTCGGCCAGGTTCGTCCGGGCCGCGGCCACCCCGTCCGGCGCCGACTCGACGAGCGTCACCCGGGCGCCGTCGACCCGGCCGGCGAGCGCGGCGGCGAACAGGCCGGCCCCGCCGTACAGGTCCCAGGCCGTCTCGCCGGGCCGCGGGTCGAGCAGGTCGAGCACCGCGCCGACCAGGGCGTCCGGCGCCGCCGGGTGCACCTGCCAGAAACCCGGGGCGGGCAGCGTGAACGACCGCCCGGCCGCCGTCTCCCGCACCCGCTGCGGCCCGCTCACCGTCGTGGCGACCCCCTCGGCGTACGCGACCACGGCGACGTCCCCGCCGGTGCTGGCGACAGTCTCCACCGCGTCGGCGTCGGGCCAGCGGACGCCCGTGACCGGCAGCACCGGCAGTTCCTGGATCGCCGGATGGGCGATCAGGCACCGCTCGATCGGCACCACCTCGTGCGAGCGGTGCTTGAGCAGCCCAGCGCGGCCGGTCGCGTCGACCGTGTAGCGGACCCGGGACCGCCAGCCCAGCGACCCGCCGGGCAGCGCCTCGACCCGGACGCCGAGCGCGTCCACCTGCGCGGCGGTCAGCCCGCCCAGCCGGGTGAGCTGCTCGCGCACCACGGCGAGCTTCCAGTCGAGCTGGGCGGCCGGGGCGACGTGCTGGAGGTCGCAGCCGCCACACCGTCCCGGCCGGGCGTACGGGCAGGGCGGGGTGACCCGGTCCGGCGACGCGCTGAGGATCTCCACCGCGTCGGCGCGGGCGAAGCCCCGGTGCAGCTCGGTCACCTCGGCGACCACCCGCTCGCCGGGCAGCGCGTGGCGGACGAAGACCACCTGTCCGTCGACCCGGGCCACGCAGTGCCCGCCGGGGGCCACCGAGTCCACGGTCAGCTCGACCCGCTCGGCCTCCTCCAAGCCGGGACGGGCCTGCGCCGGCCCCGGGTGTGCTGGTGCGGTCACTTGCGCTCCTCCGGCTCGGTGGACGTGGTGGGCGTCACCAGCGGCGGCAGGGTGCTCTGCGGCGCCACCCGGGGGCCGCGCGCCGGGCCGCGGCTGAGCGTGGCGTCCAGCCGGTCCAGGTTCTTGCTGGCGGTGGAGGCGAGCTGCCACGGCACGCTCGTCACCATCACGCCCGGCTCGAACAGCAGTCGCCCCTTGAGCCGCAGCGCGCTCTGGTTGTGCAGCAGGTTCTCCCACCAGCGCCCCACCACGTACTCGGGGATGAAGACGGTGACCACGTCGCGGGGCGACTCGCGGCGGACCGACGCGACGAAGTCGAGGATCGGGCGGGTGATCTCCCGGTACGGGGAGTCGACCACGGTCAGCGGCACCGGCAGCTCCCGCCGCTCCCAGTCGGCCTGCAACTCGCGGGTGTCCTGCTCGTCCACGTTGACGGTCACCGCGGTGAGCGTGTCCGGCCGGGTCGCCCGGGCGTACGCGACGGCCCGCAGCGTCGGCTTGTGCAGCTTGCTGACCAGCACGATGGCATGGTTGCGGGCGGGCAGGACGGCCCGCTGCTCGGTCGGCTCCAGTTCCGCGGCGATCCGGTCGTAGTGCCGGCGGATGCCGAGCATCACCACGTACATCACCGCCATCGCGACGATGGCGATCCAGGCGCCGAGCAGGAACTTGGTCGCCAGCACGATGATCAGCACCACACCGGTCATGGCCATGCCGAACGTGTTGATCGCCCGGGAGCGGATCATCCGCCGCCGCGCCTCCGGGTCCCGCTCGGTGCGCAGGTGCCGGTTCCAGTGCCGGATCATGCCGGCCTGGGACAGCGTGAAGGAGACGAACACCCCGACGATGTAGAGCTGGATGAGTTTGGTGACCTCGGCCTGGAAGCCGACGATCAGCACCACCGCGAACACGGCCAGGAAGATGATGCCGTTGGAGAACGCCAGCCGGTCACCGCGGGTGTGCAGCTGGCGCGGCAGGTAGCGGTCCTGCGCCAGGATCGAGCCGAGCACCGGGAAGCCGTTGAACGCGGTGTTGGCGGCCAGGAACAGGATCAGCGCGGTCATCCCGGCGACCACGTACAGCAGCACCGAGCCGCCGCCGAACACGGTCTCCCCGAGTTGGGTGGTGACCGTCTTCTGCACGTAGCCGGCCGGGCCGGAGACGATCTGCGTGCCCGGGTCCTCGACGAACTGCAGGCCGGTGAGCCGGGCCAGCCAGATGATGCCGATCAGCATGGCCACCGAGATGCTGCCGAGCAACAGCAGCGTCGTCGCCGCGTTCTTCGACTTCGGCGTCTTGAACGCCGGTACGCCGTTGGAGATCGCCTCCACGCCGGTGAGCGCGGCGCAGCCGGAGGAGAACGTGCGCAGCAGCAGGAAGACGAGCGCGAACCCGGTGACGCTGTGCTCGGCGTGGATCTCCAGGCCGGCGCTCGGGGCGCGCAGGTCGTCACCGAGCACGAAGATCCGCACCAGTCCGGTCAGCAGCATGCCGCCGATGACGATGACGAAGCCGTAGGTGGGGATGGCGAAGGCGGTGCCCGACTCGCGCAGGCCGCGCAGGTTGATCGCGGTGAGCAGCACCACCGCGGTGACCGCGATGAGCACCTTGTGTTCGGCCACGAACGGCACCACCGAGCCGAGGTTCGCCACGCCGGAGGAGACCGACACCGCCACGGTCAGCACGTAGTCGACGAGCAGCGCGCTGGCCACCGCGAGACCGGCGCGCGGGCCCAGGTTGACCGTCGCCACCTCGTAGTCGCCACCGCCGGAGGGGTAGGCGTGTACGTTCTGCCGGTAGCTGGCCACCACGGTGAGCATCACCACGACGACCGCGAGCGCGATCCACGGTGAGAAGAAGAATGCCGAGGCGCCGGCGATGGACAGCGTCAGGAGGATCTCGTCCGGCGCGTACGCCACGCTGGACAGCGCGTCGGAGGCGAAGACCGGCAGCGCGATGCGCTTGGGCAGCAGGGTGTGCTGCAGACGGTCGGACCGGAACGGTCGACCGAGGAGGAGTCGCTTCAGCAGCGAGGTGGGTCGGGCCACAACGGCCTAGCGTACGGCCACCGGCGGCCGACCGTGAGGGTGGCCGATCTTCCCCGCGCGGTACGGTCGGTGCCCCGTTCGGGGCGGGGACGTGGCAGGCTCGCAGACGACGGGTCGGCGGGCGGCACCGTGGGAGGAGCGACACCGTGCATGTGGTGATCATGGGCTGCGGCCGGGTCGGGTCGACCCTGGCCCACGGCCTGGAGTCCCGGGGACACTCGGTGGCGGTGATCGACCAGGACGCGGACGCGTTCCGCCGCCTCGGGCCCGACTTCGCCGGCACCACGGTCACCGGCGCCGGCTTCGACGGCGAGGTGCTGCGCCAAGCCGGCATCGAGCGCGCGGACGCGTTCGCCGCGGTCTCCAGCGGCGACAACTCGAACATCATCTCGGCCCGGCTGGCCCGGGAGACGTTCGGCGTGTCCCGGGTCGCGGCCCGCATCTACGACCAGCGCCGCGCCCAGGTCTACGAGCGGCTCGGCATCCCCACCGTGGCGACCGTCCGGTGGACCGCCGAGCGGATGCTGCGCCACCTGCTTCCCGAGGGCAACGTGGAGATCTTCCGCGACGCGACGAGCACCGTGTCGATCATCGAGGTGCCGGTGCACAAGGACTGGATCGGCCGCCGGCTGCGCCAGTTGGAGGAGGCCGTCGGCGCCCGGGTCGCCTACCTGACCCGGTTCGGGATCGGCACCCTGCCCACCGCCTCCACCATGGTGCAGGAGGGCGACCAGGTCTTCATGCTGGTGACCGACGACATCAGCTCCGCCGTCACGTCGGTGGCGTCGGCGCCGCCCGAAGGGGGGCACTGAGCCATGCGGATCGCCATCGCCGGCGCCGGCAACGTGGGGCGTTCGATCGCCCAGGAACTGATCGACAACGGCCACCAGGTGATGCTCATCGAGCGGCAGCCCAAGATGCTGCGGCCGGACCGGGTGCCGACCGCCGACTGGGTGCTCGCCGACGCGTGCGAGCTGGCCAGCCTGGAGGAGGCCGACCTGGCCGGCTGCGACGTGGTGGTCGCGGCCACCGGCGACGACAAGGCGAACCTGGTGGTCTCGCTGCTGGCCAAGACCGAGTTCGCGGTGCCCCGCGTGGTCGCCCGGGTCAACCGGGCGGAGAACGAGTGGCTCTTCACCGAGCAGTGGGGCGTGGACGTCGCGGTGAGCAAGCCGCGGGTGATGGCCGCGCTGGTCGAGGAGGCGGTCACCGTCGGCGACCTGGTCCGGCTGATGACGTTCCGGCAGGGCGAGGCGAACCTGGTCGAGATCACCCTGCCGCCCACCGCCCCGTACGTGGGGCAGCCGATCCACGCCGTGCCGATCCCCCGGGACGCGGCGTTGGTGGCGATCCTGCGCGGCAAGCGGGTGCTGGTGCCCACCCCGGACGACCCGATCGAGGCCGGCGACGAACTGGTCTTCGTGTGCACCGCCGCGGTGGAGGACGACGTGCGCTCCGTGATCCTTGGCCCGACCAGCCCGGCGAGGCCCGCGCCGACCCGCCCGTGAACCGGCGGCGGGTCAGGAACCCGGCAGCGGGGTGGGTGCGGTTTCCCGGGTGACCCGGCGCACCACCCAGACGGTGATCAACAGCAGCAGCGCGTACGGCGGGTAGCCCAGCGCGAGCCGGGCCACGCCGAGCGCGGTGTCCTGGTGGGCCAGGTAGAGCGCGGCCTGCACGCCGACCTTGGCCAGCCACACCACGCCCCACAGCACGGTGAGCTGCGTGAAGGTGCGCACCAGGCGGGGGTCGTCACGCCACTCGGAGCGGCCCTTGGCGACAAGCACCGACCAGATCCAGCCGACCAGCGGCTGCCGGATCGCGGCCGACAGCAGCAGGGCCAGGCCGTAGCCGATGCCGTAGAGGATGCCGGGCAGGTAGAAGTCGCGTTCGTCGCCGGTCCGCCACGCGATGGCGGCGCCGACGGCGATGCCGAACAGGCCGTTGACGGCGTGCCGCACCGGCTTGCGCTGGGCCAGCCGCAGCCCGGCGATCAGCAGCCCCACCGCCACCGAGGCGATCACCGCGGGGCGCAGCTCACCCACCACGTTGGCGATCACGAAGACCACCACGGGGATGCTCGACTCGACCAGCCCGCGCCAGCCGCCGAGTTGGTCGGCCATCTGCTCGGCGAGGCTGGGCAGCGGCTCCTCCTCCTGCGGGTCGAGCCCCGACGGGGTGCGCTGCGCTCCGGTCGTCACTTCGGCGACTCCAGCTCGTAGTACGGGTTGTAGATCACCTTGCGGTCGTCCCGCACGGCGACCCGGCCGCGTGCGGTGAGGTGCCGGCCCGGCTCGATCCCGGCGATGTGCCGGCGGCCCAGCCAGACCAGGGTCACCACGTCGCTGCCGTCGTAGAGGTCGGCCTCCAGCGTGGGCAGGTTGGTGCGGGGCGTGTAGACCACGGTGCGCAGCCGGCCGGCCACCGAGACCACCTGACCCCTGGTGCACTGGCGGGCCGGCGTGCCGCCCGACTCGGCGCTCTCCCGGCGCAGTTCCTGCGCCTCGATCTCGGCCTCGCTCGCGGTGAGCCGGTCCAGGAGCCGCCGCAGCGACCCCCGACTCTGGTCGGTCGTCATGACCTCCGCGTCACCCTCTCCACAGCGGGGCCCCGCCGGTGGCGGAACCGTGCGGCCAGCGTACGCCGGTCCGGCCCGCCGGAGGGAGCGCGTCCGGCGCGGGCCGGCCCGCGGTGGGACCGGCCGGCGCGCTCGCGTCACACCTCCTGCGAGTCGTCCGCCTGCTGCTCGGAGATCTCCCGGGGCAGCCGCAGCGGCAGCGGCTCACGGACCGGCTTGGCCTCCAGGCCGCGGTCGACCACCAAGCCGTCCAGGCAGGCGGCCAGCGGGCCGGCGGCGGCCGGGTCGACGGCCACCCGGCCCTGGAAGACGCCGCGCACCATCCAGCGGGGCCCGTCGATGCCGACGAAACGCAGGTCGGTCGGGCCGTCCGGGGTACGCACCTGGGCGCGCAGCTCGGGGCCCCGCTCCCCCTCGACGTCCTGGGTGGTGGCACCGTCGTTGACCAGCGACTGGCGGATCTCCTCGCGGACCTCGTCCCAGATGCCGTCGGAGCGGGGCGCGGCGAAGACGCCGAGCTGCAGCGCGTTCTCCCCGTGCACCAGCACCACCTGCTGGATCACGCCCTGCGGGTCGGCCTGGACCCGCACCTCCACGTCCGGCACCGCCGGGATCTGGAGGCTGCCCAGGTCGAGCCGGGGCGCGTCGGGGGCCTCGCTGACGTCGTACGGGCCGCGGGACTCCGCCGGGGTGTCCTCGTCGAGCACCTCGTTGTCACGCGCCTGCCGCGCCTCGTTGGCCCGCTTCCGGGAGAAGATCACTGCGCCCACCCTCCGCTGTTCGCACTCACCCTGCCACCTCTTCGCGCTGCCCGCCGGCCGGCGCCGGGACCAGCCCGGCGTGCCCGCCGGTGGACCCGTGCCCGCCGGTGCCGCGCCGGGACGCGGGCAGCTCGGCCACCGGCCGGAAGTCGGCCCGGGCGACCCGCTGGACCACGAGCTGCGCGATCCGGTCGCCCCGGCTGATCCTGGCCGGTGTGTCCCGATCATGATTGATCAGGTTGACCAGGATCTCACCCCGGTAGCCGGCGTCGACCGTACCGGGCGCGTTGAGGACCGTCACGCCGAGCCTGGCCGCCAACCCCGATCGGGGATGGACCAGCCCCACGTACCCCTCCGGCAGCGCCACCGACACCCCGGTGGGCACCAGGGCCCGGCCTCCGGGCGGCAACTCCACGTCCGCGGCGGCCACCAGGTCCGCACCGGCGTCGCCGGGATGGGCGTACGCCGGCAGCGGCAGCTCCGGGTCGAGCAGCCGCACGGGCACGGGTACGACATCTGTCACGGTCATCCTCTTCCGTCCGGTCCATGCGGGGTGACCTTGTCATCCTGCCGGTTGCCCGGTCCGCGACGCGCCGTACCCTCGTCAGTGTGCGTCAGTCGTCATCTCCGGCCGCCCCGACGGCCACCCGCGCGCGGTACGCGGAGCGCCTCGGGCTGCCCTGGTGGGCCTGGCCGGCCGCGTTGGCCGTGGCCGCGCTGGTCGCCGTCGAGTTGTGGCTGGGCGCGCCCGGCGTCCGGGCCTGGCTGCCGTTCGTGCTGCTGCTCCCCGCCACCGCGGCGGCCCTGTGGTGGCTGGGCCGCATCCGGGTCGAGGTGCGTGACGACGAACTGCGGGTCGACGACGCCCGGCTGCCGGTGCGGTACGTCGCGGACGTGGTGCCGTTGGACGCGGCTGGCCGGCGCGAGGTCCTCGGCGTCGGCGCGGACCCGCTCGCCTTCGTGGTGCAGCGCCCGTGGATCGGCGGCGCCGTGCAGGTGGTGCTGGACGACCCGGCCGATCCCACCCCGTTCTGGGTGGTGAGCACCCGGCACCCGGTGGAGCTGGCCACCGCCCTGCTGGCCGCCCGCGACGCGGCCTGAGCCCGGGGACCGGCGCGGCCGGTCAGGACGGCTTGCCGGGCAGGCCCCGGGCGACGTGCCGGAGGTCCTTGCGCAGGTGCTCGCCGAGGGAGCGGGTGGCTCGCCGGTTCAGGTAGCCGGCCACCGCGGCGCCGGTCAGGAACGGCCCCAGCGTGGTGAGGTTGCGCCCGAAGCGCCGCATCAGGCTGTCCCGCAGTTCGCGGCGGGCGGCGGTGCCCAGCACGGCGCTCACGCCGACGCCGGGCATCATCGGGTTGATCCCGCGCTGTCCGGTCCAGGACTGCACCAGGGCCAGGGCGCGTGCGGTGCCCCCGGCGGGCAGCGGAATGCGGTGCACCTCGTGCAGTTCGCCGATCAGTTTCAGCTCGATCGCCACCACGGCGACGGTCTCTGCGGCCAGCAGGACGGGCGCGGAGAGCAGGGTGGGGGTGATCGCCCACTCGACCGCGGCCACTCCGCCGCCGGCCGCGCCGACCCCGGCGGTGGCCCGGGACGCGTTGCGGACGAGCCGGTCGGCGAGCGCCTCGTCGTCCAGCCCGGGGAAGTGTCGGCGCAACGTGGCGAGGTCGCGGACCGGCACGTGCGGGGCGACCTCGGCGACGGTGTCGGCCATCCAGCGCAGCGCCGCCCGGGGCTTGAACAGGTCGGTGACACCGCGGGCTCGGGCCTGCCCGACCATGCGGGTCAGCAGTTGCCGCCGGCGGGCCGGGGCGATGTCGTCGGCGGTCAGGGCGGCGACTGTCGCACCGAGGTCCTCGGTGTCCGCGTCGGGCGTACCCGGACGGACCGCCGCCGCCACGCCCATCGCGTCCGGGTCGACCGCGTCCGGGTCGGTCGCGTCCCTGCCCGGGATCGGCGCCCGGTCCGCACCGGTGGGACCCTCGCTGCGCTCGCTCACCCGTCCGCCCTCCTGATCCGCCCGGCGTGACAACCGCCGATACGAGTCAAGCAGCTTCCGGCCACCGGCGCACGGCGGCTCGAACAGCGGCGGCCCCGTCGGGGAGGCCGCCGCCGGTGTCTGCGGTCGGGGTCAGACGCACTCTCGGCAGATCAGGTCGCCGTTGCGCTCGACCGCCAGCTGGCTGCGGTGATGCACCAGGAAGCAGCGGGCACACCGGAACTCGTCCTGCTGCATCGGGAGGACCTTGACCGTGAGCTCCTCGTCGGCCAGATCGGCGCCGGGAAGCTCGAAGCTCTCGGCCACCTCGGCCTCGTCGACGTCCACGGCGCCTGACTGTGAGTCGACCCGCCGGGCCTTGAGCTCTTCCAGGCTGTCCTCGCCGAGGTCGACCTCGTCGCGACGCGGGGCGTCGTAGTCGGTGGCCATCGGTTCACTCTCCAATATCGATATTGTCGCTGCCGGTTGTAACGCCGGACGACGCCGTTTCGGTTCCCCTGACCGGCCGCCATCTCTGTCGGGCACCCGACCCGACGACCGGCGGGCCGGGCTCGCCGGAGCGCAACCCCGGCGAGCGCGGAACCCTACCCCCCTGTGGGCGAGGCATGTATACCGCCCTCGCGGAGGAGATGTACGCCTCTGGGCCCGAAGTTGTTCCCAATGTGACTCAGGCGACACGAAGATAGGGGTAGTCCTACCCGTTCACCGCGTGGCGCGCCGGCATGTCGGGCTGTTTCCACGCCGGAGCCGGACAAGCGTTAACCTCAGCGGCGTACTGGACGGCCGACAGGTCGCGGCCCGACCGCGGCGGCCGCCGCCACCCAATCACTGTCCGGGGAGCGCCCAGGATGAGTTTTGCGCGAGTGCGGGCACTCGTCGTCGTCGGACTGCTGGCGGTCACCGCGCTGGTCGTCGTGATCGTCGCCGTGGTCCGCGACAGTCAGGGCACCGCCGGCACGGCCGCCTCCTGCCCGGACGGCTGGCCCCTGGTCGACCTGCGGCTGCGCGAGCAGAAGGACGTGAAGATCAACGTCTTGAACGCGACCGACGAGACCGGCCGGGCCACCAGTGTCGCCGACGACTTCCGCAACCGGAAGTTCCAGGTGAAGAAGGTCGGCGACGAGAAGAAGGGGTTCGACGGCGTCGCGGCGCTGCGCTACGGCCCCAAGGGCGCCGGCTCGGCGCACCTGCTGCGGGCGTACTTCCTCAACGAGGCCGACCCGCAGTTCGACCCCAAGCGCAAGGACGACGTCGTCGACGTGGTCCTCGGCACCAGCTTCCAGCAGCTCGCCACCACCACCGAGGTCAACCAGTCCCTCGGTGAGCTGGGCGCCCCGGAACCGCCCACCGAGACCTGCCCGATGCCGGTCGAGAAGTGACCACGGGCCGGCACGCCGGCCGGTAGCCACGCACAGGGCGGTCTCCCGCGGTCCGGGAGGCCGCCCTGTGCCTACCGGGCGACGACGCCCGGGCCCACGGGTACCGCGCCGGTCAGGGGCCGCCGTCGGCGTCCAGGTCGACCAGGCGGGCGTGCAGCGGCCCGTGCAGGGCCGGCGGCGCGGCCAGTACCAGGTCCGGCCCGGCCGGGCGGCCGGACAACCCGGTCACCAGCAGCCCCGCCTCCCGGGCGACCAGCCCACCGGCGGCGAGGTCCCAGGCGGCCAGGCCCTTCTCGTAGTAGGCGTCCACCCGCCCCTCCGCGGCCAGGCAGAGGTCGAGCGCGGCGGCACCCATCCGGCGGATGTCCCGGATGTGCGGGATCAGTTCGGCGACCACCCGGGCCTGGTGCGCCCGGCGGGCGGCGTCGTAGCCGAAGCCGGTGGCGACCAGCGCCTGCCCCAGGTCGGTCGCGGCGGAGCAGGTCAGCCGCTGCCCGTCGCGCCAGGCGCCGCCGTCGCGCGTGGCGGTCCACTCCTCGCCGGTGGCCACGTTGCGCACCACGCCGGCGACCACCTCGCCGGCCACCTCGGCGGCGAGCGACACCGCGTAGTAGGGCAGCCCGTAGAGGTAGTTGACGGTGCCGTCGATCGGGTCGACGATCCAGCGCACACCGCCGTCGGCGGCCGGGCCGGTCTCGCCCGCGCCGTACTCCTCGCCCAGCACCGCGTCGCCGGGCCGCCGCCGGCGCAGCGCGTCCAGCACCTGCCGCTCGACCGCCCGGTCGGCGGCGGTGACCACGTCGGTCACCGTGCTCTTGGTCGCGGCCACGGAGACACCCTCGGCGCGCATCCGTCGTGCGGTGGCGGCGGCGTCCCGAGCCACCTCGACCGCGATCGCGAGCAACTCCTCCGACGTGATCATGTTCGTCCCCTTCCCGCCTGATCCGGACCGGCCGGTTCACGCGCGGGTATCATCCTTCCAAAGTCCACATCTGCGCCGAATCTGCGGTCCCGGACCGCCGATACGCCGTGCGGCGCGGGATGATCGCCGCAGACGGCGTTACAATTCACCCTGCCCACGCGCCACGGACCGCCAGCCACCGGACGGGCCGGGACACGGGGGTCCTCAACGACTCGCCCGGCACGGCCGTTCACTGCTGCGCCGGACGACCCGGCCGTGCTCGCTCCTTCGCCTCCGGAAGGTCTTCGTGACAGATCCCCGCCAGACCGGCGCCGACGTTCGCTCGCTCACCGACACCCTGATCGCCCACGCGCAGAGCGCCGGTGGCCAGCTCACGTCGGCCCAGCTCGCGCGCACCGTCGAGTCCGCTGAGGTGACCCCGGCCCAGGCCAAGAAGATCCTCCGCGCGCTCTCCGAGGCGGGCGTGACGGTGGTGGTGGACGGCTCGGCGAGCACCCGCCGCCCGCGGGTCGCCGCGGCCCGTTCCGCCACCCCGGCCTCCCGCGCGACCACCGCCAAGACCACCAAGAAGGCCGCCGCACCCGCGCCGCAGCAGGCGCCGGCCGTCGAGGAGTCCGCCGCCGCCCCGGCGCCGCGTAAGGCGACCGCGCGCAAGGCCGCCCCGACCACCGGCGAGGTGGCCGCCAAGGCCGCCGTCCCGGCGAAGGCCAGCAAGGCGACCCGGGCCACCAAGGCCACGGTGGCCGCCAAGACCGCCGCGGCCAAGCCGACGAAGGCGACCGGCAAGGGTGAGGGAGCCGAGGGCGAGATCGACCCGGAGGCACTGGCCGCCGAGATCGAGGACGTCGTGGTCGAGGAGCCGGCCGAGCTGACCAAGGCCGCCGAGGCCGACGCCGCCAGCTCCGCCACCGACAACGACTTCGAGTGGGACGACGAGGAGTCCGAGGCGCTCAAGCAGGCGCGCCGCGACGCCGAGTTGACCGCCTCCGCCGACTCCGTCCGGGCGTACCTGAAGCAGATCGGCAAGGTGCCGCTGCTCAACGCCGAGCAGGAGGTCGAGCTGGCCAAGCGGATCGAGGCCGGCCTCTACGCCGCCGAGCGGCTGCGCGCCGCCGAGGAGGGCGAGGAGAAGCTCGTCCGTGACCTGCAGCGCGACCTGATGTGGATCTCGCGGGACGGCGAGCGGGCGAAGAACCACCTGCTGGAGGCGAACCTGCGACTGGTGGTGTCGCTGGCCAAGCGCTACACCGGTCGCGGCATGGCCTTCCTCGACCTGATCCAGGAAGGCAACCTCGGCCTCATCCGCGCCGTGGAGAAGTTCGACTACACCAAGGGCTACAAGTTCTCCACCTACGCCACCTGGTGGATCCGCCAGGCCATCACCCGCGCCATGGCCGACCAGGCCCGCACCATCCGCATCCCCGTGCACATGGTCGAGGTGATCAACAAGCTCGGCCGGATACAGCGCGAGCTGCTCCAGGACCTGGGTCGCGAGCCCACTCCGGAGGAGCTGGCCAAGGAGATGGACATCACACCGGAGAAGGTGCTGGAGATCCAGCAGTACGCCCGGGAGCCCATCTCGCTCGACCAGACCATCGGCGACGAGGGCGACAGCCAGCTCGGTGACTTCATCGAGGACTCCGAGGCGGTCGTCGCCGTCGACGCGGTGTCGTTCTCGCTGCTGCAGGACCAGCTCCAACAGGTTCTGCAGACGTTGTCCGAGCGTGAGGCGGGCGTGGTACGCCTGCGCTTCGGGCTCACCGACGGCCAGCCGCGCACCCTGGACGAGATCGGCCAAGTGTACGGCGTGACCCGGGAACGCATCCGACAGATCGAATCCAAGACGATGTCCAAGTTGCGGCACCCCTCGCGCTCGCAGGTGCTCCGCGACTACCTGGACTGACCGCCGCACGTCAACTCGTCGTGCCGGTTTGATCACCAACCGTAGAACACTCATCGGTGATCGGTCGGTTGCCTGTTTGTGATCGTTGACGTGGCACCCTTGGTGCACGGCACACTGTCCTCCACGCCAGGTGTGACCTCGGTCCCCCGTGGGCACACAGGGAAGGCAGGGCCCGAGATGGGTGTTGCACGATAGGTGAGCAACCGAAGAGAGTGTTCATCGGTGACGACCAGAGGAGGAAGGCGATGACCCCGACCCTCACGCCGCCGCCCGAGACGGTGAGCCCCCCGGCCGCCGATGAACGGTGCGACCGCTGCAACGCCGCCGGCAAACTCCGGATCACCCTCTCGGGTGGGAGTGAGCTGGTGTTCTGTGGGCATCACGCGAACAAGTACGCCGAGGATCTCGTGAAGATCACCGTGCGGTACGCGTCAGACCCGGAGTTCAGTTGGCGGGGCGCGGATTTGATGGCGAACTGAGGTCCGACAAGAAGTCCATATCTCGACGAAACCGGCCGGAGGCACCCGAAGGGGTGCCTCCGGCCGGTTTTCGTGCCACCACCGACCTCGATCGGGGCCCCGCCTGCTGCCGGAGGCGGTGGGCGGGGCCCGTTCTCTCACAGGGTCTGCACGGTGGCGATGCGCTCCTCGAGTTGCTCGATGGTCGCCTGGGCACTGGGCGGGCCGCCGCAGATCCGGCGCAGCTCGGCGTGGATCTTGCCGTGCGGCTGGCCGGTGCGGTGGTGCCGCGCGGCCACCAGAGCGTTCAGCTGCCTCCGTAGCGCCACCCGACGCTGGGCGGCGTTCATGGGTGGGGGCGCCGCCGTGAGGGCCGCAGCGGCCGGCTCAGCGGCCCCCTGGGCGACCCGGCGCTTCTGCGCGGCGAGCTGCTCGGCCTGCCGCTTGGTCAACAGCAGGGAGACCTGGTCGGCGGTGAGCAGACCCGGCAGGCCGAGGTATTCCTCCTCCTCCGGCGTACCGGCCTGCGCGGCGGTGCCGAACGACGCGCCGTCGAAGATCACCTGGTCCAGCTCGGCGGTCGCGGAGAGCGCGGCGAACCGCTTCTCCAGCTCGCCGCTGGCGTTGTCGGCGCGCTGGGCACGCTCCAGCAGGTCGTCGTCGAAACCGTCGCGCTCCTTCGGCTTGCCGAGCACGTGGTCCCGCTCGGCCTCCATCTCGCTGGCCAGCCCGAGCAGGTGCGGCACGCTGGGCAGGAAGACCGAGGCGGTCTCGCCGGAGCGGCGGGCCCGGACGAACCGGCCGATCGCCTGCGCGAAGTACAGCGGCGTGCTGGCGCTCGTGGCGTACACGCCGACGGCCAGCCGGGGGATGTCGACCCCCTCGGACACCATCCGCACCGCGACCAGCCACCGCTGCTGCGAGGCGGCGAACGTCGCGATCCGCGCGGACGCGCCCTGGTCGTCGGAGAGCACCACCGCGGCCTTCTCCCCGGTCACCTGCTCCAGCAGCTTGGCGTACGCCCGGGCCACCTGCTGGTCGCTGGCGATCACCAGGCCACCGGCGTCCGGCATGCCGTTGGCACGCAACACGCTCAGCCGGGCGTCGGCGGCGCGCAGCACCTGCGGCATCCAGTCGCCGGCCGGGTCCAGCGCGGTACGCCACGCCTGCGCGATCAGGTCCTGCGTCATCGGCTCGCCGAGGCGGGCCGCCAACTCCTCCCCGGCGTTGGTGCGCCACCTGGTCTCTCCGGAGTAGGCCAGGAACAGCACCGGCCGGACCACGCCCTCGCGCAGCGCGTCGGAGTAGCCGTAGACCGAGTCGGCGCGCGAGCGCAGCAACCCGTCCCCGCCCCGTTCGTAGCTGACGAACGGGATCGGGTTGTCGTCGGAGCGGAACGGCGTACCGGTGAGCATCAGGCGGCGTACCGCGGGTTCGAACGCCGCCTTGACGCCGTCGCCCCAGGTCCGCGAGTCGCCGGCGTGGTGGATCTCGTCGAGGATCACCAGGGTCCGCCGGGTCATGGTGCGCCGCCGGTGCACCTGCGGCGCCATGCCGACCTGGGCGTAGGTGACCACCGCGCCGTGGAAGTCGGCGGCGGAGTGCAGGTCGGCGTTGCGGAACGCGGAGTCGAGTTGGATGCCCACCCGCGCCGCCGCGTGCGCCCACTGGGTCTTCAGGTGTTCGGTGGGCGCGACCACGGTGACCGCCTCGACGGTGCCGTCGGCGAGCAGTTCCGCGGCGATGCGCAGCGCGAACGTGGTCTTGCCGGCGCCGGGCGTGGCGACCGCGGTGAAGTCGTCGGTCCGGCGGCGCAGGTATTCCACGAGAGCCTTGCGTTGCCAGGCACGCAGGGGCGGGAACGTGTCGAGCGCGGGCATCCGCGGTGGCACGCGTAGCTCCTCTCCGCCGCGGACGGCGGCGGGCCCGACCGGGGCCACGGGAGCCGCCGCCCATGAAAACGCCCTCGCGCATGCGGTACCGCGAAGGCCGACTCAGCATAACCAGCGCGGGCGGGCCGCCCCACCCGACGCCACGCTGGTCACATCGGGCCGCCCGGCGACCCGGACGGTCCGGGCAGCGTTCCCCGGGTGCCGGTACGCGGCGGGCGCAGCGCCGCCACCGGCGCCGACCACTGGCGGCGCAGCGAGATCAGCCGCAGCCCGAAGACGAGGAGTGCGGCGGCGGTCAGCGGTACGGCGGTGGCCTGTCCGTACGCCGACAGCAGCGCCACCATGATGGAGCCGGCCAGCGCGGCCACGGCGTAGATCTCCCGGCGCAGCACCACCGGGATCTCGCCGGTGAGCAGGTCCCGGCCCAGCCCACCGCCGATCGCGGTGAGCATGCCGATCATGCAGGCGCCGACGGCCGGCACGTGGGCGTCGAGCGCCTTGAGCGTGCCGGTGACGGTGAACAGGGCGAGACCGGCCGCGTCGAGCACCAGCACCGTGGTGCGTAGCCGGGCGAGATGGGGGTGCAGCCAGAACACGGCGGCGGCCGTGACGGCGGCGGTGACCGCGTACCGCCAGTCGGCGAACGCCAGCGGCGGCGCCTCGGCGATCACCAGGTCACGGAAGATCCCGCCGCCGAGCGCCGCGACCACGCCCACGAAGATCAACCCGAACAGGTCGAGGCGTTTGACCACCGCCGCGGAGGCGCCGGAGGCGGCGAAGACCGCCACGCCGGTGAGGTCGGCGAGGAGCAGGGCGGTGGAGGTGGTCACCGCCGCAGGTTACGTGCGCGGGCGGCCGAGCCGCCCACGATCACTCGCGCCAGGAGTCGTAGATCTCCTTGCACTTCGGGCAGACCGGTGCGCCGGGCTTGGCGGCCTTGGTCACCGGGAACGTCTCGCCGCACAGCGCGATGACGTACGTGCCCATGACCGCGCTCTCGGCGATCTTGTCCTTGCGCACGTAGTGGAACATGTCGGGGCCGGTGTCGGCCTCTTTCTGCTCCGGGCGCTCGAGAATCTCAGTACTCACGACCTCACCTCCGGCCATCCAGTTTCGCAGGCCTGGCGGAGCGGGTCCACCGCAGCCCCTCCCGGCGGCGGCCCGTACCGTAACGGAAGTGACCAACTTTCACATCAGTCTCGGTGGTGAGGTGGCCGACGCCCTGCGCGACGGGCGGCCGGTCGTGGCCCTGGAGAGCACGATCGTCTCGCACGGCCTGCCCCGGCCGCAGAACCTGCGCGTGGCGCGGCAGATCGAGCAGGCGGTACGCGACGCGGGCGCGGTACCGGCCACCATCGGCATGGTCGCCGGCGAACTGCGGGTGGGCCTGGACGACGCGCAGCTGACCCGGCTCGCCACGGTCGACGGGGTGAGCAAGCTCTCCGTGCGTGACCTGGCCCCGGCGGCGGCCACCGGCGCGGACGGCGCCACCACGGTCGCGGCCACCAGCGCGGTCGCGGCGGCGGTCGGGATCGGCGTGTTCGCCACCGGCGGGCTGGGCGGGGTGCACCGGGAGGCGGCGCAGACGTTCGACGAGTCCGCCGACCTGGTCACCCTGGCCCGTACGCCGATCGCGGTGGTCTGCGCCGGGGTGAAGTCGATCCTCGACGTCGGCGCGACCCTGGAACGGCTGGAGACGCTCGGGGTGGGCGTGGTGGGGTACCGCACCCGCCGCTTCCCCGGCTTCTACCTCACCGACGCCGGCTTCGACCTCGACTGGTCGGTGGACTCCCCCGAGCAGGTGGCCGACGTGCTGGCCGCGCGGGCCACCCACGGCGTGCACCGGGGCGGGCTGGTGGTGGCCAACCCGCTGCCCGTCGATGAGCAACTCGACCCGGCGCTGCACGACCGCACGCTCACCGAAGGGCTGGCCGCGCTGGCCCGGGAGGGTGTCACCGGCAAGGCGGTCACCCCGTTCCTGCTGTCCCACTTCCACGCCGCCACCGAGGGGGCGAGCCTGGCGGTGAACGTCCGGATCATCCTGCGCAACGCCGACCTCGCGGCGCGGATCGCGGTCGCCGCGGCGACCCGCCGGCCCACCGACGCGGCATGAGCGCCGTACCGCGCGTCGTGGTCGTGGGCGACGTGATCACCGATGTGGTCGCGATGCTGTCCGGCCCGCTGGCGACCGGCTCGGACACCGCGGCCGGGATCCGGTTCAGCGGCGGCGGCCAGGCGGCCAACACGGCTGCCTGGCTCGCCGGCCAGGGCGCGCCGGTGACGCTCGTCGCCGCCGTCGGCGACGACGAGACCGGCCGGGAGCGGGTGGCCGAGCTGACCCGGATCGGGGTCGACTGCGTGGTGCAGCGGCACGAGGGCTACCCGACCGGCACGGTCATCGTGCTCACCCACGACGGGGAGCGCACCATGGTCAGCCAGCGGGGCGCGAACCTGCGCCTGACCGCCGAGCACGTGGACGAGGCGTTGGCCGCCGCGCCTGACGCCGGGCACCTGCACCTGTCCGCGTACACGCTGCTGGACGTCGGGTCGCGCGGCGCCGGCCTGCGCGCGCTGGCCGCCGCCCGCGCGCGCGGGCTGACCGTCAGCGTCGACGCGGCGTCCGCGGCGCCGTTGCGGCGCGTCGGCGGGGCGTTCCTGACCTGGGTACGCGACGTCGACCTGCTGCTGGTCAACACGGACGAGGCGACGGTTCTGGCCGGCGGCCTGGACCCGGCGGCGCAGGGCCGGGCGTTGACCGCGGTGGCGCACCGGGTGGTGGTCAAGCGCGGTGCGGCGGGGGCGGTCTGGGTGCAGCGGGGCGGCGGCCCGGTGGAGTTCGCCCCGGCACCCGGGGTGGACGTGGTGGACGTGACCGGCGCGGGTGACGCTTTCGCCGCCGGCCTGCTCACCGCCTGGCTGGCCGGCGCCGACCCGCGGGCCGCCCTGGCACGGGCGGGTGACCTGGGCGCGCTCGCGGTGACGACCGTCGGCGCCCGGCCGTCGGCGGGTCAGCCCGGGTAGCGACCGTGCGGTCGCGGGAGCGCCGGTCAGGGTTCGCCGTCGATGACCCGGTGCGGGCGCTCCTGCGCGGTCAACGCGGTGGGGCCGGGTTCCTCGCGGTGCCGGGGGCGGAACCTGTTGGCCAGCCGGTGCTCCTCCTTGGGCGGCCGGTCGTTGGCGAGCAGCACGGCCAGCCACGGGACGAGCACCATGCCGACGGCGCACAGCGGCAGCCACAGCCACAGCAGCGGCGCGTCGACGCCGACCAGGATCGCGCCCCCGATCAGGCAGGCGACCCGGACGCTCATCATCAGGACATACCGCTTCTGCCGGCTGCTGAGCTGGTCGTCCTGGCTGCGCGGGGCGTCGGTGATCAGAATCGGCTGGTACGCCTGACGCTTCACCACGGACCTCCTACGAGGGGATACGGCCCATCCTGTCACTCCGGACGGATGATCGGCGAGAATCGTGACAGGCGAATGCGTGTTACGCGCGTGGTACGCTTCGCCGGTGGCCAACCGGTTCAGCTTCACCGACGAGGCGCTGGCGAACCTGCGGGTCTACGACGTCACACCGGGGGAAGTCTGGGAGGCCCTGCACGGCAACCGCCGGGTCATCCGGCACCTCGGGGACGACGTCATGGTGGTCTACGCGACCGACCACCGGGGCCGGCGCCTCGCGGTGCTGCTGGCCGAGGCCGACGGCACCGACAACGACTGGGACATCCTCTCCGCCCGCGAGCTGACCGACGTCGAGGCCAAGCGCTACGACGAGGCGGTGCGGAGGACACGCCGACGAGGAGGCGCACCCGATGCACCGTGACGAGGCAACCAAGCGGTTCCACGCCGGCGACGACGCGTTCGCCGACCTGATCGACGACACACCGCCGGCGCAGCTGCCCACCCCCGACTCCGACGTACCGATGGTCAGCCGGTCGGTGCGGCTCCCGATGGACACCTACGAACGGGTCCGGGCCGCCGCCGACGCACGCGGCATCGGGGTGACCACGCTGATGCGGCAGTGGATCGAGGCCGGCCTGGCCGACCTGGACGACTCGGCCACCGTGTCGCTCGCCGACGTGCGCCGCGCGCTGGCGTCACTGTCCCGCCCCACCGCGGCCTGACGCCTCAGCCCTTCGCGGCCTTCGCCTCCGCCTTCATCCGCTGCTTGAACTCGCGGACCCGGCGCAACGACTCCGGATCCGTCACATCCGCCACCGACCGGTACGCCTCGGCGTCGCCGTAGTCGCCGGCCGCCTCCCGCCAGCCCGCCGGTGTCACCCCGAACCGCTTGCCGAGCAGGGCCACGAAGATCTGCGCCTTCTGCCGCCCGAACCCGGGCAGCTCACCGACCCGGCGCAGCAGTTCCCGGCCGTCGGCCACGTCCGACCACAGCCGGGCCGGGTCGCCGTCGTACCGCTCGACAAGCGCCCGGCACACCTCCTGGGTGCGGGCCGCCATCGCCTTCGGGAAGCGGTGCAGCGCCGGCGGCCGGGCGAAGACCTCCACCAGCGCCTCCGGGTCGTACCCGGCCAACTCCCGGGCGTCCGGCTCGTGACCGAGCCGCTGCGCCAGCACGTACGGCGAGGAGAACGCCTTCTCCATCGGCACCTGCTGGTCCAGCACCATGCCGAGCAGCAGCGCCAGCGGGCTGCGGGCCAGCAACTCGTTGGCCTGCGCGTCGATGGGTAGGGAGAGCGTCATGCCCCCATCCTGCCGCCCCGCCCTCGGCCGCGCCGCCGACTCCGGCCAGGACGCGCGGCGGCCCGGTGGACCGTTTCGGGTCCACCGGGCCGCCGCGAAGGGCGCGCTCAGCTCACCGCGTCAGTTGACGACGAAGAGCAGCCGGTTCGGCGAGCCCGTGCCCGGGCTGGTCACCTTGCCGGTGGTGGCGTTGGAGGTCAGGGAGCTGGCCACCTGCGCCGGGCTGTAGGAGGTGTTCGCCGACAGGACCAGCGCCGCCGCGCCGGCCACGTGCGGGGACGCCATCGAGGTGCCGCTGATCGTGTTGGTCGAGGTGTCGCTGGTCCGCCACGCCGAGGTGATCGACGAACCGGGGGCGAAGATGTCGACACACGAGCCGTAGTTCGAGTACGAGGCGCGGGCGTCGGTGCTGGTGGTGGCGCCCACCGTGATGGCCGAGGCGACCCGGGCCGGCGACGAGTTGCAGGCGTTGGCGCTGGAGTTGCCGGCCGCCAGCGCGTACGTGATGCCGGAGCTGATCGAGTTGGCCACCGCGTTGTCGAGCGTGCTGCTGACGCCGCCGCCGAGGCTCATGTTCGCCACGGCCGGCTTCACCGCGTTCGAGGTGACCCAGTTGACGCCGCTGATCACGCCGCTGGTCGAGCCGCTGCCGGAGCAGTTGAGCACCTTCACCGCCACCAGGCGCACGCCCTTGGCCACGCCGTACTTGGTGCCACCGACGGTGCCGGCGACGTGCGTGCCGTGGCCGTTGCAGTCGGTGTTGTTGGTGTCGACCGTGTTGGTGCCCCAGGTCGCCCGGCCGCCGAAGTCACCGTGGGTGGTCCGGATGCCGGTGTCGATGATGTAGGCGCGCACGTTGCTGGCGGTGTTCGGGTAGGTGTAGGTGCTGTTCAGCGGCAGGTTGCGCTGGTCGATCCGGTCCAGACCCCAGGTGGCGCCGGTCTGGGTGCCCTGGACGGTCATCACGCGGTCCTGCTCGACGTACGCGACGTCCGGGTCGGCGGCGAGCCGCCGGGCCTGGCCGGGGGTCATCTTCGCGCTGTAGCCGGTGAGGGCGGAGCTCCACACCGTGCCAACGTCGCCGCCGTAGCGCTTCGCCAGGCCGGCGGCCCGGTCCGGCACGGCGGTACGGGCGGTGCGGCTGTTGGCGGCGCCGACCGCGTCGCCCTTGAGTACGACCACGTAGCTGCCGCTGACGGCGCCGGCGGCGCCGGCGTACCGGACCTCGCCGGTGGGCGCGGCGAGAGCTGGCGAGGAGGCGGCGGCCGCGAAGGCCGCGGCGGCGGCCGTGACGGCGAGCGCGCGCAGCGCACGCCGCCGGGGAAGGGACACGTCGGGCATCGTCTGGCTCCCTACCGGGCGGTCCGGCTCGTGGCCGGCGGACCACCCATCGGCGGATGTTGGCAGGAATGCTAGCCATCGATCGATGGTCATGAAAGAGATAGTTGCCGATAGATGGCGTCCACGTTATGGATCGGCGGGTGCGTGCCTCGCCGCGGCGGCGGCGAGGCAGGATGGTCACGTGGACATGCTGCTCTCCCCCACCGGGGTCGACGCGCTGCGCACGGCGCTGACCCTGGCCCGCTTCACCGCCAACGGCATCGCCGAGCGCCTCGGCCCGCAGGCCACCGGCGCGGTGGCCCGCAACGACCACCGGGCGGCGCTGCGCGCCACCGCCGAGCGGGACCGGCTCGCCACGCTCATCCGGGTGTTCATCTGCGACCAGACCGAGCCGGAGGCCTCGGTGGCCGCCGCGCTCGCCCCGCTGACCGTGGACGAGGCGCTGGCCGGCGGCCTCGTCGAACGGCACGGCGACGGCCTGCGCGCCGGCGTCGACCTGGAGCCGTACATGGACGACTGGTGGGTGCTCGCCGACGTGCCGGCCCGCGCCCGGCCGGGCCGGGCGCTGCACGCCGAACACGTGCTGGGCATCGGCGGGGCCACCCAGACGCTCATCGGCGCCGCCGTACGCCCGACCGTGGACACCGCGCTCGACCTCGGCACCGGCTCCGGCGTCCAGGCGCTGCACCTGGGCACCCACGCCCGGCAGGTCACCGCCACCGACGTCTCCGAGCGGGCACTGCGGTTCGCCGCCACCACCGCCGCCCTCAACGGGCAGGACTGGGAACTGCTGCGCGGGGACATGGTCGCCCCGGTGGTCGGCCGCCGCTTCGATCTGGTGGTCAGCAACCCGCCGTTCGTCGTCGGCCCGGGCACCACCACGCACGTCTACCGCGACTCCGGACGCGTCGGCGACGCGATCGGTGCGGAACTGGCCGCCGCCGCGCCGCACCTGCTGACCGAGGGCGGCACCATGCAGTACCTGGCGAACTGGGTGCACGTCACCGGCGAGGACTGGGCCGAGCGGGTCACCGGCTGGTTCGCCGGCACCGGCCTGGACGCCTGGGTGATCCAGCGCGAGGTGGCCGACCCGATGGCGTACGTGGACCTCTGGCTGACCGACGTCGGCGAACGCGCCGACCCGCAACGGATGGAGGCGTGGCTTGACTGGTTCGACGCGCACAAGGTGGAGGCGATCGGCTTCGGCATCGTCTCGCTGCGGCGGTCCGGCCACGACCAGCCGGCCGTCCGCGTCGAGGACCTGCGCCAGCGCGTCGAGCCGCCGCTTGGCGACCGGATCGGCGAGTGGTTCGACAGGCAGGACTGGCTGCGCGCCCGGGACACCGACGGCCTGCTCGCCGCCCGATACCGGGCCGCCGACGGGCTGCGGCTGCACCAGGAGGCCACCATGGGCGACGACGGCTGGGCGGTGGACCGGCAGGTGCTGACCATGCCGCGCGGGCTGCGCTGGTCGGAGGAGATCGACCCGCTGGTGCTCGCCCTGGTCGGGGGCGCGGACGGTCGGCTGCCGCTGCGCGACCAGCTCGCCCTGCTCGCCGCCGCGCACGACGTGACACCGGACGAACTGGCCGAGGCGGCCACGCCGATCGTGGCGCACCTGGTCGAGCGGGGCCTCGTCGAACCGGTGGTGGACTGATGCGGGCGGTGGTGCAGACCGTCGGCCGGGCGAGCGTGACCGTCGACGGCGCCGTGGTGGGTGAGATCACCGACGGTCTGCTGGTGCTGCTCGGCGTCACCCACACCGATACCCCGCAGGTGGCTGCCACCATGGCCCGCAAGGTGCACGAGCTGCGCATCCTCGACGAGGAGCGCAGCGCCGCCGACACCGGGGCGCCGCTGCTCGTGGTCAGCCAGTTCACGCTCTACGGCGACGCCCGCAAGGGCCGGCGGCCGAGCTGGACGGCCGCCGCCCCCGCCGAGATGGCGGAACCGCTCGTGGGGGCCGTGGTCGAGGAGCTACGCGCCCGGGGCGCGAAGGTCGAGACCGGCCGCTTCCGCGCCCACATGTTCGTGGAGAGCGTCAACGTCGGGCCGCGCACCCTGCTCCTCGACCTCTGAGCCGGCCTAGAAGAACAGCCCGCGCCGGGACAGGGACTGGCGCAGCCAGCCGTCGAGGTGGGCGGCCCAGTCGACGCGGTCGGCCGTGGCGTGGTCCATGGTGAACCGGCCGAACGCGTCCCGGCCCTCGGTGAACAGGCCACCGCGCTTGTCGAGCTCCAGCACCACGTGGACCTGGTGCGGGTCGGTGACGAACGTGACCTCGAGCTGGTTCATCGCGCCGGCGTACTGCGGCGCCGGATAGAACTCGATCTCCTGGTAGAACGGCAGGTGCTGGCGTACGCCGTAGATGTGCCCACGCTCCACATCGGCGCGCGCGAAGCGGAAACCCAGCCGCAGCAGCGCCTCCAGCAGCCGCTCGTGGGCGGGCAGCGGGTGCACCGCGACCGGGTCCAGGTCGCCGGTGTCCATCGCCCGGGCCACCTCCAGCTCGGT
Source organism: Micromonospora sp. DT31 (assembly GCF_049841795.1). NCBI lineage: Bacteria > Bacillati > Actinomycetota > Actinomycetes > Micromonosporales > Micromonosporaceae > Micromonospora > Micromonospora sp. DT31. Next base: position 1,729 of record NZ_JBNCKZ010000015.1, on the reverse strand, counting down.
ACGCAGGCCCATCGTCATGCCGTGCAGGTGCTGGCCGTACAGCTCGGTGAGCGGGGTCTCCCACGGCACCGCAAAGCGGAACGGGATGTCGTGGCGCTGCCCCGGCTCCAGCCGGAACGCGCCGGTCACCTGGGCCCGGCCGAACTCCTGGTTGACGTCGTACTCCGAATTGGAGCTCTCCACCTCGACCCGGGTGACCAGCCCGAGTGCGACGTAGGTCACATCCACCTGGTGGTCGCCGCCGAGCACCTGAATGCGGCCCTCCAGCACACCTCCCGGGCGACAGTTCGGGTTGGCCAGCACCGTCTGCACCGACGGTCCACCCACACCCATCGCCTGCATGAGCCGCTTGAAGACCACGACGTTCTCCGATCGTCCGTGCCGTCGACCGGCTCCGGCGGCCGGTCGACGGCACGGTAACCGGCTCGGGCAATCGGCGCGGGAAATCCCCCGCATCTCGCTGTCGGCTGCCCGATCGCCTCACTCCCGTTTCACGCCCCGCCCGCCAAGCTGTGTGTCATCGGCACCACCGCGCGACGGGGCACGGCGTCGGTACGGCACGCAGGACACGGGGCGGGGAGAACAGAGATGACCCAGCAGATGATCGAGCACCAGGACATGGATGTCACCGTCACGGACCTGGACGCCACCGACGAGCGCGGCGTCTCCACCGACCTGGTCCGGGCGTACCTGAACGGCATCGGCCGCACCAAGCTGCTCACCGCGGCGCAGGAGGTCGAGCTGAGCAAGCGGATCGAGGCCGGGCTCTTCGCCGAGGAGAAGCTGGCCACCTGCACCCCCGTCTCCGCCGAGCTGCGCGCGGACCTGACGCTGGTCGCGGCCGAGGGCCGCGCCGCCAAGGACCACCTGCTGGAGGCGAACCTGCGACTGGTGGTGAGCATCGCCAAGCGGTACACCGGTCGCGGCATGGCCTTCCTCGACCTGATCCAGGAAGGCAACCTCGGCCTCATCCGCGCCGTGGAGAAGTTCGACTACACCAAGGGCTACAAGTTCTCCACCTACGCCACCTGGTGGATCCGCCAGGCCATCACCCGCGCCATGGCCGACCAGGCCCGCACCATCCGCATCCCCGTGCACATGGTCGAGCAGGTCAACCGGATGGTCCGGGCGCGACGCGAACTGTCGGTGAGCCTGGGCCGCGAACCCACCGTCAGCGAGGTGGCGGTGGCGCTGGAGATCCCCGAGTTCCAGGTGATCGAGCTGATCTCCTACGACCGGGAGCCGGTCAGCCTGGACCAGGCGGTCGGCGAGGACGGCGAGAGTGCGCTCGGTGACTTCGTCGCCGCGGTGGACCCGCGTGCCGAGCCCGGCGACGCCGCCACCAACGGCGAGCTGCGCAACGAGGTCAGCATCGTGCTGGCCACCCTCTCGCAGCGGGAGCAGGCGGTGATCCGGCTGCGCTTCGGCCTGGACGACGGCCGGCAGCGCACCCTCGACGAGGTGGGCCGCGAGTTCGGGCTGTCCCGGGAACGCATCCGGCAGATCGAGAAGGTGACGCTGCTCAAGCTGCGCGACCCGGAGCGGGCGAACCGCCTGGAGGCGTACGCCTGCTGACCCGGCACACGTGCGACAGGCCCCGGCGGGTGGGCGGGGGGGGTCGGCCGGGGGGGGGGGGTGGGCCGGCGGGGGGCCAGCCCGGCGATGCGCCAGGCGGCGAAGCCGCCGATCACGTCGGTGGCGCGGTGCAGGCCGAGGTCCTTCAGTGCGG
>NZ_JBNCKZ010000014.1:0-137277 GCF_049841795.1 Micromonospora sp. DT31 | reverse complement strand
GTCAAGATCGCAGCACCCACCATGACGCGAACAACGATCATCAATGCTCAAGGATCTGCAACCATGCACGAGGTCGTAAGGGATGTCTCGTAACTCCTGCAGCGTTCAGACGAGCGGGTGTAGCGCGCCGAGCTGCGAAACTCCAGGCAAGTCTTACTGCGGTTGATCTGCACGGTTCGGAGTGTCGCCGTCTGTCGGTGCATCGAACTCCAGGCGCAGGATGCTGCTGTAGGCCGCTGACGGTTGCTGAGGGGCGGGTGCCGGTGGGCGGTCGTTGCCGGTCCAGACGGCGAGGGCCCGATAGTCGTATCCGTCCTGCCAGCCGGTCTCGAACTCGAACGAGACCGGTTGACCTGGGCTGAGGACGCGGTAACCGCTCATCAGGACGTTGCTGAAGTGGGCCCAGCATCCGCCGGGGGTGGCGTCGGAGTCGAGGACTCCCCAACCGTCGTCGCTGTGCCATTCCCGGACGGTTCCGACCGTAATCACCGAAACAGTGTTGCACCTGGTCGTGGTGACGTGCTGCTCAGTTGCTTGGGTCTGTCGTCGGTGGAGGCCGAGCCGGTCACCTGGCTCAACTGGACCTCGTCGCACCGCGCCAGCAGGAACACACCATTGTCGAGAGGACGCAGACATCGACGAAGTCGAGTTCAGCCCTTCTCCAGGTATTCGGCCCGTTCCTCGTCGACCAGGGCCGCGACCGAGGCCGCCAGCGCCGGATGCCGGACCAGATCCGGGTCCTCCTCGACCAGTTCGATCGCCTCGGCCCGCGCGTCCCGGATCAGCTCGGCGTCGCGTCTCAGCGACAGCAGCCGCAGGTGGGAACGCCGGCCGGACTGGGTGGCACCGAGCACGTCGCCCTCACGGCGCTGCTCCAGGTCGAGTTCGGCGAGCTTGAACCCATCCGTGGTGGACGCCACCGCGTCCAGCCGTTCCCGCGCCGACGAACCCTCGGCTGCCTCGGTGACCAGCAGGCACAGACCGGCCGCCGAACCGCGACCCACCCGGCCGCGCAACTGGTGCAGCTGGGACACGCCGAAGCGGTCGGCGTCCAGCACGATCATCACGGTCGCGTTGGGCACGTTCACGCCCACCTCGACCACCGTGGTGGCGACGAGCACGTCCAGGTCACCTGCCGCGTACGCGCGCATCACCGCGTCCTTCTCCTCGGCCGGCAGCCGCCCGTGCAGCACCCCGATCCGCAGCCCGTGCAACTGCCCCTCCGCGAGCAGCGGCGCCACCTCGGTCACCGCCAGCGGTGGCCGGCGACCGTTGTCGTCCTCGCGCGGCGCCTCCTCGTCGGACACCGGCCCTTCACCGATCCGCGGGCACACCACGTACGCCTGGTGGCCCTTGGCGACCTCCTCGCGCACCCGGCGCCAGGCCCGGTCGAGGAACGCCGGCTTCTCGGCGGCCGGGACCACGTGCGAGGCGATCGGCGAGCGACCCTGCGGAAGCTGCGACAGCGTGGACGTCTCCAAATCGCCGTAGACGGTCATGGCGACCGTCCGCGGGATCGGCGTGGCGGTCATCACCAGCACGTGCGGCGGCTGCTCGGCCTTGGCGCGCAACGCGTCGCGCTGTTCCACGCCGAAGCGGTGCTGTTCGTCCACCACCACCAGCCCCAGGTCGGAGAAGTCGACGCCCTCGTAGAGCAGGGCGTGCGTGCCGAGCACGATGCCGGCCCGACCCTCGGCCACCTCGGCCAACGCCCGGCGCCGGGCCGCCGCGCCCAGCGAACCGGTGACCAACTCCACCCGGGTGGCGTCCTCGGCGGCGCCCAGCTCACCGGCCCGACCGAGCGGGCCGAGCAGGTCGAGGATGCCCCGGTGGTGCTGGGCGGCGAGCACCTCGGTCGGGGCCAGCAGTGCGGCCTGCCCGCCGGCGTCGACCACCTGGAGCATGGCCCGCAACGCCACCACCGTCTTGCCGGAGCCCACCTCGCCCTGCAACAGGCGGTGCATCGGGTGCGCCCGGGCCAGGTCGGCGGCGATCTCCCGCCCGACGACCTGCTGCCCGGAGGTCAACTCGTAGGGCAGCCGGGCGTCGAACGCGTCCAGCAGGCCGCCGGTCTTCACCGGCCGGGCCCGTGCCGGCCACGCCGCCGCCCGGTGCTTGCGCTGCACCAGCGTGAGCTGCACGGCGAACGCCTCGTCCCACTTCAACCGGCGGCGGGCCCGGTAGAGCGCCTCCTTGCTGGACGGCCGGTGGATCTCCCTCAGCGCGGTGCCGATGCCGGCCAGACTGCGGGTGGCCCGCACGGTCGCCGGCAGCGGGTCCGCCGGCGGGGTGAACGTGTCCAGCACCACGCGCACGCAGCGGGCGATCACCCAGGTCGGCACCGCCGCTGCGGCCGGGTAGACCGGGATCAGCGCCCCGGCGAACTCCTCGACCTCCTCGTTCACCGCCGCCTCGCCCTCGCCGCCCTCACCGAGCAGGACGTACTCCGGGCCGTTGAGCTGCCGCTTGCCCCGGAACTCGGTGACCTTGCCGGCGAACAAGCCCCACCGGCCCGGCCGCAGCTCCCGCTCCCGCCAGGCCTGGTTGCCGAAGAACGTGCAGGTGAGCACGCCGCCGGAGCCGTCGCCGACGGTGACCTCCAGGAGGTTGCCGCGCCGCTGGCGCATCGGCCGCACGGCGGTGCGCTGCACCTGGGCGAGCACGGTGACCTGTTCCCCCACGTCCAGCGAGCGGATGTCGGTGTGCTCGCCGCGCTCGTCGTAGCGGCGCGGGAAGTGGTAGATCAGGTCACCGGCGGTGTGCAGGTCGAGGTGCCCGGCCAGCGCCTTCGCGGTGCGGTCGCCGACCAGCTTCTTCAGCGGGGTGTCCACTGTGGTCGGCGCGCCCGGGGAGTGAGCCGGTTCCGCGAGGCCGGCGGTCGCCGACGGAGGTGGCTCTTCGTTCGTCATTCGACCCCCAGCAGGAGCGGATAGTACGGCTGCCCGCCCTCGTACGCCTGCACCTCGACGAACGGCCAGGCGCGCTCGACGTGGGCGCGGACCCGGTCGGCCAGCCCGGCCGGGGCGTCCGCGCCGCAGAGCAGGGTGACCAGCTCGCCGCCACCGCCGAGCATCCGGTCGACGACGGCGGTGCAGGTGTCGGTCAGGTCCTGCCCGATCAGATGCACCTCGCCCTCCACCAGGGCCAGCACGTCGCCGGCCCGGCACGGGCCGGCGACGGTGAGCGCCTCCCGGGCGGCGTGGCAGACCTCGGCGTACCGGCAGGCGCCAGCCGCCTCGGCCATCGCGATCACGTCGTCCTCGAAGCGCCGTTTCGGGTCGCGCACCGCGAGCGCGGCGAGGGCCTGCACCGGGGAGCGGGTGGGCACCACACTGACCTTGATGCCGAGGCCGTGCGCCTCCCGCGCCGCCGCGCTGGCCACCGACTGGGTGTTCGGGTCGTTCGGCAGCACCACCACCCGGGCGGCGCCGGTGGCCCGGATCGCGTCGAGCAGCTCACCCGTGGACGGGTTCGCCGGCACCACCACGGCGCCTTCGGCGGTGACCAGGTCGGCGATACCCGCGCCGGTGGCCACCACCACGGCGGCCCGACCCTCCGGCCGGGGAGCCGCCGGCGCGACCGCGGCGACCTGGTCGGCGAAGCGGGTGACGGTGATCCGGTGCGGCCGGCCGGCGACCACGCCCGCCTCGACGGCCGCGCCCACGTCGTTGACGTGCACGTGCACGTTCCAGGTGCCGGAGCCGTCGCCGACCACGGCCAGCGAGTCGCCGAGCGCGTCCAGTTCCGTGCGCAGCCGGGCCACCGCCCCGTCGGTGGCGTCGAGAAGGTATTGCACCTCGTAGGCGTACGCGTCGGAGCCGGTCTCCCGCACGGCGGCGGCCGGCGGGTGGCGCACGGGCGGGGCGGACGGCGGCCCGGGGCTCTCCCCGGTGATCACCTCGACCAGCGCGTCGAGCAGCAGGCACAGGCCGCGCCCACCGGCGTCGACCACGCCGGCCCGGGCCAGTTCCGGCAACTGCTCGGGGGTACGCGCCAACGCGCGGGCCGCCTCCTCGGCCGCGCACCGGGCCACCGTGCGCAGGTCGTCGGTGTCCGCGCGCTGGGCCGCGCGGGCCGCAGCGGCGACCACGCTGAGCAGCGTGCCCTCGACCGGACGGGCAACCGCGGCGTACGCGGCGGTGGTGGCGGCGGCGAACGCGGCGGCGAGCTGCCGGCCGCGGACCGTCGGCGCGGCGGCGAGCGTGTCGGCGAGGCCGCGCAGGATCTGGGAGAGGATCACCCCGGAGTTGCCCCGCGCGCCGAGCAGCGCACCCCGGGCCATCAGCCGCAGCGCGTGCCCGTGCGGGGTGTGCCCGTCGTCGGGGAGGGTGCCGAGGTCCATGGCCAGGGCCTGCTGGGCCGAGGTGAGCGTGAGCACCAGGTTGGTGCCGGTGTCGCCGTCCGGCACCGGGTAGACGTTCAGGTCGTCAATCTCGCCCTGGTGCCGGCGCAGGGCGGCCAGCCCGCTGGCACACCAGCGGCGCACCGCGGCGGCGTCGAGGGTGTCCACCACGTCGGGAAGCCTACTGGCGCTCACTGACACGCGCCGGGGCGTCGGCCGCGTGTCCGCCCGACCGGCCCGCCGGTACGCTGGCTGGGCTCGCGCAGGGGCCGGTCGAGCCCGCGTAAGGGCCGGTTGGGCAGAGCCGACCGTCATCGGGTAACCTGGCCAGGTTGCCCGGGCTGCGCCTGGCGGCGACCTCATGAACGTTTCAATCCCAGGAGTATCCCGTGGCTAGCGTGTGCGACGTCTGTGGCAAGGGGCCGGGCTTCGGCCACAACGTGCCCTGGTCCAAGAAGAAGACCAACCGCCGCTGGAACCCGAACATCCAGTCGGTGCGTACCCCGGCCGGCGGCGGCACCACCAAGAAGCTGCAGGTCTGCACCTCGTGCATCAAGGCCGGCAAGGTCGCCCGCGCCTGACGCGGCAGCGCCACCGGAACATCGTCGGTCGCCGGCGGATCCCTTCGGGGTCCGCCGGCTTCTGTCGTGTCAAGCAAACTGTCGGCCACCGCGCCCGAGCCGTCCACCGATCCGCGTGGCGGTGCTGTCCGACCGGCCGGCGACCAGCGCCTTCCCGCCGGTTAGGGTGCTGCTGCGTCGGCCGTCCGGTTTCCGGCGCGGGGCGTGGGGAGGGTGATCAGGTGGACCTCGATCTCGGTCGTGAGCAACTGGTGGTGGTGGGTGCGTCGTTCGGCTCACTGAGCTGGTTCGACCAGGAGCTGCCGGCCGACAGCGTGGTGCTGGTCGAGGAACCGGACGTGATCGAGCGTCGTGGCCTGGCCGGGTTCGCCGAGCGGACGCAGATGATCAGCCGGCTCGTGGCGGCCGAGTACCAGACCGGGCTGGACGCCGACGCGCTGCTCGCCCGCGAGCCCGGCCTGGCCGACACGCGGCTGATCCTGCCCGGCCTGGAGTACGCGGTCGGCGCCGGCGCCCGGCTGGCCGAGCGGCTCGGCCTGCCCGGCGCCGGGTGGAGGCCGCCGAGATCTTCTCCGACAAGCACCGGATGCGGCTGCTCGCCGACCGGGTCGGGCTGGCCAACCCGGCCTACGAACTGGTCGACGATCCGGCGCGGGCGGTGGAGTTCGCCCGGGCCCACGGCGGCCGGTGCGTGCTCAAGCCCACCCGCCGTTCCGGCAGCCTCGGCGTGCAACTGATCACCGACCCGGCCGACCTGCCGGCCCGCTGGGCGGACAGCGCCACCCCGCCGGAGCCGGCCGAGGCCACCGGGCGCGGCCTGCCCACCGGTGTGCTGGTGGAGGAACTGCTGGTCGGCACCGAGCACAGCGTGGAGCTGCTGGTCGCCGACGGCGAGGTGATCTTCGCCAATGTCACCGACAAGCGGATCGCCGGCGGCCGGTACCCGGTGGAGACCGGGCACACCGTGCCGTCCGCCCTGCCCGTGGCCGAACACGACGCGCTGCGCGCCGCCGCGGTACGCCTCGCCACGGCGGCCGGTTTCCGCAGCGGCATGCTGCACAGCGAGTGGATCCTGGTCGACGGCGTACCGACGCTTGTCGAGTGCGCCGCGCGGATGCCCGGTGACATGATCACCGCGCTGATCTCGATCGCCTACGAGCGGGACGTCATCGAGGCGTACCTGCGGGTGCTGCGCGGTGAACGGCCGGCCCTGCCGACGCGGGCGACAGGCGCGGCGGCCATCGAGTTCCTCATCGCCCCGCCCGGCCGGGTCACCGCCGTCGACGGCCGGCGGGACGCGCTGCGGGTGCCCGGCGTGCTCGACGTGCAGGTGGAGACGAAGGTCGGGCAGACCGTACCGGAGCTGCTCTCCTCGGCGCACCGCAGCGGGCACCTGATGGCCTGGGGCGCGACCCCGGACGAGGCGGCGGACGCCGCGCGACGCGCCGCCGACCAGATCCGCATCACCGTCGGCTAGAGGGTACGGCCGAACGACAGGCAGCCCGGGGCGTCCTTGTAGAACCCGAAGTTCGGGACGGGTTCGTAGCCGGACGAGGTGTACATGGCGATCGCCTCGGGCTGCTTGTCGCCGCACTCCAGCACGATCCGCTTGCGGCCGTGGTCGCGGGCGGACCGCTCGACCGCGGCGAGCACCGACCGGGCCACGCCCCGGCCCCGCACGGCCGGCGAGGTGTACATCCGCTTCAACTCGGCGGTGTCGACGCCCTCGCCGTGGCTGCGCCAACCGCCACAGCCCACCGGCTGCCCGTCCAGGTAGGCGACGAGGAACTCGCCGTCCGGCGGGGCGAACTCGGCCGCGTCCACCGGGGTGTCGTCGCCGCTGCCGCCGTACCGGGCGCCGAGGTCGGCCAGCGCCGCCCGGACCAACGCCTGCGACTCGGGCGCGTCGAAGCGCCGCGGTCGGATCTCGATCTCACTCACCGTGCCAGGTTACGACCGCCGCCGGCACCGGCCCCCGTCCGGCTTGCGGTCGCCGACGCAGATCACTCCGCGCCACGGCGGAAGTGGTCCCAGCCGCGCGGACCGTCGTACCCGCGGCCGTCGACGGTGATGCCGGCGCCCGCGGCCACCCGACCGACCGACCGCCAGCCGTCCGGCAGCGTCGCGTCCCCGGCGAACGTCGCCACCAGGGCGTGGTCGTCGCCGCCGGTCAGGATCCAGGTGTACGGGTCGACGCCGAGCGCCTGCGCCGCGTCGCGCATCTGCCGGGGCACCTCGAAGGCGTCCCGGGTCAGGTCGATCGCCACCCCGCTGGCGACGGCCACGTGCCCCAGATCCGCCAGCAGCCCGTCCGACACGTCGATCATGGCGGTGGCGCCGGCTGCGGCGGCGGTCGGTCCGGCCGGGTACGGGACCTCGGGGCGACGGAACGCCTCGACCAGCAGCCGGGGGGTGCGGAAGCCCCGGGACAGCACGGTGTATCCGGCCGCCGCCCAGCCGGTGCGCCCGGCCAGCGCGACCACGTCCCCGGGCCGGGCGCCGGAGCGGACCACCGGAGCCCGGCCGGCCAGGTCACCGAGGGCGGTCACCGCGATGGTCAGCGTGGGGCTGGCCGACATGTCCCCGCCGACCACGCTCGCACCCACCAGCGCCGCCTCCGCGCCCAACCCGTCGGCCAGTTCCTCGGCCCAGGCCGGGTCCAGGTCGGCCGGCATGCAGAGCGCCACCAGCAGGGCGGTCGGGGTGGCCCCCATGGCGGCGATGTCGGCGAGGTTCGCCGCCGCCGCCCGGTGCCCCACGTCCCGCGCCGCCGACCAGTCGCGCCGGAAGTGCCGCCCCTCCACCAGCACGTCGGTGGAGGCGACCACCCGCCGGTCCGGCGCCGCCACCACCGCGGCGTCGTCGCCGGGACCGAGCAGGCAGCTCTCCCCGTGTGCCAGCCGGGCGGTCACCCGGTCGATCAGCCCGAACTCGCCGACTTCCGTGACCGTCATGCCGTCCCCTCGTCCCGCTTCGTCGTCCCGCACGTCCCACCCCGCTCCGCGTCGGCGTGTGCTCGCTCACCGCGTCTGACCGGCGACCGATCGGGATCACCGCCGCTCAGTACGGTAGTTTCACCCTTCGGGTCGCCCGGAGGCGACGGACGGAGGTCGAGTCGTGGTACAGGCGTACATCCTCATCCAGACGGAGGTCGGTCGCGCGCGTGACGTGGCCGGCCGGATCGCGGACCTTGCCGGCGTGGTCCGGGTCGACGCCGTCACCGGGCCGTACGACGTGGTCGTGCTCACCGAGGCGAACACGGTCGACGAGCTGGGCAAACTCATCGTCAGCAAGGTGCAGCTGGTGCCCGGCATCACCCGCACCCTCACGTGTTCGGTGGTGCGGCTGTAAGTGGACGAGACGAAATCCCCCCGCCCGGACGGCTCCACCCGACGGGCCGCGCTCTGGGCCACGCTCGTGGCGGTACCGGTGACCGTGGCGGTGGCAGCGTTCGCGCTGGCCAAGCTGGCCCCGGAGGCGCCGCAGGCGCAGCCGGACGCGTCGGCGAGCCCCCGGGTCCAGTCGAGCGCCCCGGTGCAGATGGCCGCGCCGGCGCTGGACGCGCGGCCGACCCTGGTCTGCCGGGCCCTGATGTCGCAGCTCCCGGACAGCGTGCGTGACCTGCCGCAGCGCCCGGTCACCGCGGGGCCGGAACAGAACGCCGCGTACGGCGATCCGGCGCTCACCGTCGCCTGCGGCGGTGCCCCGCCTGTCGTCCCGCCCACCGACGAGGTGTGGGTCGTCAACAAGGTCTGCTGGCACCCCACCGAGGAGGGCGACGCCACGGTCCTGACCGCCGTCGACCGGGAGACCGCGATCCGGGTGCGGGTGCCGAAGACCTACGAGGCGCCGTTGCAGTGGGTCACCGGCATCTCGGACACCATCGTCAGCTCCGTCCCGTCGGCCGCGAAGGCCCCCTCGGGCTGTTCGGCCTGACGCCCGCCGCCGCGCCGGCCGGTCAGCGGCCGGTGCGGCGGTGCAGGGCGGTGCGGATGAGCCGGTTGACCAGCTTCGGATACTCCAGCCCGCTGGCCGACCACATCTTCGGGAACATCGACGTCGGGGTGAACCCGGGCATGGTGTTGATCTCGTTGAGGTAGACGTCCATGTCCGGGGTGACGAAGAAGTCGACCCGGGCCAGCCCGGAGCAGTCCAGCGCGGTGAAGGCGCGGGTGGCGTAGTCACGCACCTGCCGGGCCACCGCGTCGGGCAGGTCCGCCGGCACGTCGTACTCGCAGACCTCGTCGGCGAAGATGTACTTGGCCTCGAAGTCGTACCAGTCGTGGTCGCCGATCATCCGCACCTCGGCGAGCACCGAGGCCTCCGGCGCGCCGCCGGCCTCCCCCTCCAGCACGCCGCACTCGATCTCGCGGCCGACGACCGCACTCTCGACCAGCACCTTGCTGTCGATCTCCCGGGCGGTGGCAAGCGCGGCGTCCAGGTCGGCCCAGTCGTCGACCTTGGTGATGCCGAACGAGGAGCCGGCCCGGGACGGCTTGACGAAGACGGGCAGCCCGAGGCGCTCCTTGTCCTCCTCGCTCAACGACATCCCGGCGCGCAGCACCGCGTAGGAGCCGACCGGGATGCCCTCGGCGGCGCAGAGTTTCTTGGTGAACTCCTTGTCCATGGCCGCGGCGGAGGCGAAGACGTTCGCGCCGACGTAGGGGATGTCGGCCATCTCCAGCATCCCCTGGATCGTGCCGTCCTCCCCGTACGCGCCGTGCAGCACCGGGAAGACCACGTCCACGTCGGCAAGCGCGACCGGCCCCTGCGCCGGGTCGAGCACCAGCAGGCCACCGGCCGCCGGGTCGGCGCGCAGCACCAGCTCGGCGCCGGAACCGGCGGTGATCTCGGGCAGCTTGCGATCGGCGATGGCGAGCCGGCCGGGGTCGCCGTCGGTGAGCACCCACTGGCCCTGCCGGGTGATGCCGACCGGGACCACCTCGAACTCGTCCGGGTCGAGGGCGGCCAACACGCTTCCGGCGCTGACGCAGGAGATGCCGTGCTCGGGGCTGCGCCCACCGAAGACGATCGCCACACGGGTCTTGCCTGGGGTGGTCATGGTCACCTCACCGGTTGCGACTGGAACTGGCCGTGCTCGCCGGTGGCGCTCACCCGGTTGACCTTACTGTGCGTTGCCGGCAGCGGTGACCCATACCCGGGCAGACGCGGAGTCGGGTGGCAAACGGTCAGACCGCCTGTACGGGGAGTAATCTGCCCGGCGGCGTCGAGGTCAGCCGGCCGGGTGCCGGGGCCGGCGGCCGACCGCGATGACCTTGACCCGCTGCCGGCGGGCCCGCACCATGCCCAACGCCATGAACGCGCCGGCGATCCGGTCGGCCGCCTCCCGGCTGTTCGCGCCGACCACCTGTCGGCGGCGTTCGGGACTGGTCCGCTCGTCGCGCCCGCGGCTCCCCGCAGGGCGGACGTCGGTCAGGACCACGAGGAACCGGGTCACCTCCGGCCCCCCACGCGTCGGGGGTGGCTGGCCGTCTCCGTCATCGCCGCCCCTCCCCGCCTGCGAACCGGCAGGGGCACGCGACGATCGGATCGTGGGGGGAGTGGAGATCCGATCGCCGCGCGCCCCATCCCCTCCGGTCGCTCACCGCCACCGTCGCCACGACAACCGGCGGTGAGGACGCCATAACAGATTGACAGTCTTCTCTGCGTGAATGCAACTCTCATCGATGTTCTCTCACGGCCGCCTTCCCATCCGATGTGCGACCCTCGATGCATGGCGCCCAAGACCGCTCGGTCCCGACGGCTCGGCATCGCCCTGCGCAACCACCGGGAAGCCGCTGGCCTCACCCTGGAGGCCGCGGCCGACGAGATCAACAGCACCCGCAGCACCCTGTCCCGCTACGAGAACGCGCAGACGCTCGTCAGCCCGGCCACCGTACGGGCGCTGCTGATCAGCTACGGCGTGGGGCCCGACGAGATCGCGGCCGCGGTGCAACTCGCCAAGGACGCCCGCAAGCCCGGTTGGTGGGTGTCCTACTCGTACCTGCTGGACCGGCGCACCATCGACTTCATCGCCCTGGAGGCCGAGGCCACCGGCATCGCGAACTTCGAACCGTCGGTGGTGCCCGGCCTGCTCCAGACCGCCGACTACATCCGCGGCGTCATGCGCGGCGGGCCACACACGCTCAGCGACCAGCAGGTGGAACAACGCGTCCAACTTCGACTGGACCGCCAGCAACGGCTCTCCGGCGGCGACCCGCCGATCCTCGACGCCATCATCGACGAGAGCGCGCTGCTGCGCCCGGTCGGTGACCGCCCGGTCATGGCCGGCCAGCTCCAGCACCTGTTGAAGATGGCCGAGCTGCCGAACATCACGGTGCAGGTGATCCCGCTGGCCGCCGGCTACCACCGCGGGACCCGGGGCTCACTGCACATCCTGGAGTTCGCCGACCCGGAGGACCCGATCATCGCCTCGGTGGAGACGATCGCCGGGCAGATGGTCCTCGACCGGCCGGGCGACCTACGCACCTGCACCAAGATCATGGAGCACCTGCGGACCGTGGCGCTGAGCCCGGCGGCCAGTCGGGACCAGCTCCTCCGCCTGCTCAGGGAGAGGTGACCCCATGAACGGCACGAACCACCCGGCGCCGAGTTGGCGCAAGAGCAGCCACAGCGGCGACGAGGGCGCGTGCGTGGAGATGGCGCCGCTGGCCGAGGCGGTCGCGGTGCGCGACTCCAAGGACCCGGCCGGCCCGGTGCTGGTCTTCCCGCCGGCCGCCTGGGCCGCCTTCACCGCCGGCCCGCCGCACGCCTGACAGGTGGGTCAGGCGTGCGGCCCACCCGGGGCCGCCACGGTGAGCGGGAGCCCCGCCCTGGACGCCTCCAGGGCGGCGATGGCCACGCCCCGCGCGCCGGCCATGTCCCGGTCCGGGACCAGCGCGAAGGTGGCCACCGCGCGCTGCTCCTCGCGCAGGACGGTGTGCGCGGCGACGGTGGCGAGGAACCAGTCCCGGAACTCCGGCGCCGCCTCCACCACCCCGCCGCCGACGAAGTACGCGTGCGGGTCGGTGAAGTTGGCAACGATGGTGAACAGCCGACCCAACGCCTTGGCCTGCTGGGCGAAGACCAGACGCGCCAACGGGTCGCCCCGTTCACCGTGCTCGCGCAGCAGCTTCGCCGCCCGGCCCGGCTCCTCGGCCGCCAGCGGATGCTCCGGGTGCCGGGCCAGCCAGTACGGCAGCAGGTTACGCCGGATGGCGGTGAGTGAGGCGACGCTCTCCGCGTCCCCGCTGAACCCGCAGGCGCAGTCCGGGACCGGCTGGTCCGGTTCGAGCAGCCCGTCCAGCGGGATGTGCACGTGCCCGAGCTCACCCGCCATGCCGGCCGCACCGGCGACCACCCAGCCGTTCTCCACCACTCCCCCGCCGAGGCCGGTGCCCACGATCGCGGACACCGACGACCGAGCCAACGCCTGGGCGCCGAAGTGGACGTGGTGGGCGTAGAGGGCGGCGGCGTTGCCGTCGTTCGCGTACACCACCGGCAGTCCGAGCTGCCGTTCCAACGCGGTGCGCACGTCGAAGCCCCGCCAGGCCGGCTGGGAGAAGTTGGTCGAGCCGCGCGAGGAGATCACCCCGGTGGCGCTGGCCGGACCGGGCGTGTCCAGCCCGACCGCGCGTACCAGCTCACGGGGCACCCCGGTGTGCGCCAGCACGCCGTCGAACGCCCGGACCAGCGCCGCCACGGCCGCCTGCGGCCCGTCGCCGACCTCGCTGGGGATCTCCAGCAGCCCGTCCACCAGGAACCGGCCGTCGACGGTCAGCACTGTCGCGTTGTCGCTCGTGCCGCCGTTGTCCAGCCCCACCACCACCGGAACCCCTGCGCTGCCCACCCGCCACCGCCCTCCCACCGCGCCTGACCTGAGGTTAGTTCTCCACCGCGCCGCCCGCCACGCCGCCGCCGGACCGGGTCACCCGGGGCGGCACGCCGTCACCGCAGTCGCCTCCCGCTCCTCGTCGCGCACCACGCCGGGATCGAGCCCGACGGCGGTGAACGCCTCGCACAGGTCGGGGGCCTGCACGGCGCTGACCTCGACCACGACGTGCCCGCCGGGGGTGAGCCACCGCGCCGCGCCGGCCGCGATCCGGCGCAGCACCGCCAGGCCGTCCGCACCGCCGTCCAGCGCCACCGACGCCTCGTGCAGTCGCGCCTCGGGCGGCAGCAGGGCCACCGCCGCGCTCGGCACGTAGGGCGCGTTCGCCACCACCAGGTCCAGCCGGCCACGCCAGCCGGCAGGCACCGCGTCGAACAGGTCGCCCTGGTAGACGGGCACGCCGAGCGGGTCGAGGTTACGCCGGGCGCAGGCCACCGCGACCGGGTCGATGTCGGCGGCGGCCAGCCAGCGGGGCGCCAGCCGCTCGTGCAGCACCACCGCCGCGGCGCCGGAACCGCAGCACAGGTCCAGCACCGCCGGGTGCGGCCCGGCCACCGCGATCGCCGCGTCGACGAGCAGCGCGGTACGGCCACGGGGCACGAAGACACCCGGGTGCACGACGATCCGCCGGCCGCAGAACTCGGCCCAGCCGAGCAGGTGCTCCAGGGGAAGCCCGGCGACGCGGCGGTCGACCAGCCGGGCCAGCTCCCGCGCCGAGTCGGCGGCGGCGATCAGCAGCTCCGCCTCGTCCTCGGCGAAGACGCAGCCGGCGGCGCGCAGCCGGCCGACGAGGGCGGGGCGGTCGGGGGTGAAACGGGGGGAAACCATGGGAAGCCTCTCGGGTGCGCTCGTCGGCGCTCCCGGCGTCGCCTCAGCGGGGCGACGCGGACTCGGAGGGAGCGCCGGTCCTCTGCTGGTGGATCGGACTCACCTCCTCCGGTCGGGGCCGCACGGGCCGTGGCTGCCGCTCACCATAGCCGGGCGGCGGGCTCGCCGTCAGCCCGCCGCGTCCAGCGCCGCGGTCACGTCGGCGACCAGGTCCGCGGTGTCCTCGACACCGCAGGAGAAACGGACGAAACCGGGTGTGGTGGCATCGCCCCACTGGGCCCGCCGGTCGGCGGTGCTGTGCAGCCCGCCGAACGAGGTGGCGGCGGCCACCAGGCGGGACGCGTCGAGGAACCGGGCCACCCGGTCCGAGTCGCCCAGGTCGAACGAGAGCACACCGGGCACGCGCCGCATCTGCGCCGACGCCACCGGGTACGCCGGGTCGTCGGGCCGCCCGGGCCAGCGCAGCCCGGTGACGTCCGGGCGGGCCGCGAGCAGGTCGGCGAGCGCCCGCGCGTTGGCGGTCTGCCGGGCCAGCCGCAGGTCGAGGGTGGCCAGCGAACGGTGCGCCAGCCAGCAGTCGAACGCGCCGGGTATCCCGCCGGTGGCGTTGCGCCAGGTGGTCACCGCGTCCCGCACACCGGTGTCGCGCGTGGCCAGGTAGCCGATCAGCAGATCCGAGTGGCCGGTGAGCGCCTTGGTGCCGGAGGCCACCACCACGTCCGCGCCGAGGTCCAGCGGCCGCTGCCCGAGCGGCGTGGCGGTGGTGTTGTCCACCGCCACCAGCGCGCCGGCGGCGTGCGCGGCGGCGGCCACCGCGCGCACGTCGGCGACGTCGAGGCCGGGGTTCGCCGGGGTCTCCAGCAGCACCAGGTGTACGCCCTCGAACGACGGGTAGGGCCCGGCCGTCGGCACCAGCACCACCCGCACCCCGAGCTGCTCCAGCGTGTCGGCGGCGAACCCGCGCACCGCGTAGTAGCCGTCGGCGGGCAGCAGCACGGTGTCGCCGGGACGCAGCATGGTCAGCAGCAGCCCGGTGATGGCGGCCTGGCCGCTGGCGAACGCCCGGCAGTCGCCGCCCTCCAGTTCACCGATCGCCGCCTCCAGCAGCCGGCGGGTGGGGTTGTCCGGCCGGCCGTACCCGTCCGCCGACGTGGCCGGGTCGTGCCGCGGGTCGAGGTGGTAGGGCGCGGCGAAGACCGGGCCGGGCAGGAACGGCCGGCCGGGCACCGCGTCCGGCAGGCCGGCGTGCACGCTGCGGGTGCCGTCCCCCCAGTCGCCGCTCACTCGTACGACTCCGGCTTGGCGGTGCGGCTCATCAGCGCGTCCACCGCGAGGCGTGGGTCCATGCCCTCGTGGCAGATCCGCTCGATCTGC
Organism: Micromonospora sp. DT31; assembly: GCF_049841795.1. NCBI lineage: Bacteria > Bacillati > Actinomycetota > Actinomycetes > Micromonosporales > Micromonosporaceae > Micromonospora > Micromonospora sp. DT31. The sequence goes on along the minus strand of NZ_JBNCKZ010000014.1, from coordinate 122,261 downwards.
TCGGTGATCGGCATCTCGACGCCGTGGGCCCGGGCCAGGTCGCGGATAGCCAGGCAGCTCTTCACACCCTCGGCGGTCTGCCGGGTGGCCGCCTGGGCCTGCTCCAGCGTCTCGCCCCGGCCCAGGTGCTCGCCGAAGGTGCGGTTACGGGCCATCGGCGACGAGCAGGACGCGACCAGGTCGCCCATGCCGGCCAGGCCGGCGAAGGTGATCGGGTCGGCGCCGAGGGCCACGCCGAGCCGGGCCGTCTCGGCCAGCCCGCGGGTCATCAGCATCGCCCGGGTGTTGTCGCCGAACCCCATCGCGGTGGCGATCCCGTACGACAACGCGATCACGTTCTTCACCGCCCCGCCCAGTTCGCAGCCGGTCACGTCGTCGTTGGTGTACGGCCGGAAGTACGGCGTCCGGATGGATGCCTGCACCAGCGCGGTACGCCGGCTGTCGGTGCCGGCGACCACCGTCGCGGCCGGCTGCTCGGCGGCGATCTCCGGGGCCAGGTTCGGCCCGGACACGACCACCACCCGGTCGGCGGGCACCCCCGCGGTCTCGGTGATCACCTGGCTCATCCGCTTGGTGGTGCCCAGCTCGATGCCCTTCATCAGGGACACCAGCGTGGCGTCCGGCGCCAGGTACGGCGTCCAGTCGGCGAGGTTGCCCCGCAACGTCTGCGACGGCACCGAGAGCACCACGATCTCGGCGCCCGTGATCGCCTCGGCGGCGTCGACGGTGGCGGTCACCCGGTCGGGCAGGCGGGCGTCCGGCAGGTACTCCGGGTTGCCCCGGCCGGTCCGGATCGCCTCGGCCACCACGGCCCGGCGGGCCAGGACGGTGACGTCCCGCCCGGCATCGGCGAGGATCTTGGCGAACGCGGTCCCCCAGGAACCCGCGCCCAGCACCGCGACGTGCCCGCTCATTCGGTGACCTCCCGCGTGCCGGTCGGGGTGGGCCGCTGCCAGAGCGGCGGCGGTGTACCGCCGCGGATCTCGGCGACCAGGTCGCGGATCCGCAGCATGATGGTGTCCGTCATCTCCTCCAGGATGGGCCGGGTCGGCGTGGCGCCGGCCCACCGGCTGAGGTCGACAGGCGGGCCGGCGACGACCGTCACCGGGGTGCGCGGGCGCAGCCCGAACCGGGCGGTGCGGGGGTCGAACAGCAGCTCCGGGCCGACCATGGCCAGCGGGATCACCGGGGCGCCGGTGGCCAGCGCCAGCCGGGCCGCGCCGGTCTTGCCCCTCATCGGCCACAGGTCCGGTTCCCGGGTGGTGGTGCCCTCCGGGTAGATCACCACCGCCCCGCCCTCGGCCAGCGCGGCGACCAGCTTGTCGATCGACTTGACCGCCTCGACGGTGCCCCGTTCGACGGGGATCTGCTGGCACCGGTACAGGATCCGCCCGACCACCGGCACGCGGAACAGGCTGGCCTTGCCGAGGAAGCGCGGCCAGCGACCGGCGTCGTAGACGTAGTGCGAGACGACAAGCGGGTCGGCGTGCGAGATGTGGTTGGGCACGATGATGACGCCGCCGTCGCCCGCCAGGTGCTCCATGCCCCGCCAGGTGCGCCGCGTCCAGACGGTCATCAACGGTTTCACCAGCACCACGGCGACCCGCCGCCAGAACCCCAGCCTCCGCGGTGCCAACCCTGCCTCCTCGTTCCGCCCACGCGCCCCGGGACAGAATCATGCCTGTTCGCCCCCGGTCCGGCCAGTGCGGGTGTCGCCGCCGTCGCTGGCAGGATGGTCGGCGTGTCCGAGCTCGGCTGGATCGTGGTGACGCCGGTGAAGCGTCTCGGGGCGGCGAAGAGCCGCCTGCGGGGCGCGCTGCCCGGCGTACCCCACGAGGAGCTGGCGCTGGCCCTGGCCGCCGACACGCTGCACGCGGTGCTGGCGTGCCCGGCGGTCGCCGGGGTGCTGGCGGTCACCGACGACCCGTGGGTGGCCGCGGTGGCCGCCGAGGCGGGCGCCCGGGTGGCCGCCGACCCCGGCGGCGGGCTCAACGCGGCCTGCCGGCACGGCGCGGCCCTGGCCGGACCGGACGCCGCCGTGGCCGCCCTGACCGCCGACCTGCCGGCGCTGCGACCGGGGGAGCTGGCCTCGGCGTTGCGCGCGGCCGAGCTGGCGTCGGCGTTGCGCGCGGCCGAGGGGGTACGCGGGTTCGTGGCCGACGCCCCCGGCGACGGCACCGTGCTGCTCGCCGCCCCGCCCGGGGTGCCGCTGGCGCCCTGTTTCGGCCCCGGGTCGGCGGCGGCGCACACGGCGGGCGGGGCGGTGCCGCTGGCCGGCGACTGGCCCAGCCTGCGCCGGGACGTGGACACCCCGGCCGACCTGGCCGCCGCGGCGGACCTCGGGGTGGGGCCGCGCACCGGGGCGCTGCTGGCCCGCCACGGCGGCCCGCTCCGGTACGGTGCTGACATGCAGGGCACGGTGGCGACCTACGACGCGTCGACCCGCAGCGGGGTGCTGCTGCTCGACGACGGCACCGAGCTGGCCTTCCCGGCGCGCGCGTTCGACGCCTCCGGGTTGCGGCTGTTGCGCCTGGGGCAGCGGGTGCGCATCGAGCGGGACCCGGCCGGCGAGGTGATTCGGGTGACATTGCCGACGATGGCGTGAACAACCCGGCCCGAGTTCATTTTTCGTTCACCCTCTTCGGGGAATCATGAGGTGGTGAGCACCCCTCGCGAGCATTCCGACGGTCCGCCGATCCTCGACCCCGGCACCCACCGCAACGGCCGCCGTACCCGCGGTCGGGACGGGCGGTTCCGCCCACCCGAGGAACGCCTGGGCGACGACCCGGGCGCGGCCGCCGCGACCGGGCTGGACGAGTCCCTCGACCCGGTCGAGGGGCCCGACCCGGTGGAACGGCCCGACCCGCGCGACGAGCCCGGCCCGGACGGAGGGCCGACCCCCGCGCCCCTGCCGGAGGACCGCTTCCTCAACCGCGAGTTGTCCTGGCTCGACTTCAACGCCCGGGTGCTCGCGCTCGCCGAGGACCCCCGCACGCCCCTGCTGGAACGGGCGAAGTTCCTGGCCATCTTCGCCAGCAACCTGGACGAGTTCTACATGGTCCGGGTGGCCGGGCTGAAGCGGCGGCTCTCCGCCGGCCTGCCGGTGCGCGGCGGCGACCGGCTGCCGCTGCGCACCCAGCTCGAACTGATCACGGAGAAGAGCGCCGACCTGGTCGCCCGGCACTCCGCCTGTCTGGTCGACGACGTGCTGCCCAAGCTCGCCGCCGAGGACATCCGCATACTGCGCTGGAGCGACCTGGACGACGCCGAGCGGGAGCGGCTGCGCACCTGGTTCCGGCAGCACATCTTCCCGGTGCTCACCCCGCTCGCGGTGGACCCGGCGCACCCGTTCCCGTACATTTCCGGCCGGTCGCTGAACCTGGCCGTCTCGGTACGCGACCCGGACGGCGGTTCCGAGCTGTTCGCCCGGGTCAAGGTGCCGAACAACGTACCCCGGTTCGTCCGGGTCCACCGCGACCAGCCAGGCGTGCGGTTCCTGCCCGTCGAGGACCTCATCTCGGTACACCTCGGCCAGCTCTTCTCCGGTATGCAGGTGGTCGAGTGCCACCTGTTCCGGGTGACCCGCAACGCCGAGGTCGAGGTCGACGAGGACCGCGACGAGGACCTGCTCCAGGCGCTGGAACGCGAGCTGGCCCGGCGACGGTTCGGCCCGCCGGTGCGCCTGGAGGTGGCCGCCTCCATCTCCGACCACATGCTGGAGCTGCTGGTCCGCGAACTGGACATGGACGACCACGACGTGCTGCGGGTGCCGGGACTGGTGGACCTGTCCGCGCTGTGGCAGGTCTACGGCGAGGCCGACCGGCCCGACCTGAAGGACCCGCCGTTCGTGCCGGCCACCCACCCGCGGCTGGCCGAGGGGGAGGTGCCGCGCAGTGTGTTCGCCACCCTGCGCGACGGCGACGTGCTGGTGCACCACCCGTACCACTCGTTCGCCACGAGCGTGCAGCGCTTCGTGGAGCAGGCCGCGGCCGACCCGAACGTGCTCGCCATCAAGCAGACGCTCTACCGCACCAGCGGCGACTCCCCGATCGTCGACGCGCTCGTGGACGCCGCCGCCGCCGGCAAGCAGGTGGTGGTGCTCGTCGAGGTGAAGGCACGCTTCGACGAGGTGGCCAACATCGGCTGGGCGCGCACGCTGGAGCGGGCCGGCTGCCACGTGGTCTACGGCCTGGTCGGTCTCAAGACGCACTGCAAGACCGCGCTCGTGGTGCGTCAGGAGGGCAACCAGATCCGGCGCTACTGCCACATCGGCACCGGCAACTACCACCCGAAGACCGCCCGGCTGTACGAGGACTTCGGCGTGCTCACCGCCGACCCGGAGATCGGCGCCGACCTGACCGATCTGTTCAACGTGCTCACCGGCTACAGCCGGCAGACCGCGTACCGGCGGTTGCTGGTGGCCCCGCAGGGCATCCGCAGCGGCCTGATCGAGCGGATCGACCGGGAGATCGAGCACGTCCGGCTGGGCATGCCGGGACTGGTGCAGTTCAAGGTGAACTCGCTCGTCGATGAGGGGATCACCGACGCGCTCTACCGGGCGTCCCGGGCCGGGGTGCACGTGGACCTGCTGATCCGGGGCATGTGCACGCTGCGCCCGGGGGTGCCGGGGCTGTCGGAGAACATCCGCGTCCACTCCATCCTCGGCCGGTTCCTGGAACACTCGCGGATCTTCCGGTTCGGCAACAGCGGCGACGCCGAGTTCTGGATGGGTTCGGCCGACCTGATGCACCGCAACCTGGATCGCCGGGTGGAGGCGCTGGTGCAGGTGAGCGACCCGGTGGCGCGGGCCGAACTGGACCACGTCCTGACCGCCGCGTTCGACCCCGAGGTGGACGCGTTCGAGCTGGCCGCCGACGGCACCTGGCACCGGCGTACCGGCACCGCCGACGCGCCGCTGACCCATCTGCAGGACCTGCTGCTGCGCCGGGTCGGCGGCCGGGCGGACTGAGCGGGGCATGGGGCGCGGCCGGCGGGCATACGGTGAGCGGATGACCGACGACGAACCGGTGCGGATCCGCGCGGCCGGCGGGGTGGTGTGGCGACCGGGCCCGGCGGGCGTCGAGGTGTGCCTGGTGCACCGCCCCCGGTACGGCGACTGGTCGCTGCCCAAGGGCAAGCTGGACGCCGGGGAGCACCCGCTGGTGGCCGCGGTGCGGGAGGTCGCCGAGGAGACCGACGTGCGGGCCGTGCCGCAGGTGCGCCTGCCCACGGTCCGCTACCGCAGCGAGGGCCACGCCAAGGCGGTGGACTGGTGGTCCATGCGGGCGGTCGCCGTCGGCGGCTTCCAGCCCGGCACCGAGGTCGACGGGGTGGCCTGGTTCCCGGTCGACGACGCCGCGCGCCGGGTCAGCTACCCGCACGACGCCGAGGTGATCGCCGCGTTCGCGGCGCTTCCCCCGGTCACCGCGACCGTGCTGCTGGTGCGGCACGCCCACGCCGGCAAGCGGGGCACCTGGACCGGCCCGGACCATGGCCGGCCGCTTGACGAGCAGGGGTGGGCGCAGGCGCGGGCGCTGGCGCCGCTGGTGGCCCTGCTCCGCCCGACCCGCCTGCTGTCCGCCTCGGCCCGCCGCTGCGTGCAGACACTGGACCCGGCGGCGGCCCGGCTGGACTTGCCGATCGAGGTCTGCGGCGACCTGGACGAACCCGCGCCGGGCCAGCAGGCCGAGGAGTGCGCGCTGGCCGCCGCCGCCCGGCTGACCGAGTGGGCGCTGGCCGCCGAGCCGGTCGCGGTGTGCAGCCAGGGCAAGGTGATCCCGGGGGCGCTGGAACGGCTCACCGGCCGCGCCGAGGACTTCACCACCGCCAAGGGCGGCGGCTGGCTCCTGCCCTTCGCCGGCGACCGCCTGCTGCTGCCCGACCGGCTGTGAGGCGCTGGCCGCGCAGCCGGCACCGGCGGCCGCGACGGGCCAGCACAGCATGACGGAACGGCTCAGCGCAGCATGACGGTGAGCGTCACCGGGAGGTGGTCGCTGGCCCGCACGCGCGGCGCGCGTATCTCGCGGGCGCCCAGGCCCGGCGAGACGAAGACGTGGTCGATCTGGGCGCGTGGGTCGTCGGCCGGGCTGGTGGGCAGCGGGCGGGCGGCGGCCAGCGCGTCCACCAGGCCGACGCGGGTGAACTCGGCGAACGCGGGGTCGTCCGGTTCGGTGTTCAGGTCGCCGCCGAGCACCAGCGGCAGGCCACCGGCGTACCGGCGGGCGAACTCGGCCACCTCACGGGCCTGCGCCACCGGATCGCGGCCGGGCGGCGGCTGCAGGTGGGTGGCGACCACCGCGAGGTCGCGGCCGCCCAGGTCGAGCGTCACGCCGAGGGCCTGCGCCCCGGTCGGCGCGCCGTGTCCGGCCAGCGACCGGGTCCGCCCGGAACGCATCGGGAAGCGGCTCAGCACCGCGTCACCCCAGACCGGGTCGGCGGCCGGCGCGAACACGTAGGGCATCTCCAGCCGGGCGGCCAGCAGCGCCAGCGTGTCGTGACCGCCGTTGAGCCACCAGCCCCGGTCGACCTCGCTGAGCAGCACCACGTCCGCACCGCGCAGCGGCCGCGCGACCGCGTCCAGGTCCAGCCGGCCGTCCAGGCCGAACCCCATCCGGATGTTGTACGCGGCCACCCGCACCTCGGGCGGGGGCGTGGGCCGCAGGGCCGGGCCGGGGACGTACGGCTGCGTCGCGAACCCGACCAGCGCGCACAGGCCGACGAGCATCCAGGTCCGCGCCGGGCCGGGACGTGCCGGGGCGGGGCCGGAAGGCGCGCCGGAGGCCACCAGGACCACGAGGACGGCCGTGGCCACCGGCACCCACCCGTTGGGGTACCCCAGGTCGTAGGCGGCGTAGTAGGCCACCGTGGCGACCGCGAACACGAGCATCCCGAGCACCGCCGCGCGTCCGCGCCGCGCCGCCGCCCGCTCCCCGCCGTCGGTCTCCCCGCCGCCGGCCCGGTCGTCGCCGCCGGCCCGGTCGTCGCCGCCGGCCCGGTCGTCGCCGCCGGCCCGGTCGTCGCCGCCGGCCTCGTCGCCGCCGGCGGCCCGGTCGTCGCCGGCCTCATCGTCGCCGGCCTCGTCGGTGAGCGCCAGGCAGCCGCCCAGGCCGGCGGCGGCCAACAGGTACGCCGGCACGAGCAGCCCGGCCACGAACAGCACCGCCCCGGCGAACAGTGCGAGCGGCCACAGCACCCGGCCGAGCCGCGCCGGGGTCCGGAACAGGGCCGCGGTCAGGAACAGCAGGACCGCGTACGCGCCCAGCCCGGCGGCGCCGGTGGGGCGGGCGAGTCCGGGGAAGTTCGGCGGATCGGTGCCGGCGGCGGCGCTCCACACCGCCGGGGCGAGCGCCACCTGGTTGGCCAGCAACAGCACCGGCCCGCACAGCAGCCAGGCCCGGCCGCCCGGGTGCCGGACACGGGACCCGCTGTGCGGACCCGGCCCGCCGCCCGTTCCCGCGTACGCGGCCAGGAACGCCAGCACCAGCAGGACGCTCCCGGCCCAGCCCAGGGATCCACCCCGCCAGACGAGGTCCTCGGTGCCGAGCAGCGCGTGCCCCACCGCGTTGCCGGCCACGCCGAGCGTCAGCCCGAGCACCGGTCGGCGTACCGCGGCGGCGGTGGCCGCGAGCCAGACCAGGCCGGCGAGCAGGCCGGCGCTGGCCAACCAGAGCTGCGCCGCGCCGCCAGGTCGCGCGGTCAGCGCCAGCCGCGCGGCGGCCAGCATCCCGGCCGCGGCGAGTCCGACCGGGCGCGGGCCGAACCGGCGTACCAGGATCGGCGCGCCCAGGGCGAGCACGAACCAGCCGAGCGCGAACGCGCCGAGCAGTTCCGCGGGCGTCTCGGCGGCCCGGCCGAAGATGGTGATGACCGACGGGAGCCAGACCCGGAGCACGTCCAACAGGACCGCGATACCCAGCGCCAGAGCGAGGGTACGGAGGTGACGGTGCCGCACGGGCGCCTCTTTCCGTGACCGAGGGGATTTCGGCACGGCGATTCTGCGGTGCGGGCGGCCATGCGGTCAACGCACGCCGGAGGGCGCCCACCGTGAACGGTGGACGCCCTCCGGTTGGAGCGGCCCGGTCAGCGCCGGGTGGCGGCCTTCTTGGCCGGCGCCTTCTTCGCCGCCGTGGTCTTCTTGGCCGTGGTGGACTTCGCCGCGGTCGTCTTCTTGGCGGTGGTCGACTTGGCGGTGGTGGACTTCGCCGCGGTCGTCTTCTTCGCCGTGGTCGTCTTGGTCGCGGCCGCCTTCTTCGCCGGCGCGGCCTTCTTCGTGGCGGTGGCCTTGGTGGCCTTCGCCGCCGTGGTCTTCTTCGCGGCGCCGACGGTCTTCTTCGCGGTTCCGGTGGTCTTCGCCGCCGTGGCCTTGGCGGCCCCGGTGGTCTTCTTCGCGGCGGCGCCCTCCTTGGGCACCTTGCCGCTGGCCACCATCTCCTTGAAGCCCGCACCCGGCCGGAAGGTCGGGACGGACGTCTTCTTGACCTTCACCGCCTCGCCGGTACGCGGGTTGCGCGCTGTTCGGGCACCCCGGACGCGCTTCTCGAACGCCCCGAATCCGGTGATCGCCACCTTCTCGCCCTTGGTGACCGCCGCCTGGACCTCAGCGAGTACCGCGTCGAGCGCGGCCGTCGCCGTCTTCCGGTCCCCCAGGCGAACGGCGAGCGCCTCGATGAGCTCGGCCTTGTTCACGACTTCCTCCCGATTGTGCAACTGACTCGACGCGAGCCATTCTGCGCGCACGGTATGCCCTGTGCTGCCTGGACACAAACATTCGGTGGAAAAAAGCCCTTGTGTCGTAACGGATTCGCCCCCACCGGGTGGGCCGGTGGGGGCGAATAGCGGTGCCAGGTCAGGCTACGGAGGGCAGAAACTCCGGCCGAGTGGCCTCGTACGTGGCGATGTCGGCCTCGTGCCGGAGGGTGAGTCCAATGTCGTCCAAGCCCTCCATCAGCCGCCAGCGGCTGTGGTCGTCCAGCGGGAACGCCCAGGTGGCGTCTCCGGCATGGACCTGCCGGGCGGCGAGGTCGACAGTGATCGGCGTGGCCGGCTCGGATTCCACGAGATCCCACAGCTCTTCCACGGCTTTCAATTCCAGCTCGACCGGAAGGAGGCCTTCCTTGAGCGCGTTGCCGCGGAAGATGTCGCCGAAGCGGGGCGCGATGACCGCCCGGAAGCCCCAGTCCCGCAGCGCCCAGACGGCGTGCTCCCGGGAGGATCCGGTGCCGAACTCGGGGCCGGCGATCAGAATCGACGCACCCGAATGGGCCGGATCGTTGAGGACGAATGACGGGTCCTCCCGCCACGCGTTGAACAGACCGTCCGCGAATCCGGTCCGGGTCACCCGCTTGAGGTACACGGCGGGGATGATCTGGTCGGTGTCCACGTTGGACCGGCGCAGCGGCACGCCGGTGCCGGTGTGGGTGGTGAACTTGTCCATCTCGGCTGCCCTTCTTACAGGTCGGCGGGGGTGGCCAGCCGGCCGACCACGGCGGTGGCGGCGGCGACCGGCGGGGACACCAGGTGGGTGCGCCCGCCCCGGCCCTGACGGCCCTCGAAGTTGCGGTTGGAGGTCGAGGCGGAGCGCTCGCCGGGCTTCAGCGTGTCCGGGTTCATGCCCAGACACATGGAGCAGCCGGCGAAGCGCCACTCGGCGCCGGCGTCGGTGAAGACCTTGTCCAGCCCTTCGACCTCGGCGGCCTCACGGACCGCGGCGGAGCCGGGAACCACGAGCATGCGTACGCCGTCGGCGACCCGGTGCCCGCGCAGCACGTCGGCGGCGGCCCGCAGGTCCTCCAGCCGGCCGTTGGTGCAGGAGCCGACGAACACCACGTCCACCGCCAGGTCGCGCATCAGCGTGCCCGGGGAGAGGTCCATGTACTCCAGCGCGCGACGGGCGGCGACCCGCTCCGGCTCGGTGACGAACTCCTCCGGGTCCGGCACGGCCGCACCCAGCGGCACGCCCTGACCCGGGTTGGTGCCCCAGGTGACGAACGGGGTGATCCGGTCGGCGTCCAGCGTGACCTCGGTGTCGAAGGTCGCGCCGTCGTCGGTGGGCAACGTCCGCCAGTACTCCAGCGCCGCGTCCCAGTCGTCGCCCTGGGGGGCGTGGGGCCGCCCCTTCAGGTACGCGAACGTGGTCTCGTCCGGCGCGATCATGCCGGCCTTGGCGCCCCACTCGATGGACATGTTGGCGATCGTCATCCGCCCCTCCATCGAGAGGTCGCGGATGGCCTCGCCGCGGTACTCCACGATGTGGCCCCGCCCGCCGCCGGTGCCCACCTGGGCGATCAGCGCGAGGACCAGGTCCTTGGCGGTGACGCCCGGGGCGAGCCGGCCGACGACGTTCACCGCCATGGTCTTCGGGCGGGTCTGCGGCAGCGTCTGGGTGGCCAGCACGTGCTCGACCTCGCTGGTGCCGATGCCGAAGGCCAGGGCGCCGAACGCGCCGTGGGTGGCGGTGTGTGAATCGCCACAGACGATCGTCATGCCCGGCTGGGTGAGGCCGAGCTGCGGGCCGATCACGTGCACGATGCCCTGGTTGTCGTCGCCCAGGGGGTGCAGCCGGACGCCGAACTCGGCGCAGTTGCGGCGCAGCGTCTCGATCTGCGTGCGGGAGGTGGGGTCCGCGATCGTGAGCAGGTCGCCGCGCCGGGAGCGGAACGCCGGGTCGTCGTACCCGGTCGGGGTGTTGTGATCCTCGGTGGCAACCGTCAGGTCGGTGCGGCGGACCGTGCGCCCGGCCAGGCGCAGCCCGTCGAACGCCTGCGGGCTGGTCACCTCGTGCAGCAGGTGCAGGTCGATGAAGAGCAGGTCCGGCTCGCCGGCGGCGGAGCGGACCACATGGGCATCCCAGACCTTCTCGGCCAGGGTCCTCGGTTGAGTGACTCCCACCATCTGGACATCCTAAATTCTGGGAGGTAAATTTCGGCTTGTGGGACACAGTATGAGCGGTGTCGGCGTTCTCGACAAGGCGGTGGTCATCCTGGCCGCCTGTGTCGACGGCGCCAGCCTGGCCGAACTCGTTGAACGCACCAAGCTGCCCCGGGCCACCGCGCACCGGCTGGCACAGGCGCTGGAGATCCACCGGATGCTGGTCCGGGACACCCAGGGCCGCTGGCGCCCGGGTCCACGCCTGGGCGAGCTGGCCAACGCGGCCCCGGACGTGCTGCTGACCGCCGCCGAGCCGCTGCTCGCCGCGCTGCGCGACGCCACCGGAGAAAGCGCCCAGCTCTACCTGCGGCGGGCCGACGAGCGCATCTGCGTGGCCGCCGCGGAGCGCGCCAGCGGCCTGCGGGACACCGTCCCGGTCGGCTCGGTGCTGCCGATGGTCGCCGGCTCGGCGGCGCAGATCCTGCTCGCCTGGGAGCCCCCGGAGGCGGTGATGCCCCTGCTCCCCCGGTCCAAGTTTACCGGGCGCACCCTGGCCGAGGTCCGTCGTCGCGGCTGGGCGCAGAGCGTCGCCGAACGGGAGGCCGGTGTGGCGAGCGTCTCCGCCCCGATCCGGGACCGGACCGGCCGGGTGATCGCCGCGGTCAGCATCTCCGGCCCGATCGAGCGTCTCGGCCGCCGCCCCGGCGAACGGCACGCGATGGCCGTGGTGCGCGCCGGCCAACGCCTCTCCGGCCTCTGACCCCGGCCGCGGGATCCTGGTACGGGACGGCCCAGGCCGTACCTGGATCGTGGCTTTCCCCGCGCCGGTGAGCATGCGAACGGCCCGCCTCGCGGGGCGAGACGGGCCGTTCGGTGACGTAGCCCCGACCGGATTCGAACCGGCGCTACCGCCTTGAGAGGGCGGCGTCCTGGGCCACTAGACGACGGGGCCAGGCACTTTCCTGCTTTCACCCGCCCTGCCGGGCGGTGCGGCAGTAGTCTAGCGGCACCACGACGGGCGCCGCCGCGGGGGTCGCCGCCGTGCGCGTCGCACCGGACAGCAGAAAGCCCGCCCCGCGGAAACGGGACGGGCTCACGGTGCTGTAGCCCCGACCGGATTCGAACCGGCGCTACCGCCTTGAGAGGGCGGCGTCCTGGGCCACTAGACGACGGGGCCAGAACCTTCTTGCACTCCGACAGCGGTGAACTGACGGAATCCAGCGGCCGGGATTCTCGCGAACCCGCGGCAGCGCTGGGGTACCAGGACTCGAACCTAGACTAACTGAACCAGAATCAGTCGGGCTGCCAATTACCCCATACCCCATTGGCCCCTTGCGGCGCCGGGAATGAACTTTACCCTCCCGGTGCCGACAGGCCAAATCCAACCCCTCGAAACCCGCCTGACCAGCGGAAACGAGGCATCGGACCAAATCAGGCGACGGGGACGACCGGGTTGCTCAGCTCCCCGATCCCCTGGATCCGCACGGTGACCGTATCCCCCTCGGTGAGCGGGCTAACCCCCGCCGGCGTGCCGGTCAGCACCACGTCGCCGGGCAGCAGCGTCATCACGTGCGAGATGTACGACACCAGGCCGGGCACGTCGAAGACCATGTCCTTGGTGCGCCCGAGCTGGCGTACCTCCATCTCCTCCGGGTTGCGACCCACCTCACAGCGGACCTCCAGGTCGCGCACGTCCAGCCCGGTGGTGATCCACGGGCCGATCGGGCAGAACGAGTCGAAGCCCTTGGCGCGGGTCCACTGCCCGTCGGAGCGCTGGAGGTCCCGCGCGGTGACGTCGTTGGCGCAGGTGAAGCCGAAGATGGCCTTCTCGGCGGTGGCCCGGTCGGCGCGGCGGGCCCCCGGAGCGCCGATCACCACGGCGAGTTCCGCCTCGTGCTCGACCTGCTTGGAGAAGATCGGCAGGCGGATGGCGTCCCGTGGGCCGATCACCGAGGTGGACGGCTTGAGGAAGAGCAGCGGCTCCTTCGGCACCTCGCTGCCGTGCTCGGCGGCGTGCTCGGCGTAGTTACGCCCGACGCAGACCACCTTGCTGGGCAGGATCGGCGACAGCAGCCGCACGTCGGAGAGCGCCCAGCGGGCGCCGGAGAACTGGATCTGTCCGAACGGGTGGCCTTCGATCTCGGCGATGGTCAGAGCCTGCGGCCCGGCCTCCGCTTCGCCCTCGACGACCCCGAACGACATTCCCTTGGCATGAGCGAAACGAGCGATACGCACCCGGCCAATCTATCCCCGTCCCGGACCCCGCCCGCCGGGCACCGGCATCCGGCGCGCCGCGGCCTCCCCCGCGGCGCCCTGCAGGGTACGCCGGACCGCGCCGGCCGGGGCGGGAATGCCGGCTTCGTACCCGCCCGCCGGCTCCCGGCCCATAGCTTCGGAGCCGGAGGTTCGTTCGTATGCCTGCATCGAGACGACACCACAGGGCCCTGGCAGTGTTCGTCAACTGCCTCGGCATCATCGCCGCCCTACCGGCGCTCCCCCCGGCAGCGCCCGGGGCGGCCGCCCATCCGGCCCCGGCCGCCGCCGTGGCCCGCCCACCGGCGGCCACGCCCGCGCGGCCGGTTCCGGCAGCGGCCACCCCGATCCCCACCGGCGTACCGGCAGCCCCTCCGGCGGTGCCGACGACCGGTCCCGCACCGGTACGACCGACGATGCCACAGGTGAGCGTGGCGATGGGCGCCGCCGGCACCCCGGCGCCCGGCTACCGGATCGAGGTGCGCAACGCCGGCGGCGCGCCGGTGGAGGCAATGGTCCGGCAGGAGCTGCCGGCCGGGTCCCGGGCCACCGCGGTGAGCGGCGGCGGGCAGAACACCAGACCCGCCGGGGCGAACGCCGGCGAGGTGACCTGGCGGGTGAGGTTGCCGGCGCGGAGCACCACCACGTTGCACACCGCGCTGTCGACCACCGCTCCCGGAAAGTCGGTGACCGCGCCCGCCTGCGTCTACGGTGCCGACGGCACCCGTCCCTACGACTGCGCCACGGCGACCTGGGCGCGGTCCGGCGCGACCCCGGCGGCGCAGCTGACGGCCGCCCCGACCTGGCGTCGTCCGCCGATTCTGCTGGCCGCGTTCACCGCGCTGCTGGTGGTCACCGCGGGCGCGCTGTGGTGGGTGGTCCGGCGCCGCCGCGGCACGGCGGCAGGGGCCACGGCAGGACCGCCGGGTGGCACGGCGGCAGGCGGCGCGGCGGCACAGCCCGCCGAACGGGGCACCGTCTACCCGCGTCCGGCGCTGCCGGCGCCCGCCTCCCGGCGTCGTCGGCCACCGGTCTGGCTGGTGGTCGGCATGGCGGCGGCGGTGCTGGCCGGTGTGGTCGGCGCGGCGGCGTGGTCGGCCACGCAGCGGGTCGCCGCACTGGACACGACCAAGCAGCCGACAAGCGGCGCGTGGGTGGGCAGCAGCGTCACCGGCGGGCTGGGGCAACCGCTGCGCGAGACCGCGTTCGAGTTCACCGTCTACCGGATGAGCTGCGGCACCGACGTGTTGCCGGCGGGGCCGGGCGGGGGCCGGCCGTGCCTGGCCACCGTCGGCGTGCGCAACGTCACGCCGCAGAACCAGACCTGGCACGGCCAACTGCAACGCGCGTACCTGCCCGACGGGAACTGGGTGCCCGCCGACGAGGACGCCACCCGGGTGGCGAACCTGGGTCGGGACGTGTTCTCCCAGCCGGTGGCCGCGGGCCGGCGGGTGCTGCTGCCGCTGGTGTTCACCGTGCGCGACGGCGAGCCGCTGAAGCGGTTGGAACTGCGCAGCGGCGTGTTCTCCGCGGGCGTGCGGGTGGACGTGGCGTGAGGCCGGGCGGGCCGGCGGTCGTACCCTGGGGTCCGTGACCGCCGCCCGCACCACCGCGCCCGGCCGATGGCGCGCGCTGCCCGCCCCGGTCTGGGCGTCGCTGTCCCGGGCCCACGAGGAGCGCGCCGACGCGCTCACCGCCGGGCACCGCGCCCGGAAGGTCACCGGGGAACGGCACGCCATCGACGACTTCCTGTACGACTACTACGGCACCCGGCCGTCGGTGCTCCGGCGGTGGCATCCCGGCGTGGGTGTCGTCCTGGAGCCGGGACCGGACGGCCCGGCCCCGCACCGGCAGTGGCGTTGGTACGCGACGGACGCGGACGGAGTGGTACGCCTCGACGTGGCCGCGTTCCTCGCCGACCGGGCCGATTCGGTGCGCTTCATCCACCGCCTGTTGTCCTCGATCGCGTCCCGGCCCGCCTTCACCGGCTGCTTCGGGCTGCACGAGTGGGCGATGGTGTACCGCCAGCGCGCCCACCGCCATCCGCTGCCCCTGCGACTCGGGCAGGAGGGCACCGACGCGGTGGTCGAGTCGCATCAGATCCGGTGCACGCACTTCGACGCGTTCCGGTTCTTCACCCCGGACGCGGTCCACCTCAACCGGCTCCGGCCCACCCGGGCGAGCCAGGTCGAGCTGGATCAGCCCGGCTGCCTGCACGCCTCGATGGACTGCCACAAGTGGGCGACGAAGCTCGGCCCGGCGGTGCCGGGGGACCTGGCACTCGACTGCTTCGAGCTGGCGCGGGAGATCCGGCTGCTCGACATGCGGGCCTCGCCGTACGACTTCTCGTCCTACGGCGAACCGGCGGTGGCCGTCGAGACCCCCGAGGGCAAGGCCGAGTACGTTCTTCGTCAACGCGAGTTCGCGCAGCGCGCGGGCCGGCTCCGCGCCCGGCTTGTCGAGGTGTGCGCGACGCTGCTGGCGGCCCCCTGACGCTCCCGTGGGCATCGGACCGCTTCGACGCCTGCGATTCAACCCTGCGGGTGCCCCCGGTGCCGCGCCCACTCCTGCGCCAGGATCGACATGACGGTGGCGTCCACCCAGTCGTCACCGTCGCGCAGCACCTGCCGCAGGGTGCCCTCGGCGACGAAACCCACCTTCTCGTACGCGCGCCGCGCCCGCGGGTTGAACGCGAACACCTCCAACCCGACGCGGTGCAGACCGAGGCGCTCGAAGCCGTACCCGACGACCAGCCGGACCGCCTCGGTGCCGAGGCCGCGGTCCCGGCCGTCCGGGCCGAGAAGGGTGCGGAAGTTGCAGCTCGCGTTGACCTGGTCCCACTCGTTGAGGACCACCTCGCCGACGCAGACGCCGGTGGCGCGGTCGACCACGGCCAGGTCGAGCCGGTCGGGCTGGCTGTTGCGGGTGCCGTACCAGGCGCGCAGCCGGGTCGGCTCGAAGCCTTCCCCGGGCGGGCTACCGGTCAGCCGGGCCACCTCCGGGTCGGCCAGGATCGTGGCCAGGGCCGGGAGGTCCTCGTCGTGGAACGGTCGCAGCACCACCCGCTCGCCGGTGAGGGTGGGCTTGACGGAGAAGTCGATCACGGAGCGACATTCTCCGATCGGACTCGCCAGCCCCTCAACCCGTTTTCGGTCAGTCGCCGTCCACCCGACGGTCGCGTTTGCGTTGGGACTGGCGCTTCTTCTCAGCCAGCCGGCGTTCCTTCGCGCCCCGGGAGGGGCGGGTCGGCCGACGCGGTTTCGGCGGCGGCGCGACCGCCTCGCGCAGCAGTGCGGCCATCCGTTCCCGGGCCGCCTCCCGGTTGGCCAGTTGCGCCCGGTGTTCGCTGGCCGTCACGGTCAGCACCCCGTCGACCAGGCGGCCGGCCAGCCGGGTCAGTGCCCGCTCCCGCAACGCCTCCGGCACGCTGGGCGAGGCGGCCAGGTCGAAGCTCAGCTCCACCCGGGAGTCGGTGGTGTTGACCCCCTGCCCACCCGGCCCGGAGGACCGGGAGAAGCGCTCGCGCAGCTCGACGGCGGGCACCACGATCCGGTCGGTCACCCGCAGTCCGTCGTCCACGCCCCGAGGCTAGCGCCCGGCACGGTGACTCGGCGTGGGGGTTCCGGTCGGGGTGGGGCCGGGCTGTTCCTCGTCCCCGTCGGCGGCGGCGTACGCGGCCGCGCCGACCAGCAGCAGGGCGATGACGGCGAACTTGACCACCACGCCCCGGATCGCCAGCCAGGCGCTGCGTCGCGCGCCCGGCACGCTGGTCCGGATGGTCTGGTAGTCCTTCCAACCCCGCTGCGCGCGGGCGTACGACGCGCCGACGCCGGCGCCGATGATCAGGCCCACCAGGAGGAGGGCCGCAATGACTGCTTGCTCCACCTCCGCCAGTATTCATACGCAGCGTAATATTTCTATGCCCGGATGCTCCCACGCCAGATATCCGACAGTTGCCCGTTCCCGTCCAGCGCCCGTTGCACGTCCGCGCAGGTAGCCGCCACGCGGCACGGCTGGCTCAGCCGCCGCGGCCGATGATCGTGTCGGCGGTCTGCTGGACCTGGTCGATCGGAATGGCGAACCCGATGCCGATCGAGCCGTTGCCGTCGATGGTGGCGATGGCGGTGTTCACGCCCACCACCTCACCGCGGGCGTTGACCAGCGGCCCGCCGGAGTTGCCCGGGTTGATGGAGGCGTCGGTCTGCACCGCGGTGTGCCGGCCGTTGCCGATGCGCACCTGCCGACCGAGCGCGCTGACGATACCGGCGGTCACCGTGCCGGAGAGCCCCAGCGGCGACCCGACCGCCAGCACCGGCTCACCCACCCGGGTCGAGTTCGCCTTGGCCAGCGGCAGCGGCGGCAGCCCGGCCGAGGCGGGCACCTTGAGCACGGCCAGGTCACTGCCTGGCTCCCGGCCCACCACCTCCGCCGGGAAACGCCGCCCGTCCGAGGTCTCCACCGTCACCGCCCCGCCCCCACCCCGGGCCAGGATGTGGTCGTTGGTGACGATGTGCTGCTCGTTGTCGATGGCGAAGCCGGAGCCCGACGCCGAGGCCCCGGACCGGCTCCCGACCAGCACCGAGACCACCCCGGGCACCGTCTTGCCGGCGGCGGTGACCAGTTCCGCCGGCACCGGGGCGGCGGACGCGGCGGTCGGACCCGGCGCCCCCCGATCGGCCGCCCAGGTGCCGGCCGCCGCGCCGGAGACGGTGGAGAGCGCGACCACCGCCGCCACGCCCAACAGCCGACTGCGCCAGCCCTGCCGGCCCGCGTCCGGCCACGACCCGGGTACGTCGTGGGGACCACGCCCGTCCGGGCCCAGTTCGGGCGAGACGAACCACGGGCCCCGCGGCTCGCCGAGTCCGGTCTGCACTGCCATGCCTGGCTCCTCACGTGTCGTGCCGTCGTCCGGTCGGGCGGTGCGGGTCAGGGCAGGCGGGAGAACCACCGCAGCGAGCCGCCGGCGGCGCCCACGGCCAGGATCAGTCCGAGGCCGATGAAGCGGGCCGAGATGTCCTGCCGCTGCGTGCGGTAACCCACCGAGGTGCCGATGTCCTCGTAGACGTCCTTCAGCTCGGCGCTCGTGGACGCCTCGTGGAAGCCGCCGCCGGTCTGCTCGGCGACCGCCCGCAGCGTCTGCCCGTCCACCGGCACCTGGATCGCCCGACCACCCCGGTCGACCGAACCGCCGGGCGTGCCGAACGAGATGGTGTGCACCGGCACCTTGGCGGCCACCGCCTGCTCCGCTGCCTCCATCGGGTCGGTCCCGGAGGTGTTCGCACCGTCGGAGAGGATGATGATCCGGGCCGGCGGTGGGTCCTTCGCGGCCGTGGCGTCGAGGCTCTTGACCGCGCCGAGCGACGTGCCTATCGCCTCGCCGATGGCGGTGCCCTGCACGCCGGTGATGCCCTCGGCGAGGCGCTCGAGCCCCTCGTGCAGCGCCTCCCGGTCGGTGCTCGGCGGCACCAGCACCGCCGCGCTGCCGGCGAACGCGACGAGTCCCACGTTGAACTCGTCCGGCAGCCCGTCGACGAACCGCCGGCCGGCCTCCTTCGCCGCGGTCAACCGGTCCGGGTCCACGTCGCCGGCGAGCATCGAGGTGGACACGTCCACCGCCACCATCACGGTGGCCCGTTCCCGGGGCACCCGCACCTCCGCCTCGGGCCGGGCGAAGCCGACCACCAGCAGCGCCAGCATGGCCAGGAAGAGCCCCGCCGGTACGTGCCGACGCCAGGCCGGACGCCGTGGGGCGACCCGGTCCAGCAGTCGCAGGTTGGTGAACCGCACCGCGTACCGGCTCTGCCGGCGTTGCACCGCCAGGTAGCCGGCGACAAGCGCGAGGACGGCGAGCAGGAGCCACAGTCGGGCCGGTGACTGGAAGGTCATCCGACACCTCCCCGGGCGGCGGCCGGGGCGGTGGCGAGCCGGCGCTGCTCGTGCACGTGCCGGACGACGTCCGCACACCAGTCCCGGTCGGTACGCAGCGCCAGGTGGGTCGCGCCGGCCCGGTGCAGTGCGCCGCGCACCTGCTCGCGTTGGGCGGCGGCGGCCCGCGCGTACCTGTCGCGCAGCCCCGGATCGCCGGTCCACACCTCGCGGTGCCGGCCGCTCTCCGGGTCGATGAGCGTGATCAGCCCGACGTCGGGCAGTTCCAGCTCGCGCGGATCGGTCACCTCGACGGCGAGCACCTGGTGCCGCACGGCCAGCCGGCGCAGCGCGGCCACCCAGGGCGGGAACGCCTGCGGATCGTCGGGCAGGTCGTCGAGGAAGTCGGAGACGACCACCACCAGCCCTCGCCGGGTGGCGACCCGCTGGAGGCCGTCGAGGCCGTCGGCCAGGCCCGGCGCCGTCGACCCCGGGTCGGGCCGATCCGCGGTACGCGGGGCGCCGAGCAACGCGCGCAGCAGCCCGAGCAGGTGGATGCGCCCGCTGCGGGCCGGGAACCGGCGCAGCCCGTCCGAGCTGAGCACCTGGGCGCCGAGGCGGTTGCCCACCCCCGCGGTGAGGAAGCCGACCGCGGCGACGGCCGCCACCGCCAGCTCCCGTTTGTCCAGCGCGGCGGTGCCGTACTCCATGCTGGGGCTGGCGTCGACGAGCAGCCAGGTGGTCAGTTCCCGGTCGGCGTCGACCTCCCGGACGTGCGGGATCGTGGTGCGGGCGGTGACCGCCCAGTCCATCCGCCGGACCTCGTCCTCGCCGGGGCGGTACTCGCGGCTGCCGGCCGCCTCGCTGCCGGGGCCGGGCAGCAGCCCCCGGTAGCGGCCGTGCAGCAGCCCGTCGAGGCGTCGGGTCACGGTCAGCTCCAGCCGGCGCAGCCGCTGGTCGGGCGCCAGGTCGGCCAGCCCGGGATCGGCCGGTCCGGGGTCCACCCGGCGGGTCACGCCGCCGCCAGGTCCGGCGTCGTCCGGGCGGGGCCGGTCACCAGCCGGGGTGGGGGCACCGCCTCCACGATCCGTCGCACCAGGTCCTCCCCGGAGATCCCGTCGGCCACCGCGTCGAAGGAGAGCACCAACCGGTGGGCCAGCACGTCCACCGCCAGCTCCCGGATGTCCTCGGGCAGCACGTAGTCCCGGCCGTGGATGAGCGCCTGCGCGCGGGCGGCCGCCACCAGGCCGAGCGTGGCCCGGGGGCTGGCCCCGTACGCCAGCAGGGGCGCCAGGTCGGGCAGGCCGAACCGTTCCGGGTCGCGGGTGGCCAGGATGAGCCGGACGACGTACTCGGCGAGCGCGTGGTGGACGAACACGTCGGTGGCCCGGCGTTGGAGTTCGCGCAGCCGGTCCGGGTCGAGCACCGGGCGCGCGGTGGGACGCTCGGTGCTCATCCGGTAGAGGATGGCCAGTTCCTCGGCGTCGCTCGGATAGCCGACCACGATCTTCATGAGGAACCGGTCCCGCTGCGCCTCGGGCAGTTGGTAGACGCCCTCGGACTCGATCGGGTTCTGGGTGGCCAGCACCAGGAACGGGTCCGGCACGGGCCAGCTGCGGCCGGCGATCGTGACCTGCCGGTCGGCCATCGCCTCCAGCAGGGCCGACTGGACCTTGGCCGGAGCGCGGTTGATCTCGTCGGCGAGCACCAGGTTCGCCATGATCGGCCCGAGTTCCACGTCGAACGTCTCGGTGGAGGCGCGGTAGATCCGGGTGCCGACGATGTCCGAGGGGACCAGGTCGGGCGTGAACTGGATCCGGGAGAAGGTGCCGCCGACCACCGTGGCCAGGGTCTGCGCGGCCAGGGTCTTGGCCACGCCCGGCACGCCCTCCAGCAGGCAGTGGCCGTCGGCGATGAGCGCGGTGAGCAGACGGTCGACGAGCCGATCCTGCCCGACGATCACGCGTTTGACCTCGAAGAGGGTCTGTTCCAGCTCGACGCTGCCCGCATCGGCATCGACCGGGCTGGGCGCGCTGGCCAAGGTGTCCGAGATGTCCGTCACGGTGCTTGCTTCCCGTGACTGACCTGCGACAAACGTCGGATTATCGGCGTCTCGGCGGTGCTCGGAGGACGGGACGGGCAGCATCTCCCCGTTCCGGCGGCAACGGCGCGAACGGTCGCGCCGCGCACCGGACCGGGACGGAACACGACACCGACCCCCGCCGGGGCGGGGGTCGGCGCGTGGTCGGGGGGTTCAGCTGGTGACGACGATGTGGAACGGCCGGTCCGTGGCGCTGCCACCCGAGGAGCGGGTCTGCACGAAGATCGCGTTCGGGGTCAGCGTCCGGGGCGCGACCGAGATCTCCCCGCCCGGCGGGACGTTCGCCGTGTCGTTCGTGCCGATCGTGGCCACGTACGCCTTGCCGGAGACGTTGTAGTCGAGCAGCACCTG
Organism: Micromonospora sp. DT31; assembly: GCF_049841795.1. Taxonomy (NCBI): domain Bacteria; kingdom Bacillati; phylum Actinomycetota; class Actinomycetes; order Micromonosporales; family Micromonosporaceae; genus Micromonospora; species Micromonospora sp. DT31. Next base: position 100,825 of record NZ_JBNCKZ010000014.1, on the reverse strand, counting down.
GTACTGCCCGGCGGAGACCCCCGGCCCGGGGGTGAACCGGAACGCGGACACCACGTTGCCGGAGTGCTGCAACAGCGTGCCGTTGGCCGCCACGACCGCCCAGGCGACCTGACCCGCTGCCGGTGGGGCCAGGGTGGCCCGCATCGCGGACCGGGCGGCCTGCCTTTCGACGGCGCTCACCGGCGGCTGGGCCGAGGACGCGCGGGGGGCGGGCTGCGGCTTGGCCTCCGGCTGTGCGGCAGCGATCCCTCCACCAGCCAGGGTGAGGGACAGCGCGGCGAGGGCCACGACCGTCGCCTTCCGCTTGAAGAATGTGGCCATGAGTTCTCCCTTTGTGGACCGTGGTGATACGGCGACTGCGCGCGAATAATTGCGGATCATCGTGCATCCGCTGGGTAAGTACACCGCCGTTGAGCTGGCTTTATTACAGAGAGTCGCGACGTCTCAACCAGGTGGAACCTAGCACCGCAAAATACGGGGGGTCAATAGCGTTTATTGCGTGTCGGCCGATCGAAAAGATACTCTGGAATTGCGGGAAATCATGCATGAAATGCTTTCGGACGGCATTGCGGTAGCCTGCTCGCCATGATCACGATGCCGGACCGGGCGCGGGTGGCCGCCCGGGGCGGCCGGTGGGCCACGGTCGCGTGCTGGCTGGCGGGGGCACCACTCGCGGCCTGGGCACTGGTGCGCCTGACCGGGTGGGAACGCGGTCCGCTGGTGCTGGCGATCGCCTTCACGCCGTACGTCGCCGCCGTGGCCCCGGCCGTCGCGGTGACGGCGCTCGCTCTGCGGCGCCGGGCGCCGGCGGTGGTCGCGGCCGTCGCCGCGCTGGCGCTGATCGGCGCGGTCGCGCCCCGCGCGCTTCCCGGCGATCGGCCCCCGGCCGACGGTCCGACGCTACGGCTGCTCACCGCCAACCTGCGCCTCGGCTCGGCCGACGCCGCGGCGCTGGTCGACCTCATCCGGGCCCGGCGGGTGGACGTGCTCACGGTGCAGGAGCTCACGCCGGCGCTCGCAGCCGGCCTGGACCGGCTCGGCCTGGCCACGCTGCTGCCGCACCGGTCGTTGAGCCCGGAGGTGGGCGCCACCGGGTCCGGCGTGTACGCCCGTCACCCGCTGCGCGACGGCGGCCACCGGCGCAACCAGGGGTTCTTCTTCACCCAGGCGTACGCCACGGTGAAGGTGCCGGGTGCGCCGCCGCTGCGGGTCGAGTCCGCGCACCCGGCCGCGCCCTACGCGGTGGACGTGGTGCCGGACTGGTGGACCGACCAGCGGGCCCAGCCGCACGCCACCCCGCACGGCGGGCTCAGCGTGCTGGCCGGGGACTTCAACGCCACACTCGACCACGCGGCGCTGCGGGACCTGATCGCCACCGGCTACACCGACGCGGCGGACGCGGCCGGGGCCGGGTTCGCCGGCACCTGGGGCCCGTGCGACGGCGACCCACTCCCGCCGGTCGCGATCGACCATGTGCTGGTCGACAGGCGCATCGCGGCGCGCTCCGCCGGCACGTTCCCGGTGCCGGGCAGCGACCACCGCGCGCTGCTCGCCACGCTGCGCCTGCCGGCCGGCTGAGTCAGGCCGCGCTTCCACCCGGCACGCGGGCCCGGTGCAGGCCGTAGGTGAGCGCGTCCACAAGCGCGTGCCAGCTGGCCTCGACCACGTTGTGGTGCACGCCCACGGTGGTCCAGTCCCGGCCGGCGCCGGCCGTCTCCACAAGCACCCGGGTCACCGCCCCGGTGCCGTGACTGCCCTCCAGGATGCGCACCTTGTAGTCGGCCAGCTCGAACTCGCGCAGCTCCGGATAGTGCCGGGCCAGTCCCACCCGCAACGCCTCGTCCAGCGCGTTGACCGGGCCGTTGCCCTCGGCGGTGGCGATCACCCGCTCACCGCGTACCCGGATCTTCACGGTCGCCTCGGAGACCACCGAGCCGTCCTCGCGGTGCTCGACAAGCACCCGGTACGACTCCAGCGCGAACGGCCGGGCCGGCGCCGCGCCGGGCAGCTCCGAGCGGACCAACAGCTCGAACGAGGCGTCGGCGGCCTCGAACGACCAGCCGTCCGCCTCCAGTTCCTTGACCCGGCGGGTGACCCGGGACAGCGCCTCCGGATGGCCGGCCAGGTCCAGACCGAGCTCGCGGCTCTTGAGCTCGATGCTGGCCCGGCCGGCCATCTCGGTCACCAGGATCCGCATGTCGTTGCCCACCACCGACGGGTCCACGTGGTTGTAGAGCAACGGGTCGACCTTGATCGCGCTCGCGTGCAGCCCCGCCTTGTGGGCGAAGGCGGCGGCCCCGACGTAGGCCTGGTGGGTGTCGGGGGCGATGTTGGCGATCTCGGCGATGGCGTGCGAGACCCGCACCATCTGTTCCAGGCAGCCCTCCGGTAGGACCGGCATGCCCAGCTTGAGCTGGAGATTGGCGACGACGGCGAAGATGTCGGCGTTGCCCGGGCGCTCGCCGTACCCGTTCGCGGTGCCCTGGACGTGCCGGACGCCGGCCTCGACCGCGGCGATGGTGTTGGCCACCGCGCAGGAGGTGTCGTTCTGGGCGTGCATGCCGAGCCGCTCCGGCGCGGCCCCGGTACGCGCGACCACTCCCTCGACCACGGCGGTGACCTGGGAGGGCAGCATGCCGCCGTTGGTGTCGCAGAGCACGAAGCGCTCGGCACCGGCGTCCAGCGCGGCCTGCGCCACGGCGGCGGTGTAGCCGGGGTCGTGCCGGAAGCCGTCGAAGCAGTGCTCGCCGTCGACGAAGACCCGTCGTCCCTGCGCCACCAGGTAGGACACGGTGTCGCGGACCATGGCCAGGTTCTCCTCGGCGGTGGTGCGCAGCGCCCGCTCGACGTGCCGCAGGTCCGCCTTGGCGACAAGCGCCACCGCCGTGGTGCCCGCGTCGAGCAGCCCGCGCACCTGCGGGTCGTCCTCCACCGCCAGGCCGGCCTTGCGGGTGGCGCCGAACGCGACGAGGACCGCGTGCCGCAGTTCCAGTTCGGTGCGGGCCCGCCGGAAGAACTCGGTGTCCTTGGGCACCGCACCCGGCCAGCCGCCCTCGATGAAGCCGACCCCGAGGTCGTCGAGCAGGCGGGCCACCGCCAGCTTGTCGACCACCGAGTAGGTGAGCCCTTCGCGCTGCGCGCCGTCACGCAGCGTCGTGTCGTACACCTGGAAGGTCATCGAAGTCCTCATCTCGGGCCTGCGGGGAGAAACAAAAAGACCCCCCGCGAATGCGGGAGGTCGGCGCGCTCGGCGAGGAAGGGCCGGCGCGCTAGCTGCTAATGATCAGGGCGAGGCTGGTCATGCCCCGTACTCTGCCACCTCCGTGCGATTATGGGAGCCGTATTCCATACTTCGGGACAAGCGTCGGGGTGAGCGTGGCCACCGCCGCGGCCGGGACCCTCGGCCGGGCGGGTTGACCCCCCGACGGCGTGGGTAAATCCGTCGGGGCAGGACGGCGTCGCGAGGGTCGCGGCGTTGCGGACGGAAGGACGGCAGATGGACGGACTGGATCCGCACGCCACGCACGGCAGCACCGAGCCGGTCCTGGACGACGGCCGGGGCACGATCGCCGGGGGCGCACCGGCCGGCGCCTTCGACCCGTGGCGCTACCGGGACACCGCCGGCGTGGCCAGCGCCGACCTGACCGGCTACGCGGTCGAGGCCACCGACGGCGGCATCGGGAAGATCGACCGGGCGAGCCACGACGTCGACGACAGCTACCTGGTCGTGGACACCGGGCCGTGGATCTTCGGCAAGAAGGTGATGTTGCCCGCCGGGACCGTCGACCTGGTCGACCACGACGCGCGCACGGTGTACGTCGACCGGGCCAAGGACCAGATCAAGGCCGCTCCGGAGTACGACGAGAGCAGCCACGCCGACCCCGCGTTCCGGGACCGGCTCGGCGGCTACTACGGCGAGAACCACTCCGCGCTGCCACCTGACGTCCCCCCGCGCGCCTGACACCCGACACCCGACCGACGGGGGCGTACACGCGCCCCCGTCGGTCGTTACCGTGTCGAGGATGGACGCACCGGAGAACCCCTTCCCCACGCTGTTCAACTTCCGCGACGTCGGCGGCTACACCACCCGCGACGGCCGCACCGTGCGACGTGGCCGGCTCTACCGCTCCGACTCGCTGCACCGCGTCGCCGAGACCGACCGGGCGGCGTTCACCGCGTTGGGCATCCGCACCGTGATCGACCTGCGCCGGCCCACCGAGGTGGAACGCGACGGCCGGGTGCCGGCGTACGACGGGCTCGCCTACCGCCACATCCACCCCGAGCACGACGACTGGGGCGCGCAGCGGTTCGACCCCGCCGGGCCCAGCCTCGCCCGCTACCTGGCCGACCGCTACGCCGACCTGGCGCGTACCGGCACCGCCGGGCTCGCCGAGGCGATCGGGCTGATCGCGGACAGCGCCAACGCCCCGGTGGTGGTGCACTGCGTCGCCGGGAAGGACCGCACCGGCATCGTCTGCGCGCTCACCCTGAGCGTGCTGGGTGTGCCCGACGACGACGTGGTCGCCGACTACGCGCTGAGCACCGCCGCGTCGGAACGGTTCCAGACCTGGGTACGGACGACGCTGCCGGACGCGGCGGACCCACCCCTGCCGTTCCTGGCCTCCCCCGCCGAGGCGATGGAGCTGTTCCTCGCCGAACTGCGCGCCGGCCACGGCTCGGTCGAGGGCTACCTGATCCACGCCGGCGTGGCCGAGCACCAGCTCGACGCCCTGCGCACCCACCTGCTCGACTGACCCGCGCCCCGGCACCGCCCGTGCGGGCGGTGCCGGGGCGGGAGGTCGTCAGAGGACCCGGGTCACCCAGTCGTGGCGGTCCTCGGCGCGACCGCGCTGGATGTCGACGAGCTTCTGCCGCAGCGCGGTGGTGGTGCGGCCCGGCTCACCGCCGCCGATGAGGAACTCCCCGTCCGGGAACCGCACCCCGCCGATCGGGGTGATCACGGCGGCGGTGCCGCAGGCGAAGACCTCGCGCAACCGGCCACTGGCCGCGTCCGCCTGCCAGTCGGCGAAGCTGACCGGCCGCTCCCGCACCTCGTGCCCGGCCTCGGCGGCCAGCGTGAGGATCGCGTCGCGGGTGATGCCCGGCAGGATCGTGCCGCCCAGCGGCGGGGTGACGAGCGTGCCGTCGTCGTAGACGAAGAAGACGTTCATGCCGCCCAGCTCGTCGACGAACCGACGCTCGACCGCGTCCAGGAAGACCACCTGGTCGCAGCCGGCCTCGATCGCCTCGGCCTGCGCCGCGAGCGAGGCGGCGTAGTTGCCGCCGCACTTGGCCGCGCCGGTCCCGCCGGGCGCCGCCCGGGTGTAGTCCGGCGACACCCAGACCGTCACCGGCTTCACCCCACCGGCGAAGTACGCGCCGGCCGGCGAGGCGATCACGCAGTAGAGGTATTCGTTGGCCGGGCGCACACCGAGGAAGACCTCGCTGGCGAACATGAACGGCCGCAGGTAGAGGCTGGCGTCCTCGTGCTCGGGGATCCACTCCCGGTCGATCTCGACCAGTTGACGCAGCGACTCCACGAACGTCTCCGCGGGCAGCTCCGGCATGGCCAGCCGGCGGGCGGAGGCGGCGAACCGGGCCGCGTTGGACTCCGGACGGAACATCGTCACCGCGCCGTCGCCGGTGCGGTACGCCTTCAGCCCTTCGAAGATCTCCTGCGCGTAGTGCAGCACCGCCGCGGCCGGGTCCATCGGGATCGGCGCGCGGGCCTCCAGGCGGGCGTCGTACCAACCCTTGCCCTCGGCGTAGCGGATGGTGACCATGTGGTCGGTGAACACCCGGCCGAAGCCCGGGTTCGCCAGCAGGGCGGCCCGGTCGGCGGCGGATACCGGCGCGGGATTCGGACGGATCTCGAAATCGAGCTTGTCACCACCGCTCATCGCGCTGACCTCCCTGCGGGTCCACGGCATGCGGGATCGCACGCCGACGTCACTGGTGCCAGAAACTTACCCCGAACGGTCGTTCAGCGGATAGCTCCGCCGACCGGCGGAGCGGGAGCGCGCCCGGGACACGGGTCTGGCGGCCCGGGTACCGGGCCAGGGAGGGTCGGCCCGGTCAGGCTACGGCGAAGCCGGCGAGCCGGTCGCCGACCTCCTCGGTGCGCAGCGCCGCCCCGGGCGTACGAGCGGCCAGTTCGGCGCCGACCGCGGCGGTCACCCGGGCGGCGGCGTCGGCGTGGCCGAGCTGGTCGAGCAGCAGTGCCGCGGAGAGCACCGCGGCGACCGGGTCGGCGACGCCCTTGCCGGCGATGTCCGGGGCGGAGCCGTGCACCGGCTCGAACATCGACGGATAGCGCCCCTCCGGGTTGATGCAGCCGCTGGCCGCCAGCCCGATGCCACCGGTCACCGCGGCGGCGATGTCGGTGAGGATGTCGCCGAACAGGTTGTCGGTGACCACCACGTCGTACCGGGACGGATTGGTCACCAGGAACATCGCCGCGGCGTCGATGTGCTGGTATTCCGTGGTCACGTCGGGGTGCTCGGCGGCCACCGCCGCGAAGGCCCGCGACCAGAGCGAACCGGCGTGGGCGAGCACGTTCGTCTTGTGCACCAGCGTCACCTTGCGCCGTTCCCGGCGGCGGGCGCGGGCGAACGCGTCGCGGATCACCCGCTCGACGCCGTGCCGGGTGTTCAGGCTCTCCTCGGTGGCGACCTCGGCCGGGGTGTCCCGGTGCAGGCTGCCGCCGGCGCCCGCGTACAGCCCTTCGGTGCCCTCGCGGACCACGACGAGGTCCACCTCGCCGGGCTTGACGGCGGCCAGCGGGCCGGCCACGCCGGGCCAGAGCCGGGACGGGCGGAGGTTGACGTACTGGTCGAAGGCGAAACGGAGCTTGAGCAGCAGGCCGCGTTCCAGCACGCCCGGCGGCACGGTCGGCTCGCCGACCGCGCCGAGCAGGATGGCGTCGTGCCCGGCCAGCTCGTCCAGGACGGAGTCGGGCAGCACCTCGCCGGTGCGGTGCCAACGCGCCGCACCGAGGTCGTACTCGGTGGCCTCGACGCCGGGCAGCACCGCGTCGAGGACCTTGCGGGCCTGCGCGACCACCTCGGGCCCGATCCCGTCACCGGCCACCACCGCGATGCGTGCCACCTGATCTCCTCACCTCGTCGTGCTGCCGGCAACGGTACGTCGGCGTCCCGCGTCCCGGTACGATTCTTCCACCATCCGGGAACATGGAATCACAGCATGCTCCCAGGCAGCACTCATGGTGCGGTCATGTCCACTGCTTAGGGTCGGGATTCACGGGTTTGACGGGGACCCGTACCGGCACCGCCGCGACGCGGCGGCGACCAGTGAGGGGGCAGGCGTGATGCGGATCGAGCACCGGCGGGCGCACTGGGCGGACGAGCAACCACGCACGCGGTGGATCGACCAGGCCGCGTTCCGCCCACTCCGCCCCGACCTGCGCCTGGGTGCCAACAACCACCGCGTCGAGCGGTCCGGTGCCACCGGGTACGACCGGATCAGCGTCCGGCACACGGTGACCACCTCGACCGCCGAGTACACGCTGCTGCTCAACGCGCCCGGCTGGCTGGGCCACCGCTGCGTGGGCGAGGCGCTGCGGGACGCCGTCGCCGAGTTGCGCGCCATCGACCTCACCTACAGCCCGAACCGGCCGGACAGCCTGGTGTCGCGGCTGCGCCGCGACGAGATCAGCCCAGACTCGTACCCGCCGCTGGCCGAACTGGTGGACCTCTGCGCGGCGATGCGGGCAGCGACCGACGGCTGGTTCGACGCCTGGGCGGTGCCCGGCGGCTTCGACCCGGGCGGCCTGCTCGGCGGCTGGGCGGTGGAGCGGGCGGCCACCCGGCTGCGCGCCGCCGGCATCCACGACTACGCGGTGCTCGCCGGCGCCGACCTGACCGTACGCGGCCGGGCCGCGCACGGCGGCCCGTGGCGGATCGCGGTGCACCACCCCACCGACACGCGCCGGACCCCGGTCGTGCTGGAGATGACCTCCGGCGCGGTGGGCACCTCCGGGGTCACCGGGCGGCGCGGACACGTGGTCGACCCGCACACCGGGGAGCCGACGGACCGGCTGGTGGCCGCGACAGTGGTCGGGCGGGACCTGGCGATCGCCGACGCCTACGCCACCGCGCTGTACGCCGCCGGCCCCGCCGGTCTGGCCTGGTTCCGCGGCGACTGCGACTACCGCCCGCTGTTCGCGCACAACAGGCGCTGACGCGCCGGGCCGCCGCACCCGGGGCCGCGTGGACCGCGATCGGCCCCCACGGTCTCGGCAACGACCGTGGAGGCCGGTCAGCGACGAGTGCGCGTGGCTCGCGCAATCGAGGGGTGCGGGACCGACGGGCCGGGCGCCCGACCGCGTCACCCGAAGACGGGTCGGGGATCGACTCAGCCGGAGACCGCCCCGATACGCTAGCTAATCGACGCAACTCGACGCAAGAGTTCCACAGCGGACGCGGCCCGGTCCTGTCTGCACGGTCAGCGGGGAACCTGCGGTGGGGCAGGGGTGACGGGCCCGGCCCGGGATGGCACGCTGTCCGCCGTGAGTTTCGATCTGAGCGTGTGGGCCCTGCCGAACGGGGCGACACCGGAGCAGGTGCGGGCGGCGGTGCGGGACTGCCGCGAGGGCTGGCACAGTCGGCAGCACCCCGACCCCCGGCTCGTCGCCTTCTACCGGGCGATCACCGGAAGCTACCCCGACCAGCCGGACCGGCCGGACAGCCCGTGGCAGGTCGCGCCGCTGCACGCGGCCGCCGACCACATCGAGATGAACCTGCACCCCACCTGCCCGGATCAGGTTCTGCTGGACATCGAACGGCTCGCCGGCGAGCACGACCTGATGCTGTTCGACGCCCAGGACGGTTCGGTCTACCCGCCGCCGGCCCGCGCCCGGTCCTGACACCGCACCCCCGACCGGCCGTCCCTCGGCAACCGGCCGTCCATTGACGGCCAGCCGCCACGACGACGAAGGGCCCGGCCGTCACCGGCCGGGCCCCGATCGTCCGCAGCGGACTACACGTCGCGCAGGTCGGCCGCGCTGGCCGAGACCGCGCCGATCGAGTCGGCCGCCGAGGTGAGCAGGTCGGCGCCGAGCGCCTGGTCGACGGTGAGCGTCATCAGCGTCTCACCGCCGGCCTCCCGACGGGCCACCTGCATGGCGGCGATGTTGACGCCCGCCTCGCCGAGCAGCGTGCCGACCGTGCCGACCACGCCCGGCCGGTCGACGTAACGCAGGAACAGCAGGATGCCCTCCGCCGCGATCTCCACGTCGAAGCCGTCCACCTCGGTCAGCTTGAACACGTCGCGGGCACCGGCGTGGGCCACCGTGCCGGACACCCGGACGGTCCGCCCGTCCGGCAGCGCGCCGCGCACGGTCACCAGGTTCGGGTGGTCGACGGTCTCGCCGGGCGTCGTCAGGGTGACCTCGACACCCCGCTCGGCGGCCAGGTGCGGCGCGTTGACGTAGGTGACCTGCTCCTCCACCACCGAGCTGAACAGCCCCTTCGTGGCGGCGAGCTTGAGCACCGACACGTCGTGGGAGGCGATCTCGCCGCGCACCTCGACGGTGACGCTGGCGGCCACCCCGCCGGCCAGGGCGGTGAAGGCCCGGCCCAGCTTCTCGGCCAGCGGCAGCAGCGGGCGGACGTCCTCGGCGACCACGCCGCCGGCCTGCACGTTCACCGCGTCCGGCACGAACTCGCCCTGAAGCGCCAGCTTGACGCTCTTGGCGACCGCGAGACCGGCCTTGTCCTGCGCCTCGTTCGTGGAGGCGCCCAGGTGCGGGGTGGCCACCACGTTGTCGAAGGCGAACAGCGGCGAGGAGGTGCAGGGCTCCTTGGCGTACACGTCGACGCCGGCGGCGGCGACCCGGCCCTCGGCGATCGCGTCCGCGAGCGCCTGCTCGTCGATCAGCCCACCCCGGGCCGCGTTGACGATCCGGACACCCGGCTTGACGATCGCCAGCTCCTTCTCGCCGATCAGGCCCACGGTCTCCGGCGTCTTCGGCAGGTGGATCGAGATGAAGTCGCTCTCCCGCAGCAGTTCCTCCAGGCCGACCAGCCGGACACCGAGCTGCGCGGCGCGGGCCGGCTGGATGTACGGGTCGTATGCGATCAGCCGGGTGCCGAACGCGGCGATGCGCTGCGCGAACAGCACGCCGATACGGCCGAGGCCGACCACGCCGACGGTCTTGCCCTGGATCTCGACGCCTGTGTACTTGGACCGCTTCCACTCGCCGGCCTTGAGCGCGGCACTGGCGCTGGCGGTGTTGCGGGCCACCGCGAGCAGCAGCGCGACGGCCTGCTCGGCCGCGGAGACGATGTTGGAGGTGGGCGCGTTGACCACCATGACGCCCCGCGCGGTGGCGGCCGGCACCTCGACGTTGTCCAGGCCGACGCCCGCCCGGGCGACCACCTTCAGGCGCGGCGCGGCGGCGACCGCCTCGGCGTCGATCTGGGTGGCGCTGCGTACGATCACCGCGTCGGCCTCGGAGAGGGCGGAGAGCAGAGCCGGGCGGTCGGTGCCGTCCACGTGTCGCACGTCGAAGTCGTGGGCGAGCACCTCGATGGCGGCGGGGGCGAGTTCTTCGGCGATCAGTACGACAGGATTCATCGGTCCTCGTAGACGTCGTATGCGGTTGGTCCGGGGCGGCGGGACGCCGCGCTGCGCCCTGCGCTGAGCCGTGCCATGGCCGTCAGGTGCCGACTGCGCACCTACCCCTGGGATCGTAGGTGGCGGGCCGGTGGTCGTACCCCGGAGTGCGGGGTGAGTGCCCTCACACGCGGCCGCGCCCCGCCCGGGCGGTACGCAACGTCACTCCGAGGGCGACGAACGTGCTGGTGAGCGGCACCCCGCCGAGGCACGGTTCGGCCGCTGCGGGGTGCCGCTCACCACTGTCCTGCCGCGCCGGGCGACCCGCCCGGCAGGATGCTTTGATCAGGCGGTCTCGGTGATCGGCCGGTCCACCCAGCTCATCATGCCGCGCAGCTTCTGCCCGGTCTCCTCGATCGGGTGCGCCGCGCCCTCGGCCTGCCACTTGGCGAAGTTCGGCCGGCCCGCCTCGTCCTCGGCGACCCACTCGCGGGCGAACTCACCCGACTGGATCTCGCCGAGGATCTTGCGCATCTCCTCCTTGACCCGGGAGTCGATCACCCGCGGGCCGCGGGACAGGTCGCCGTACTCGGCGGTGTCGGAGATGCTGTAGCGCATCCGGGCGATGCCGCCCTCGTACATCAGGTCAACGATGAGCTTCAACTCGTGCAGGCACTCGAAGTAGGCCACCTCGGGGGCGTAGCCGGCCTCGGTGAGCACCTCGAAACCGGTCTGCACCAGCGCCGCCGCGCCACCGCATAGCACCGCCTGCTCGCCGAACAGGTCGGTCTCGGTCTCCTCGGTGAACGTGGTCCGGATCACGCCGGCCCGGGTGCCACCGATCGCCTTCGCGTAGGCCAGGGCCAGCCCGAGCGCGTTGCCGCTGGGGTCCTGCTCGACGGCCACCAGGCAGGGCACGCCCTTGCCGTCGACGTACTGGCGGCGGACCAGGTGACCGGGGCCCTTCGGGGCGACCATCGCCACGTCCACGTCGGCCGGCGGCTTGATCAGGCCGTACCGGATGTTGAAGCCGTGCCCGAAGAACAGCGCCTTGCCCGCGGTCAGGTTCGGCGCGATGGCCTCGGCGTAGAGGCCGCGCTGAGCGGTGTCCGGCGCCAGGATCATGATCACGTCGGCCTCCGCCGCCGCCTCCGCCGGGGTGAGTACCCGCAGACCCTCCTCCTCGGCCTTGGGTCGGCTCTTCGACCCGGCGGGCAGGCCGATCACCACGTCGACGCCGGAGTCGCGCAGCGACAGCGCGTGCGCGTGACCCTGACTGCCGTACCCGATCACGGCGACCTTGCGACCCTGGATCAGGCCCAGGTCGGCGTCGTCGTCGTAGAACACCTCAACGCTCATGGACTTCCCTTTCGTACGAACTGGTGGGTGCGGATCAGGCGGCGCGCAGGGACGGGCCGGCGGTGATGGCGCGCGAACCGCGCCCGATGGCGACGGTGCCGGACTGGACCATCTCCTTGATGCCCAACGGCTCCAGGTCCCGCAGCAACGCGTCGAGCTTGTCCGGGGTGCCGGTGGCCTCGATCGTCAACGTGTCAGGTGCAACGTCGACCACCCGCGCGCGGAACAGGCCGACCGTCTCCAACACCTGGGCGCGGGCCGCGCGGTCCGCGCGGACCTTGACCAGCAGCAGCTCCCGCGCCACCGCGACCTGCGCGTCCAGCTCCACGATCTTGAGTACGTTGACAAGCTTGTTGAGCTGCTTGGTCACCTGCTCCAGCGGGGAGGACTCGGCGTTGACCACGATGGTGATCCGGGAGACGTCCGGGTTCTCGGTCTCGCCGACGGCGAGACTGTCGATGTTGAAACCGCGCCGGGAGAACAGCCCGGAGACCCGGGCGAGGACACCCGGCTTGTTCTCCACCAGCACGGACAACGTGTGCATCGTCATTACAGTGCCTTCCTCGTCATGCCCTCACGGCCCTCGCTGCGCTCGGTGCGTTCGGCCATGACCGGCACCTTCCTCGTCATGCCCTCACGGCCCTCGCTGCGCTCGGTGCGTTCGGCCATGACTACAGCTCGTCCTCGTCGAAGGCGGGGCGCACACCCCGCGCGAACATGATCTCGTCGTTGCTGGTGCCGGCGGCCACCATCGGCCAGACCATCGCGTCCTTGCCGACCACGAAGTCGATGACCACCGGCGCGTCGTTGATCGCCATGGCCGCCTCGATGGTCTTGTCCACGTCGGCGGCGTTCTCGCAGCGCAACCCGACGCAGCCGAGCGCCTCGGCGAGCTTGACGAAGTCCGGGATGCGGTGCTTGTGCGTGCCCAGCTCGGTGTTGGAGTAGCGCTCCCCGTAGAACAGGGTCTGCCACTGCCGCACCATGCCCAGATTGCCGTTGTTGATCACCGCGACCTTGACCGGGATGCCCTCCAGCGCGCAGGTCGCCAGCTCCTGGTTGGTCATCTGGAAGCAGCCGTCGCCGTCGATCGCCCAGACCGTGGTGTCCGGGCAGCCCACCTTGGCGCCCATCGCGGCCGGGACGGCGTAACCCATGGTGCCCAGCCCACCGGAGTTGAGCCAGGTCTGCGGCTTCTCGTACGAGATGAACTGGCTGGCCCACATCTGGTGCTGGCCGACACCCGCCACGTAGATCGCATCCGGACCGGCGATCTCACCCAGCCGCTTGATCACGTACTGCGGGGAGAGGGTGCCGTCGGACGGCTCCTCGAAGCCCAGCGGGTACCGCTGGCGCAGGTCGTCGAGCTGGGTCCACCAGTCGGTCAGGTCGGTCGACGTGCCGGCGGCCTGCTCGGCGGTCACCGCCGCGACCAACTCGTCGATCACGTGCCGCGCGTCGCCCACGATCGGGACGTCGACGTGCCGGTTCTTGCCGATCTCCGCCGGGTCGATGTCGGCGTGCACCACCGTCGCGTCCGGCGCGAACGAGTCCAGCCTGCCGGTCACCCGGTCGTCGAACCGGGCGCCCAGCGCCACGATCAGATCGGCCTTCTGCAGGCCGTAGACCGCGGCGACCGTGCCGTGCATGCCGGGCATGCCCAAATGCTGGCGGTGCGAGTCGGGGAACGCGCCAAGCGCCATGAGGGTGGTCACCACCGGGATGCCGGTCTGCTCGGCCAGCCGGCGCAGCCCTTCGGTGGCCCCGGCCTTGAGCACGCCGCCGCCGACGTAGAGCACCGGGCGGCGGGCACCGGTCATCAGCCGGGCCGCCTCGCGGATCTGCTTGCCGTGCGGATGCAGCGTGGGCCGGTAGCCGGGCAGGTCGAGCGTCGGCGGCCAGGAGAAGGTGGCCGGCGCCTGGAGCACGTCCTTCGGGATGTCGACGAGCACCGGGCCGGGCCGGCCGGTCGCGGCCAGGTGGAACGCCTCGGCCAGCACCCGGGGGATCTCGTCGGCGGTCTGCACCAGGAAGTTGTGCTTGGTGATCGGCAGCGTGATGCCCTGGATGTCGGCCTCCTGGAAGGCGTCCGTGCCGATCGACGGCCGGGCCACCTGGCCGGTGATCGCCACGATCGGCACCGAGTCCATGTAGGCGTCGGCGATCGGGGTCACCAGGTTCGTCGCGCCCGGGCCGGAGGTGGCGATGCAGACACCGACCCGGCCGGTGGCCTGCGCGTAGCCGGTGGCCGCGTGCCCGGCGCCCTGCTCGTGGCGGACCAGGATGTGCCGGACGGTGGAGTCGTAGAGCGGGTCGTAGGCCGGCAGGATGGCACCACCCGGGATGCCGAAGACCACGTCGACGCCGAGCGCCTCGAGCGATCGCACCAGGGAACCGGCGCCGGAGACCTGCGCGGTGGCCGGCTGGCGTACCGGCGTGGTGGCGGCGTCGCCGGCCGGAGCGCCCCGGCCCGGCCGGGAGGCGGCGGCGTTGTCGGAGTCACCGGCCGCGCCGGTGCCCGAGCGGGCCCGCCGGGCGGAGTTGGCGAGTGTTTCTGGCGTGGGTCTCGTCATGGCGGTTCAAGCCTTCGGCGGTGAGTGGGTGACGCGCTTCACAGGATGGGACGCGGCGGTCCCGGCGATGGTCCGACGGCAACAAAAAAGCCCACGTGCAGGATGCACGGGGCCAGCGCACTCTCGGTGGGAGAGTGCGCTCAGGTAAGTACTCGCGGCGACCAGTTCGACGTCATGCGGTCAAGCCTGACGCATCTCACGCGATGAGTCAACTGATCCCACATTTTGGTTCACGGACGTGGGCGTGTCGCCCCCACCCGCCCTCTTCACATCCGGCTCCACCTGCGGCGACACGTCCCACGAGGGCAGCTGGACGGGCAGCGGCGCGGGCGGGTTGTCACGCAGCCGGGGCGGCAGCGGCGACGGAGCGCCGACCGGCGAGGGCGGCGACGGAGGCCGCACCGCGATGGACCTGTTGCCGGGCGCGGTCGCCGCCTCCAGCATCGCCTCCAGGTGCTCCGCCGGTACGCCCCAGCCGAACAGCGCCCCCTGACCGAACCGGCAGCCGGCGGCCACCACGGCGGCCAACTCCGCCGGGTTGGTCACCCCCTCGGCGATCACCTCCAACCCGAACTGGTGGCCCAGGCGCATCACGATGTCCACCATCGGCGCGAACGCCGGCCCGTCCCGACCCACCGGCCGGACCGGCTCGTGCTCCGCGACCAGACTGTGATCGATCTTGAGGATGTCGATCGGCAACCGCCGGAGCTGACCCAACGAGGAGTAACCGGCGCCGAAGTCGTCGAGCGCGATGCGTACGCCTGTCAACCGCAGCGCGGTCAACCGCCGGATCAGCTCGTCCACGTCGGTGGCGACCGCGTGCTCGGTCACCTCCAGCACCAGCCGCTGCGGCGGCACACGGTGGGCGCGCAACGCGTCGGCGACCTGGACGACGTACTCCGGGGCGTGCAGCTCACGCGGGGAGACGTTCACCGACACCCACACGTCGTGCCCGTCGGCCAGCCAGCGGGAGAGCTGATGGCATGCCTGGTGCAGCACCCACACACCCAGCTTGGCGATCATCCCGCACTCCTCGGCCAGCGGGATGAACTCGTCCGGCCGGACGTTGCCCAGCTCCGGGTGGCGCCAGCGCAGCAGCGCCTCGGCACCCACCGGACGCACCGACGGCAGCGACGCCACCGGCTGGAACACCAGCCGCAGCTCGTCGCGCTCGATGGCACCCCGCAGCTCGTGCTCCACCCGGGTACGTCGACTGAGCAACTGGTCGTACGTGGCGTCGTAGCGCTCGATCCGGTTCTTGCCCCGCTGCTTGGCGTAGCGCAGCGCCAGGTCGGCGTTGCGCAGCAGCAACTCGACGTCGTGCTCCCCCTGCCCGGCGGCCACCCCGATGCTCACCGAGAGGAAGACCGGCCCCTCCACCACCTCGTAGGGGCGCCCGAGCACCCCGAGCAGCCGGTCGGCCACCGGGCCCGGTTCGGCCGCACCGGGCATCAGCACCGCGAACTCGTCGCCACCGAGCCGGGCGGCCAGATCACCGGGGCGCAGGTTGCCCCGCAACCGCCGCCCCACCTCGACGAGCACCGCGTCGCCGACATCGTGCCCGCGCATGTCGTTGACGTTCTTGAAGCCGTCGAGGTCCAGCCCCAGCAGGACACAGGGCACGCCGGCACCGGCGCTGCGGTGCAGTGCACGCAGCAGCCCTCGCCGGTTGGCCAGGCCGGTGAGCGCGTCGGTGTGCGCCAGCTCGCGGAAGTGCGCCTCCCGCTCGGCCAGCCGGACCGCGTAGCCGCGCACGTCGTTGAGTGCGAGGTACTGCCGGGTCACCAGGGCGAACCCCTCGACCGAGCCGGCCACGATGCCGTACCCGTCGAAGCGGCCCCCCTGCACCAGGTGGTACATCGCGGCGGCGGCGATGGCGAACATCGGCACGAAGGCGTACTCGCCGTCGCGGCGGATGAGATCGAGGTCGAGCCGCGTCAGGTCGGCCCGACGCCCGGCGACGGCGGTGGCGGCCAGACCTGCGGCGGCCACCACGACCCCGGTCAGGGCCATCCCGGGACCGCCCCGGAAGAGCCCGGCGGTGACGCCGAGCCCGCCCGTGGTCACCACGACCGCGCCACCCCCGAGCAGCGTCAGCCACACCCGTGGCGGGGTGGCGCGCAGCGCCAGCATCACGGTCAGCCCGGCGGTGAGCGCGGCGGCGATCGTGGCGAGCAGGACGGGCAGGCCGGCCGGCGGGGTGGCGGCGCCCAGCAGCCGGGTGGGCGCGCTGACCATCACCCAGCCGACGAACCAGAACGCGCTGCCCATGATCAGGCCGTCGAGCAGCAGCCGGGCCGTGGCGGCCCGGGTCGCGACGGCGCCGGGCAGCCGGAGCAGGGCGGCACCGAGGCCGAGCCCGGCCAGCGCGGTGCCCACCCCCACCACCACCGTCCAGTCGCTGCGCCGGCCGTGCCGGTGCGTCAGGTGCTCACCGGCGACCAGCAGGACGCCGAGGCCGACCAACAGGCTGAGCAGAGCCACCGCGGCGGCGAGCGCGAGCAGGAGGTGGGCCCCCCGGCGTGGGCCGGTGCGACGCCTGGCGGACGCGGCCAGCAGCACCACGGCGCCGGTCGCGGTGAACCCGCTCAGCGCCGCCACGGTCACCACCACCGGGGACGACTGCACGCGTCAACTCTGCCGGATTCGCACACCCCGTGGGGCCCTCGGTGTGCAACTGTTGGGACACAGGGTGCGCGGCGGCGGGCCGCCCCGCGGATGGTGTCAGACTGGTTGTCATGCCTGAGCTGCGGTCGAGGACCTCCACCCATGGTCGGACGATGGCCGGCGCCCGGGCCCTGTGGCGGGCCACCGGGATGACCGACGACGACTTCGGCAAGCCGATCGTCGCCATCGCCAACAGTTTCACCCAGTTCGTACCCGGTCACGTCCACCTCAAGGACCTCGGCGGCCTGGTCGCCGACGCGGTGGCCGAGGCCGGCGGCGTGGGCCGGGAGTTCAACACGATCGCCGTGGACGACGGCATCGCCATGGGCCACGGCGGCATGCTCTACTCCCTGCCCAGCCGGGAGCTGATCGCCGACGCGGTCGAATACATGGTCAACGCCCACTGCGCGGACGCCCTGGTCTGCATCTCCAACTGCGACAAGATCACGCCGGGCATGCTGCTCGCCGCGCTGCGGCTCAACATCCCGACCGTCTTCGTCTCCGGTGGCCCGATGGAGGCCGGCAAGACGGTGGCGATCGAGGGCATCGTGCACAGCAAGATCGACCTGATCGACGCCATGATCGCCTCCTCCAACGAGGCGGTCACCGACGGCCAGCTCGACGAGATCGAACGCTCCGCGTGCCCCACCTGCGGCTCCTGCTCCGGCATGTTCACCGCCAACTCGATGAACTGCCTCACGGAGGCCATCGGCCTGGCGCTGCCCGGCAACGGCTCGGTGCTGGCCACCCACGCCGCGCGCCGGTCGCTGTTCGTCAACGCCGGACGCACCGTCGTGGACATCGCCAAGCGCTGGTACGACCACGACGACGCCACGGTGCTGCCCCGCGCCGTCGCCGGCCGGGCGGCGTTCGAGAACGCCGTCGCCCTCGACGTGGCCATGGGCGGCTCCACCAACACCGTGCTGCACCTGCTCGCCGCCGCCCGCGAGGCGGAACTCGACTTCGGCGTGGCCGACATCGACGCCATCTCCCGGCGGGTCCCCTGCCTGGCCAAGGTCGCCCCGAACTCCCCGAACTACCACATGGAGGACGTGCACCGGGCCGGCGGCATCCCCGCCATCCTCGGCGAACTGGACCGCGCCGGGCTGCTGCACCGCGACGTGCGCGCCGTGCACTCCCCCGGCCTGGACCAGTGGCTGGCCGACTGGGACGTGCGGGGCGGCTCCGCCACCCCCGAAGCGGTCGAACTGTTCCACGCCGCCCCCGGCGGGGTACGCACCACCCAGGCGTTCTCCACCACCAACCGCTGGTCGTCGCTGGACACCGACGCGGCCGGCGGCTGCATCCGGGACCGGGAACACGCCTACAGCGCCGACGGCGGGCTGGCCATCCTGCACGGCAACCTCGCACCCGACGGCTGCGTGGTGAAGACCGCCGGGGTCCCCGAGGAGTGCCTGACCTTCCGCGGCCCCGCCAAGGTCTACGAGTCGCAGGACGACGCGGTCACCGCGATCCTCGCCAAGCAGGTCGTCGCCGGGGACGTGGTGGTGATCCGCTACGAGGGCCCCAAGGGCGGCCCCGGCATGCAGGAGATGCTGTACCCCACCTCCTTCCTCAAGGGCCGCGGGCTCGGCCGCTCCTGCGCGCTGCTGACCGACGGCCGGTTCTCCGGCGGCACCTCCGGCCTGTCCATCGGGCACGTCTCCCCGGAGGCCGCCTCCGGCGGGACGATCGCGCTGGTCCGCGACGGCGACGAGATCGTCATCGACATCCCGGGCCGGTCGATCGCGCTGAACGTGCCCGACGACGAGCTGGCGACCCGCCGGGTGGCCGAGGAGAAGCGGGACCGCCCGTACACCCCTGTCGACCGGCAGCGCCCGGTGTCGGCGGCGCTGCGCGCGTACGCGTCGATGGCCACCTCGGCCAGCGACGGCGCCTACCGCCGCGTCCCCGAGTGAGCAAGGAAGGGCCCCTTGTTAACGCCTCCGGTAGAGGAGGGGGCCCGTCTTAACACTCCAGTTCCGAAAAGCGAACCGGTTCCGTCAGCACCGCCGCCGCCGCGTCAAGGTCGGCGAGCCGTACGGCCAGAGTCGCGACCGCGAGTCGCTCGGGCAGGGCCGCGCCGAATTTCAAACCGGCGACGGCCCGCCGGTCGATGTCCGGAAGACACAAGCGCTCACCTGCGTCAGTCACCAGGGCCCGCCACTGGTCCCTTGTCACGTCCTGGCGAAGCCGGATGGCGCAGTCGTCGAAACGCTGCGCGGGATCGACCGCCTCGCCGAGCGTGGCGGCCAACGTAGCGTTGCCGCGTAGGCCAGCCCAGGTCCACCAGTGGAGATCGCCGCGCGCACGCACGACACAGGTGCCGCCCGGGTGGACCAGGGACGAACGCTCCTCACGGGTCGCCGCGAGTCGGCTCGCCGCCCGCGTGGTCAACCGCACCGGCGGGTCCTTCCCGAGTAGCACCTGCCGCATGGCTCGGGTCAACGGATAGCTCGATCCGAGCCAGCCCTGCGAGGTCCACCGGGCCCGACCGCCGCCGTCCGCGGGTTCCACGAAGCAGCGCCGCCGTTGCCAGTCGACGTAGTTGACCCGCCAACTCCGGCCGCCCAGCAGCAGTCGACGGTCGCCCCGCACCTCCTCGGTGAGCAGGCTCGGATCGATTCGCCCCAGTTCCTGCCGCCCGTGCAGGACGGTGAACTCCGGCGGGCCGGTGAACACAGCGGTCAACTCCATGAAGTGCCGCCGCCCGAACCGCTGTTCTGCCTGCAGGCCGACGAACAGCAACCCGCTGTCGCTGTCGAGGTACCCCTGCTCCGTCAGATGGCGCACGACCGGCTCGGCGCTCCGGTCGAACGGGGGCAGACCGTTCCATGCCTGCGTCCAGAGCCGGTCCCCGACGCGACCCTCCTGCAAGCAGAGCGCGAGCATCTGCTGGGCGACGATGTGACGAGGTTCAGGCGGTGGAAGGACTGGCTCCACCCAGCCGTCGCCCCACAGTGAGAGCAGAGCCGCGGCCCTGGTCAGCTCCGTTGCGCTGCGGCAGAGAAAGAGGCAGTTGCGCGAACTGCCCGGTCTGCGCCCACTACGGCCGAGTCGCTGTAGAAACGATGCCACGGTCGTCGGGGAGTCGATCTGGATCACCCGATCCAGGTCGCCCACGTCGATGCCGAGTTCCAGCGTGCTGGTGGACACGATGACGCAGTCCCTGGCCTCGGCGAACGCCTGTTCTGCCCGGCGCCGTTCGTCGAGCGAGAGCGAGGCGTGGGAGAGGAAGGTGGTCACGCCGCGTTCGCGTAGCAACTCGGCGAGTTCCTCGACCGTCTGCCGGGACTCGCAGAAAACCAGCCGCTTCTCCCCACGGTGCAGGGCGGCGACGACAACGGCAGCGTTGGCCAGCGACCCCACATAGTCGAGTTCGACCTCGCCTGGCGGAGGTCCACCAACGGGACGGACGTCGGTGACCCGGTCGGGGGCGACGACCGTGCCCGGACGGCTGCCCGCCCCCGAACCCTGCAGCCAGGTGAGAAGCTGGTCTGGGTTGCCCACAGTGGCGGAAAGTCCGACCCGCTGCAGGGGCCGGCCGGTCACCCGGGCCAGCCTTTCGAGTAGCGCCAGCAGATGCCAACCGCGGTCGTCGCCGGCGAAGGCGTGCACCTCGTCCACCACTACCGCGCGCACACCGGCGAGGAAGAGCCGGTGGTCGACCTTCGTGCTCACCAGCATGGACTCGATCGATTCTGGTGTGGTCAGCAGAATGTCAGGACGTTGCCACAACGCCCGGCGACGAGCCGTCGCGCTCACGTCGCCGTGCCACAGTGCGACAGTGCGTCCCAGCCATCCGGCGTACCGTTCCAGCCGCGGATGCAGGTTGTTGAGCAGTGCCTTCAGTGGGCACAGGTAGAGCAGCGAGGTGCCGCTCCAGCGCTCACCCGCCATGCGGGTGAGCAGCGGGAAGATCGCCGCCTCGGTCTTGCCCCCGGCGGTCGCGGCGAGCAGCAGCGCATCGTCGCCGCGCGTCACCGGCGCGAGGGCGGCACGCTGCAACGGACGTAGGTCCGGCCATCCGAGGCTGTTGACCACGTGATGCAGGAGCACCGGGTCCAGCGGGACGTCCTCGCTCACATCGACAACTCGACGTCGTCGGCCGCGACCGCGTTCCGCTCGACGTCGGTCAGTTCATCGGGCCGCAGGGTCAGTCCGTAGTGCTGCCGCGGGTCCCAGTCGGGGAACTGGTCAACGCGGTCCAGGACATCCGCGACGAGTTTCTTGAGATAGACGCGGGGCGCCACCCCGACCTGGCCGCCCAGCCGCCCGGCCACCGCGCGGGCAAGTTCACCGAGGTAACGGTCGTCAACGAAGGTGGGCACCCGTTCTCCGCCGTAGATCTCCCGGACCCGCGCGCCGAGTTGAACCAGTGAGTCCTCGGTGAAGCCGGGGAGCCGGAGTTGGGTGGCGCGGGGATTGTCCCAGCGGGGTTCCGGGCCGAAGTCGGTGGCGAGCCGTTGAGCGAGCGGGGCGAGCCGTTGGACGCCCTGCGGGCCGTCGAAGAACGCCGGGGTGCCGGTGACCACCAGGAACAGCCCGGGAAAGCGGCCGGCGTAGATGTCGTCGACGAGCTGGCGCAGGGCGTTGAGCGCCTTGTCCCGGGCGTCCGCGCGAACCCGCTGCAGCGTTTCGACCTCGTCGAGTACCAGAAGCAGACCAGGGTGGCCGCTGTCGCTCAGCACGGTCAGCAGGCCACGCAGGAAGTTGAGCGCACCGAAGTGGTCAAGGTCGCCCTTCACCCCGGCGGATCGTCGGGTGGCCGCCGCGACGTGCGGCTGCCCGCCCAGCCAGGCGGCGAGGCCACCGGCGGTGACATCGTCGCCGTCCGCGAGCGCGCTGCGGTAGCCCCGCAGTGCCGCGGCGAAGGCGGGGGTGCTGCGCGAGATGTCCGCCAAGCGGGTTTCGAGCAGCGCACCCACCGCGCGGTCGAGCGCTTCGGCGTCCGCCTCGGTCGCCGTGCCGGCCGCCAGGACATCCTCCTCCAAGGCGAAGATCCAGTTGTCGAGTACGGGCCGCAGCGCGCTCGGTGGGAACTGTTCGGTGGCCAACTGCTCGACGAGTCGCCGGTACACCGTCTCCATCCGGTGCAGCGGTGTCTCGAGTTCGGAGATCTGCACCTCGGCCACCGCGAAGCCGCGCCGTTTCGCCCGTTCGCCGAGCCACCGCGTGAAGAAGGTCTTCCCGGCGCCGTACTCACCTCGGACGGCCTTGAACACGCTGCCCGCACCGGCCACCCGGTCCAAGTCCTCGTCGAGGGCGACGGTGAACCGGTCGAGGCCGACCGCGAGCGCATCCAGACCATTGGCGGGCACCACGCCCCGGCGTAGCGCGTCGATGATGTCACGCCGGCGGCGGGCACTGACCTCGACCGTCATGAGGGCGCCAGCATGAACTGCTCGATCATCAGGGGGATGTCCAACTTCGCCGTTCGCCCGTCCGGGTCGAGGCTGAGGACCGGGTAACCCTCTACCTGCAACAGCCGCCGGAGCGCGGTGAAGGTGGCGGACATGCGGTGTACCGGCACGCCCGCGCGGGTCGCCAGCGTCTCCAGGGTGGCCCGGCCCTTTCCGGCCAGGAGGGCGGTGACCATCGCGGCCACCCGCTCGTCCGGGATCGGCGCCCGGCTTCCCCGCCGGTCCGCGTATACCGGACTGGCGAGCAGCGCCTCGACGAGCGCGGACGCCGGGTCGGTCGGAGCCGGCGGACCGACAGGCGGGGGTGGGATCGGTGCCGTCGGCGCCTGCGCCGGTACGTCGAAGAGGCTCTCGTCCTGGACGGCCGCTCGGGGTCGGCGGGTCGGGCGTGCTGCCGCTGTGCGAGGGACAGGCGTGGTGACCTGCTCGTCGCGCGCGGGTTGCCGGACCGGTTCCCGCCACCAGTTCGGGCTGGCGACCGGCGCCCCCGCCCAGCCGGGAACGGCTTCGTCGTCTCCGGAGGCGAAGAGCAGGAGTGGAATGACCACCTCAGCCGGGCTCGCGCCACCGTGGTAGCCGGCCTTCCGGGGGCCGTACCGCAGTTCCTCCCGCCAGGGCAGGATCACCCGGCCACCTTCGAGGGCAACCCGGCTGCCCTCGAAGCGCAGTTCACCGTCCTGCGGTTCACCGGTGGCCGGACGCCAACGGTTCTCGCTGGCGTCCGACTTGCCCAGCACGGCCTCGGAGCCGCGATCGACGACGTGCCCGTGGTCGGAGACCAGCACCACGATCCGGTCCTGGGCGACGGCAAGCAGGTCGCGCAGCCCCTTGACCGTGTCGGCACTCCACTCGACGGTGCCCGGGTCGCTGCGGTCGAGCGCGTCGTCGATGGTGTTGATGACGGCGGCGACGAGCGGGACAGTCGGATCCTCGATCGAGGCGGCGACCTCGCGGTCGACGGCCAGACCAGCCGGCGTCCGCAGGTCGGCCTTGTGCAGCAGCACCGCGCCCGGGAAACGGGCCGTGAACCCCTTCGACTCGTCGCCACGGTCGCCGACTTTGATCCTGCCGGTGAACAGGCTGCACCGGTTGACGGCGGTGACCGTGGGCAGGGCGGCGAGGGCGCCGGTGCGCTGGCCGCCGTGCGGGGTGAGTTCGGTCCAGGCGCCGCTGCGCCCCAGTGACTCGGCGATCTCGATTCCGGCTGCCGCTCCCATGCCGTCCAGGAGCAGTAACAGGACGCGCCGGCCGTGGTCCAGGATCGGCTGGATCACCCGGTCCAGCACGTCCTCCACCCGCAACAGGGCACCTGGGTCACGCTCCGCGCCTGTGGTGTCCTGCAACAGCTCGGCGAACTCACGATCGTGACGGGACCGGCGGGCGTGCACCGCCTGGTGCAGGGCCCGGTACGCCTCGCCGACCTGCGGGTCGACGTCGCCGTCGAAGATGTCGAGCCGGGCCCGGTCGACCCAGCCGTCCTCGCGGACCTGCCGGTGCACGGCGTCGAGCATGGTGGCGGGCGGCGCCTGCTCAGGCGAGGCCAACCAGCGCAGGAGCCGGACCGCCATCCGCGCGGTCTCCACCCGAGTACGGTCCGCCGACCGGTGCGCCTCCACCTCGGCCAACCGGTCCTGTGCCCGCTCGATCAGGTCACCGGCCGGCACCGCCGCTCCGGTAATCGGAAGGGCCAGCCGCACGGCGGCGCCGAAGGCTCGCATCCGCTGGGTGAATCCCGCCGGGAGCAGGGGCGAGGCGGCGAGCCGACCGGCGACGCCGATCTCCCCCGCGATGTCCTCGGCCCGCCGCAGCAGCCGGTGCGCGTCGTGCCGGACCGCCTCGTCGTCGAGGGCACGGTAGATCCAGGCTTCAGCGGCCTCGGTGTAGGCCAGCGCCTGGGTCTCGGTCAGCCGGGTGCCGGTGAAGCGCGGCTCCAGTCGGGTGCGGGCAACCGCGAGTTCGACATCTGACGCCTGCGCGGGTTCGCGCGGCCAGAGCACCCCGGCCAGCAGTCCGAGCGGGATGGCGTCTACTCCGTGCCCGGCACGCACCGTTGCCAGCACCGGCACCGCGACCGGGCCGGCGACCTCGACCAGGAACGCGCCGAGCCCGTCGACCCATTCGGCCGGCAGTTCACCGAAGCGCATCTGCGCCGGGGCGTCAGTGCTCCAGTGCAGCAGTCCCGCGGCGTCCAGCCCGTCGGGTTCGAGTCCGAGCACCGTCCCGGTGAGGTGCCTCAGCGCATGCTCACGGGTCAGGATCGTGCCGGTCGGGGGTGGCCAGCCGTCGGCCGGCGCCAGTTCGGTCAAGGCGTCGGCAACCCACCGCCCGGTACGCGCCAGGGTGGAGTCCGGACGCACCCGACCTCCGAACGTCTGGCTGACCAGGTCCCAGGGATCCACGCTGCGCCCCTGCTGGAGGCTGACGTGGGCGAGCAGCCCATCCCCCAGTTCGTGGTCGGTGAGATCGGTCAGGAGGACGAGCTTCTCGTGCGGTGGCCGGTCGGCCAGGGCGGCACGCGCCGCGAGCGGCGTCGGGCAGGGAACGACCCGCACGCTTCTGCCTCCCACGGTGAGCAGCGGATCGTCGGTCCACTGCGGTCGGGCGAGGAGCACGATGGCGTCGGTGTCATCCCGCTCGGCGAGCCATGCTTCGACCTTGCGGCGCACCGCCGCCGGGCGGACGGTGGCCCGTGGCACGCTCATCCCTGCCGCTCCTGTTGGACGACCCGCCAGACGATCGACACCGGACGGCCGGCGGAGACCGCGGCTCGCATCCCGATGACAACCGCCTCCAGCGCATCCAGGTCGTGGACTGTCGTCTCCCCGGGAACCGCCGGTGTCGGGTCGACGGGGGTGTTGCTGCCGTTTCCTCGCTGTTCGGGGATCCGCGGGGGGACGGCAACGGACCCTGGGTGAACGACCGGATCCTGGTTACCCCGTGCGGTGCCGGACCGCGGTGGATCCTGCGGGGGCGGCGGGAGCGGGGCCACCGGTCGCTGCTCGGCGAGCATGTCGACCGACGCTTCGACCGCTCGCCGCAGCGCTTCGGCCAGGTCCGTGCCGTGCTGCTCGTCCCGACCTGCGGCGTGCAACTGGTCCATGATGCTCCGGGCACGCGGGTCGTCCTGCGCCGCTGCCCGCCGGCTGATCGCGTCGATCACCGACCACTGCGCGTCGGTCAGCGCGTGGGTGAGTTCCTGCGCCCGCTTGAACACCTGGCTCGCGGCGTGGCCGTCCACGCCGCCGAGGCGCCGCTCGCCCTCGGCGACCACGGCGACGAGCACCACGTCGTCGGGCTCCTGGGCGACCTCGGTGAGGAGCTGCGCGACCCGCCGTGCGGTGGCCAGGCGGCCGGAGTCGGCGAGCGGGTCGAGGCCGAGAAGCTTCGCGTGCGACTCCAGCCTTTCCACGAGGCGCCCGGCGGACGGGGCGTACCGGGTGGCGACCCCGCGCATGGTGCCGGCCAGGGCGCCCAGGTTGGCCGGGTTACGGAACCGGGGCAACACCTCGCCGAAGAAGGGCTGACCGAAGCTCACCGCCGCCTTCCACGTCTCGTCGTCCGGCATCGGCGGGTGGCGTAGCTCGAAGCGGTCCTCCACCCCGTTGATCGTCGCGACGCTGATCTTGCCGCCGTTGTCGTACCAACTGAGCTGCTGCTCGAACGCGAAGACCGCGATGATCAGATTTTGCAGCTCCCGGTCGAAGCCGCGAGCCTTCGGCAGGTCCAGCAGCTTGCGCAACGCGTGCACCGGCCAGCGGTCGCGGTGGTCCTGCCGTGCCGCCTCCTGCAGCAGGTGCCGACTCCAGAAGCAGGTGCTGATGTCGAGGACGTAGCGGTGGTCGACCACCTCACCGAGTTGCAGCGGGTTGCAGATGCGGCGCAGCGTCTTCTGATCGGCCGGGTTGTCGATGGAGACGCCGTGGGTGGGATCCGCAGCGGCACGTTTGGCGTAGTCGAACACCTTCGACAGGTCGGCGCGGGCCAGCGGCTTCTCGTCAACGGGCAGCGCCGGGGTGCCCGGGTACGACCAGTCGAGAAGTTCACCGGTGAGGTTGCGGAACGCGTCGGCGAGGGTGCCGCCCCTCGGGTCGCCGATACGTAGCCCGTCGGCCAGCGTGTGCAGCACGGCGACGCTGTCGGCGTGGACGTCGGAGGGCTGCGGGTTCGCCGCGCCGTACGCCTGCTTGAGCGCGGTGATCAGGCCGTCGCGGAGCTGGGTCTGCCGCTGCAGCAGGTAGACCCGGCCCTGTTGCCGTTCGGCCTGGGGCCAGTCGGCGGCGAGCGTGTTCAGCCGCTCTCCCGCGCCACCCACACCGAGCAGGTAATTGATCTTTGCGAGCTGGGCGACCCGGCTCATCATGTCGTCGGTCAGGTACAGCGGAAGCCAGAAGACCGTGTTGGAGCCACGTGGCAGTTCGTCGATGCGCGCCCGGTCGGCGTTCCGAGGCAGATCCTGCGGGTCGAACGGATAGTCGACGACGATGCGCCACGCCTCGCCGGGTGCGATCAGGGCGGCGACCGGCATGGTGAGCGGGTCCCGGACGTTGCCGAACTTGACCTGCACGATGTGTCGTCGCCCCCGCCACTCGCGGGGGTGCTGCAACTCGCCGTGGCTGCCCTCGGCCCCGGCCAGTCCCATCTCGGCGCTGATCAGCTCGCGGAGCAACTGCTGCCGTACGCCGGCCGAGGTCTCGTTGTGCGGCACCAGGTCGAGCAGCTTGTCGAAGTCGACGGTGTGCAGCTTGAGCGACACGACCGGGTCGTGGTCGTCGGTGAGGTGCAGCTCGCCGGCGTCCTGCGAGATCTTGCGCAACCGGGTGAGCACCATCGTGTTCTCGTATCCGGGGATCGGTGAGGCGATGGAGCCGAAGTTGAGTGCGTGCAGTTTGGCGGCGGTCAGGTTGTGCAGCGCCGGCACTTCGGGCACCAGCGCGCCGAGCAGGATCGTCTTGACCAGCTTGTCGTCGAGTTGGAACTGCGTGTGGCCGGCCGCCCGCTCCTCGTCGATGCCGTTGAGGGTGAGCAGCAACGGGCGCAGCTTGCGCAGGTAGAGGTTGCGGGCCGCGTCGAACTGCTGACGCAGCTTCGGACGATCCGGCAACTCGCCGTGCAGCACCAGCGGATCGAAGAGCGCGGCGACCCCGATCAGGTCGTTGACCCGTAGGGTGTCCCGCCGCTCGACCAGCAGCTCGGTCATCACCTTGAGCGCGGTCCGCTCCCGTTGCAACGCCTGCGACAACGCGACCAGGGTGGCGACCAGCGCCGGTGAGAACGGATAGAGCTGGCGGAACGCGGTGGCGTCGGACCCGATGCCGGCGTCGCCGTACTGCGCCCCGAGCAGCAGGGTGTCCCACACCTCGCGGTTGTGGCGGACGGTGGCGAACGCGTTGTCGATGACCGCCCGCGCCGCCTCGTCGTTGGGGTGCAACAGTCGCTTCTCGGTGATCTCCGGCAGGTTGGTGTCCGCGAGGACGATCTCCCCGAGTCGGCCCTGGACGCTGCGCATGACGTGCGCCAGCGCCTCCCGCTCGGTGCCGCCGACCTGCGGGCCGAGGAACTCCTCCAGGTTGCGCTGGCGGGCGACGAAGGAGATCAGTGGCAGGGGCCGGGCCGCGTCGGCCGACTCGACAAGCTTGTTGAGCTTGGCGCCCTCGGTGTTGACGAAGGTGTAGTCGGCGATCCGGCCGGACAGCCACAGGATCAGCTCGTCGAGGAAGAGGACGATGCCGTCGTACCCGAGGGACTTGGCGTGCCGGGTGATGACGGCGAGGCCGGTGTCCAGGTCGAGGTATTCCGCGCTGTGCACCGCGCCGCTGAAGAAGGTCTGGGTGAGCGCGCTGACCAGCGCGTCGCGGCCTTTCGTGCCGGGCGGCTGCGCGGCGGCCTCGGCGTACCGCTGCGGGGTCCACCCCTCGGCCTGGGCGCGCAACGCGGCCAGGCCACCGCCGCCCGCGCCGGGCGCGGCCGCACCGCCGCGCAGCGCCGCGAAGAACTTGTCGTCACCCAGCGTCCGCCGGAGGCCGGCGGCGTCGTCCAGCAAGGCGTCGGACCGGTGTACGGCGGGCACGGGGGCATCCGGGTGGGCGGCGGTGATCTGGCGCAGGTAGCCCTCGAGGATCGCCTGCTCGACCGAACGCGCGTCCAGCATGTGCAGCGTCAGGGCGAGGAACTTCCGGCCGGGCAGCCAGGAGTCGGCGGCGACCACCGGCCCCTCCAGCCCTTTGATCTTCCGGGCTTCGGGGTTGTGCGCCAGGATCTCCCGTAACACCGCCATGAAGTGCGACTTGCCGGAGCCGAACGAACCGTGCAGGAACATGGCCTGGGAGCGGCCGGTGGTGACGGCGTGGCCGATCCGCTGCAACGCGGTGGCGAAGTTGTCGCGTAGCTGGTCGGTGACGACGTACCGGTGCAGGTCGGCGCCCTCGGCCGCCTTCACCACGAAGTCGCCCTCGCCGACGGACGTCGGGATGTCGATCAGGTCGCGCAGCAGCGTCACAGGTACTCCTCCAAGACTCCCCAGGGTGCCCGACACGCTACCCATCGACCTGATTGCTTGGCAGCGCACCGATTGGACGTGATCCTGCCCAACTGACGGAAAGCGCCGCAGAACGCTGACCTTCCATCAGCCGATCGCCCGAGGAACCGCAGATCAGGTTGGCTCATGCCTTGGGCGGCGAGCGATGGCCGCGACGAAAATGAGTCAGATTCTGGACAGGTCAACCGTCGACGGACTACTCCCTGCACAGGTTTTTTCCTTCCTCGCACGCGCGAGGCACCGGGAGGCACCCGCCGGCTGCGACTCGGTGGGCCGCAGCCTTTGCTTAACGGGTCACAAGGACAGGAACAACAACAACAGAAACAACAGGAAGCCGCCGAAGATCCACAGGCTGCCATCCCCGCCGCTGGGCTCCGTCGGTGTTGATGGACTCTGCCGATAGTGTGATCGCACCCATGTACCGTCGCTGCGCTGGTGGCGGCGTACCCGCGTGCGGGCACTCTGGGGGTGGGCAGAGGCAGAGGCTCTGCTTCGACGGTAGTGCGGGCGCACCCAGCGCCCGTCCCGGTAGTGGCCCTTGACGTAATGCACCGGACACAGGTAGCAGGCAGGCTCGGTCAACAACAAACCAAACTGAGATCAGCTAACGTGAATGTTCGGCCGACGAACTTCATGCGTTCACGGGAATAAGATCAGTTGGCCGACGGGCGGACCTCCACGGCGTTGCACCACCGTGGCGAGCCCGCATCCGCGTCTAGCCGGCGATGCCCTGGAGGACCGTGAGACTGCCCCGATGGGCACCGAGCTGGGACAGTTCGGCGTCGACAAGGTCGGTGAAGAACTGGGCCGGGGAGCCGGGGAAGTCGGGCCGCTCGTCGGCGTACCACTGGTGCAGCCACGGCTCCAGCTCCGCGATGCCCGCCAGCAACGGCAGCAGGCGTTCCGCCGGCCACGCCGCCTGGAGCTTGCGGTCCAGGTAGACGGTCGCCAGCGCCTGGGCCTGGGCGAGGTGGTCCCACCCCGCCCAACCGAGCAGCTCCGTGACGTCGCCGTCGCGGCCCGCCTTCGGGTACGAGACGAAGCGTTCCTTCGGCACGTCGAGCTTGCCGCGCGCCCGCCAGTAGGACGGCTTGACGAAGTCCGCCGACGTGTACTTCGGCGGCACCTTGATGTCCACGTCCTCGCCAGCGTCCTCCAGCCGCTGCTGCGCCCACGTCCGCTCCCACTGCGCCCTTTTCCGCAGCCCGGTGGGCTTGTAGCGGTAGGCGGGCAGGAACGGCACGTGCTCGTCGGCGACCAGCTTCGCCAGCGTCTTCGTCAGGTCGTAGTCGTCACGGCCGATCCACAGCTCCAGCACCGCGCGAAAGTCGTCGTCGTGGCGTACCCGGTCGGCAAGCTGGGCCACCGACTGGGGTATCGGCCGGTCGCCCCAGATCTCGGGCGCCTCCAGCCGGTCGAGGAGCCAGTCCCGCAGCGCCCTGGCCTGCATCGCGCCCCAGCCCTCGGTGGCCCACCGCCGCTTGCACTCCGGCCGTTCGATCAGCGCGATGTTCCGGTCCGACTCGATCGCCTCGATCCGCCG
Source organism: Micromonospora sp. DT31 (assembly GCF_049841795.1). Taxonomy (NCBI): domain Bacteria; kingdom Bacillati; phylum Actinomycetota; class Actinomycetes; order Micromonosporales; family Micromonosporaceae; genus Micromonospora; species Micromonospora sp. DT31. Next base: position 70,150 of record NZ_JBNCKZ010000014.1, on the reverse strand, counting down.
CCGGACCAACGCCCGGTAGTCGTCCGGCCAGTGCGCCGGCAGCTCCGTGATCGGTGTCGACCCGTGCCGCGCGAACCACTGCGTCTCCACCTCGCCGGCCGCCATCCGCCGCGCCAGCACGATCTCGAACGCCCGTTCCCCCAACGCGAGCAGCGGTGGCTCGGCGCAGGTCAGATCGTCGTCACGCAGCCCGTAGAGCCGGTAGACCTCCCAGTCCAACTCCTCCTGCAACGCGATCATGCGCGCCCGGGTGTCGTCGTAGTCGACGTGCGCCGCCGCCAGCCGCTCGCGGGTCGGCACCCCGGCCTCCGCGACCGCCGCCGGGGTCAGCCGGGAGAGCCGCTGCGCCAGCGAGTCGAGCAGCCGCGCCCGCTCCAACGGGTACGCCGCGGGCAGCGGAAACTCCTGAAGCTTCGTGCCAGTGAACTCGTAGCGGTCGGACCATGGCTCGGCGCTGACTCTTGCTCCGTCGCCTCCAATTGGATCACCGCCTTTCGGGTAGCTCACCTGCTTGAGCCAGAAGCAGGCGGTGGAACTGTTCAACACCCCGAGCAGCCGCAGGTGATCATCCTCCGTCGCCCCCTCCGGCAACTTGATCACCGGCGAGTGCCGATTGAATACCCGGGATTCACCGTCGACGACGAAATGGTTGTGTGTCGCGACATCAGCGAAGGTGAGCAATGTGGGTGAGGCATAGCGTCGACGGAAGAACATCGAGAACTCGAACCAGGCAAGGCCGCGTTCGATTTGCGTCTTTCCGTATGCAACCCGCTCAATGAGAAGGCGGCGATTCGGCCACAGCACCCGCTCCACACTCGGTTCAAGATCAGCCTCAAGGGTGGTCTCGCTGTAGGGCCAGACACAGTTCACACTAGACGAGACAAGCCAGTCGCGGGTTTGTTCGCCTTCGACCATCGCTCGCCGATAGAATTTTGGGACACCGAAGCGCCGGAGGGCGCCTTCATTCAGAACGAAGGCATCATCTTCGCGCGTTACCGCCCCGAATCCAATGTTGTCGACTTCGTCGGATAGTTTCCGCCGAGAGCCACGTTCGATTGCCGTCATCAAACCCAGGGACCCACCGCCCGCAAGGCTCCACGGGAATGAGTTAAGCTGCTGACGAGGAAGGTCCACCGAACTGACCCAAGCCGACTCGCTTGCCGAACCATTAATCTGCGTCCTGATTGCCGACCAAACGATGGCTCTGGCGGGATCTTGAGGAGGGGCGGGCTCCCCTCTTACCCCAAGAAGAGCGCGGACCGCCGTAGGCCGACGACAGCCATTTGCTCGGCCGATCAGAATGACTGTCGGCGTTCCGTGGCCGGGGATATAGGCACCCGACGTATCAATGACCTCGGTCAACTCAACCCTGTGCGCGAAGTAGTCTTCGATGAGCTTCTTGCCGAACTCGCGCTTCATGAAGGCGTTGCCGGTGATCTGGCCGACGTGGCCAGCGCCCTCGCCGTGCTCGTCGGACTGCCTCGCCAGGTCGAAGAAACGCTTGGCGAACGGCACCGTCAGCGCGTACTGCCGGTGGCAGACGTCGGGATAGATCTCCCGGTAGAGCTGGTTGCGCGCCTTGTCGGCGACCGTGATGTACGGCGGGTTGCCGACCACCACCGTGTACTGCCCCTCGCGCAGGTAGTCGGCGAGCACGTCGGCGTCCTCGGTCGCGTACGCGAACGCGTCCCGCCCCTCCAGCATCGCGAGCATGTCGCCCTGGTGCCGCGACTTACGCCCCCACTGCAACAGGGAGTCGCCGGTCGCCACCCGGACCGGCCAGGACGGCGTGCGTTCCAGCGAGGTGAGCCCGCACTCCTTCATCGCGGCGATCAGCAGCCGGAACCGAGCGATGGCCACAGCGAACGGGTTGATGTCCACCCCGGTCACCTGGCCGAGCGCCCGCTCCACAAGCACCCGGATGTCGGTGGCGGGCTCGCGCTCCCGCCACTTGTCCACCAGCCGGCCGAACGCGCCCAGCAGGAAGTGCCCCGACCCGCAGGTCGGGTCGATGACCGAGGTTTCCGGCAGCCCGAATTCGCGTACCGCCGGCTCGAACGTGCGGTCGAGGATGAACTCCTCCACGAAGTCCGGCGTCTGCAACAGCGCGTACGTCTTCTTCGCGTGCGTCGACAGGTCCTGGTAGAGGTCGCCGAGGAAGCGGGTGTTCAGGTCCTCGACACGCAGCGACACCAGGCCCGGCCCGCGCCGGAAGAACTCCGACAGCTTCTCCGCCGCCTCGCCGGAGATGCCGAACCGCCACACCGGGTTGTGCTCGTCGAAGATCTTGCCGGTGGCGCGCAGCCCACGCAGATAGTCGAACGCCTCGCGCAACCAGTGCCGGTCGTTGTGGCGGGGGTTGTCGATCAGGTGCTGCTGGCGGTGCTGCATCGCCCGGCCGACGGGTGCGACCGGCTCGGGACCACCGATCCAGAGCGGCTCGACCAGCTCGTTGTCCTCGCAGAAGCGAACGAACACGCAGCCGAGCACCCAGGCCACCGCCGCCTGGTCCACGACGTCGTCCAGCCAGGTCTCGAACGTCCCCGCCGTACGCCGGGCCTCGGCCGCCTGGGCGTGTTCCTTGCGCAGCGACGACTCCAGTTCGGAGTCCTCCGCGACCTGCCCGCGCAGGTCGTCGGTGAGAGCGATGACCTGGGCCTGCAACGCCTTGAGCGGAATCATCGGGGGGCGGTCCTCTCCAGGATGGGGGTGTCCCACTCGTCCGGCAGCCACAGCGACTGACTGGCCGGCGAGGTGAGCGGAAGCTGCTGCCCGTCGAGCTGCACCGACTCGGTGCTGCGCAGCGGCACCAGCAGCAGTCGGGCGGCCGGACGAGGGCGGGTCGGGTCGGCCAGTTCCTGGACCAGCCGGAGCTGCTGGTACCGAGCCAGCGGCGCGGCCTCGGTGATCAGCACCGGCCGGTCGGCATCGGCGAGCGCGGCCTCGACCGCCGGCATCACGTCGTGCTGGAACAGCTCCACCAGCGACCGGAAATCGGCGTCGGTGGGGGTGCCTGTGTCGGCGGCGACGATCGCCTCCCAGGGGAAGTTGAGCGCGCGCAGCCGCTCCAGCATGATCGCGGTCACGTCGACCTCGACGAGGTCGTAACGGTCCAGCAGGGCCTGGCGAGCGCGACCGGGGCGCCGGATCGAGGTGAGCACCACCAGGAAGCCGTTGCGGTCGATCACGTCGGCGAGCCGCCTGCGGGCCCGGGCGGCGGCACCCGGTGCCAGGATCGGGCCCACTGTGCTGCCCTTGCGGGTGCCGGTCAGCGACGAGGTGCGGTCCGGCGGGACGAAACGACCGATGCTCGCGTCCCAGAACAGCGGGATCTCCCGCAGCATCTCGTCCAGCTTCGGCCGGTTCGGCAGTTCCTGGGCTCGTGGGAACCGGGCGCGCACTCTGGCGCGTACCGTCTCGGGGTCGAGCTTCTGGCCCACGAGCGCGCCGGCGGCCAGGCGCAGCGCCCGCTCGGCGGGCATCCGCTCCGCCGGGTAGAGCTGGCCCTGCGCGTTGACCGCGGCCTCGCCACCGCTGCCGGCGGCGGCGAGTTGGAGAAGCCGGGCCTCGCCCAGCGGCGGCATGCCGTCCGGCGGCGCCTCCAGCGCGCGCAGTTCCTCCACCGCGCGGCTCCTGCTGGGCAGCGGGTCCGCACCCGCCAGGGCCGCCGCCCGGCGGCCGAGCCGGGTCACGTAACCGAGCAGGTCGTCGGCCGTGCGCTCGGTGCCCGGGTCGTCCGGCTCCCGGCCGATGAGGACGGTGTCACCGCCGCGCAGCCGCTGCATCGCCAGCCGCGCGTCACCGCCCCGCGCCAACTCAGTCTCCACCGCCGCCCGGACCAGGCCGATCGCCTGGGCAGTGCGCTTCGGTTCGGCCGTGTAGGAACCACGGGTGACGTTCAACGCCTCGGCGATCTCCTCGCCGGAGGCCACCCCGCCCCGCGCGTCCAACAGAGCCACGATCTCGTCGCGGACCAGCCCGAGCGCCGAGTTGGGCTGCCAGTCGCGGGCGACGACCCGCTTCAACAGGCGGGACACGTCCGGCTGCTGCTTGCCGACAACCCGGGCCACGTCCGCCTGAGACGGCCACCGCAGATAATGGCCGTCCTCGTCGGCGGCCTGGCCGAGCAACACCTGTACAGCCGTGCGGTGCCAGGAGATGCGACCGGTCTCGGATGGCAGCAGGCTAACGGCGAGCGCTTCGACGTGCTGCGCGTCGGTGCGTGCAGGCGCCGCCGGCTCGGGCGTCGCGAGCAGGTCGCGCAGTTCCCGGCTACGCGCCAGGATCTCCTTGCGGGTGGCATCCGGGACGCCCCTGGCCCGAGTCAGCGCGGACGGCTCGGCGTCCAGCAGTTCACCCACAGTGCCGATGCCGAGACGCTCCAGCGCCGAGCGGGCTCGGGCGGTCAACTCGGCCGCCTCCAACGACGAGGCCCGGCTCAACGGCGCGACGCCGCCGGTGTCATCCGTGGGGGTCATCGGCTCGGGGATCTCCCGGAACACCGCCCGCCACGCGTCGGTCATCTCGTCGAGGGTGTCGAACCGGTCCGCCGCATCCCGGGCCAGCGCCTTGGCGAAGAAGGCCACCAGACGGTCCGCGACCGAAGGGTCGAAGACCGCCGGGTCGAGAGTCACCTCGTCACTGATGGCTGCCGGGTTCGCGCCGTTGCCCCACCGCGGCAGCGTCCCAGTGGCCATCTCGTAGAGCGTCACCGCGGCGGCGAACCGCTCGGCGGCGGCGTCGTAACGCAGCCGGCGCGGCGGCCCGAGGAACGGGTCGAGGTAGGCGGTCGTGCCGGCAGTGAGCTGGTTGGCGGGAACCGCCGCCAGGGAGAAGTCGAAGACGCACAGGTGCGGCTGCTTGTCCTTCGGGCGCGGGCGCGAAGCCAGGTTCGCCGGCTTGATGTCCCGGTGCCACACGCCCTGCCCGTCCAGGAAGGCGACAATCTCCAGCAGATCCCGGCCGTACCGTTCCAGCAGGTCCAGCGCCAGCCGGCCGCCGCGCAAGTCCTCGGCCAGGGTGCGTTCGCCCGCGTTCTCCAGCAGCAGCGCGGTCCGGCCGCCCACCTTGACCGGGCCGCGCACCAACGCCGCAACCCGCGAGTCACGCAGCTTGTCGACGGTGCGGGCCTCGGCGGCGAAGCGCTCCGCGTACTGCTCGTCCCGGGCGACCTTGAGCACCACCGGCCGCCGATCCGCCGCGGTCTCTTCGGTCACCAAGAGGGCGACCGCCGTGGAGCCGCTGCCCAGCCGGCCGAGCACCGTCAGCCCGCCGTCGAGCACGTCACCCCGGTGGGCCCGCAGGGGGTCCACCACCGGTTCCGGCTCCGGCGCGGTCAGTTCCTCCCAAACCAGTTCCAGGCCGGCGAGGAAGTCCGTGACCCGCCGCATTCGCGGCCCCGGATCGCCCCGGGTGGCGTCGTAGACTATCTCCACCAACGCCTTCGGCATACCGTCGGCGACCGCGTCCAGTCGCAGACCGCCGCCGGCAACCGCGGCGACCAACTCCTCCGCCGACGTCGCCGGCTCCACACCAGCGAAAATCCGGTACGCCAGCGCGCCGAGAGAGAACATGTCGAGCTGGTGGCCCGGCAGGTCGTCGAGGGTCGCCGCCTCGGGCGCCTGGTAACGGCGCACCGAATCGTCGAAGAACAGTTCCAGAGATGCCGGGTCGGTCGGCGAACCGAACGAGGTCATTCGGGTACCGGGAAGCCGTCCGCCGGTCTGCCAGTCGGTGACCACAAGCGTGGGGCGGGCGCTGTCCGGGTCGCAGACGTACACCGCGCGGGGATTCAGCGAGCGGTGCGACAACCGGCGCGAGTGGGCGTGCCCCACGACCTCAGCGAGATCCTGAACAAGTTGTAACCGCTGGGCCAGTTGGAGCCGTCCGTCGCGCTCGGCCAGCCACTGGTCGAGGCGCTGCCACTCGGGCCGGTGGTCGAACACCACCGCCGGGCCCCAAGGATGCTCGACCAAATCCAGCGCGCGGGCGATACCCGGGTGGTGGATGCCCTGCAACAGCCGGAACTCGCGTTCGGCGGCGCGCCGGATCGCCGGCACGTCCTCCTCCGCCGCCCTGCTGGTCAGATAGAACCGCACCCGCCGCAGCAGTGAGGTGTCCACGGTGTGGTCGGCGAGGAAGTCCTGCCAACCGATGCCCTCGGCGAAGGGACGCTGGTGCAGCATGAGTTGGTTGACCCGCCGTTCGGCCACGGACGGCCGGATCCGGGCGCCCCGTACCAAATCGACGATCTGCCGGCCACGTACCGCGTCGACGAAATGACGGGGATCCGTCGGCGGAGCCAGCAGCATCTGCTTGAGGCTGGGCAATTCGGTGTCGTTGCCGTCCAGGCCATAGACGTGCTGTCGCCCGATTTCGTCCAGCTCACAACGCATGTTGCGGGCATGCAGAAAGACCGCCGCATGCACGAAAGGAATACGGGCCCCGGATGGCGCGTACTGGCCGATGACGCTGCGCAGCCGCTTGGCCTTGCGATTGGTCAGGATCAGTGGGCTGTCCAGGCGGGACCTGCCGCGCCGCCACCGCTGGCCGTCGCCGGAGATCCGGCCCTGCCAGTGCTTGAGTTCGAGCACATAGAGGCCACTGCGGGTGAGCACCAGGGCATCGATCTCATTGATCGAGCCGTCGGTGCCCACGAACTCGACGTTTGCCCACACGTGATATGGCTCGGCGTCCGGAAGGTACGACGCCAATTCACGCAGACCGTCCTGCTCGTGCACGTAGGCACTCGGATTGATCTGCTCCCAGCGCGGTGAGTCCTCACGCATGCCGCACCTGCGCAGTCATGACGGCCACTCCCCACGTATTCAGCTGTGTTGGATCCCGTGGACGGTACCGGCCACCCGGCACTCTCCAAAGTCGACTATTTGACACTTCTTTGAGCACACTCCGCAGGGCCGATCACTACCCGTACCGGAGGCGTACGCGTCTGACTGGATGGCTGAGCCCATGCGGCCGCACCTACCGCCGTGCCGGTCTTCTGGCCCCTCGATCGCACCAGAACGCTGGATGTGCGAGCCGCTACCTCCCGGCATCCGCGACCCGTAGGCAAGGGCGGCAGTGCCAACCCTGCCGAGTGAGCAAGGAAGGGCCCCTTGTTAACGCCTCCGGTAGAGGAGGGGGCCCTTCTTAACGCTCCGCGGCCGGTAGGGTCCGCCGTCGTGGAGACGGTGAGTTACGCGCGACTGGTCCGACCGGCCATCGACCGGGTGTACGTGGGCGCCCTCTGGGCTGCCCGCGCCCGGATGGAGACGTTCTACGCCGAACGGGGTTGCACCCTCGGCGCGGAGAACAGCTTCTTCTCCGGCGTGCTGGCCCGGCCGATACCCGCCGAGGCGCTGGCCGACGGCCTGATCTACACCTCCGGCAGCATGGACGAGGAGTTGACGCAGGGCATCTTCGTCCGGGACGACGAAGGCGCCTGGCACCTCACCGAGCTGGGCCGGGAGCTGACGCTGTTCGCGCAGCGGGCCACCGGCGAGGCCGCCGAGGAGCTGTGGTCCACGCTGCCCGGGGTGCTGCCCGGCCTGAGCATCGTGCCCCGCCTCGCCGACCTGGTCGGCCGGGTGTTGGCGCACGCGCAGGCCACCGGCGGCCCGGCGTTTCGCGCCATGTCCCCGCCGTACGAACCGGCGGACGCGCCCCCGGCGTTGCTGCTGGTCACCCGACTGGGTTCGCTGCGCCACCACCGCGCCGACGCGCACCGGGCGGCATGGCGGGCCGCCGGGCTCACCGCCGACGAGATCCGCGCCCTGCCGGACGGGCCGGAGCGCGCCGCGATCGAGACGGACACCGACCGCCGTGACGAGCCGGCGTACGCGGTGCTCACCGACGCCGAACGCTGGGAGCTGCTGTCCGGTCTCGCCGCACTGCCCGGCTAGCGGGGCAGGGCGCTACCGCCGCGACGCTGTGAGGGTCTCCCCCGCGCCATGTACAACCTCGGGGCACCGGTGAGCGGGCCGGGGGTCACGGCCGGATCGGGTCCTCCTCGGCCGGTGCCGTGCCGTCGATGGGCAACCCGGCCTCCGCGGGTGACTCCTCGTCGGTGCCGTCGAGGTCGGCGTGCGGGTCGTCGGGCGTGGCGTGGTCGGGGTCGGCGCCCCCGGCGTGCAGTTCGGAAAGCTCCACCGGATCAGTCATGCCGTCCTGGTACCCGCCGCGTGCCCGCCGAACCCGAGTGTTAAAAGGGGTCCCCTCCTCTACCGGAGGCGTTAACAGGGGACCCTTCCCTACATGTCGTTCACGCAGCGGGGCGGCGGCGCGCACCGTGAACGTCGCGCTCTCCCCCGGCAGCAGCGTCACCAGCGCCCGGCCCACCTGCGCGGCCGGATCGAGGCGGTCCGGGAACAGCGTCAGGTCGCGCAGCACGGCCCGGGCGGTCACCCGGACCCGCAGGCCACCGTCGACCGGCTCGACTGGCTCGACTGGCCGGAGCAGACCAGGTCGATCCGGTCGCCGGCGGGCGGCCGGTCGAAGCTGGTCCGGTAGGTCCAGTCGGCGTGCCCGATCCAGGTGAGCCGGTTCTCGTTGTCGTCCAGGTAAGGGTCGGGGATGAGGCCGGCGGTCAGCAGGTCGGTGTGTACGCAGCCGGACACGGTCGCCGGGGCCGTCCTCCCGGCGATCCGCGGCGGCACCTGCGGGCCGGGCTCGGCCCGCAGCGTCCAGCCGTCGTGCAGCGGCAGGTGAGGGCTCACGACGTCACCGCACTCCCATGCCTCCGCGGATCGCGGGCGGCACGACGGTCGGGCACACGGACTGAACCGGGTAAGTGAAGCCACCGTACGATCCGGTCACGGCACCGTCAACGGCCGGTCAACGCGGGCGTCCGGGCCAGGGAGCCGACCGGCCCGCCCTAATCTGAACCGGACAAGCCACCCCGCTCCCGGCGGTCCGCCGGTACGCCACGCGGGCTGGGCGACCGGCGGCAGTGCAGTAGCGTCACAGCCCCGGCCGCTCCCGACGACCGGAAACGCCCGCCAGGGCAGGACACAGTGGAGGAGCGCCTCGGTGAAGCGGCCCACCATCGCCGACGTCGCCCGGCGCGCCGGGGTCTCCAAGGGCGCGGTGTCGTACGCGCTGAACGGACAACCCGGCGTCTCCGAGGCGACCCGCCGGCGCATCCTGGCCATCGCGGCGGAACTGGGTTTCCGCCCGAGCAACGCGGCCCGCGCCCTCTCCGGCGCCACCGCCAAGGCGGTCGGGCTGGCACTGTGCCGGCCGGCGCGGACGCTGGGCATCGAGCCGTTCTTCATGGCGCTGATCAGCGGCGTCGAGGCCGAACTGTCGGCCCGCTCGTACGCGCTCACCCTCCAGGTGGTCGCCGACCAGGAGGCGGAGATCGCGGTCTACCGCGGGTGGTGGGCCGAACGCCGGGTCGACGGTGTCCTCGTCTGCGACCTGCGTACCGACGACCGGCGGGTGCCGGCCCTTGAGGAACTGCAGTTGCCGGCGGTGGTGATCGGCGGACCGGGCCACACCGGCAGCCTGGCCAGCGTCTGGTCCGACGACGCGGCGGCCCTGGTCGAGGCGGTGGAGTACCTGGCGGCGCTCGGGCACCGCCGGATCGCCCGGGTCGGCGGCCTGCCCACGCTGCTGCACACCGAGATCCGCACCGAGGCGTTCACCGGCGTCTGCCGTCGGCTCGGGCTGCACGAGACCAGCACGGTCTGGTCGGACTACACGGGTGAGGAGGGCGCGCGGGCCACCCGCCGGCTGCTCAGCTCCGCCCACCGCCCGACCGCGGTGATCTACGACAACGACGTGATGGCCGTCGCCGGGCTCGCCGTCGCCCAGGAGATGGGCCTGGCCGTGCCCGGCGACCTGTCCATCGTGGCCTGGGACGACTCCCCGCTCTGCCGGCTCGTGCACCCGCCGCTGACCGCGCTGGGCCGGGACATCCCGGCGTACGGCGCGCACGCCGCCCGTCGGCTCCTCGCGGTGGTCGCCGGTGAACCGGCGTCCGTGGCGCAGGACGAGACCGCGCACCTGACGCCGCGCGGCAGCACCGCCCCACCACGGGATCGCTGAACCGATTCAGCGAGGCCTGCGGTTCAGCGTGAGGCCAGCGGGAACTCCTCGAACCACGCCTCGACCCGCTCCGCGGTCGCCGGCCGGGCCAACGCGAAGCCCTGGCCGTACCGGCAGCCGGCCCGTCGCGCCCCGGCGACCTGACCGTCCGACTCCAGTTCCTCGACCACCAGCTCCACACCGAGCCGGTCGGCGAGGTTCGCCACCACGTCGATCAGCGGGCGCTGGCCGTCCACGCCCGGCCCGACCAGGTGGGGACCCACCTTCAACAGGTCAACCGGGAGCCGGCGCAACTGCGCGAGCGAAGCCTGCTCGGCACGGAAGTCGTCGAGCGCGGTGCGGACGCCGATCGAGCGCAGCCCGGCCAGCCGGGCCACCACGGTGGACAGGTCGGCGCCCACCACCGGCTCGGCGACCTCCACCACCAGGCGTTCCGGCGCCACGTCGTACGCGGCCAGCGCCGTCGCGGTCCGGGCCACGAAGTCCGGCGCGGCCAGCTCCCGCGGGGTCACGTTCACCGCCATCCACAGCTCCCGGCCCCCGTCGGACCAGGCGGCGAGCTGCCGGCAGGCCCGGTCCAGCACCCACCGCCCGATTTCGCCGATCAGGTCGAGGTCGGTCGCCACCGGCAGCACCTCCAGCGGCAGCACGGTCCCCAGCACCGGGCTGCGCCAGCGCAGCAACGCCTCGGTGCCCACCGGCATCCGGTCGGCCAGTTCCACCACCGGCTGGTAGACCAGGTCGAGCTCGCCCCGCGCCAGCGCGCCGGGCAGCTCCCGCTCCAGATCCAGGCGGCGGACCAGTTGCTCCTCCAGGTAGGCGTCGTACCACTCGACCCGGTCCCGGCCGAGCTGCACCGCCCGACGGCGGGCCAGGCCGGCCTGCCGCAGCACGTCCTCCGGGTCGCCGCCGCGGGTCTCGGCCAGTCCGACGCTCACCAGCAGTCGGATCGTCCCGCCGTCGGGCCGGGGGTACGGCTCGGCAAGCGCCGCCAGCAGTCGGGTGCCGAGCGCGTACGCGAGCACCGGCCCGACGTCGGTGAGCACCGCGAACTCGGCGTCGCCGAGCCGGGCGACCAGGTCGTGCGCGCCGCAACCGGCCCGCAGCCGACGCGCCACCTCGGCCCGTACCGAGCCGTCCGGCCGGGCCGTCTCGTCGCCGTGCAGGTCGATGACGAGCAGCGCGCCGCCGCTGCGGTGCGACACCGCCCGCACCAGGTCCGCCGGGGCCAGCGGTGCGGGCTCGCCGGCCCCGCCGCCCGCCCCGAGCCGCCGCCGCAACCACGCCTCCCGGGCGGCGAGCCGCCGTACCCGGCGGTGCTGGTCGGCGGCGGCGAACAGCTCACCCGCCACGATCAGCGGGAGGACCGACAGCCCCAGGGCGACGGCGCCGACGCTGATCTCCCCCGCCGTGGCGAGACGGACACCGGCGGCCAGCCCGGCGACCGCGGCCGGCGCGGTCAGCCGGGGCCAGGCAGCCGGCGCGGTCAGCCGGGCGGCCGACGTCGTCTCCGGACGCGCCCGGTCCCCGGCCGCCGCCCGCCGCGCCCCGGCGGCGGTGAGCAGCGCCCCGGCCACCAGCGCCGGCGCGACCAGTGGCAGCGCCCGCCCCGGGGCACCGTAGGCCAGCAGCACCACGAGCAGCGCCAGCCCTCCGATCGTGCACGCCGCGCCCGCCTGACAACGCGCGGCCCCCGGCCGGTGGCGGCCTTCGGCGAGCGCCGTCACCACGAGCACTGCGGACGCCGCCGTCGCGCCGACCGTGACGATCCCGGCGGCCGGCGGCACCGGCCCGCCCGGTAGCAGCATCCCGCCGGCGAAGACCAGGCTGACGCCGAGCGCGAGCACGTCGACGGTACGGCGCAGCAGCTCGCGCCCGGACAGCCGGGAGCGCCCGGGCAGGGCCAGCAGGGCCGTCGCGTACAGGGACGTGGCCAGGCCCATCCCGGCCAGCGCGACCGGCAACCGCTGCGCCGTACCGGTCAGCGGCAGCACCGCGACGGTGAGCCCGGAGACCAGGACGGCGGCGTCGAGGATCGCGGCGACCCGGCGGGACAGCGTCCGTCGACGGGCGTGCCGCCCGGTCGCCGTACCGGGCACGGGCTGGTCCGCCGGCCGGGCAGCGGGGTCGGGTCGTCGCGTCGGGACCGGCGCGCCCGGACGGTCGTGCCGCGTCGGGGCGGCGCCGGGCGGCTCCGTCGAGGTGGGTCGGGGCGGCGGGGCGGCGGCGGGCGGGGCGCCGGCCAGCCAGGCGAGCCGGACGCAGGCGAGGGCCGAACCGCCGGCCACGGCCAGCGCGGCGGCCGCGACGCCGGGCACGACTGCGGCGACGCCCGCCAGCAGGAAGATCGCGCCGAGGAGCCACACGGCGAGCTCGGGCAGGGGCAGCGGTCGGAGCAGGAACCGGCGGGCAACGGCGCAGGGGTGGACGGGCACGGCGGTCGCCTTCGTGAGGGGGCACGGGGCGGTGCGGTTGCGGTACGGCGTGCGGCGGAACAGCGGTCGGACCGCATCGTCGGAGACCGATGCGGATACGCCTAGCAACGATCCCGGACGCACACGGTGACGTCAGCAAGCTAGTGACATGCATCACAGCCCGGCACCGAGTTCCGCCGATCCGGCGATCGGGACGCCCGCCGGGGAGGCGGAGCCGGCCAGGTGGAATCATCGGGGGGTGAGCCGCACCGACACCGTCCGCTTCCGCCACAACCAGGCCATCCTGGTCGCCGCGATCGTCGCCCTCATCGGCGCGCTGCCGCTGGCGACCGCCCGCTGGTGGCTGCTGTGGGTGCTGCTCGTCCCGCTCGCCATCGCGATCTGGGCGTGGCGTGCGGGCACCGACGCCGACGCCCGCGAGCTGCGCCTGCGCGCCCTCCTGGGCCAGCAGCGGGTGCCCTGGACGCGGGTCGCCGAGCTGGCCGGCGACTCCCGCGGCCGCGCCGTCGCCCGACTCGACGACGGCCAGGTGGTGGTGCTGCCGGCGGTACGCGCCGCCGACCTGCCCACGCTGATCTCCGCCACCGGGCAGGACCTGCCCGACCGCACCCACCAGGAGCAGTCCGATCAGTAGCCGTCGACCACCCGGTTCGCCAGCTCCTCCCCGGTCGCGTACCGGCGTAGCTGCTCCCCCACCAGCCGGTACGCCCGCGGCAGCAGGCCGCGTACCGAGCCGGCGACGTGCGGGGTGAGCAGCACGTTCGGCAGGTCCCACAGGGGATGGTCGGCGGGCAGCGGCTCCGGGTCGGTGACGTCCACCGCCGCCCGCAGCCGCCCCGAGGCGAGTTCGGCAACCAGCGCCGAAGTGTCGACCACCGGCCCCCGCGCGGCGTTGACCAGCAGCGCGCCGTCCGCCATGGCGGCGAGGAACCGGCCGTCCACCAGCCCGCGGGTCCGGTCGGTCAACGGCACCAGCAGCACCACCACGTCCGCGTCGGGCAGCAGGGCCGGCAACTCGTCCACGCCGTGCACGCCCTCGCCCGGCCGGGGCGTACGGGCGACCAGGGTGAAGTCCACCTCGAACGGGGTGAGCCGGGCCCGGACCGCGGCGCCGATCGAACCGGCGCCGACGACCAGCACCCGCTTACCGGCCAGCTCGTCGGTCGGGGCCACCTCGTCGTACGCCCACTCGTGCCGCGCCTGGGCACGGGCCAGCGGCGCGAACCCCCGCAGCGCGGACAGGATCGCCGCGACCACCCACTCGGCGGTCGGCGAGTCGTGCACGCCCCGGGCGTCGCACAACGTCACACCATCCGGGATCCGACCCGCCCAGGCGTCCGCCCCGGCGGACAGCAGTTGCACCACCTCGACGTCGGGCAGCTCGGGCAGGAGCGCCCCGACCGCCGGCCCGGACAGGAACGGCGGCACCCAGAACCGCACCCCGGCCGGGGACGACGGAAGCCGGTCCGGGTCCTCCAGCACCTCCACGGTGACGCCGGGCGGCAGCTCGCCGATCAACCGGTGGCCCTCGGAGTGCGGAATCCATACCTTCACGATCGCCGACGATATCCGCCCGGACTCCGCGGCGCGGCGTGGGTCGTGACGAATGCCCGCCACCGGTGACACGCGCGCACGGCAGGGTATAACCGAAGCGGACGCCGGCCGGCGTTCCGGTTGCTGGGGACGGTGGCGATGAGCGAGGACGGCCCGGCCCGGGCTACCGTGCCGATTCCGGCGCTCTCCGACCGCGATCGGTTGCGATCCCTCGCCGAGACCGACCTCGACGCCGTCGCCGACGAGTCCTTCGACAGGTTCGCGCGGCTTGTCGGCGACCTGCTCGACGTGCCGGTCGCGCTGGTCTCGCTCGTCGACGCCGACCGCCAGTTCTTTCCCGGCGCGGCCGGGTTGCCCGAGCCGTGGGCGGACCGCCGCCAGACCCCGCTGAGCCACTCGCTCTGCCAGCACGTGGTCGACATCGAGATGCCGCTGGTGCTGCCCGACGCCCGCCTCTACCCCCGGGTCCGACTCAACCTGGCCATCAAGGACCTGGGCGTCGTGGCGTACGCCGGGATGCCGCTGACCGACCTCGACGGCCGGGTGCTCGGCTCGCTCTGCGCCATCGACAGCAAACCGCGCGCCTGGACCGGGGAGCAGATGCGGACGCTCGCCGACCTGGCCGCCGCCTGCTCCTCGGAGCTGCGGCTGCGGATCGCCCTGCGCGGCGCGGAGGGGGCCCGCCGGCGGGCCGAGGAGGCGCACGACCGGCTCGCCATGCTGGCCGGGATGAGCGAGATGCTCGGCGGCACGCTCGACGTGGCCACCGCGGTCGACCGGCTCGCGCACGCCATGGTGCCACTGCTCGCCGACTGGTGCCTGATCACGCTCGTCGACCCGGCCGGCCGGCCGCGCAGCGTCACAGGCGTGCACCGCGACACCGACCGCGGCAGCGACCTCGCCCGTTTCGCCCTGCTGCTGACCACCAACCTCGGCCCGGCGTCACAGATCCGGGCGGTGCTGCGGACCGGGCGGCCGGTGATGCGCGGCGCCGCCGACCTCGACGACGTGGCCCGTGGCACCACGGAACCGGAACTGGTGTCGCTTGCCGAACGGCTCGGCGTCGGCTCCCACCTGACCGTGCCGATCACCGCCGCCGGGGGCCGGGTCATCGGCGCGGTCACGCTCGTCAACCGGCCCGGCCGACGCGGCTTCGACGACAGCGACCTGCGCACCGCGCAGGACCTCGGGGTACGGGCCGGCCAGGCGGTCGGCAACAGCCGGCTCTACGGCGAGCAGCGGCACGTCGCCGAGGTGCTGCAACACAGCATGCTGCCCACGCTGCCAGCGGTGCCGGGGATGGAGCTGGCCGCGCGCTACCTGCCGGCCGCCGACCGGGTGGAGGTGGGCGGCGACTGGTACGACGCCTTCGTCCAGCCCGACGGCGAACTCGTCGCCGCGATCGGGGACGTCGCCGGTCACGACATCGAGGCGGCGGCCACCATGGGCCAGTTGCGCAACCTGGTACGCGGCAACGCGTACGGGCGGGTCGACCCGGTGGAGAAGCTGGTCGCCCACCTCGACCGGGCCATGGGTGGGCTCCGGGTACCCACGGTCGCCACCGCGGTGCTGGCCCGGGTACGCCCGACCGCCGACGGCCTGCTCGTCTCGTGGTGCAACGCGGGCCATCCGCCACCGCTTGTGATCCGCGTCGACGGCACCGTCTCGGTGGCGACCGGACGCGGTCCGCTGCTCGGCCTGGCCCGTCCGCCCCGGCGCACCGGCCGGACGCTTCTCCTCGCCCCCGGCGACACGCTGCTGCTGCACACCGACGGGTTGATCGAGCGTCGGGACCAGCCGATCGACGAGGGGCAGGCGGAACTGCTCCAGCAGATCACCGACGGCGGGCCCGGCGTGCCGCTGAACCTGCTGTGCGACCGGCTGCTCGCCGCCGCCGACCGCCGCGAGGACGACGTCGCCCTGCTCGCCCTACGGGCCGCCTGAGCCGCCGCACGGCCGTCGTCCGGCACGCCCGGCGCGCCGTGTGCGGGGTCGCCCGGGAGGGGCGTGGCGTTCGACCCGCCCGGTTCACCGGACCGCCCGGCTAGGCTGGGCCGGGTGAGCCCGCGTCTTGCGTACCCCCGAACCGGCCGCCTCCGGACGGCGCTGGCGGCGTCCTGCGCGGCGTTGCTGCTGGGCACCGCCGGCTGCGCCCTCGGCGAGCCCGATCCGGACCCGGCCGGCGAGCCGCCCAACCTGCCCACGCCGTCGAGCACGACCAGCCCCGGCGGGGCCGGTCAGCAGGTGGTGGCCACGGTGCTGGCGAAGGGGCTGGAGGTGCCGTGGGGCATCGCGTTCCTGCCCGACGGCACCGCGCTGGTCACGGAGCGGGACAAGGGTCGCATCCTCCAGGTGGGCCCGGAGTCCGGCCCGGACGGGTTGACCGTGCGGCCGGTGCAGACCGTCCCCGGCGTCGCCGCTGGCGGGGAGGGCGGGCTGCTGGGCATCGCGGTGTCCCCGACGTACGCGCGGGACCGCACGATCTTCGTCTACCACACCGCCGAGGGCGACAACCGGGTCGCGAAGATGCAGCTCGGGCAGCCACCCACGCCGATCCTCACCGGCATCCCGAAGGCCGGCAACCACAACGGCGGCGGGTTGGGCTTCGGGCCGGACGGTTTCCTCTACGTCAGCACCGGGGACGCCGGCCGCACCGAGAACGCGCAGAACGCCAAGAGCCTCGGCGGCAAGATCCTCCGGGTCACCGCCGACGGCAAGCCGGCGCCGGGCAACCCGACCGCCGGTTCGCCGGTCTGGTCGAGCGGGCACCGCAACGTACAGGGCTTCGCCTGGACGTCGGACAAGCGGATGTACGCGGTGGAGTTCGGCCAGAACACCTGGGACGAGATCAACCAGATCACCAAGGGCGGCAACTACGGCTGGCCCACGGTCGAGGGGCGCGGCGACGACAGGCGCTACGTCAACCCGATCGCCCAGTGGCCCACCGGCGACGCGTCCTGCTCCGGGCTGGCCGCGGTACAGCGGGTCCTGGCCGCCGCCTGCCTGCGTGGGCAACGTCTCTGGCTGGTCGAGCTGACCGGCACCGGAACTGTCCTCGGTCAGCCGCGCGACCTGCTCACCGGCCGGTACGGTCGACTTCGGGCCGCCGCGGTGGCCCCGGACGGCTCACTCTGGGTCAGCACCTCCAACCGGGACGGCCGGGGCCGGCCGGCCGCCGAGGACGATCGGCTCCTGCGGCTGGTGTTCGCCGACGGCGGAGCCGGTCGGAGCTGATCCGTCGCCAGCGGGTTTGTCAAGATCGCGCAAGGGGCAGGTCAGGATCTCAGCATGGACGGCCAGGAGAACGAATCGCCGCGCGCCGGAGACGCCACGTCCCCGGCGAGCGGACGTGCCCGCCGCTGGACGGCGTGGCGGCCGGGCCCCTGGCTGCGCCGGTTGGGCGCCGCGCTGGCCCTGCTCACCGTCACCCTCGGCGGCATCGCGGCGGGCACGTACGCCGGTGGCCACATCGCCACCGACATCGGCCCGTTCCGCGCCGAGTTGAAGCTCAGCCCGTCGCTGGACGGCGGCACCACCGTCGACATCCCGCCGCTGGGCGCGCTGCTGCTGGACAGCCACGACGGGCCGGCCTACCTGACCGTCGAGGTGGGCGCGCTGGACCAGGGGCGCACGGAGGCCCTGCTCGGCGACCCGGCCAGCATCAGCCGGGCCAGCCACTCGGCGGTGCAGGACGTCCGCGACGGGATTCTGCGGCTCGGGTTGCGCACGCTCGCCTCGGCGGTGCTGGCCACGCTGATCCTGGCCGCACTGGTCTTCCGGGACGTCCGGCGCACCGCCTGGGCGGGTGGGCTGGCGCTCGTCGTCACCGCCGGCAGCCTCGGCCTGGGCGCCGCCACGCTGCGACCACAGTCGATCGAGGAACCCCGGTACGAGGGCCTGCTGGTCAACGCGCCCGCCATCGTGGGTGACGCCCGGCGGATCGCCAACGACTACACCAAGTACGCCGAGCAGCTGCAACGGCTCGTCGGCAACGTCAGCAAGCTCTACACCACGGTGTCCGCGCTGCCGGTGATGCAGCCGTCACCCGGCACCACGCGCGTGCTGCACGTCTCGGACATGCACCTCAACCCGACCGGCTGGCAGTTGATCCGTACGGTGGTCGAGCAGTTCGGCATCGACGTGGTGATCGACACCGGTGACATGACCGACTGGGGCAGCGAGCCCGAGGCGTCCTTCGTCGGCTCGATCGGCCTGCTCAAGAAGCCGTACGTGTTCATCCGCGGCAACCACGACTCGCCGCGCACGGCCGCCGCGGTGGCAGAGCAGCCGAACGCGATCGTGTTGAACAACTCGATCACCACGGTGGGTGGGCTGACCATCGCCGGTGTCGGTGATCCCCGGTTCACGCCGGACAAGGAGACGTCCCCGGCCGGCAGCGGCCTCACCGCCCCGGTGGCCGACCAGATGATCGGTGCCGGCGAGCAGCTCGCCGGTACGGTGCGCAAGTCGCCGCGGAAGGTGGACCTCGCGCTGGTGCACGACCCCGCGTCGGCCGGGCCGCTGTCCGGCGCCTGCCCGCTGGTGCTGTCCGGGCACACCCACGCCCGCCAGGTCTCGAAGCTGCCGCAGGTGCCCGGCGAGCAGCCGACCACCCTGATGGTGCAGGGCTCGACCGGCGGGGCCGGGCTGCGCGGTCTGGAGGGTGAGAAACCGACCCCGCTCACCATGACGGTGCTCTACTTCGACCAGCAGAAGCTGCTCCAGGCGTACGACGAGATCACCGTGGGCGGGACCGGGCAGTCGCAGGTCAACCTGGAACGGCACATCATCCGCGACCCCGCGCAGGGCGACCAGGTGCCGGTCACCCCCACCCCCACCCGCGGCCCGTCGGAGTCGCCGTCGCCGGGCGCGACCAGCCCGAGCCCCACCACCACCGGCTGACCGTCGGCGGCGCCGGCGGTCAGCGCAGGCGGCGGTCAGCGCAGGCGGCGGTCAGCGCAGGGCGAGCGCGGCCAGGGCGGCGTTGACGATGCTGCCCGGCAGCAGGTCGTGCAGCTCGTACAGCTCCCGGACGCTGCCGGACTGGCCGAACTCGTCCACCCCGAGCGGCACCGCCGGGGCGCCGACCGCCGAGCCGAGCCAGGCCATCGCGTGCGAGGCCGCGTCGTGCACGGTCACCACCGGCACCCGGTCGGCGAACGCCGACCGCAGCGCCCCGGGCACGCTCGGCACGGTGGCGGTCCGCACGCCCTGACGCAGCGTCCGCTGCCACGCCCGGTACAGCCGGTCGAGGCTCGTCACGTCGATGACGTGCGCCGCGACGCCCTCCTCCGCCAGCTCCGCGGCGGCGGCCAGGACCTCCGGAAGCACCGCGCCGGAGGCCGCGAGCTGCACGACCGGGGCGTCGGCCAGATCCGGGTACGCCTGGTGCGCGTCCACGAGCCGGTACGCGCCGGCCACCACCTGCCGGCGCAGCACCGCGTCGCCGAGTCGCGCCCGGGCCGCCTCGAACGGGGCCTGGTCGACCGGGCGGGTGCTGAGCCGGAAGTAGTACGCCCCGTCCTCGGCCGGGGCGGCGGTGGCAGGCGGGAGAGCCCCGGCGGCGATCTGCCCCAGCGCGTCACAGAGCAGCCAGTCGAGGCTGCCGGCGTACGCGGGTTCCAGGAACGTCACCCCGGGCAGTTCCAGGCCGACGGACGCGGTGATGGTGGACTGGTGGGCGCCACCCTCGGGGGCCAGGGTGATGCCGGACGGGGTGCCGGCCACCACGAAGCGGGAACCGGAGTAGGTGCCGTAGAGGAACGCGTCCAGGCCGCGCAGCACGAACGGGTCGTAGACCGTGCCGACCGGCAGCAGCGGCTGGCCGGACAGGTCCCACGCCAGGCCGAGCTGACCCAGCAGCAGGAACAGGTTCATCTCCGAGATGCCCAGCTCGATGTGCTGCCCGGCCGGGCTTTCCGTCCAGCGCAGCATCCGGTCCTCGGTCCAGGAACGCTGCTCGGTGGGGGCGAAGACGCCCGTCTTGTTGATGAACCCGGCCAGGTTCGTCGAGGTGGCCACGTCCGGCGCGGTGGTCACCAGGTAGGGCGCCACCTGCGGGTCGCGGGCCAGGTCGACGAGCACCCGGCCGAAGACCTCCTGGGTGGAGACCGGCTTGTTCACGCGTACCCGGGTGGTCTCCGGGACGGTGACGCCCAGCGCCCGCTCGCGCGGTGGGCGGGACAGCGCCTCCCGGCGCTCACCGACCCGGATGCCGGCCGGGGAAGCCGGGTCGAGGCGGTCCCACTCGGTTTCCGCGGTCAGTCCCTGCGCGGCGCGCAGCACGTCGACCTGGTCGGTGGTCAGCAACGCCGAGTGGTTACGCGGGTTGCCGGCGATCGGCAGGCCCCAGCCCTTGACCGTGTACGCGAAGACCACGCTCGGCCGGTCGGTGACCGCGTCGCACTGGGCGTACGCGTCGAGCATCGCCTGCAGGTCGTGCCCGCCCAGGTCGGTGACCAGGGGCCCCAGCTCGTCGTCGGGGATGTCGGCGACGAACGCGGCCACCTCGTCCGGCGCGCCGTCCAGGAACCGCGAGCGCAACGCCGGGCCGGCCAGCCCGAACAGCGACTGGTACTGCTCGTTGGGCATCAGGTCGATCCAGTCGCGCAGCACCGCGCCACCCGGCCGGGCGTACGCCTCGGCCAGCCGGCGGCCGTACTTGACCTCGACGACGTGCCAGCCGGCGGCCTCGAACTGGCCGCGCCACTGGTTGATCCGGATGCCCGGCACTACCCGGTCCAGCGACTGCCGGTTGAAGTCGACGAGCCACATCACGTTGCCCAGCCCGGTGGTGGCCGGGTCGGCGACCGCCTCCCAGATGTTGCCCTCGTCCAGCTCGGCGTCGCCGATGAGCGCCACGAACCGGGAGTGCGGCCGGGCCCCGAAGTGCGCGTCGACGTAGCGGCGGGTGACGGCGGCGAACAGCGGCGCGGCGGCGCCCAGGCCGACCGAGCCGGTGGAGAAGTCCACCGCGTCCGGGTCCTTGGTGCGCGACGGGTACGACTGGAGGCCGCCGCGCGCCCGCAGCTTCGGCAGGTACGACCGGTCCAGGTTGCCCAGCAGGTACTGGACGGCGTGGAACACCGGGGAGGCGTGCGGCTTGACCGCGACCCGGTCCTCGGCGTCCAGGTGGGCGAACCAGAGCGCGGTCATCGCGGTGACAAGCGAGGCGCTTGATGCCTGGTGGCCGCCGACCTTCACCCCGTCGCCGGTGTCCCGGTCGTGGTTGGCCGCGTCGACGATGCGGGTGGCGAGCCAGAGCACCCGGCGCTGGATCTCGTCGAGGATGTCGAGGTCGTGCTGGTTCACGGTGACTCCATCCGGGCGTCGCCGTTGACGCCCTCTGCGGGGGTGGCGAGGCGTTAGGAAGGGCCCCTTCCCATGCACCAGGCGTTAAGAAGGGGCCCTTCCTCACACGTCAGGCGCCGAGGCGCGACAGGATCAGCTCGCGGACGGTCTTGGCGTCCGCCTGCCCGCGGGTGGTCTTCATGACCGCGCCGACGAGCGCGCCGGCCGCCGCGACCTTGCCGCTGCGAACCTTGTCGGCGACGTCCGGGTTGGCGGCGATCGCCTCGTCGACGGCGGCGGTGAGCGCGCCGGTGTCCGACACGACCTCCAGGTTGCGGCCGACCATGATCTCGGTGGGCGAGCCCTCGCCGGCCACCACGCCCTCCAGCACCGCGCGGGCCAGCTTGTCGTTGAGCTTGCCCGCGTCGACCAGACCCTGCAGCTCGGCGACCTGCGCCGGGGTGGCGCCCACGGCGGCCAGGTCCACGCCGGTCTCGTTGGCGCGGCGGGACAGCTCGCCCAGCCACCACTTGCGGGCCGCGGCGGGGGTGGCGCCGGCGGCCACGGTCGCCTCGATCAGCTCGACCGCACCGGCGTTGACCACCGACTGCATGTCCAGGTCGGACAGGCCCCAGTCCTGCTGGATCCGCTTGCGGCGCAGCCGCGGCAGCTCCGGCAGGGCGGCCTTCAGCTCGGCCACCCACGCGGTGTCCGGGGCCAGCGGCACCAGGTCCGGCTCCGGGAAGTACCGGTAGTCGGTGGCGGTCTCCTTCGACCGGCCCGACGTGGTGTCGCCGGTGTCCTCGTGGAAGTGCCGGGTCTCCTGGGTGATCCGGCCGCCCGCGTCCAGCACCGACGCCTGACGCAGCATCTCCGAGCGGACCGCCCGTTCCACCGAGCGCAGCGAGTTGACGTTCTTGGTCTCCGTCCGCGTGCCCCACTCCTCGCCCGGCAGGTTCAGCGAGGTGTTGACGTCGCAGCGCAGCGAGCCCTCCTCCATCCGCACGTCGGAGACGCCCAGCGAGCGGATCACGTCGCGCAGCTCGGCGACGTACGCGCGGGCCACCTCGGGCGCGAGCGCGCCGATGCCCGGGACCGGCTTGGTGACGATCTCGACCAGGGGGATGCCGGCCCGGTTGTAGTCGACGAGCGACTCGGTGGCGCCGTGGATGCGGCCGGTGGCGCCGCCCACGTGCAGCGTCTTGCCGGTGTCCTCCTCCAGGTGCACCCGCTCGATGCCGATGCGCACCAGCTCGCCGTTGACCTCGACGTCCAGGTAGCCGTCGAAGCAGAGCGGCTCGTCGTACTGGCTGATCTGGAAGTTCTTCGGCATGTCCGGGTAGAAGTAGTTCTTCCGGGCGAACCGGCACCATTCGGCGATCGAGCAGTTCAGCGCCAGCCCGATCCGGATGGTCGCCTCGATGGCCGCCTTGTTGGCCACCGGCAGCGAGCCGGGCAGGCCCAGGCAGACCGGGCAGACCCGGGTGTTCGGCTCGCCGCCGAAGTCGGTCGGGCAGCCGCACCACATCTTGGTGTTCGTGCCCAGCTCGACGTGGGTCTCCAGGCCGATCACCGGTTCGTAGCGCGCCACGACCTCGTCGTACGCGGGCAGTGTCGTCGTCATCTGAGCTCCAGGCGCGATCCGGACAGAACCGTTCCAGCCTAATCGGCCGGCCCGGCCACCCCGCTGCCGGGCTTCGAGATCGCCGTCCGGGCCCCGCCACGCCAGCATGGGCGAGCCGGCTCAGGGGTACGTGTCGACCATGACGAATACGGGGGACGGCTCGTCGGCACGGCGCGAACGCGGTGAACCACAGATGACGCCACTCTTCCCGCACGTTCGGCAGGTGGTGGTGGGCATGGTCGCCGTCCTCGTCATGGCGGTGACGGTCAGCGCGGTCCAGTGGTCCCTCTCCGACGACCCCGAGAGCTTCTGGGCTCTGCTGCTCGACAAGGGCCCCGGCGCCGGCGGCGCGCTCATCGGAATCCTCGTCGCGCGCTGGCTGACCGGTTCCGGGCGTCGCGAGCGGAAGGACCGATGAGCAGGGGCCGGTGACGACCGGCGCCGTGCCGGTGGTCGGGGCGGTGGCCCTCGGCGTGCCCGCGCCGGCGGTCGGAGTGGGGTGGGCCGGGGCTCAGGCGGCCACCCCGCCCGAGCCCCGGGGAGATCACAACGCCGGCGGGGTGAGCGTGCCGACGGCGCCCTCCAGCGCGGCGGCGACCCGGTACATCCGATCGTCGGCCATCGTCGGGGCCATGATCTGGAAACCGACCGGCAGGCCGTCGGACAGGCCGCACGGCACCGAGATGGCCGGGCCGCCGTACAGGTTCGTCGGGATGGTGAACAGGTCGGCCAGGTACATCTGGTACGGGTCGGAGGTGCGCGCCCCGATCGGGAACGCCACGAACGGCGTGGTCGGCGAGATCAGCGCGTCGACCCGCTCGAACGCGTTGGTGAAGTCGCGCGTGATCAGCGTGCGGACCTTCTGCGCCTGCCCGTAGTAGGCGTCGTAGTAGCCCGACGAGAGGGCGTACGTGCCGATCATGATCCGGCGCTTGACCTCGGGGCCGAAGCCGGCCTCCCGGGTCAGCGACATGACCTCCTCCAGCGACCGGTTGCCGTCGTCGCCGACCCGCAGGCCGAACCGGACACCGTCGAACCGGGCCAGGTTGGACGAGCACTCGCTCGGCGCGATCAGGTAGTAGGCCGGCAGCGCGTAGGAGAAGTGCGGGCAGGAGACCTCGACGATCTCGGCGCCCAACTTCGCCAACGCCTCGGCCGCCTCGCGGAACGCGGCCAGCACGCCCGGCTCGGCCCCCTCACCGGTGAACTCGGTGACCAGGCCCAGCTTCACCCCGGTCAGGTCGCCGGTGGCGCCGAGCCGCGCCGCGGCCACCACGTCCGGCACCGGGGCCGGGATCGAGGTGGAGTCACGCGGGTCGTGGCCGGCAATGACCTGGTGCAGCAGCGCGGCGTCGAGCACGGTACGCGCACACGGGCCCGGCGTGTCCAGCGACGACGAGAACGCGACCAGGCCGTAGCGGGAGGTGCCGCCGTAGGTGGGCTTCGCGCCTACCGTGCCGGTGACCGCGCCGGGCTGGCGGATCGAGCCGCCGGTGTCCGAGCCGATCGACAGCGGCGCCTCGTACGCGGCCAGCGCCGCCGCGCTGCCACCGCCGGAGCCGCCCGGAATCCGGTCGGTGTCCCACGGGTTGCGGGTCGGGCCGTACGCCGAGTATTCGGTGGAGGAGCCCATCGCGAACTCGTCCATGTTCGTCTTGCCGAGCATCACCGTGCCGGCGGCGCGCAGCCGCTCGACGATCGTCGCGTCGTACGGCGGACGCCAGCCCTCCAGGATCTTCGACCCGACGGTGGTGGGCACGCCCTTGGTGGTGAGCACGTCCTTCACCGCGACCGGCACCCCGGCCAGCGGGCCCAGTTCCGCGCCGGCGGCGCGTCGCTCGTCCACGGCACGCGCGGCGGCCAGCGCCCCCTCGGTGTCGACGTGCAGGAACGCGTGGACCCGGTCGTCGACGGCGGCGATCCGGTCCAGGTGCGCCTGGGTGACCTCGACCGCGGAGGTCTCGCCGCTGGCCACCAGCCCGGCGAGGTCCGCGGCGTTGAGCTTGGTCAGGTCGGTCATGAGGCCACATCCTCGTCCAGGATCCGCGGGACGCGGAACCGCTGTTCCTCGGCGTCGGGGGCGCCCGACAGCGCCTCCTGGGGGGTCAGGCCCGGCCGCACCACGTCCTCGCGGAGCACGTTCGTCAGTGGCACCGAGTGCGACGTGGGCGGGATGTCCCCCGCGGCGACCTCGCCTACCTGCGCGACGGACTGGAGGATCACGTCGAGCTGACCGGCGAAGGTGTCCAGCTCCTCCTCGGTGACGGCGAGCCGCGACAGTCGCGCGAGGTGCGCGACCTCCTCGCGGGAGATGGCGGCCATCGGGTGCCCCCTTCGTGGCTGTCCTGAGACGTCTGCGGTGGGCCGGCCGCGCGTGCGCAGCGATGACGCGCGGTGACCGGAGCGAGTCTATTGTCCCGCCGTCACGACGACGCCTTCGACTCCCCCTGCGCCACCGTCGCGCCCCGGCTCGCGGTCTCCGCCGGACGCACCGGGCGGTAGCGCGACAGCCACGTGGCCAGGTCCTCCGCCGGCATCGGCCGGGCGTGGAACCAGCCCTGCGCCACGTCGCAGCCGGCAGCGTGCAGCAGCCGCCAGGTCCGCTCGTCCTCCACCCCCTCGGCCACCACCCGCAACCCCAGCGCGCCGGCCAGCTCGATCATCGAGCGGACGATCGCCGCGTCGTCCGGATCCTCGGCCATCCCCAACACGAACGACCGGTCCACCTTCACCTCGGACAGCGGCAGCCGGCGCAGGTGTTGCAGTGAGGAGTAGCCGGTGCCGAAGTCGTCGAGCGCGATGCCGACGCCGATCCGGTGCAGCTGGGTGATGCTGGCCAGCACCCGACGGGGGTCGGCCATCAGCGCGCCCTCGGTGATCTCCACCTGGAGCCGCTGCGGCGCCACCCCGTACCTGGTGAGCCGGTCGGCGATCTGGTCGGCGATCTCACCGGTGTGCAGGTCACGGACGCTGACGTTGAGCGCCGCGCGCAACGTCAGCCCGGCCGCCGACCACTTGGCGAGCTGCTGCACCACGTCGTCCACCACGCGGCGGGTGAGCAGCCGCATGACCGCGCTCTGCTCGGCGACCTGAATCAGCTCGCCCGGGTCGACCATGCCCCGGCGGGGGTGCCGCCAGCGCAGCAGCGCCTCCACGCCGACCACCTCGCCCGTCGCGATGGCGATCTGCGGCTGGTAGTACATGGTGATCTCGCCCGCGTCGCCGGCCGGCTCCCGTGGCGCGGCCACGACCGTCCCGTCGGCGGTGGGCCCGATGACGCCGGGCGCGCCGGCGCTCACGGCGGCCGCCACGTGGCCGGCGACGTCCCCGGCGACCGGGGCGGCCCGGACGCCGTCACCCCGCCGCCCGGACGCGGCGGCGGTGCGGCGACGCACCGGGTCGGCACCGGTGATGATCTGCTCGATCAGGTCGTCGTCGTGCCGCGCCTCGACCTCGACGCGCCGCCGCCGCGGTCGCCGCCGCCAACTGGTGCCGGATCGGCCGTCACCGCCGGCCGGGTAGGGATCACCGGCCGGTCGAGGATCGCGGGCCGCCGGCAGCCCAGCGGGCAGGGCCGCGCCGTCGCTCCCGCGTACGCCCGTCGCCGCGTCGGCCGGCGCGGACGGCTCCGACTCCAGCACCCGGCGCAGGTCGGCCAGGAGACTCAGCCGCTCGGCCGAGTTGTGGTCGGACTCCGGCGCATAGACCGCCACCGTGTCGTTGCGGTGCTTCGCGTCGTACATGGCGACGTCGGCGTGCCGCATCAGGGTGGCGAAGTCCTCCCCGTGGTCGGGGAAGAGCGCGATCCCGATCGAACCGCCCACGTCCAGCGGCAGCCCGTCCAGCGGCACCGGCTCGGCGAGCGCGGCGACCACCCGGTCGGCCCGTTCGCGGGCCTGGTCGAGGTCGGTGAGCCGGGGTACGACGATGGCGAACTCGTCGCCGCCGAGCCGCGCCACCAGGTCACGCCCACCGACCACGTCGGTCAGCCGGGCACTCACCTCGACCAGCAGGCGGTCCCCGACGGCGTGCCCGAGCGCGTCGTTGACGTGCTTGAACCGGTCCAGGTCGAGCAGCAGCAGCGCCAGGCGCGCGTCCGGCTCCCCCCGGGCGGCCCGCTCGGCGTGCAGGTGCACCTGCTCGGCCACCTCGGTGAGCAGCGCCTTGCGGTTGGGCAGGCCGGTGAGCGGGTCCGCGTCGGCGAGTTCCTCCCGCTCGTCGGAGAGTCGGGCCATCCGGTAGACGGCGAACAGCGGGACCAGCACCAGCGGGATCAGCGCCGCGCTGGCCCGGGCGGCGGTCACCAGCACCGGTGCGAGCAGCAGCAGCGAGCCGGTGGAGACCAGCTCGTAGGCCAGCCCGCTGCGGACGTTCGGCCACCACCGGCCGCCGAACCGCAGCCGGACGGCGGAGCTGACCAGACCGTAGTTGACCACGAACCAGGCCACCGTCGCACCGCCTACCGCGGCCACCTCGGTCCAGCGCAGCCGGCCGCCGTCGAACAGCTCACCCGGGCCGAGACGGCTGACCGCGTACGCGGCGGCCAACGCGCACGCGTACTGCGCGGCGTTGAAGCCGGTGCGCCAGGGGGCGTACCCGAGGCGCCAGCCGCTGACCGCCACCGCCACCGCCTGCACGGCGACCGCCGGACCGAAGCCCCAACCGAGCAGGATCGCGAAGGTGAAGCAGGTGGACGGGAAGACCGCCGAGGTCTGCCGCCGGCCGGGCGGGACGAACGGGCGGGCGTCGCAGGCCACCGCGAGCGCCGCCATGGTCCAGAACGCGGCGGGCAGTTCGGCGAGCCGGCCGGGCAGCGCGGCAAGCGGCCCGGCCGAGACGACCACGGCGACGGCGCCGATCGCGGCGACGAAGCCGTAGAACGGCCCGGTCCGCCCGGGCGGGACGGAGTTACGCGGGTCGCCGGTCTCCATCGCACCTCCCGGGAACGATCCTGGCGTACGCCGTCACACGCCGTACGCCAATGAAACGCCCTCCGGGCCGATTTCCCCGACACGACAGTCACGAATCGGTCGTAGTCGTAATTAACTTGGTATGTGCCGTGGCCGCCGGGTGACCAGGTTGTCAGTCCTGCACCCGGGCCACCTGGCGGGCCGCGTCCGGCCCGGACTCCAGCAGCACCCGGAACCCGTCCTCGTCCAGGATCGGCAGTTTGAGGGTGGCCGCCTTGTCGGCCTTGGAACCGGGGTTGTCGCCGACGACCACGAAACCGGTCTTCTTGGACACCGACCCGGTCACCTTGCCACCCCGGGTCTGGATCGCCTCGGCGGCCTGGTCGCGGCTGAACCCGGTGAGCGTGCCGGTGACCACCACGGTGACGCCGTCGAGCGGGCGTGGTCCCTCGTCACCGGCCTCCTCGGCCATCCGCACGCCCGCGTCGGCCCACTTGCGCACCACGTCGCGGTGCCAGTCGACGGCGAACCACTCCTTCAGGCTGGCCGCGATGGTCGGGCCGACGCCGTCCACCGAGGACAGCTCCTCCTCGCTGGCCTCCTCGATCGCGGTGACCGACCGGAAGTGCCGGGCGAGCGCCTGGGCGGCGGTCGGGCCGACGTGCCGGATGGACAACGCCACCAGCACCCGCCACAGGTCGCGTTCCTTGGCGACCGCCAGGTTGT
Organism: Micromonospora sp. DT31; assembly: GCF_049841795.1. Taxonomy (NCBI): domain Bacteria; kingdom Bacillati; phylum Actinomycetota; class Actinomycetes; order Micromonosporales; family Micromonosporaceae; genus Micromonospora; species Micromonospora sp. DT31. The sequence continues at coordinate 41,564 of NZ_JBNCKZ010000014.1, read as the reverse complement.
CGAGCAGTTTCGTGGCGTTGCTGCCGAGGCTGCCGTCCTTGTTGACGAAGAACGGCGACTGGCTCAGCCGCTGCGCGTCGAGGTCGAACAGGTCACCCTCGTCGGTGATGATCCCGGCGTCGAGCAGCGCCGCCGCGCCCTTGTAACCGAGCACCTCGATGTCGAACGCGCCCCGGCCCGCCAGATGGAAGACCCGTTCCCGCAGCTGCGCCGGGCAGCTGCGGGAGTTGGGGCAGCGGATGTCGACGTCGCTCTCCTTGGCCGGCGCCAGCGGCGTGCCGCAGGCGGGGCAGTCGGTCGGCATGACGAACGGGCGGGCGTCGGCCGGCCGCAGCTCGACCACCGGACCGAGCACCTCGGGGATCACGTCGCCGGCCTTGCGCAGCACCACCGTGTCGCCGATGAGCACGCCCTTGCGCTCGACCTCGCGGGCGTTGTGCAGGGTGGCGAGCGCGACCGTGGAGCCGGCCACCCGCACCGGTTCGAGGACGGCGAACGGGGTGACCCGCCCGGTGCGGCCCACGTTGACGTCGATGTCGAGCAGCGTGGTGTTGACCTCCTCCGGCGGGTATTTGAAGGCGATCGCCCAGCGCGGGGCGCGGCTGGTCGAGCCGAGCCGGCCCTGGATCGGGACCGGGTCGACCTTGACCACCACGCCGTCGATCTCGTGTTCGACGTCGTGCCGGTGTTCGGCGTACCAGGCGATGAACTCGGCCACCCCGGCCAGGTCGGGCACCACCTTCCAACGGTCGCTGGTCGGCAGCCCCCACGCCTTGAGTGCGGCGTAGGACTCGGACTGGGTGGCCGGCCGGAAGCCCTTTCGCGCCCCGATGCCGTGCACCACCAGGCGCAGCGGACGGGAGGCGGTGACCCTCGGGTCCTTCTGCCGGAGGCTGCCCGCGGCGGCGTTGCGCGGATTGGCGAACGGCGCCTTGCCCTGCTCGACCAGGCCGGCGTTGAGGTCGGCGAACGCGGTCACCGGGAAGTAGATCTCGCCGCGCACCTCCAGCAGCTCGGGCACGTCGGGGAAGTCGTCTGCCGGGGTGAGCCGGGCCGGGACGTCGGCGATGCTGCGCACGTTGGCGGTGACGTCCTCACCGGTGCGGCCGTCGCCCCGGGTGGCCGCGCGCACCAGCCGACCGTTCTCGTAGGTCAGGTTGATGGCCAGTCCGTCGACCTTCAGCTCGCACAGGTAGGGCACCGGACCGCCGGCGTCGCGCTCGACCCGCTCGGCCCAGGCGGCCAGCTCCTCGTCGGCGAAGGCGTTGTCGAGGGAGAGCATCCGCTCGGCGTGGGTGACCGGGGTGAAGTCGGTGGAGAAGGTGCCACCGACGCGCTGGGTGGGCGAGTCGGGGGTGCGCAGCGCCGGGAACTCCGCCTCCAACGCCTCCAGCTCGCGCAGCTGCCGGTCGAACTCCGCGTCGGTGATGGTGGGCGCGTCCAGCACGTAGTAGCGGTATTGGTGCTCGGTGAGCTCCTGGCTGAGCGTGGCGTGCCGGTCCCGCGCCTGCGGGGTTGGCTCGGCGCCGGCCGCCGCCTCCTGGGCCGCGTCGACCGCGGTGGGAACCGCTTCCTCGGGCGCCGCTGCTTCCTCGGACACCGCTGCTCCTTCAGTCACCGCTGACGACCTCCCGTGCTGCTCGCGCTCCCGTGCTGCTCGCGCGTCCACCGAACGGTATCGGTCGGGACTGACAACCGTCCGGCCACCCGCGCGGTGAGCAGGCGAATCGGTGCCCGGGTGGGCGCGTGTCGCGCCGTCGGGCGGCCGGCGGCCGGCCGTGCGACGATCGCGGCGGCGGAACGGACGGAGGGCGGGGTACACATGCGCGACGGTGTGATCTGGGCGCTGGTGATCGTGGCCTGCGTTGCGGCCGGCTGGCTGTGGAACGAGTGGCGTCGCCGGGTGGCCGAGCGGTCCACCGGCACGGGCCGGACCGGCGACCGGCGGCGGCCGCGCACCCGACGCGGCCGATCCGACGAGCGCGGCCGATCCGACGAGCGGGGCCGATCCGACGAGCGGGGCCGACCGGGTACCGGGCGGCCGGGCCGCGACCGGGCCGGGGCAGTCCCGCGCGGCGACCGCGCCCGGGCCGGCACGGCGCCGAGGCCGCGCGGCACCGACCGGCCGACCGGGCCGACGCCCCGGCCCGGGGAGATCTGGTGGGCGGACGTGCCCTACGCCGACGCGACCGGATCCAAGGTGCGCCCCTGCCTTGTGCTGCGGGTCGACGGCCGGGACGCCGACGTACTCAAGATCACCAGCCAGGACAAGTCGGATCGGGACGACCATCTGCCGATCCCGACCCGGGACTGGGACCCGGACGCCGACCACGACAGCTTCCTCGACGTCAGCGAGCCGATCCCGGTGCCGCTTACCGCCTTCGCCGACCGGGCCGGCACCTGCGACCCGGCCCTGTGGCGCGGAGTCAGCCGACTGCCGCACCTCACCGGCTGAGCCGCCCCGGGGAGGCGAGGGCCCGCGCCCTCGTCGCCGGCGGACGCGCGCCCCTCGTCCGCTAGCGCACGCCGCTGTCGAACGCGTCGGCGAGCGCGCCGAGCTGGTCGGCGTACTCGATGCGCCCGGCCCAACCGGGCGGCCAGGCGGCCATCCCGTGCGCCGCCCCGACGAACGCGCCGGCCAGCGCGGCGATGGAGTCGGAGTCGCCGGCGGTGGTCGCGCCCCGGGCCAGCGCGGCGACCGGGTCGTCCGGGTGCCGCAGTGCGCAGAGCAGCGCGGTGGCCAACGCCTCCTCGGCCACCCACCCCTCGCCGGTGAGCCGGCACGGGTCGCCGCCGTCGTCGGGCCGGGCCAGCGCGGCCGCCAGCCGGTCGAGCGTCCGCAGGCACTCGTCCCAACCCTCGGCGACGAACCCGGCCGGGTCACCCGCGCCCGAGTGCCGCCACAGGTCACCGAGCCAGTCTTCCCGGTAGACCGAGCGCTGCTCCCGGGCCCGCGCGGTGAGCCGGCCGGGCAGCTCCGGCAACGCCGCGCCGTCACGCAGCAGCCGGACCGCGTACGCGGTCAGCTCGCTGGCCGCCAGCCCGGTCGGGTGCCCGTGGGTGAGGCCGGCCTGGAGCTGGGCCAGCCCCGCCATCGTGTCGAGGTCGACGTCGAGCAGCCCGACCGGGGTGACCCGCATGTTCGCGCCGCAGCCCTTCGAACCGGCGACCGTGGCGTCCTGCCAGCGGGCGCCCCGGGCCAGCTCACCGCAGGCGCGCAGGCAGGTCATCCCGGGGGCGCGGTTGTTCTCCGGGCTGGCCGCCCAGTCGAGGAAGCGCTGCCGCAGCAGCGGCTCCACCACCCCGGCCGTGTACGTGGGCGCGTCGTGCAACGCCCACGCCACGGCCAGCGCCATCTGGGTGTCGTCGGTCACCAGCGCCGGATCACCGGTCAGCTCGCGCGGACCGTCCGGGCCGTAGCGCCGGACGATCTCGGTGACGGTGAGGAACTCGGTCGGCTTGCCCAGGGCGTCGCCGTAGGCCAGGCCGAACAGCGAGCCGGCGGCGCGACGTGCGGTGGAGGCGGTCACGGTGGTGATCATGCCTCGACCGCGCAAGGAACGGGAGGTCAGTCCCAGCAGAGGCAGAACGGGTGACCGGCCGGGTCGGCGTAGACCCGGAAGCCCTCCCCCTCGCCGGGCAGCCGCCGCGCGCCGAGCGCCAACGCCGCCTGCTCGGCCGCCTCGATGTCGTCCACGGTCACGTCCAGGTGGAACTGCTGCGGACGCTCCGGGTCGGGCCAGTCAGGGGCGCGCAGGCCCGGCGCCTTCTGAAAGGCGAGTCGCGGCTGGTGCCCCGGCGAGCCACCGAGCACCACCCACTCGTCGCCGTCGGAGTTCTCCTCGGACAGCGGCAGGCCGAGCAGCTCGGCGTAGAAGCCGGCAAGTGCGCGCGGGTCTGGGCAATCGATCACGGTGGAGCGCAGTTGTCCAATCATGCCGGTCATTCTGCCCCCGGGGTACGACGGAGAATGTCACTCCTCGGCGAGCCGGCGGCCCGCGTCCCGGCAGGCGGCCAGCACCGCCCGGGCGTACGCCGGGGTGGCCCCGGCCAGGCCGCAGGCGGGCGTGACCACCACCTGCCCGACCAGCCGGCTGCGGGGGAAACCGAGCCGGTCCCAGACCCGGCGGACCCGGTCGGCCACCTCGGCCGACGTGGGAGGCCGGCCGGTCGGCGGCGGCAGCGTCGGCGCGGCGCCGGCCAGCAGGCCGAACCCGGCGTCGATCGCCTCGCCGAGCGGGTCGAGGTCGGTGACCAGCGACAGATCGAGGGCGACGCCGACCGCGCCGGTCGAGCGGATCAGCTCCAGCGACACGTCGGGCGCGCAGCAGTGCACCACCGTCGGCACACCGGCCGCCTCCAGCACGCCGCCAAGCAGGGCCCGGGCCACCTCCGACTCCATCGGACGGTGGGTGCCGAGGCCGCTCTCGGTCGGCACCCGACCGGCCAGCACCGCCGGCAGGGACGGCTCGTCGAGCTGAAGCAGCACCGAGGCGTGGGGCAGCCGCCGGGCCACCGCGGCGACGTGCCCCCGCAACCCTTCGCCCAGCGATCCGGCCAGGTCGCGCACCGCGCCCGGGTCGCGCAGCATCGGACCGCCGATCGGCAGCTCCAACGCGGCGGCCAGGGTCAGCGGGCCGGCGGCCTGGACCTTGACCGGGCCGGCGTACTCCTCGGCCTGCTCGGCGAGCTGGTCCAGGTCGCGTTCCATCAGGTCCCGGGCGCGCCGCAGGTCCCGCCCCGGGCGCGCGGCGACCCGCCAGCGGGCCGCGTACAGCTCGACCGGCAGTTCGACCAGCAGGCCGGCGGTGCGGCCGACCAGGTCCGCGCCCGGCCCCCGGGCGGGCAGCTCGGGCAGGTGCGGCAGGGCGGGCAGCTCACCGAGCACGATCCGCTGCGCCTCGGCGATGTCGGTGCCGGGCAGCGAGCCGATGCCGGTGGCTGCTGCGGCGGGCCAGGACCACGCGTGATCTGTCACGGGCGAAGGGTATCCGGTGGTCCGCGACCGGTTGCGCGACGCCGGTCGACCGGTCGCGGCCGGTCAGCGGTTTGCCTCGTCCAGCCACATCTGCTGGATCTGCGCCAGCGGCCTGCCCTTGGTCTCCGGCAGCAGCCGCCAGACGAAGACGAACGCCACCACGCAGAGGCGGCGAAGACGCCGAACGCGCCGGTCTGGCCGAGCCATTCGGCGAGGCTGAGGAAGAACTGGCTCACCGCCTGTAAGACCAGCCCGATTCTCGTCGACCCGGGCAGGCCCGGGGGCGATACGGCGGATCTGCCAGGTCAGCCGGTGATGGTGGCGGAGCCGAGAACCACGTCGCCGGCCGGGTCCGGCCGGTAGGCCACGATCGCCTGACCGGCCGCGACACCCCGGACCGGCCGGCGCAGCGACGCCCGCAGTCCGTCGGTGTCGACCTCGACGGCCGCCGGCACCACGTCACCGTGCGCCCGCAACTGCACCTCGCACTCGATCGGGCCGTCCGGGCGCGGCCCGCCGGTCCACACCGGGCGGGTGGCACGCACGTCGGAGACCTCGAGCGCCTCGGCCGGGCCGACCGTCACCGTGTTCGTGGTCGGGGTGATGGACAGCACGTAGCGGGGCCGGCCGTCCGACGCCGGGCGGTCCAGGCGCAGCCCGCGCCGCTGCCCCACCGTGTACTGGTAGGCGCCGCTGTGCTGCCCCACCACCGCGCCGGTGAGCGCGTCCACCACCTGGCCCGGCGCCTCGCCGAGCCGCTCGGCGAGGAAGCCGCGGGTGTCGCCGTCGGCGATGAAGCAGATGTCGTGCGAGTCGGGCTTGTCGGCCACGGCGAGGCCGCGCCGGGCGGCCTCCGCGCGCACCTCGACCTTGGTCGAGTCGCCGAGCGGGAAGATCGACCGGTCGAGCTGCGCGCGGGTCAGCACCGCCAGCACGTACGACTGGTCCTTGGCCGCGTCGACGCTGCGCCGCAGCAGCCCGTCCGCGCCGAGCCGGGCGTGGTGACCGGTGACCACGGCGTCGAAGCCCAGGGCGACGGCCCGGTCCAGCACCGCCGCGAACTTGATCTTCTCGTTGCAGCGCAGGCAGGGATTCGGGGTACGGCCGGCGGCGTACTCGGCGACGAAGTCGTCGACCACGTCGTCGTGGAACCGGTCGGCCATGTCCCACACGTAGAACGGGATGCCCAGCACGTCGGCGGCACGGCGGGCGTCCCGGGAGTCCTCAAGCGTGCAGCAGCCCCGCGCGCCGGTGCGGTAGGTCTGCGGGTTGCGGGCCAGTGCCAGGTGCACGCCCGTCACGTCGTGACCGGCCTCCACCGCCCGCGCCGCCGCCACGGCGGAGTCCACCCCGCCCGACATCGCCGCCAGAACCCTCACCGGCCCACTCCCCTCATCCGCACCGAGCGTATCCGGATCAGCGGGGGGTGCGGAGGGCGGCCGCGCGGCGGGCCCGTTCCACCGCGGCCGGCAGGGCGGCGATCAGCGCGTCGATGTCCGCGCCGGTGCTGGTGTGCCCGAGCGTGAAGCGCAGCGACGACCGGGCCCGGTCGTCGTCGGCGCCCATCGCCAGCAGCACGTGCGAGGGCTGGGCCACCCCGGCGGAACAGGCCGAGCCCGTCGAGCAGGCGATGCCGTGCGCGTCCAGCAGCAGCAGCAGCGCGTCCCCCTCACAGCCCGGGAAGGAGAAGTGCGCGTTGCCGGGGAGCCGGTCGGCCGGGTCGCCGTTGAAGACCACCTCGGGGACCGCCCGCCGCACCCGGTCGACAAGTTCGTCGCGGAGCGCGGCGACCCGGGTCGCGTACTGCTGCTGGCCCTTCACCGCGACCTCGACGGCGACCGCGAACGCGACGATGCCGGCGGTGTCGAGCGTCCCGGAGCGCACGTCGCGCTCCTGGCCGCCGCCGTGCAGCAGGGGCGTCGCGGCCACGTCGCGGGCCAGCAGCAGCGCACCCACACCGGTCGGCCCGCCGAGCTTGTGCCCGGTCACGGTGAGCGCGGACACCCCGCTGGCGGCGAAGTCGACAGGCACCTGCCCGACCGCCTGGATGGCGTCGGTGTGGAACGGCACCCCGTACGCGGCGGCGACCGCGGCCAGCTCGGTCACCGGCTGGACGGTGCCGACCTCGTTGTTCGCCCACATGGCGGTGACCACCGCGACCCGTTCGCCGTGCTCGGCCAGCTCGGCGCGCAGCCCTTCCGGGTCGAGCCGCCCGGTCGCGTCGACAGGCAGCCGGCCGACCTGCGCCCCCTCGTGCTCGACCAGCCAGTCCACCGCGTCCAGCACGGCGTGGTGCTCGACGGCGCTGGAAACCACCCGGGCCCGGTCCGCGTGGGCCGCCCGGCGGGCCCAGAAGATGCCCTTCACGGCTAGGTTGTCGCTCTCCGTCCCGCCCCCGGTGAAGATCACCTCGGAGGGGCGGGCGCCGAGCGCGGCGGCCACCCGTTCCCGGGACTCCTCCACGCGCCGACGGGCGCGACGACCCGCCGCGTGCAGCGACGACGCGTTGCCGACCTCGCGGGCGGTCGCGACATACGCCTCGAGTGCCTCGTCGAGCATCGGGGTCGTCGCCGCGTGATCCAGGTATGCCATCACCGTTCAGCCTAACGGCCCGCGGATCCGCAGCCGGGGGCCGGACCGCCCCTCCCGGCGGGAGTGGGACGGGGCGGTCCGGTGTCTCAGGCGGGTACCGCGGTGACCACGATGTTGTCCCGGTAGCTGCGGGTCTTCGCGTCGAACGGCCCGCCGCAGGTGATCAACGTCAGGCGGGGCTTGCCGTCGCGGGCGAAGTAGCGGTCCAGCGGGATCTTCGACTTGCGGTACTCCTCCCGGGCCACCACCCGGTAGCGGCGCTCCTCGCCGTCGGAGCCGGTGGCGGTGAGGATGTCCCCCCGGCCCAGTTCGCGGAGCCGGAAGAACGCCCCCTTGCCCTGGTCGGCGCTGTCCACGTGCCCGGCGATCACCACCGAGCCGGATCCGGCCTCCAGCCCTGGGCCGTACCGGTACCAGCCGACCTGGTCCACGCTGGGCGGCACCTCGAACTCGTCGGTGCGCTCGTTGACGCCGACCGGGTTGACCGTGGCGGTGACCTTGATCGGCGGGATACGCAGTTTCACCGGCGGCACGATCGCGCCGTCCGACGGCAGCGCGCCCGGGTTCACCGGCACCGACCCCTGGTCGGCCGCCGACGGTGTCGGGGTGGGCGTGGCGGTGGCCAGGGCCGCCGCCTCGTCGGCGCCGACGTCCTCGGCGGGTTGGGACCCGCACGCCACCACCGTGGCGAGGGTGAGCGCGGCGGCGCCGGCGGCCATCGCCGCCAGCGCCCCGCGGTTACCCAGCCTCATCGGCGACCGGTCCGGGCGGTGGCCACCCGCGCCCCGCCGCCGACCAGGAGCAGCACGCCGGCGCCGGCCAGCACGTACCACCAGGTGTCCACACCGGTGCCGGCCTGGCCGCCGGTGCCGCTGGGCACGCCACCGGGGGCCGAGTGCAGGCCGCTGATGGTCTGCGCCACCACGTCCAGGTTCTTGGCCTCGGCGGAGCCGATCGCGTAGACGATGGTGGCCGTGCCCTCCTTGAGGTTCAGGTCGGCCGGGCCGATGGCGACGGTGTCGGTGCCGGCGAGCACCACGTCCGCCTTCACGGCGCTGGCGGCCACGTCGGCCTTGGCCTCCTTCGGGTTGGTCAGGCCCTCGAAGACCGGCTTGCCGCCGGCCCGCACGTCGACGGCCGGGGCGGCGGCGGTGTGCCGGACGATCAGCCGCGCCTTGCCCGCACCCACCTTGGACACGTCGTTGACGAACGGGGTGATCTGCGGCTTGCCGTCGGCGCTGAGGTGGGCGGCGAGGCTGATGTTGGCCCCGCCCGGCACCGCGGCGTCGTCCACCTTCAGGATCGCCTTGTCGATCGCCTCACCGGGCTTGGTCAGGGCGATGTCGTAATCGCCCTCGGGCAGGGTGAGCGGGCCGGCGACGTCGCCGGGCTTGAAGTTGTTGAGCGTCTTCTCGCCGTTGACGTACACGTCGACCGGGGTGTCCGGGATGCCGTGGACCACGGAGACCTTCGACGAGGCGGCGTAGGCCGGGCTCATGGTGGCGGCGCCGACTCCGGCGAAGGTCAGGGCGGCTACCGCACCGCCCGCGGCGACCCGACGGAACATCGCGTACTGCATTGTCTGCCTCCTGGTGGTTCATGCTGATTCGTCAGGCCTGGCTTGCAGAACGGGTTACGCCGGCTCCGGCACCCCCGGATGCGCCCGAATCCGTTTTCTTTTTCCTCCCCGGCACGCATCCGTCCGACCCCACGGCGACGAAGGAAAGGTGACGGGGGGTCGCGGCGGACACACCGGAGAGTGGGGTGAGGGCTGTGGGAGTTACAGTCGGGTATGCCCCACGGAAGGCGAGCCGCCCGGTGACGGCGGTCAGGCAGGGCCCCGAACCACCGGGCGAGGACGACCTCGCGACGCGATTCCGCGACGGCGACGAGGCAGCCCTGCGAGAGGCGTACGACCGATACGGCCGGGCGGTGTTGCACCTGGCCACCACGACGCTCGCAAACCGCAGTGACGCCGAGGACGTGACCCAGGCGACGTTCGTCGCCGCCTGGCTCGGCCGCGAGACGTTCGATCCGACGAAGGGTTCGCTGATCGGCTGGCTGCTCGGCATCGGGCGACGCAAGGCGGTCGACCGGATCCGGGCCGCGGCCCGGGAGACCAGGGTGGTGGAGACGGTGCGGCGACTACCCGAGCCGGCCGCCACCGGTCCCGACCCGGACACGGTGGTCGACCGGCTGGTGGTCGCCGACGAGCTGGCCCGGCTCCCCGACGAGCAACGTCGGATGCTGGAGTTGGCGTTCTACGACGACCTGACACACCAGCAGATCGCGACCGTGACCGGAGTGCCGCTCGGCACGGTCAAGAGTCACATCCGACGCGGCATGCAGAGCCTGAAACGCAGATGGGAGGTGGACGGTGCAGCACCTGGACCACGACCGGCTGGTCTTTCTGGCGCTCGGTGAGAGCGAGGCCGCTGACGGTGAAGCCACCCATCTGGACACCTGCGGCCACTGCCGGGGCGAGATGGAGACGCTTCAGCACGTCGCCGGGCTCGGCGCGAGCACCCAGGGCCTGACCGACCTGCCCGACCCGCCGGAGCACCTGTGGCAGGGCATCGTCGCCGAGATCCGCGCCGCCGAGGAGTTGCCGACGCTCGCCGATCGGCGCGTGCCGCGCCCGGCGGACCCGGTCGAGCCGGCTGCGGCGCCCGGCGCGCGACGGCGTACCCGCCGGGGGCGGCGCTGGCCGAACTGGGCGACCACGGTGGTCACCGCCACCGCCGCCGCGGTGATCGGCGTGGCCGGCACCGCCGCGGTGCTCGGTACCGGCACCGACGAGCCCGACCCGCAGCCGACGGTCCTGGCCAGCGCGCCGCTTGCCGCGTTCGGCGCGACGCCGAAGGACGCCTCCGGCGACGCCCGCGTGCTCGGGGACAACCAGTTGCATCTGCACGTGGCGAATCTCCCGCGCATTCCGGGGTACTACGAGGTCTGGCTGATCGATCCGGGCACGATGAAGATGTTCTCCGTGGGCACGCTGAGCAACGGATCGGGGGAGGCGCTGTTGCCGATTCCCCCGAACGTGGATCTGCGCACCTACACCGTGGTCGACATCAGCGCCGAGCAGTTCGACAACAACACCCGCCACTCCGGCGACAGCCTGTTGAGGGGCACCCTGACGGGCTGATCGGCGGGCCGGCTCAGCTCCCCGGCCCGCCGATCAGCTCCCTACGAGAAAGGCCGCCGCCCGGATGATCCGGGCGGCGGCCTTCTCCACGCCATGCTCACTTGCGCTTGCGGATCTCCTCGGCGGCCTGCGGGACGATCTTGAACAGGTCGCCGACCACGCCGTAGTCGGCCAGCTCGAAGATGGGTGCCTCGCCGTCCTTGTTCACCGCGACGATGGTCTTCGAGGTCTGCATGCCGGCCCGGTGCTGGATCGCGCCGGAGATGCCCAGCGCGACGTAGAGCTGCGGGGAGACGGTCTTGCCGGTCTGACCGACCTGGAACTGGTGCGGGTAGAACCCGGAGTCGACCGCCGCGCGGGACGCGCCGACCGCGCCGCCGAGCAGGTCGGCCAGCTCCTCGACCAGCTTGAAGTTGTCGGCGTTGCCGACACCGCGACCGCCGGAGACGACCACCGACGCCTCGGTCAGCTCGGGGCGGGAGCCCTTCTGCTCGGCGACCCGGTCGACGACCTTGGCGAGTTTGTCCGCGTCGGTGACCGACACGGTGAGCTGCTCGACCGCCGGGGTGGCCGCGGCCGGGGTGGGGTTGAGCGAGTTCGGCCGGACGGTGACCAGCGGCAGGCCCTTGGTGACCTTGGCCTTGACGATGGTGGAGCCGGCGAACGCGACCTGGGTGGCGGTGCCGTCGGCGGCCAGGCCGACCACGTCGGTCAGGATGCCGTTGTCCAGCTTCACCGCGAGGCGGGCGGCGATCTCCTTGCCCTCCTGGGACGAGGCGAGCAGCACGGCGGCCGGCTGGACCCGCTTGACCAGCTCGGCGACCACGGTGGCCTTGGGCGCCACCAGGTAGCCGTCGATCTCCTCGCCCTCGGCGGCGTAGATCTTCTCCGCGCCGTACTCGCCCAGCTTGGCGCCCAGCGCCTCGGCGGCGCCGGCGCCGCCGAGCACCACCGCGCTCGGGGTGCCCAGCTCGCGCGCGAGGGTGAGCATCTCAAGGGTGACCTTCTTGACGCCGAATTCCCGGGTGGCTTCGACGACGACGAGAACCTCAGACATGTCCAGACCCCTCACACGAACTTCTCGGTGGCGAGGAACTCGACAAGCTTCACGCCGCCTTCGCCCTCGTCGGTGATCTTCTCGCCGCCGGAGCGCGGCGGGCGCTTCGAGTGCTCGACCACGGCGCTGGTGGCGCCGTCGAAGCCCACCTCGGCCGGGGCCACGCCCAGGTCACCCAGGGAGAGCGTCTGCACCGGCTTCTTCTTGGCCGCCATGATGCCCTTGAACGACGGGTAGCGCGGCTCGTTGATGGTGTCCCAGACCGAGACCACTGCCGGCGTCGAGGCGGTGACCACCTCGTAGCCCTCCTCGGTCTGCCGCTCGACGGTAAGCGTGCCGCCGTCGACGGTGAGCTTGCGCGCGCCGGTGAGCGCGGCCACGCCCAGCCGCTCGGCGATCATGTGCGGCATGACCTGGACCCGGCCGTCGGTTGACTCGGCGCCACAGAGAACCAGGTCGGCGTTGAGCTGCCCGAGAGCGGCCGCGAGCACCTTCGAGGTGGCCACGGCGCAGGAACCGTGCAGGGCGTCGTCGACGACGTGGACCGCCTTGTCCGGGCCCATGGAGAGCGCCTTGCGGATCGACTCGGTCGCCCGGTCCGGACCCATGGTCAGGATGGTGACCTCGCCGCCGTTCGCCTCCTTGATCTTCAACGCCTCCTCGATGGCGTACTCGTCCATCTCGTTGATGACGTTGTTCGCCGAACCGCGGTCGACGGTGTTGTCGTCAGCACGCAGGTTGCGGTCCGCGCCCGAATCGGGCACCTGCTTGACGAGTACGACGATGTTCATCGCGCTTCGACGACCCTCCTGTTTGGTGTAGCGATCACTCGCCCGGTCACGGGCGCAGCCTCCCGCGTGACGCAACGTCGGTCAACCGCGGGGCGCTGTGCACTTGCCCACGAGCCAAGGTTACCCGCAAGTAGTATGGCCACCCCGGTGACCCGGAGTGACGCAACTCACCACTGCCCGGTCGGCTCGTCGAGCGCCCGCCGCACCTTCTCGATCGCCGCCGCCTCGGCGGGCTCGATCCCCCGGTGCGCCCGCGCCACCCGCTCCGCCGCGGCCAGCACCACCGACCGGTACGTCTCGACGTCGCCCGGCGACTTGGCGCCCAGGATCTCCACCGACCGGCCCAACGCGGGCAGCACCACGGACTCGACCTGCGGGACCGGGCCCCGGGGCAGCTGCGGCAGCGGGCCGGTGGTGAGCGCCTCCTTGACCACGCCCCCCACCTCGGCCAGCGCCCCGGAGGCGGCGAAGCTCTCCCGCACCATCGCCAGCACCCCGGGCACGGCGTTGGAGACCAGGAAGACGGCCCCGAACGCGCCGGTCTTCAGGGTGAGCCGCTCGTCCGCCGTCAACCGCTCCATGATCACGGAGTGTAGACGTAGGGCGTGGAGGTGGTGACCGCAACGAGACCGAGCCGCTCCAGGATGGGCCGGCTGTCCGGCGAGCAGTCCACCTGCATCAACGTCTTGCCGCGCTGCTGCGCCAGCCGCGCCCGGTACGCCACCAGCGCCCGGTAGATGCCCTTCCTGCGCCACTGCGGCAGCGTCGAACCGCCCCAGAGACTGGCGAAACCGGTGCCACGCTGGTAGCGGATCCAGCCGGCGCTGATCACCGTCTCCCCCGCCTCGGCCACCACCACCGTGATCGACTGCCCGTCGGCGTCGATCTCCCGGCCCAGGCCGATCACCAGGTGCCCCCGGTCGTCGTGCCAGACCTCCTCCTCCATGGCGGCGATCCGCTCCAGGTCGGCACGGCCGGTGACCTCGCGCAGGCGTACGCCGTCCGGAAGCACCGGGACGGCGGCGGCGAGCGGCGCGACCGGGCCGACCACGACGGTCTCCTCGTCCTCCGGGACGAAACCGGCGGCGCGCAGCCGGTCCCCCAGGTCGGCCGGTTCGTCGTGACCGGCGAGCTTCCACTCGACCGCCTCGCCCCGGGCCCGGAAGAACTCGACCTGCCGGGCGATCAGCGCGTCCAGCTCGGCGCCGGCCAGGCCGTCGAGCGTGCGGTAGGTGAGGAAGCCACGGTGGTCCAGGCCGACGACGCGGAACAGCGGACCGTCGCGTTCCACGGTCACCCCGGCCGGCAACGGGTCCGGCAGCTCCGGACGGATCTGGCTGTCATAGGCGTTCCGCAGGGTTCGCGCGTCAAGATCGGTCATCCCCTCAGGCTAGGCAGGGGGCAAAGCGGATAATCGACGGCGTGTGGGAGTCGATCAGGCAGTGGTTCGACCCGCGTGAGCTGCGCTCGGTCGGCAGCCCACCGGACTACCGTTTCTCGCTCGCCAACGAACGGACGTTCCTGGCCTGGCTGCGGACCGGGCTGGCGTTCGTCGCGGGCGGGCTGGCCGCCGCGCAGTTCCTGCCGCCGCTGCCCCTGAGTCACCTGCGCGAGGCCCTCGCCGTCGGGCTGCTGCTGATCGGCGCGGCGGTGTCGATCCGGGCGGTGGACCACTGGGCGCGTACCGAACGGGCCATGCGGCTGGGCGAGGAGCTGCCCGCGTCGCGGTTCCCGGCGGTGCTGGCCCTGGCCGTCGCCGTGGGCGCGGCGCTGCTGGTGGTCGCCCTGCTGCTCGGACCGCGCACGTGACCCGCGACCCCGGCCTGCAACCCGAGCGGACCCGGCTGGCCTGGCGGCGGACGCTGCTCACCCTGACCGCGGTGCTGCTGCTCCAGCTCCGCCCGGCGTTCGGGGGCCGGGCGGTGGACGCGGCGCTGGCCGGGGCGGCGGTGGCGATCTGGCTCACCCTGCTGGTGGTCAACTGGCGCCGGGCCACCGGCGTCGGGCCGCGCCGGCCGGCCCGCTGGTCGGTGCCGCTGACCGCGCTCGGCGCGGCCGGGCTGGCCCTGCTCGGCGTCGCCCACCTGCTCGGCGGGGTGCGCTGACCTGCTCGGGTGAGCCATCATGGGGCATGGTCCGCGTCTACGTGCTGCTCTTTCTGATCCAGGTCGCCCTCGCCGCCTGCGCGCTGATCAGCTGCCTCTCCGCCGAGAAGGAGCAGGTCAAGGCGCTGCCCCGGGCGATCTGGGTGCCTGTCATCCTGCTCTTCCCACTTGTCGGCTCGATCGCCTGGTTCCTGGTCGGCCGCGAGCGCCCGAACGGCCCGGCCGGCGTCACCGGCGTGCGCGGTCCCGCCGGCCCGGCCCGCCGTCCGCTCGCGCCCGACGACGACCCCGAGTTCCTCGCCTCGCTCGACGAACGTTCCCGCCAGGAGGACCAGGAGCGGCTGCGGCTCTGGGAGGAGGACCTGCGTCGCCGCGAGGGCGAGCTGCGCCCGCCGGACGAACGGGACCGCCCGGAGGTCTGAGCCCGGGCCACGGGCCGCCCGCCGGTCACCCGGCCGGCGGCCCGCCGCCACTCAGGCCAGGTTCGACGAACGGGGGTACGCGTCCGCCGGGTCGGTCAGCACGTTGACCAGGTACGGCACGCCCGAGTCGAAGGCACGCCCCAGCGCGGGCCCGAGGTCGGCGGCCTTGTCCACCGTCTCGCCCGCACCGCCGAGCGCCTCGACGACCTTGTCGTAGCGCAGCCCCGGCTGGAGGTCCGCGGCCACGTCGTAGCCGTACATCGCGCGCATGGGGTGCTTCTCCAGCCCCCAGATGCCGTTGTTGCCGACCACGATCACCACCGGCAGCTTCTGCCGGACCAGCGACTCCACGTCCATCAGCGAGAAGCCGGCCGCGCCGTCGCCCATCAGCACGCAGATCTGCCGGTCCGGGTGGCTGACCCGGGCACCCATGGCGTAGCCCATGCCGGTGCCCAGGCACCCGTACGGGCCGGGGTCGAGCCAGGTGCCGGGCTGGGCCGGCTCCAGGTATCTCCCGGCGTACGACACGAAGTCGCCGCCGTCGCCGATGGTGATGGAGTCCGGGGCGAGCGCCCGGCGCAGTTCGCCGTAGACGCGGGCCGGGCGGATCGGGTCGGTCTCGGCGGTCATCTCCTCGGCGTCGCGGGCCCTCGCCGCGTCCTCCGCGGTGCGCAGCTCGGCGATCCAGTCGGTGTGGTCGGCCCGGTCGCCGGTGTGCTCGGCGAAGCCGCCCAGGATCAGCCGCAGGTCACCGGCCGGCGCGACGGCGGGCTGCACGTGCCCGGCCCGCTGACTGGGCGCGTCGACGACGTGCACCACCTGCGCGTCGCCGAAATCGCCGAAGGAGAGCCGGAAGTCCAGCGGGGTGCCGACCACCACGACCACGTCGGCGCCCTTGAGGGCGACCCGGCGGGCCTTGGCGAAGGCGAGCGGGTGCTGCGGCGGCAGCGCGCCCCGGCCCATGCCGTTGGTGAACACCGGCACCCGCAGCGCCTCGGCGGCGGCCCGCAGGGCCTCCACGGCGTCACCCGCGTACACGTCCGAGCCGGCGATGATCACCGGCCGGGACGCGCCGGCGATCAGGGCGGCGGCGCGGGCCACCTCGTCCGGGTCCGGCTCGATCGGCGCCGGTGGGGTCACCGCCGGCACGTCGGCGTCACCGACCGAGAAGACCGCCTCCAGCGGGAAGTCGAGGAAGACCGGCCCCCGGTGCGGGGTCAGCGCGGTGGTCAGCGCCGCGGAGACCGCCCGCGGGATGTCGTCGGCGCTGAACACCGTCTCGGCGTGCTTGGTCACCGGGGCGACGAGCGGCAGGTGGTCCATCTCCTGGAGGCTGCCCGAGCCCCAGCGGAACTGCGGTGCCCGCCCGCCGAGCACCAGCACCGGTGAGGCGTTGAAGAACGCGCTGGTCAGGCCGGAGACACCGTTCGTCACGCCGGGGCCGGCGGTGAGCACGGCCAGACCGGGGCGGCGCTGGAGCTTGGCCACCGCCTCGGCGGCGAACACGGCGGACTGCTCGTGCCGCACGTCGTAGATCGGAAACCCGGTGCGGTGGGCGGCGTCGTAGAGCGGAAAGACGTGCCCGCCGGAGAGCGTGAACATCTCCCGTACGCCGTGCGCGCGCAGCGCCGCGATGGCCAGTTCGCCACCGTGACCCTCGACCCGTTCCGTCATGCCACTCCCTCTCGTCGCCCGACCGCTGTCACGCTACTGGCCGGTAGCGTGCGTGTGAACAGCCCTCGCGTCAGCGGCCGGTGAAGCCCGGCTTGCGCTTCTCCACGAACGCCGCCATGCCCTCACGCCGGTCGTCGGTGGCGAACAGCGCCGCGAAGAGCTGGCTCTCCCAGGCCAGGCCGGAGGTGAGGTCCATGTCCAGGCCGCCGTCGACCGCCGCCTTCGCCGCCCGCAGCGCCTGCACCGGTCCGGTCAGGAACGGCTTCACGTACGCCACGGCGGCGTCGTAGACCTCCGCGGCCGGCACCACCCGGTCGGCCAGACCGATCCGCAGCGCCTCGGCCGCGTCGACCATCCGGCCCGTCATGATCAGGTCCTTGGCGCGGGCCGGGCCGACCAGTCGGGCCAGCCGCTGGGTGCCACCGGCGCCCGGGATGATGCCCAACTTGATCTCCGGCTGGCCGAGCTTGGCGTCCTCGGCCACGATCCGCCAGTCGCAGGCCAGCGCCAGCTCACAGCCGCCACCCAGCGCGTACCCGGTGATCGCGGCGACCACCGGCTTGGGGATCCGCGCGATCGCGCCCAACGCGCTGGACAGGTCCGCGGCCCGCTCCGCCATGTCCACATAGGACATATCGGCCATCTCCTTGATGTCCGCGCCGGCCGCGAAGACCTTCTCACCGCCGTACACGATCACGGCGCGCACCTGCGCGTCGGCCGTGGCCGCCGCCGCGGCGGCGCGCAGTTCCTCCTGCACCTGGGTGTTGAGCGCGTTCATCGGCGGCCGCTCCAGCCGGATGGTGCCGATGCCGTCCTTCACGTCCAGCCTGACGAGCTCGCCCACGCTGCCCTCACTTCCTCGTCGAAGTCGCGTGCCAACCTTACGACTCGCCTCGTTGGGGTAGACAGTGTGGTGTCCGTCCCGCTACCGGGAGCGCAGCCATGATCACGTACTACGACGACCGGTCCGTGCGGGTCACCTCCACGGCCGTACGGGTCGACGAGCACACCTACCCGCTTGCCGAACTGACCACGGTGTGGCACCGGCGGGGCGACCGGTCCTGGCGGGTGCTCGCCGGCCGGGGCGCGATCGGGGCGGCGCTCGTCGGACCCCTGGTGGCCGCGCTGCTGGGCATCGCGCTGGCCCTCTGGCTGCATCGGTCCGCCGTGGTCACCATCGCCATCGTCGGGGTGTCGGTGCTCCTCGGCCTCGCCGTCGGCCCGCTCGCCGACGTGCTCTTCGAACACCTCGACCGCTCCTACACCCGGGGCAGCCGGGAGATGGAGATGTGGGCGCGCTGGCAGGGCCGGCCGGTGTGCCTGCTGAGCACCCGCGACGCGCTGCGCTTCGGCCAGATCTACCGCGCGGTGCAGCGGGCGATGGAGAGCGCGCCCGGCCGGCCCGCCCCCGGTCAGAACGTGACCGGCTCGTCCAGCAGCAGACCCAGCCCACGCAGCAGGCCGTAGGTGTCCTGCTCGCCCCAGAACTGCACGATGCGCCCGCCCGCCAACCGGTACATCTTGCAGGCGCTCTGCACCGTCGTCGCCCCGGTCGCGTCCCGCCGGTAGGTCTGCGCCACCGACACCACCACCCGGTCGCCGGCCGCGAAGATCTCCTTGATCTCCTGGTCGAGCACGGTCAGGCCGGGCGAGGAGACGGCGGCCTCGGGATAGCGGCGCCCGCGTACCGCCGTGCCGGAACCGTAGATCTCCACGTCCTCGTCGACCACCTCGGCCAACTCGGCCAGGTCCTTGGTGACGAAGGTCCGCAGGTAACGCCGTACCACCTCGACGTTGCGCGCCTGCTCGTCGCCGGTTGCCGCCCCATCATGCCCCGTCATGCCCGCCACGCTACCGGTCCGCGCGGTTAGGCTGATTCATGACCCTCTATTACCGGGACGAGGCGGTCCAGGTCACCTCGCAGGCCATCCGTTCCGGCGGGCAGGTCGTCGCGCTCGCCGACGTCACGTACGTCTGGCACGCCCGGGGCACGACCACGCTGGCGGTCCGGGGACGGGTCCTGGGACGCGGGATCCTGGTCCTGCTGCTGTCGCTGCCGCCGCTGGTCGCCGTGGTCTGCGTGCTGTCGCTGGCCTGGTCGGCGCAGGACCGTGGCCAGTGGAAACTGGCCCTGGTCATCCTGGCCGCGTTCGTGGTGATCGGGCTGGCCCTCACCCCGTTCCTGGAGGTGCCGCTCGGCTGGCTGGACCGCTCCTACGAGCGCGGCAACCGGGTGCACGAACTGTGGGTACAGCACCAGGGGCAGGAGACGATGCTGGTCCGCACGCCCGACGCGCTGCGGTTCGGGCAGATCTACCGGGCCGTGCAACGCGCCGTCGAGCAACAGGGCGACCGGCGGTGACCCGGCGTCCCGCCGACACCGGCGCGGGCGACCCGACTTCCGCCACCCCCGGCCGTGACCGGGGCCGCTCCGCGCCGGCGTCGACCGGCGCCGGTGGCCGCGACGACGCACACTGGTCCGCATGGCGATCCCACTCCCCCGGCCCGGTGCCGTACTCGGCCTCACCCGCTCCGCCCTCGACCAGGCGCTCGGCTCCGCCGCCACCTTCGCCGGGGTGCCGGCCCGCGCGTTCGCCGTGCTCGACCAGGTGGAGGCGCTGGTCCGGCGGATCGACGGGGTGGTCGACCGGATCGAGGGCACACTCGACCGCACCGACCGGGTGCTCACCGACGCCGAGGCGGCGGTCCGCGAGGTCGCGGTGATCAGCGCCGCCGCCACCGGCGCGATCGACACCGCGACCGAGGTGGCCGCCGCGGCCGCGGTGGTGGTCGCCGAGGCCGAACGGGTGTCCGCCACGGCCGGCGTGGTGGTCGGCGAGGCGGACCGGGTGGCGCGGAGCGCGGCCGGCGTGGTGGACGAGGCGGTCACCGTGACAGCGCGGGCGGCCGGCACGCTTGCCACCGCCGAGAAGGCGGCCGGCACCGCGAGTGAGCTGCTGGCCGCGTACGAGTCGACGCTGCGCCGTGCCGCGCCGATGGCGGCCCGCTTCGTCGAGCAGCTCAGCCCGGAGGAGGTGACCGCCGCGATCCGGCTCGTCGACGAACTGCCGAAGCTCAAGCAGCACCTCACCTCGGACGTGCTGCCGATCCTGGCCACCCTGGACCGGGTCGGCCCCGACCTGCACGACCTGCTGGACGTCACCCGCGACCTCAAGCTCGCGGTGGCCGGCATCCCCGGGCTCGGCATGCTGCGCCGCCGCGGCGAGCGCCTCACCGACGAGGTGTGAGGAAGGGCCCCTTCCCCACGCCGCCGGCAGTGGAGGGGCCCCTGTCATCACCCGCCGAACAACGCGTCGATCTCGGCACGGTCCGGCAGGGCCACGGACGCGCCGAGCTTGCGGACGCAGGCCGCGCCGGCCGCCGCCGCCCACCGCACCGCCTCGGTCAGGTCCCGGCCCTCCCCCCAGGCCACGGCGAGCGCGGCGGTGAACGCGTCCCCGGCCGCGGTGGAGTCGACCACGTCCACCGGCACCGCCGGCACGTGCGTCGCCGGCCGGTCCCGGTCGACGAACCAGGCGCCGTCGCCGCCGAGCGTGAGCACCGCCCGGGGCACCAGGTCGAGCAGCGCCGAAGGCTCGTCCCGGCCCCGGCCGGTCAGCGCCTGCGCCTCCGGTTCGTTGACCACCAGCAGGTCGGTCGCGTCCAGCAACTCCGCCGGCACCGGCCGGGCCGGCGCCGCGTTGAGCACCACCCGGGTGCCGGCGGACCGGGCCGCCAGGGCCGCCTCGGTCACCGTCTCCACCGGAACCTCCAGCTGCGCGACGAGCACGTCGGCCTCGCGTACGGCGGTCAGCTCCTCCGCGGTCGGCGCGGTGAACGCGGCGTTCGCGCCGGGGGTGACCAGGATGGCGTTCTCCCCCGCGCCGCCGACCATGACCAGGGCCACCCCGGAGGGCCCGTAGACCACCCGCAGGTGGCTGGTGTCCACCCCGGCGGCGGTCATCCGGGCGCGCAAGGTCACGCCGAAGGAGTCCGAGCCGATCGCGCCGAGGAAGACGCCTGACGCTCCGGCGCGTACCGCGGCGACCGCCTGGTTGGCGCCCTTGCCCCCGGGCAGCATGACGAAGTCGTCGCCGAGCACGGTCTCGCCGGGGCGGGGCAGCGCGGCGGCGATGCCGACCAGGTCCATGTTGGCGCTGCCGACGACGGCGATCCGGGTCTGCGACACGGTGGCGTCCCGTCGCTCAGGCGGCGCGGGCGGCCCAGCGGTCACCGGACCGCGTGACGACCAGCGGCAGGCCGAACGCCTTCGACAGGTTGTCGGCGGTGAGCACGTCGGTGAGCAGGCCCTGGGCCACCACTGCCCCCTCGCGCAGCAGCAGCGCGTGGGTGAAGCCGGGCGGGATCTCCTCGACGTGGTGGGTGACAAGCACCATCGCCGGCGCGTCCGGGTCGTACGCCAGCTCGGCGAGCCGGGCGACGAGATCCTCCCGACCGCCCAGGTCGAGCCCGGCGGCCGGCTCGTCGAGCAGCAGCAGTTCCGGGTCGGTCATCAGGGCGCGGGCGATCTGCACCCGCTTACGCTCGCCCTCGGACAGCGTGCCGTAGGCGCGGTCGGCGAGGTGGCCGACGCCGAGCTGGCTCAGCAGCGCGGCGGCCCGCGCCTCGTCGGCGCGGTCGTAGTTCTCCCGCCACCGGCCGACAACCGACCAGGCGGCGGTCACCACCACGTCGGTGACCCGCTCGTCGGTGGGGATCCGCTCGGCAAGCGTCGCGGTGGACAGGCCGATCCGGGTGCGCAGCTCGTTGACGTCGGTGCGGCCGATGCGCTCGCCGAGCACGTGGGCGATGCCGCTGCTCGGATGCAACCGGCCGGCGGCGAGGTTGAGCAGGGTGGTCTTGCCCGCGCCGTTGGGCCCGAGCACCACCCACCGTTCGTCCAGTTCGACCCGCCAGTCGACGTCGTGCACCAGCGCGGTGCCGGACCGCCTGACGGCGACCCCGTCGAGGCTGACCACCAGATCCGCGTCCACGGTCGAGGGGGCGGCGGCGCCCGCGGCGCCGGGGATCAGGTCACCAGTCACCCGACCATCCAACCACGCAGCCGGCCGGCCGCCCCCCATGGGTGGCGCCGCCGCCATAGGGTGGGGCGCCGTGTCACCTGTCACCGTCGCCGGAGGAACAAGCCATGCCTGACCGCTGCCGGAGGGTGCGCGGATGAGCGCGGCCATCGAGATCGCCGGTCTCCGCAAGACGTTCCACACGCTGCGTCGGGGGCGCCGCGTCGCCGTCGACGGTTTCGACATGCTCGTCGAGGTCGGCCAGGTGCACGGCTTCCTCGGGCCGAACGGGTCCGGCAAGACCACCACGCTGCGCGCGCTGCTCGGGCTGGTCCGCCCGGACGCCGGCCGGATGAGCGTGCTCGGTGTCGACTCCCCGGAGCGGTTGCCGCAGGTCGCCGGCCGGGTCGGCGCGATCGTGGAGAGCCCGCAGTTCTTCGCCAACTTCACCGCCCACCGGACGCTTCGCCTGCTGGCCCTGGCCGGCGGCGTGCCGACCAGCCGGGTGGACGAGGTGCTGGAGCGGGTCGGCCTGCGCGACCGGGGCGACGAGCGGGTGCGCGGCTATTCGCTGGGCATGAAGCAACGACTGGCGGTCGCCTCGGCCCTGCTGAAGGACCCGGAGCTGCTGATCCTCGACGAGCCGGCGAACGGGCTGGACCCGGCCGGCATCCGGGAGATGCGTGACCTCACCCGGTCGCTGGCGGAGGCCGGGGTGACCGTGCTGCTCTCCAGTCACATCCTCGCCGAGATCCAGGTGATCTGCGACCACGTGACGATCATCAGTCGGGGCCGGCGGGTCACCCACGGGCGGGTGGACGAGGTCCTCGCCGGGTTCGACCAGCACCAGTGGCAGGTGCGGGTGGCCGAGCCGGAACGGGCCGAGCAGGTGCTGGGCCGCGCCGGCCTGTCGGTGACGGCCCACCCGGACCATCTGGTGGTGACCGGCGTGGTCGACCCGGAGGCGATCAGCCGCACGCTGGGTGAGCAGGGGCTGTGGGTACGCGAGCTGGTTCCGCTGCGGCCGGATCTGGAGAGCGTCTTCCTGGAGCTGACCGCCGACCGGGAGCAGGCCGCGCTGCCACGGCAGGTGGACGGCACGCCGGCGTACGACGGAGTGATCGACCTCGACGTACGGGAGACCCCGGGGGTGGACGCGTGAACCTTGTCCGTGCCGAGTTGGAGCGGCTCGCCGCCCGACGCTTCGTGCAGCTCATGGTGGTGTTGCTGGGCGTTGCCTTCGCGCTGACCGCGGTGATCACGCTCGGCGGTTCGCACCGGCCGACGGCGGTCGAGCTGAGCCGGGCCGAGGTGCGGGCCGCCAATGATGTGCGCGAGATGGAGTTGGCGTTCGACCGCTGCGTGCGGATCAAGGAAAGCAGCCTCAGCCCGGGTGAGGACGAGTACCTGCCCCGCGACTGCGCCCAGATCGACCCGGCCCGGGCGGAGAGCCTGCCGACCGCGGCCGACTACCTGGTCGACGTCTTCGTCTTCGCCGAGGAGGCCGAATCGCTGCTCTACTTCCTGATCGCCTTCCTGGTGTTGTTCGGCTTCCTGGTCGGCGCCTCGTACATCGGGGCGGACCTGAATTCGGGCGGGGTGATGAACCTGCTGCTGTGGCGGCCACGCCGGTCGGCGGTGTTCGCCGCGAAGCTGGGCACGCTGCTGGGCGGGGTGCTCGGGCTGTCGGTGCTGGCGTCGGCGGCATACCTCGGCGCGTTCTGGCTGATCGGCCAGGCGTCCGGCCTGATCGGGCGCACCGACTGGTCTTCGCTGGCCGGGCAATGGGGGCGTGGGCTGGCGCTGGTGCTGCTCGCCGCGGCACTCGGGTTCGCGATAGCGACGGTGGGGCGGCACACGTCGGCGGCGCTCGGCGCGGTGGCCGCGTACCTCGTGGTGTGGGAACTCGGCGCACGGATGGTGTTCGAGATCCTGGATGTCGGCCAGTCGGACCGGTTCATGCTGTCCAGCTATCTGGCGGCCTGGCTGACCGGTGGGGTGCGGTTCTGGGACGGCAGTGGCTGCACCACCGGGTTCGACGGTTTCTGCGACGGCTCCTACACGGTGACCTGGATGTCGGGGCTGGTGGTTCTGCTGGCGCTCACCGGCGCGCTGGTGGCCGGCGCGTTCACCGTGTTCCGCCGCCGCGACCTCATCTGATCGGCAACTCCTTGCGAACGGAGAGCGGCTGGTGAAAGATTCCTTCGCATGGGGCGGGCGGACGGACGGGAGTCAGCCGACCGTCGACCCGAACACCTCGTCGCGGACCGCGTCCAGCGCGGTGCGCAGCGCGCCCCGCAGGATCGGCTCCTCGGGCAGGCCGGTGGTCACCACCCGGGGCCGCACCAGGGTGATCGCGGCCACCTCGTGCTGCACCCGGTCGGCCAACGCCGCCCCACCGGCCTGCCCGATCGCGCCGGCGAGCACCACCAGCGGCGGGTCCAGCACCACGCAGGTGCTCGCCACGCCGAGGGCCAGCCGGCGGGCCAGCTCGTCGAGCATCGGCTCACCGGCGGCCCCCGCGGCGACGGCCGCGCGTACCGCCTCGGCCGCGGCCACGCCCGGCTCGGCCGACATCGCCACGGCGAACCCGTGGTCGGCGGCCACCGCCCGCACCGCGTCGGCGCCGACGAGTTGCTGGAACGCCGGCTTGGCCCGTTTGGCGGCGTCCCGCGGGATGGGCGCGCCGGGCACCGGCAGGTAGCCGATCTCGCCGGCCGCGCCGCTGCTGCCGTGGTGCAGCCGCCCGCCCAACATGATCGCCAGTCCGACGCCCGCGTCCACCCACACCAGGACGAAGTCGGCGGTGCCCCGCGCCGCGCCGGACTGCGCCTCGGCCACCGCGGCCAGGTTCACGTCGTTCTCGAACACCACCGGGGTGTCCAGGTCCTCGCGGAGCGCGGCGAGCAGGCCGCTGTGCCAGCGGGGCAGGTTGAACGCGAAGGTGATGTCGCCGGTCTGCGGGTCGACCAGGCCGGGGGTGCCGAGCACGACCCGGCGGACGGTGGACAGTTCCGCCCCCGCGCTGCCGGCCGCCTGCACCACCGCGTTGTGCACCACGCCCACCGGGTCGTCGGTGTCCCGGGTGGACTGCTCCACCCGGCCGGTCACCGCGCCGGTGATGTCGGCGCAGGCGGCCACCACCCGCTCCGCGCCCACGTCCACGCCGACCACGTACGCGCTGCCCGGCCGGACCGCGTAGAGCTGGGCGTTCGGGCCCCGCCCACCGGCCTGCTCACCGACCCGGGCGACCAGGCCGCGTTCCTCCAGCCGCTCGACGAGCTGCGACGCGGTGACCTTGGACAGCCCGGTCAGCTCGCCGATCCGGGCCCGGGTCAGCGGGCCGCGCTCCAACAGCAGCTCCAGCGCCGCACGGTCGTTGAGCGCCCGCAGGAGTCGGGGGGTGCCGGGCAGCCGGGTCGCACTCATGCCAACGTCCTCGATTTTCAGTAAAGTTTGCTAACCACAAAACGCCTGCCGTGGGGCGCCCGCCAGCGTATCGGCCACCCCCATCGGGGCAGCTCGGACGACCCGGCAGGGAAAGGGGACACTCGTGGGGTTGGATCCAGGACTGCGCCGGCTCGCGCTGGGCACGCTGCTGGCCGCCCATCCCGGGCCGGTTCCGCCGGACTGGGCGGTCGACCTGCTCGCCGACGGGCTCGCCGGGCACACCCTGTTCGGCACGAACGTCCACGACCCGGCCCAGGTGGCGGCCTGCACCGCGGCGCTGCGCGCCGGCCGCCCCGACGTGATCGTCGCCATCGACGAGGAGGGCGGCGACGTGACCCGGCTGGCCCACGCCACCGGCAGCCCGTACCCGGGCAACGCCGCGCTCGGCGCGGTCGACGACCCGGACCTCACCCGGCAGGTGTACGCGTCGATCGGCGCGGACCTGGCCGCCCTCGGCGTCACCCTCGACCTGGCGCCCACGGTGGACGTGAACACCGCCGACGAGAACCCGGTGATCGGCACCCGCTCGTTCGGCGCCGACCCGAAGCGGGTCGCGGTCCACTCGGCCGCCGCGGTCACCGGTCTCCAGTCGACGGGTGTGGCCGCCTGCGCCAAACACTTCCCCGGGCACGGCGCCACCGTCGCCGACTCCCACCACGAGCTGCCCACCGTCGACGTACCCCCGGCCGTGCTGCGGGAACGTGACCTGCCGCCGTTCGCCGCCGCCGTCGACGCGGGCGTTCGCGCGGTGATGACTGCCCACATCCGGGTGCCGGCGCTGACCGGTGACGGGCCGGCCACGTTCAGCCGTGCTGTCCTGCACGACATGCTGCGCGTCGAGTACGGCTTCACCGGCGCGATCGTCACCGACGCGCTGGAGATGAAGGGCGCGGTGCTTGTCGCCGGCGGCGCCGGTCCCGGCGCGGTCCGCGCGTTGGCCGCCGGCGCGGACCTGCTGTGCATCGGCGCGCGGGTCGACGCCGACCTGGTCGAACGGGTGGCCGCGGAGATCGTCGCGGCGCTCGGCGACGGCCGGCTGACCCGGTCCCGGGTCGAGGAGGCGGCGGGCCGGGTCGCCGCCCTCGCCGCCGGGGTCGGGCCCGTCGACGCCCCGCCCCCGCCGGTCGAAGGGCTCGGGTACGCCGCCGCGCTGCGGGCGGTGCGCGTGGAGGGTGATCTCGGCGGCATCGGTACGCCGCTCGTGGTGCAGGTGCACGCCACCTCCACCATCGCGGAGGGGCGGGTGCCGTGGGGGTTGGGCCCGCACCTGCCCCCCGAGGTCGAGCAGGTGAGCGCGGTGGCCGGCGAGACCGACGCGGCCGAGTTGCGTCGGCTCGCCGGCGTCCGCCCGCTCGTGCTGGTCGGGCGGCACCTGCATCGGCTGCCCGGGGCGCGGGATCTGGTCGACGCGCTGGCCGCCGCCCATCCGGTGACGGTGGTCGAGATGGGTTGGCCGGGCACCTGGCGGCCGAGCGCCGCGCGGGCGTTCGTGGCCACCTACGGCGCCAGCTACGCCAACGGGCGCGCGGCGGCGCGGACCCTCGGCCTGGCCGCCTGAGCCGGCCCGACGGCGCCCACCCTGATCCACACGCTGCGTCACCGACGCCGATCGCGGGGGGATCAGCGATTCCCCAGGTCAAGTCCGCAACCGGACAGGAGGAACGCGCGCGCCACCCCTTGCCCGCCGCCCCGATACGCACATAGCGTTACCGATGTCGGGGCCCGTGGGAGGAAAGGCGGCGGACCGTGGATCCGGCCCGGGATCCACGGTCCGCGCCGACCGGTCAGCGGGGAAAGACGCCGAACGAGGTGAAACCCCGGTCCGGGAATCCGGCCGCCTCGGCGACCCGGGCGGAGGCGTGGTTGACCGGGTCGTGCAGGTAGGTGGGGACCGCCCCCTCGTCCAGCACCCGGCGGGCCGCCTGCGCGACCAGGCGCCGAGCCAGCCCCCGCCCGCGCGCCGCCGGCACCGTGCCGACCGCCAGTTCGTGCCCGTACGCGTCGTGCCGCTTGATGCCCGCCCCGGCCAGGTATGCGCCGTCGGCGTCCCGGACCAGCAGCACCTCCCGGTCGAACAGTTTCAGCCAGGGCGGCAGGTCGGGCAGCGTTGGTGGTAACCACTCCCCCACCTCGGGCAGCGGCGCCGGGTCGACGCACCAGCGCAGCACGGAGGTGTGTGCGGTGAACTCCGGCGTGCCCACGGTCGCCGGCAGCTCGGCGAGCCACTCGCCGGGCGGCCGTCGCCGGACCAGCGCGCGGACGGCCTCCACCCGGTCGGTGGCCACCGAGAGCACGGTGCTGTCGCCGGTCGCGACCGCGATGGCCGGGCGCAGCCGGCCGTCCCAGGCCGGGCGGGCCCGACGGTGCGACCGGACGACGTGCAACCCGGGACCGGCGGGCCACTGACCCAGCCAGGTCGCCAGGTGGAGGAACATCCGCCGATCCAGCACGTGATCATGGTACGCCGCGGTGGTAGGCCGGTGCGGGCGGAACCCGTTTGCCGGGCATGGGTTGAGCCGCCCGCCCGGTGGGTAGAGGGTCGGCACGCCAGCGACGGACGCCGATCTTTTCGTCCGCCGCCGGCCGCAGGGCTCCGGCGCTTCCGGGAACCGGGGACGCCGGGCCCGCGTCACATCCATTTCCATACATGGACAAGTTTCTCTGGGACGGTAGTGGTCATGCCTCACGAACCGAATGACCGATTCCAGCAGGACGCGGAACGCGGCTGGCAGGACATCGCCGACGCCGGACGCTTCCCCGCACAGCGGGCGTACCGGGGGGTCCGCCACCGGGCCGCCTCGTGGACCGAGCGGAACACGCAGCCCACCTCCGCCTGGCACGGCCTCACCACGGGCTGACGTCCGCCGACACACCGGCCGCCGCGCGTCCGGACTTCGCACACCTGTGCGGTAGCGTCTTGTGGTCCGATTTCGGCCTACGACAGGAGAAGCTCCGCGCATGGGCAAGAAGACGATCCACGTCTCCGACTTCACCGGCCAGGTGCTGGGCGCCGACGACGAGGTGGTCAAGGTCGTCGTGCTGGAGCACCCGGACCTGGTCGCCGGCCCCGTGCGCCTGGACGCCACCCCGGTCGAGGTGGAGAGCATCGACGACGCCGCGCTCGACGTGGCCGTGGTGGAGATCCACGACCGGCACGGCGACGGTGAGCCGCGCCGGGTGGTGCTGACCGCCAGCGAGTTCGACGCGATGGCCACCGACGTGCCGATGGCGCGGCTGCTGCGCACCGCCGAGCGGGTCAAGCCGCCGAAGGCCCGCCGCGCCACCGAGAAGATCGACTACGGCACGGTCGAGCACGCCGGGCGACCGCACCGCGGCCGGGTCACCGAGGAGGAGGCCCGGCTGGTCCGGGAACACCTCGACGAGGTGAACAAACGCCTCGCCGACGCCGGCATCCGTCAGGTCGACCCGGCCGACCCGGAGCACGCCGCCCGCTACGGCTTCCCCACCGCCGACTGATTCCGGCACGCCGGGCACACGGCCCCCGTGGCCGTGTGCCCGGCGTGCCGGTCAGGCCGCCCCGTTGCGGGCGATCTCGGCCAGCACCGCCTCGAACGCCGGCTCCAGGGCCGACTTCTGCAGGCCGAGCCCGCGCAGCACGCCGTCGCCGCCCTCCTCCTCCAGCAGTGCGAGCAGGATGTGCTCGGTGCCGACGTAGTTGTGCCCCATCCGCAGCGCCTCCCGGAACGTCAGCTCCAGCACCTTCTTGGCCCGCGCGTCGTAGGGGATCAGGTCCGGCACCCGGTCGGCCCGCGCCGGCAGCGTCGCGGTGACGGCTTCCCGAAGCCGATCCGGGGGTACGCCCTGGGCCGCCATCGTCGCGGCCGCCAGCCCTTGCGGCTCGACGAGCAGCCCGAGCGCGACGTGCCCGGGGGTGATCTCGTCGTTGCCGGCCGCGCGCGCCTCCTCCTGCGACGCCAGCACCACGTTGCGGGCGCGCGGGGTGAACCGGCCGAATCCGTTCGGGTCGACCGCCGCGGCCTCGGCCTTGGCGGCGGAGCGCTTCTGCGCGGCCTGTTTGCTCACTCCCATGCTGCGGCCGATATCCGTCCACGACGCCCCGGAGCGGCGCGCCTGGTCGACGAAGTGCCCGATGAGGTGGTCGGCGACGTCGTCCAGGTGGTCGGCGACGAGCACCGCGCCGGCGAGCTGGTCGAGCGCATCGGCGTGCGCCTTCTTGATGCCTGCGATCAGGTCGTCGAGGCGCACCGGATGGGTCATCTTGAGCGGCTCTGCTTCGGTCATGCGTCAACCATAGGTTGACGAACCCGTGCCGTCAACGCTGGGTTGACGATGCGGGCGAGTCCGATGTCCGGACCGGGTCGATCGACGTTCGACAACCCGATGAGCCGTCTCCGCGGGCCGTGCGGCCACCACCCGAGGGACGGTACGGTGATCCGACCGTCGGCCGGACCGTCAGCGCCGGCGGGAGAGGGGGCCGCGTGGTGTCCAGGTCAGCCGACATCGCCGCCGAGCAGGCGTACTTCGACGCCGCGGCCACCCAGCGGGACCGGCGTCGCGACGAACTGGCCCGGATGCCGTCCGCAGCCGCCAACGGCGCCGCCGCCGCCCACCTGCGCCGCTACGCCGACGCCGCCGTCCGGGCACTCGGGGTGGCGGACCACGCAGTGGCATTCGGCCGGATCGACGACGAGGCGGGCGAGACCCGGTACGTCGGACGACACCTGATCCGGGACGCCGACGGCGAGGTGCTGGTGGTCAACTGGCAGGCCCCGGCCGCCACCGGATGGTTCGAGGCCACCCCCGACAACCCCGCCGGGGTACGCCGCAAGCGCGCCTTCACCTGCACCGGCAACACCATCGACGACCTCACCGACACCATCCTCGCCGAGATCGCCGAGGCCGTGGACGCCCACCTGCTTGCCGAGTTGAGCCGCGGGCGCACCGGCACCATGCGGGACATCGTGGCCACCATCCAGGCCGCCCAGTTCGCGCTGATCCGCGCCCCGCGCGAGCAGGTGCTGGTGATCGAGGGCGGCCCCGGCACCGGCAAGAGCGCCGTGGCGCTGCACCGGGTGTCCTGGCTGCTGTTCCAGCACCGGGCCGAGATGTCCGCCCAGGACGTGCTGGTGGTCGGTCCACACCCGACGTTCGTGCGCTACATCGGCCGACTCCTGCCCACCCTCGGCGACGACGGGGTGGACCTGCGCGACGTGGGCCGGCTCGCCCCGGACGTCCCGCGCGGGCGCGTCGAACCCGACGCGGTCGCCCGGATCAAGGGCGAGGCCCGGATGGCCGGCCTGCTGGCCCGCGCGCTGGACGCTCGGGTCGGCGCCCCCGACCCGGCCGAACGGCTGCTGGTCGGCGGCCGGTTCGTCACGCTGCCCGGTGCCGAGGTCGCCGAGGCACTCGCCGCTGCGCGCGCCGCCGCCCTGCCGTACGCGGGCCGGCGGCGGCTGCTGCGCGACCGGCTCGCCACCCTGGTGGCGGACCGCACCGGCGTCAACCCCGGCCGGTCCGACGCGGTCGACAACCTCGCCGAACGGCTCTGGCCACAACAGACGCCGACCGGCCTGCTGCGCGACCTGCTCGGCTCGTCCGCCCGGCTGCGGGCCGCCGCCGGGGACGCGTTCAGCCCGGCCGAGGTGACGGCGCTGCACCGGCGCGGCGCGGACCGGTTGTCCCGGGAGACCTGGTCGGCGGCGGACCTGCCGCTGCTGGACGAGTTGGCGCACCTGATCGACGGGCCGGGCCGACGGTACGCGCACGTGGTGGTCGACGAGGCGCAGGACCTGTCCCCGATGCAGTTGCGCGCGGTGGCCCGGCGCAGCGCCACCGGGTCGCTGACGGTGGTCGGCGACCTCGCCCAGTCCACCGGCGCCTGGGCGCGCGACTCCTGGGACGAGGTGCTCGCGCATCTGCCCGCCGTGCATCCGGTCGAGATCGCCCCGCTGCGCTACGGCTACCGCGTACCCCGGCAGGCGTACACGACGGCGGCGGCGCTGCTGCCGGTGGCCGCGCCGGGTGTGGCGCCGGTGGAGGTGGTCCGGGACGGGCCGGCGGAGACCGGGGTGCACCGCGTCGGCCTGGCCGAACTGGCCGGGCGGGCGGTGGCGGTGGCGCGGGAGCACGCCGAGGCCGGCCGGTTCGTCGGTGTCGTCTGCCCGGCGCGGCAGCGACGCCCGGTCGAGGCGGCGCTGGCCGCCAACGGCATCGCCTGGAGCAGCGCCGACCGGGGCGAACTGGGCGGGGCGATCAACCTGATCAGCCCGCAGGAGGCCAAGGGCCTGGAGTTCGACGCGGTGGTGGTGGTCGAGCCGGCGGAGATCGTGGCCGGCGACGAGCGCGGGCACCGGCTGCTCTACGTGGCGCTGACCCGCACCATCGGGCACCTCGACATCGTCTGCACCGGCGACCCGGTGCCGCTGGACGCCCCGGCCCGGCCGCGGCCGCCGCTCGGCGACGAGGCGACGGCGGCGTTCACCAGGCGGGAGGCACGCCGGCTGGCCGAGCACCTCGCCGGGCAGTTGCGCGGCGCCGCCCCGCCGGCGTTCTGGGCGGACGTGCTCGCCGAGGTGCGGGCGACCCTCCTGCCGGAGGACGGGGTCAGCTCCGAGCCTCCGACGGACGGCTGATCGCCGCCGAGTCCAGCCGCCGGCCCACCGTCCACTGCACGATGTCGGCCTCGATGTCGGCCTTCCTGGCCTTGCCGGGCACCGCGATGCCCAACTCCTTGGCCAGCGCCCGCAGTTTCGCCACGGTGAGCTTCAGGTCGGCCAGGTACCGCGCGCCGGCCGCGCGGTCACCGATCGCCGCCAGGTCGGCGCGGACCCGGTCGGCGTCCACGCCGGCCGCGGTCGTGGCGGCGGGCCGGGCGGCGGTCCGCGTCCGGGTCCGGTCGACCACGGCGAGCTTCGCGGTGCCGTCGGCCAGCGCGGCGAGCTGGTCGGCGGGCAGCGCGCGGACGAACTCCGCCACCCGCAGCAGGACGGCATGGGCCAGGTCGGCGGGGTTGGACACCGGGACTCTCCTTCTCACAGGCGGGTGCGCGCCAGGAACTCGCTGGCCAGCTGCCGAAGCTCGTGCTGCACCGTCTCGTTGGCGTTCGGCACCAGCACGGCGGGCAGTCGCCGTTCGCCGGCCGTGCCGAACAGGGTCTTGTTCTCCCGGATGGTCTGCCGGAAAACCGGGACCTCCAGGCTGTCGGTGTGCTTCATGTAGTTGCGCGAGGCGTTGATCGGCCCGCCCCCGGCGTACTGGATCATAGTGAACACCACGCCCAGGTACTGCGGGTCGATCGTCGGTCCGGGCGCGGCGACCCGGTTGAAGTCGCGGACCAGCTCGGAGACCTTGCTGCGCAGGTAGTCGATGCCGAGTGTGGACAGATAGTCGGGTTTCGCCGGGGTCAGGATGTGCTCGCTGGCGACGATGCCGGTGCGGGTGACCATGGTGAAGTTCGGCGCGCAGTCGATCAGGATGTCGTCGTAGCCGGCGAACTCCTCGGCGGCGAGCGCGTCGGCGAGCGCCCGGTGCAGCGGCAGGAAGTGCGGGCTGCCGTGCTGGAAGCGCGACCCGCCGAGCGCCGCGGCGATGTCCAGGTCCACATCGACCAGTCCGAGATGGGAGGCGACCAGGTCGAGCCGACCGCCGTCGGGCAGCAGCGCGTTCGCCGGTTCCGGCGTGAGCACGTACGGGTGCAGCGGGTCGGTGGGCTCCTCGGCCAGCACCGAACCGAACCACTGCAGGATGGTCCTCTCGTAGGCGAGGTCCCGCTCCCAGTCGGCGGCCGGGTAGAACGAGAAGGTGAGGCTGGACTGGGGATCGAGGTCGATCAGCAGGACCTGGCGGCCACGGGCGGCGAGTTCGGCGCCCAGGTTCGCGGTGATGGTGGTCTTGCCGACCCCGCCCTTATAGTTGATCACCGACGTGATGCTCATGCCGCGTCCCGCATCAGCCCATGATCGCAGCAATCGGCTTCCCCGGTCGAGGTGAGCACCCGCCCGCATCCGCCGTTCGTGCTCACTGCCGAGGTGGGCACCGCGCGGATGCTGACGGCGGGTCGCCCGGCGCGCCTGTGACGTCGTCGGTGATTGTGATCAATGGCATGGCGGAGACCGTAGTCGAGCGCTCCGACACGTCACGCATTTTCTGTGACCTGACCGCGTACCGGACAGTCTCCACGGTGTACGAGATCGTTCCGCGAAGGCGAGGTTGTGAGCGTGTCCTATCACCCGTACCCGGGCAGGGCCGACATGTCGGCGGTGGTGGACGCGGCCCGCCGCGGCGACCGAACGGCGATGGACGAGCTGGTCTCGCACTGTCTACCGCTGGTCTACAACATCGTCGGCCGGGCCCTGAACCGGTCGGCGGACGTCGACGACGTGGTGCAGAACACGATGTTGAACGTCGTGCGCGGGCTGGCGGGTGTCCGCGAACCGCAGCAGTTCCGGTCGTGGCTGGTGGCCGTCACCATGAACGAGATCCGCACCCACACCGGACGCCGGCACACCACACCCGCGCCGTCGGAGGACATCGACCACATGATCGTCCCGGGTTCCGACTTCGAGGACCTGACCCTCACCCAGCTCCGCCTGTCCGACCAGCGCCGGGAGGTCGTCCTGGCCACGCGCTGGCTGGACGACGACCACCGTCACCTGCTGTCCCTGTGGTGGCTGGTCGAGGCCGGGCACCTCTCCCGCGCCGACCTGGCCGACGCCCTCCGGTTGGAACCCCACCACGTGACCGTCCGCGTCGCCCGGATGAAGGCCCAGCTCGACACCGCCCGGCTGGTGGTGCGGGCCCTGACCGCCCGGCCGGGTTGCGCTGGTCTGGCGCACACGGCCACCGACTGGGACGGCCGGCCCTCGCCACTGTGGCGCAAGCGGTTCGCGCGACACATGCGGACCTGCGCGCACTGCCCGAACGTGGCGGCGGATCTGGTCCCCGCCGAGCGGCTGCTGGCCGGCCTGGCACTCACGCCGCCGCCGACCGGCCTCGCCTCGGACGTCACCTCCACGCTGCACACCGCCGCCGGCACGCCGCACCTCGCCCGACCGGGCGCACACGCCACGACCGCCGGGGTACGGCGGTCCGGCCTCGCGGCCCTGCCCAAGACCCTGGTCGGCGCGGTCGCCGCCGTCGCCGTGCTCGGCGGGGCAGGCATCATCGCCGCCACCTACCCGGACGCCGCGCGTCAGCCGGCGAGCGTGGCGGCCGTGCAGCCGCCGGCCGCCGTCACCGAGCCCGCCGCCGAACCGGTGCTCACACCCTCCCCGACCGCGGCCCGGCCGTCCCCGACCACCGCACGCCCCAGCCCCAGCAGGTCGGTGCGGCCCACCACGTCGCCGAGGCCGACCAGGTCGTCGGCCAAACCCGCGAACACGTCCACCACCACCTCGACGGGCGTGTCGGCCGCGGAACGACGGCTGCTGGTGCTGCTCAACGAGCGCCGTCAGGCGCTCGGGCTGGCCGAGGTCAAGCTTGGCACCGCGCAGCACCGCGACGCGGAGACCTGCGTACGGAAGAACCTGGACGCGGGCAGCGGCCTGCAGCACTGCGGTCACGAGGTCCTGTTCGCCTCGTCGGGCACCGCCACACCCGAGCAGATGATCGAGGCCTGGTTCAACAGCCCCGGCCACAAGACGGCACTCACCTACGCCGGCTCCCGCTTCGCCGGCCCGGCCATCGTCTCCAACGGCAGCCGCCAGATCGCCGCCATCAACATCGACTACTGAGGGCCGCAGGGCCGTGCGGCGGGGTGCGGGTTAGCCTCCTGGGTCATGTCCGCTCCCCCGCCGCACCCGTTGCTGTTCCTCGACGTGGACGGCACCCTCACCCCGTTCGGAACACCAACGCCGGCTCAGCCGGGCACGTCGCATGGCCGCACCGAGGCGCCGGCCCTACCGGCGGACGCTCATCCCTGCTGCACAGGGTCGATCCGGAACACGGCCGCCGGCTGAAGGCCCTGCCCTGTGATCTGGTGTGGGCGACGACCTGGATGAGCGACGCGAACGACGTGCTCGCGCCCCTGCTGGGGTTACCGACCCTGCCGGTTGTGGACTGGCCCGACTCCGACGAGGTCGGTGTCCTGCACTGGAAGACCCGCGGACTGGTCGAGTGGGCGCAGGGACGCCCCTTCGTCTGGGTCGACGACGAGATCTCCCACACCGATCAGCAGTGGGTGTCGACTCATCACGCGGGTCCGGCCCTGCTGCATCGGGTCGACCCAGGTCTCGGGCTGACCGGACACGACTTCACCACCATCGAGGGCTGGCTCGAACGGCATCACCGGTAGCCGGCCGGACCGCTCTACGGAACATTCGGCAGCAGGTCGTCGTCGCGTCCGGTCTGGGGCAGCCCCGCGGCAGCGGCGATTGCCGGGACGGCCTGTTCCAGCCCGGTGGTCTCGGGGAGGACGAGTTCGTCGGGCCAGCCCAGGACGTCTTGGGCGGCGTACCAGCCGCTCATCCGCTCGCTGGTGAACTCGTTGGCCTGCGGGCGGGTGAGGTGCCGGCGCAGCGTCTCGGCCAGGGACACGTCGAGATAGCAGAACAGTGACCGTCCTCGGTGGCCGTCCCGTAGGGCGGTCAGCATGCCGCGGTAGCGCCCGCTGTACAGGATGCCCTCCAGGACGACGTGATAGCCGTGGTCGAGGGCGAACCGGACGGTCTGCCCGATCAACGCCGGTGCCGCGCCGCCCGGCTTGTCCCGCTCGCGCAGCAGGATGCGGCGCAGGTAGTCCTGCTCGACCAGGGCGCAACCCCGGCCGTGCCGGCGTCGTAGCTCCCGAGCGATGGTGCTCTTGCCTGCGCCGGAGTTGCCCCTGACGCAGACGAGGATCGTTTCCGGGCTGCCGGTCGGTTCAGCGAGCACTGTCCCTCCTCGGGCTCGTACGGGACGTGGTCGAGGTGCCCGGTGCGGGTGGCAGCAAAATTATCGACCAACCGGCCCACGTCGTGCAGCGCGCCATCGGACCAGTACGCGCCGGCCGGCCGCCGGACCCGCGACCGAATGGCGTCCGCGCGGGTGGCCCTTGCCCACTCGAATGTGAGACTGTCTATGTAACTCAAAGTGTTTGGATGGAAGCTTTCGGCAAGGTAGGTGGTTCCGTTGGACCAACTTCCGCTGTGGGGACCGGGCACCGACGAAGATCCGAACCCGCGGCCTGCCCTGGCACGCCCAGCCAAACTCCGCCTCCTGATCACGGTCAAGGCGGCACCCAACCCCTCGGCGCGCTACGGGGAGACGGTCTGCGTCGGAGCACTGGGCATCGACCCACCGTGGACGGGCTGGATTCGCCTCTACCCGATCCACTACCGCGCTCTTGACGACGACAGCAAGTTCCACAAGTACGACATCGTCCACGTCGACGCACTGCCAGCCAGGCAGGACCAGCGGCGCGAGAGCTGGAAACCGATCGCGGCCACCATCACCACCGAACGGCACCTTGGCGGTTGGCGGTCACGACGAAACCTCCTCGACCCACTCGTCGAGGACTCCATGTGCCAGCTCAACAAACAGGCCCGCGACGACCCGAAGGCACCGTCGATCGCGCTGATCCGCGCGGCAGACATCGCCGATCTTCAGGTCAAGCGGCATCCCGGCTGGTCGGCGGAGGATCGCAAGAAGATCGCCGGCTATCTCAACCAGTTCGACCTGCTGGAACCGGAGAAGCGCAGCCCGCTCGACGCACCACGCTTCACCGGCACCTACCGCTACCGATGCGCGGACCGTCGATGCCGCGGTCACCGTCAGAAGCTCTGGGACTGGGAGTTCGTCGCCCTACAACGCCGCCTGCGCCAACTCCCCGACGCGGAAGCCGCCGAGCAGCTCAGGCACAAGCTCTTCGCCCAGCTCTGCGCCGCCGACCGCGACGTCGCGTTCTACGTGGGCAACCAGGCTGCAAGGCCGCAATCCTTCAGCATCGGCGGCGTCTACGCACCGAGACGACCCCCTGCTCGATACCGGCTGCACATCAACCGATGACGTCGGCCAGCACGTCGGCATGGCACGCATCCTCCACGCGGCACCAGCATGCCAACTGCTTCCCCGCCAACTCCCGCCGCGCCCGGTCGACAAGGGCCGGCTGCCCCACAAGCCACTGCCGGTAGAGGCGCAACGCCTCCGCCCGATCATGTTTTCGCAGGCTGAACGGATTGGCCCAGGGAGAACGCCGCAACCCGAACCCCTGCCGCCCCACATACACGGCACCAGGCGGCACCACCGGGTGATAGAGATCCCCCTGCACCCGGACCCGAGGCTGCCCCACCACGCCGCCAGCGTAGGCTCCGGCGGCCGGCCGCGCGTGGATGCCGAAGAAGGCACCGGACGACCACCCACCGTCCGCGTACGCGAGCAAGGCCCGGCCCGGGGTGTGAACCACCAGGCCAGGGTCTTGTTCGTTGGTGCGTCGCCAGGGAATCGAACCCCGAACCCGCGGATTAAGAGATCGAGGCGGTTCCGGTTCAACGCGCCCGGTCCGTCGATGCCGACCCCGACCTCGAACCCGTAGGTGGTGAACAGCTCCGCACCACTGGCGGTTGATCAGCGTGCCGTTCGCCTGGATCTCGTGACGCACCAGCCCCGCGCGCCGCAACTCCTCGAACCGGGCCAAGAGATCCCGGAACAGCCCGATGGGTGTGGCGGTGGGCTCGCCCCCGTGCCACACGACACTCACCGGATGACCGCTGTTCTGCTGGGCGATCGACTCCGCGCAGGCCTGCGCGACCGCGTCGCTCATCAGGCGGAGGGATCTGCGGCGGCGCTGCCCGTGACGCTCGGGTTGAGCCGGTGCAGGTCGTCGATCGCGTCGTGCAGACAGCCGGCCAGGCAGACGAACAGGCTCACCGGCACTTCTCGGTACTCGGCCAGGAGCGCGAGCTTCGCCGCGCCGCAGGGCCACGGCTGCCGCATCGGCGGCACAGCCACAGCGGACGCATCGGCAGATGTTCCACCTCGGCCGACGCGAGCCGGTGCGCCGCAAGTCGGCGCTGCGGCCCGGTCACCGGCGACCGCCCTCGCGGGCCTGCTGCGCGAACAGCCTACGCCACACGAAGGTGAGCAGCGGCGGGTCAGCGTGCCTCAGCTGCCCCGGGGAGGACGTCCGCCCGGGCTCGGGGCGCGGGGACTGGCCGGACGTCGCGTTACGCGAGACGTACATCGTCATGCCGCCGCCCCCACCAGGGACCGTGAGCGGCGGGCTCGCCGGGGGGATGGCGAGCCCGCCGCAGCACGACGGCGGCCGGGAGCAGGTCGCCGGTCACCCACCCGCGCAGCCCCCGTGGCGGTACGCAGGCGGGGAAAGTGTCGAGACAGTTCGCTCCAGGACGGGTCGAGGCGGCGGCCCAGGCCGGAGCGTGGTGCGCCGCTCATCGATCCCTCCATCTGCGGGTCCCTGTCGGTGATTCCGACACCGGCGCGTCGCCTTCTACCGGCGTCGGCGCGCACGCCGGCCACACGCGCCCCCGTGGCGCGTGTACCCGGGTGCGGGTCAGGCACCGTTGCGGGCGGCCTCGGTCGCGTCGCCACGCGGTGGCCTCAAGGAGCCGAAATCGAGCAGCTCCTTGAGGCCACGGTGAGACGCAGCGCTACCGGCGGTCCGGCGGATCAGCCGGCGGTGTAGAAGATCCGGGCCTGCACCGCTCGGTGGTCGGAGTAGTTCCGGTCCTCGCGGTCGCTGTTGGTGTAGTAGTTGTCGGCGGCGTCACCCTCGTCGAAGCTGATGGTCTTGGCGTTCTCGATCCGGGGTTTCGCACCGCCGGGCAGCTTGGAGAAGAGGTAGTCGTAGCGGTTTGCACTGTTGCCGAGGGTCCCGTTGGCGGCGGCACAGGCGGCCACGGTGGCGGGGTTGGCCTTGTTGCAGGCGTGGTAGATGGCATCGCGCCAGCCCAGGGCGCCGCCGCGGTCGCCGTTGACCTTGTTGTACCAGGATCGGAACGTCGAGCCGTCCCGGTCACTGATGTTGAGGTCACCGCCCCAGACGCTGAGGTTGGTGGCGCCGAGTTCGGCGGTTTCGGCGCCCGACTCGGTGATGTTGTGGTCGATGCAGGCGTTTCCGCCGGTACTTTTCACCGGGAAGTGCACGGTCGAGACGCTGACGTACTTGTTGGCGATCGTGTCGCGGAACCGGATGCCGAGGTGGGCCGAGCGGTCCTTGGTTTCGTTGATGCAGCTGCCATCGAGGCGGTTGGCGCGCCAGCGGCCCTGATTGACCACCTCGAAGCGGCCGGGCCGGTAGATGATGCCGGTCGTCTGCTGCGGTTTGTCGCACCCATTGTTGGTGACGGTGGGGTTGGCGACGGCGGCGATACCGACGTACGTCCCCTTCAGCTCGTCGGTCATCCGCTTGGCCAGTGCGTTGATCTGGGTCTGGCCGCTGATCTGCTGCACGAGGTAGATGTCCGGGCTCAGTTGGTACCTCTTCATGTAGTAGACGAGGTCCTGCCAGTCACCCGGGCAGACGTCGTCGACCCGCGACAGGTTCTCCACGTTGTTGACGTAGAACTGGATGAACGCCGGGTTGCCGTTGATCACGCCATCGGCTGCCGCGGGGCCGGCCATGACCCCCAGTTGGCCAGCGACCAGGGCGAGGGCCGAGGTCAGGGCGATTGCGGCTCGTCGCCGCCAGGGTGAACGTGCCGTTCCGGGCGGTACTTTTCGCACGAGGATTCTCCTTAGATCGACTGCCGGCGTTTGCCGGCGTTCGGGGCAGCGGGATCGAGGACCGACCAGGGCTCAGCAGCGAGGTACGCCGGGGATGAAGCCGTCGGAGCCGGTGTAGACGTAGGCATCGGAGATGAAGCGGCCGGTGCCGATGCGGTCCCAGATGGTGCTGGTGCCGTAGGTGCCGGTGACGCTGGTGCCTGTGGTCTGGCAGGAGATGGTGACTCGGGTGCCGTCGGTGACGGTGCCGACGGAGGTGTAGCCGGTGCCGGGTCCGGAGCGGACGGTCAGGGGTGCGCTGGCCGTGTTGACGGTGCCGGTGGCGGTGCCGGGCGCCGGGGCGGAGCAGCCGTTGTCGCTGGTGTAGGTGCGGGTGCCCCAGTAGAGGGCGAGGGTGCCGTTGAAGCGGACCTTGATGTCGCTGCCGTCGAGGCGCTGCTCGTAGTGCAGGTGTGCGCCGGAGGAGTTGCCGCTGGTGCCGACGTAGCCGATGACCTGCCCGTGCTGCACGCTCTGGCCGACGGAGACGTTGAATCCGCTGAGGTGTGCGTAGTAGGTGGTGTAGCCGCCGCCGTGGTTGATCCGTACGTAGCGGCCGTAGCTGGTGTCACCCAGGTTCTTCACCACGTCGACCGTGCCGGGCGCACTCGCGACGACCGGGTCGCCGGCGTCGTCGGTGCGGTTGAAGTCGACCGCGTTCGCGGGGCTGTGGTTCGAGCGGGTCTGCCCGGACCAGGCCTGCCCACAGGGGAACGGCACCTTGAACGTGGGCGCGGCCAACGCCGGCGAGCTGGGAGCGGCGAGCCCGCCGAGCGTGGCGAGCAGCGCCACCGCCAGCAGGCGCATGACACGAGTCTTCATGTGACTCCTTCCAACGAACTGACCGGAGTGGCTTCGGGCCTGATCGTTCGAACTATCAGTTGGCTAATCAGGTAAGTCAATGTGCATGCTCAAGATGGGCGCGGAATGTACTCGCAATGTGCGGCAGGCCCTCGAGCTCTTTCTCATCATTGTGTCGAGCGCCGCACTCTCGCTCGAACATTCAGGCTGATGAGATCTTCCGCTGGCTGAAATTTTCTGCCAGGCTACCCGTCGACCGCATCGGCGGACCCATCCGCTGGGCGCGTCAGGCCGCTAATCAAAGCGGTTCGCCTCGCATCTGAGCGCCTTTCACCGGCCGTCCGTTCCCCCTCTTCGGACGCCCCGATGGCGCATGCCCGCCGACGCACGCCCCGCTGACGCACGCCCTCGCTCAGCGCCCGACCTGCGAAAGGACCGCACCCGTGACTCTGCATCTCCACCGCCGCGCACCTCTGGTGGGCGCTGCAGGCGTCTACGCGTCGTGCACCTGATCCGGCCGGAGGGCCGGACGGCAATCTGCTTCCTCAGCACGCGGTTCCCGTGACTGGTTGCAGTTAGCAGACCCAACAGTAAGGAGAGCATCGAGTAATGAAGCTAAATCTTCCCCAGCGTGCTTCACGTGCGGCGGCCGTCGCGGTGGCGCTGCTCATGACGGCGGGAGTCGGCGCCGGATCGGCGCAAGCGGCGGAGTCCGCGGCGACCGGCGTCCTCGCCGTCGAGGCCGTCACCGCCGCCCTGGCCTCCGAGTCCCCCGGGGACCAGCCGTTGCCCGGCTACACCATCAGCAATCCGACGTTGGCTCCGATCGTCGTCGGGGGTCAGTCC
>NZ_JBNCKZ010000013.1:81087-158982 GCF_049841795.1 Micromonospora sp. DT31 | reverse complement strand
CCGACATCCTCGCGAGGCGCATACTCCCGCCTCCAGCCCCCGGTCCCAGGCGGCGCGGACCCGCGCCCCGCCGTACCGTTCGCGGGCGGCGGCGCGGGCGGCGGCGCCCGCCCGGCGGGCGGACGCCGGATCGTCGAGCAGGCCCCGGGCGGCGTCGAGGAGCACGTCGACCCGGGTGGACAGCGCACCGGCGTCGGGCGGTACGGCTTCGACGGCTTCGGTGGTGGCCAGGGCGATGACGGGCATGCCGATGGTCATGGCCTCGACGAGGCTCAGACCGAGTGAGGTCCACCGGCACAGGTGCAGGTAGGCACGGCGTCTGGCCAGTTCGGCGTGCATGACGTGCTGGGGCACGTCGTCGTGGGTGGTGAGCCGGTCCGCGGGGAGGCCGAGGTGGGCGGCGAGCCCGTCGACCCCCATGCCGTAGACGTCGAGCGGGGCGATGTCGGCGAACCGGGCGAGCAGGTCGGTGCCGGTGACCCGCCAGCGGCGTACCGGCTCGTTGATGACGACGGCGAGGCGGTCGAGTTCGCCGGTCCAGTCGACCTCCGGCGGCACGACGCCGTGGTCGACGACCGCGGTGGGGGTGGTGCCGCTGTCCCAGAAGACCTGGTTGAAGGCGGTGACGTGGGCCAGGAGGAGGTCGTCGCGGTCGGCCATTGGGTGGCGGGTGTTCGGGACGTCGCCCTTGGGGGTGTTGTGTTCGACGTAGACGGCGGGCAGGTCCCGGCCGGGCCGTCGGCCGAGCCATTCGGTGGCCAGGTCGAGTTCCTCGGGGCGTTGCAGGATGACCACGTCGACGTCGGTGTGGCGCAGGTCCTCGGGGGTGACCTCGACGGCGTTGTCGGGCCAGGGGTAGGTGCGGGCCCGGCCGAGACCGTAGGGGCCCCGGTCCGGGGTGATTGGCACGAGGTAGCGATGTCCGCCGTGCACGAACGACGTGGTCCACGAGCCGTGCACGTGCCACAGCAGGATGTTCATCCGGCCACCCCGCCCGTCACCGGCGCCGGCACGCCGAGCAGCCGCAACGCCTCCAGCACCCGGCCCGGCTCGACCGACGACAGGCACGGGTGCCCGGGCACCGGGCAGGTGGTGGCGCGGGTGTCCCGGCACGGTGCGGCGGCGTCACCGAGGCGGACGGTGGGCACCCGGTAGGGCCCCCACTGTCCGAACGGGACGGTCGGGGCGAACAGGCTGACCACCGGCACCCGCAGCGCCGCGGCCAGGTGCGCCGGCCCGGTGTTGCCCACCACGAGCGCGCCGGCCCCGGCGACCACCGCCGCCAGGTCGGCCAGTCCGGTCCGGCCCCCCAGGTCGACGCCGCCGGCCGCGGCCACCCGGGCGGTCAGGTCCCGCTCGGCCGGCCCGCCGGTGACCAGCACCCGGTGACCGGCCGCCCCGAGCACCCGCACCACCCGCGTGGCCAGGTCCTCCGGGCACGCCCGGGTCGGCACCGACGAGCCCGGGTGCAGCACCACGTATCCGGGTTCGCCGACGACGTCCGGGACCCGCGGCAGCCGGTCGGTCCGGATGCGCAGGGTGGGTTCGTCGTGCTCGGGCAGGGCGTAACCGGCGGCGGCGGCCAGGGACAGGGCGCGTTCGGGTTCGGGTACGCCGGCCGGTACGCGGTGACGCACGTCGAGCAGGCTGCCCGGGTAGTCGTCGCTGATGGCGCTGATCCTGGGCACGCCGGCCAGGCGCAACAGCAGGGCCAGGGGCAGGGGTGACTGGTGGAAGGAGGTGAACACGACCGCCTCGTCGGCGTGGACCGCGGCGAGCCGGTCGGTCAGCGCGCGCACGGCGTCCGGGTCCACCGGCGGTGCGGGGGCGTCGATCCAGGGCAGCGGCGCTTCGATGATGTCGTCGACGCCGAGCAGCAGGTCGGCGGCGGCCCGACCGCGCGGACCGCACAGCAGCACCACCCGACGGGCGCCGGCCGCGACCGCCCGGATACCCGGACCCGTCACCAGCACGTCGCCGGCCGCGTCGCTGCGCACCACGAGCACCGTGCCCCGGCGGGCGCGCGGGGCGGGCTGCGACCCACCGGTCAGCCGCATCCGGGCCAGCACCGTGTTCACCGCGTCCGGCAGGTCCACGGCGACGGTCGGCGCGGCGGCCACCTCGGCGGCCCGGGTGGCCGGCGTCGGCACCAGGATCGCGGCGGCCCCGGCGGCCGCGGCGGCGGTGGTGTCCGCGCCGATGTCCCCGATCAGCACGCACCGGCTGGGCGTGGTGCCCAACGCGCGGGCGGCCTCGTGCACCAGCCCCGGCGCCGGCTTGCGGCAGGCGCATCCGTCCGCCTCGGCGTGCGGGCAGACCGCCCAGTGGTCGAACGGGCCGAGCAGCTCCTCCACCCGGTCGTGGACCAGGCTCAGGTCGCGGGCGGTGAAACAGCCCCGCGCCAGGCCGGACTGGTTGGTCACCACGGCCAGTCGCAACCCGGCGGCCCGCAACCGGTCCAGCGCCTCCCGGGCGCCGGGCACCGGTCGCACCTTCTCCGGGTCGCCGTTGTACGGCACGTCCTCCACGAGCGTGCCGTCCCGGTCCAGCAGCACGGCGTCGTACAGACCGGGCTGGCGCGGGCCGGACGGACGCCGGCCTGCGCCCGGGTCCACCCGGGCCGACCTGCACTGATCCCGCTCCTGGTCCCGTCGCACGGGCGGCGGGTTCCCGACCCCCCGGGGAGTAAACGTCACCTTCGGCGGAGCCGTCCCCGCCGGTGGCCGCGCCGGCCGCGAGGCCGGCCTCGAGCCGCACGGTCCGGCGATACCCGCCGCCGCCGAGA
This sequence comes from Micromonospora sp. DT31, assembly GCF_049841795.1. Lineage (NCBI taxonomy): Bacteria > Bacillati > Actinomycetota > Actinomycetes > Micromonosporales > Micromonosporaceae > Micromonospora > Micromonospora sp. DT31. The sequence continues at coordinate 156,197 of NZ_JBNCKZ010000013.1, read as the reverse complement.
AGCTAACCCGCGCCGCCGTTAGGCGCGGCCCCCGCCGGGGTACGGATCGGTGGTGGCAGTTGTGGAGAAGGTGATCGACGCTCCCCCGGAGCAGGTGTTCGAGGTGCTCGCGGACGGGTGGACGTACAGCGACTGGGTGGTGGGCACCGCCCACGTGCGGGATGTGGACGACGCCTGGCCCCGGGTCGGCAGCCGGTTGCACCACCGCGCCGGGCCCTGGCCGTTCTCGCTTCAGGACGCGTCCACGGTCCTGGAGTGCCAACCACCGCACCGGCTCGTGCTGCGGGCCGGACTGTGGCCGGCCGGGGAGGCGATCGTGGCGTTCGCCCTGGAGCCCCTGGCCGACGGCCGGACCCGGGTGACCCTCGGCGAGGACTTCGCCGCCGGGCCGCTGAAGTGGGTCCGCACCAAACTCAACGACCTGGTGCTGCACCTGCGCAACCGGGAGACGTTGGCCCGGCTGTCGGACATCGCGACACGGCAGCGTCCGGGGCGGTGACCGACCGGGCGCGGGGCGTCTGGGCGGCTGTCCCGAAACGGACTGGCTACCCTCTCAGGTGAACCTGTCGGCTGACTGAGGATGTCCGTGATGATCGAACCCGTGCAGTTGCCCTCCCCGTGGGCGGATGCGCGCCTGACCGTCGTCGTTCCGACCTACAACGAGGCGGGCAACCTCCCGGTGGTGATCGAGCGCCTGCTCGCGCTGCCGCTGCCCGGGCTCAAGGTGCTGGTCGCGGACGACAACTCCCCGGACGGCACCGGTGAGGTCGCCGACAAGCTGGCCATCGAACACCCGGACCGGGTGATGGTCGTGCACCGCGCGGGCAAGGAAGGGCTCGGCCGGGCTTACGTGGACGGCATCGGTCGGGCGCTCGACGACGGTGCGGAGTTCGTCGCCCAGATGGACGCCGACCTGTCGCACCCGCCGGAGGCGCTGCCCGGGATGCTCGGCGCGCTGCTGTCCACCCAGGCGTCGGTGGTCATCGGTTCCCGCTATGTGCCCGGCGGTGAGCTGGACGAGAACTGGCCGCTCTACCGGCGCGCGCTCAGCGGCTGGGCCAACCTGTACGTGCACACGCTGCTGCGGGTCCGCATCCGCGACCTGACCGCCGGTTTCAAGATCTGGCGGGCGGACGCGTTGCGGGCCATCGGGCTGGAGCGGGTGCAGTCCAACGGCTACAGCTTCCAGGTGGAGATGCACTACCTGGCCACCAAGCTGGGGCACACCATCCTGGAGGTGCCGATCCGCTTCGAGGAGCGCCGCGACGGCGACTCGAAGATGACCACCGCCACCAAGATCGAGAGTGCGTTGATGCCGTTCAAGCTGCGTACCCGGCACCGCAACATCGACACCTGACCCCTGCCCCGCGGCCCGCCTCGGCCGGCGCGTCCCGGCCCACACCTGGCACACGGCGTGCGCGGCCGGCGGACCGGCCGGGGCGGCCCGCGACGACCCGTCCCCGGCGGGTCAGCGGTAGACGGTGCGGTGGGCGGCGGCGATCGTCCGGGCGTACAGCCCTCCGGTGACGGCCCGGTCCCGGGCCAGCGCGGCGCGGGCGGCGTTGGCCCCCGGCGCGCCGTGCACCCCGCCGCCCGGATGGGCGGAGGCACTGGCCAGGTAGAGCCGGTCCACCGGGGTGTCGGCCCGGCCAAGCCCGGGGATCGGCCGCAGGAACAGCTGCTGGTACGCCGCCGCGGTGCCACCGCCCAGCGCCCCGCCGACCAGGCTCGGCTGGGCCGCCTCCAGGTCGGCCGGACCGGCGACGTGCCGGCCGACGACCGACGCGCGGAACCCCGGCGCCGCCGCCTCCAACACCTCCTCCATCCGCTCCACCTGCCCGGCCACCTCCTCCGCCCGCCAGTTGCGGCGGAACGGCAGGTGGGTGTAGGCCCAGAGCGACTCGGTGCCCGGCGGGGAGTGACTCGGATCGGCCACCGACATCTGCCCCACCAGCAGGAACGGGTCCCGGGGCAGCTCGCCGCGGGCCAACTCGGCCGCGTACGTGGTGAGCCCGTCGAGGTCGGCGCCCAGATGCACGGTGCCGGCACCGGCCAGGTCCCGGTTCTGCCACGGCACCGGCGCGGACAACGCCCAGTCGACCTTCAACGTGGAGCCGTCCCACTTGAAGTGCGCCAGGTCCTCGACCATGCGGGGCGGCAACGCCGCCGCGCCGACCAGGTCGAGGAAGAGCGCCGGGGCGGGCACGTCGGCCAGCACCGCGCGGCGGGCCCGCCAGTCGGCCCCGCCGACGGTACGCACACCCATGGCGCGACCCCGGGCGGTGAGCACCCGCTCGACCCGGGCGCCGTACGTGATCCGCCCGCCGCGTTCGACGAGCCGGGCGACGAGCGCGTCGGTGATCCGCTGCGCGCCGCCGACCGGCACCGGCCAGCCGACCTCCTGGCCCAGCATGGCGAGCAACCAGCCGTACACGCCGGAGCCGGCCTCCTCCGGGGACAGGTCGGTGTGCAGTGCGCAGCCGGCCAGCAGCAGCGTCCCGCCCTCACCGTCGAAGAGTTCGGCGCCCAGCTTGCGCACCGGCAGCACCAGTCGACGGGCCAGCCGCAGCGCGCCACCCACCCGCAGCTGGCGCAGCAGGGAAAAACCACCGCGTACCGGCGGGAACGGGGTGGTAATGGTCTCCAGCATCGGCTCGGCGACCTGACGCCAGTCGGCGTACGCGTGCCGCCAGCGTTCCCCGTCGCCCGGGGCGAACGCCTCCAGCGACGCGGCGGTGACGTCCAGGTCGCGGTTGACCACCGCGGCGCGCCCGTCCGGCAGCAGGTGGGCCAGCACGTCCGGCGCGTGCGTCCAGGACAGGCCGTGGCGCTCCAGGTCCAGCCCGGCCAGCACCGGCGAGGCGTAGCCGAGCGGGTAGAAGGAGCTGTAGAGGTCGCTGAGATAGCCGGGCGCGGTGACGTACGCGGAGCGGACCGCGCCGCCGGGGGCATCGGTGGCCTCCAGCACGTCGACGTCCCAACCGGCGTCCACCAGCAGGTTCGCGGCCACCAGCCCGTTGTGGCCGGCTCCGATGACGATGGCGTCGGCGGTCGAGGTCATCGGATCCGCCTACCCGAGCCGTCGCCTGACGAAACGCGTTTGCCTCGCCCGGGCCGGGGCAAGCAGCCGCATGTACACGGTTGCGCAGCTCATGGGTGGGGTGTGGGGTGCCGGTGGCGCGGGCGGCGAGTTGGTCGTCCACGACCCGGCCGACGGGTCGCCGGTGACCCGGGCGCCGGTGGCCACCGCCGACGAGGTCGCCAAGGCGGTCTCCGCGGCGCGGGACGCGGCGGCGGGTTGGGCGGCGACCCCGGCGGCGCAGCGGGCGGCGGCGCTGCACCGGGCGGCCGACGCGGTCGAGGCGGCGGCCGAGGACCTCGCCGAGGCGACCACCGCGGAGATGGGCAAGCCGTTGGACGACGCGCGGGGCGGGGTGGCGGCGGGCGTCGGGACGCTGCGACAGTACGCCGAGCTGGCCCCGGTACGGGGTGGCCGCACCCTGCACGGCGACCCCTCGGCGTTGGACTTCATGGCCCCCGAACCGCGCGGCGTGGTCGCCGCGATCACCCCGTGGAACGACCCGGTGGCGGTGTCCTGCGGGCTGCTCGGCGCGGCCCTGGCCATCGGCAACGTGGTGCTGCACAAGCCGAGCGAGCGGACCCCGGCCACCGGCTGGCTGCTGGCCCGCGCGCTGGACTCGGCGTTGCCGGCGGGGGTGTTGTCCCTGCTCACCGGGGGCAGCGCGGTGGGCGCCGCGCTGGCCGCCCAGGAGGAGGTGGACGTGGTGGCCCACGTGGGCGCCACCGCCACCGGCCGCTCGATCGCCGCCGCCGGCGCCCGTACCGGGGCGAAGGTGCTGCTGGAGAACGGCGGCAGCGACCCCCTGGTGGTGGACGCGGACGTCGACCCGGGGTGGGCGGCCGAACAGGCGGCGCTGGGCTGCTTCGCCAACGCCGGTCAGATCTGCGTCGCGGTGGAGCGGATCTACGTGCACCGCGACGTCGCCGCGGACTTCCTCGACGCGCTGGTGGCGCGCGCCGGGGCGCTCACCGTCGGGCCGGGACGTGACCCGCGTACCCAGCTCGGTCCGCTCGTCGACCGGGGGCACCGGGACCACGTGCACGGTCAGGTCGCCGCCGCGGTGGCCGCCGGGGCCCGGGTACGCGTCGGCGGCGCGCTGCCGGACGGGCCGGGGGCGTTCTATCCGGCCACGGTGGTGCAGGACTGCCGGCACGACATGACGTTGGTCCGGGAGGAGACGTTCGGGCCGGTCGCCCCGGTGGTGGTGGTCGACTCGTTCGACGAGGCGCTGCGCTGCGCGGCCGACTCCCCGTACGGGCTGGCCGCGACCGTGCTGACCGGTTCGATGAGCCACGCCCAGCGTGCCTGGCGGGAGCTGCCGGTGGGCACCGTGAAGGTCAACGCGGTGTTCGGCGGGGCGCCGGGCGGCGCCGCCGAGCCGCGTCGGGGCAGCGGTCGGGGCTTCGGCTACGGCCCGGAACTGCTCGACGAGTTCAGCGCCGTGAAGGCAGTGCACCTGCAGGCCCCGGGCGGCGGCCACTGGTGATCCGGACACGCGGTGCCCGGGACCGTGGCGGTCCCGGGCCCGACGCGTAACGCCGGGGTCAGCGGCCCTCGCGGGCCTTACGGGTGGCGTTGTTGTTGGCCTTCTCGATCGCCTTCACCAGTTCCGGCTTGGTCATCCGGGACCGGCCGCGCACGTCCAGCTTCTTCGCCACCTCCATGAGGTGGTCCTTGGTGGCGTTGGCGTCCACCCCGCCGGCCGTCTTCGCGCGCCGGGCCGGGCCGCCGCCGGCCGCCTGGGCGTCGCTGGGTCCCTTGCGCCCCTTGGGCTCCCAGTGGTCGCCCACCTTCTCGAACTCGTGCTTGACCGCGGCGAAGGCGGCGCGGTGCGCCCGCTCCCCCTCGCCGTACGTCTCGACCGCCGAGTCGTGCGTCTTCACCCAGGTCCGCTGCGCCTTCGCCGGGGAGCGTCGCAGCGTGCTGGGCAGTACCTCGCGCCCGGGCATCTTGTCCTCCTCCGCCTCGTTCGGGTGTCTTGTGTGGTTCCCTGTCGCGGGGAGGACAAACCGGCGGGCGGTTTGTCGATTTCCGGCGCCGGGTACCGGCGGGCCACGCCGGTTCTCGGCGTCGAGGAGGCGGACATGACCGTGACGACACCATCCGCGGTCGGCGACCGGGACCGGTCCCGGTTCCCCCGCCGCATCCGCCAACTGAACTGGCGCACCTGGCGGGGGGTGCTGGCGCGCAGCGCCCAGGGTTTCGTCAAGGACAACTGCGCCGACTGGGCGGCGGCCCTCACCTACTACGGGGTGCTGGCGCTGTTCCCCTCGACGGTGGTGGTGGTGGCGCTCGTCGGGCTGGTCTCCGACGGCTCCCGCACGGTGGACACCGTGATCGACCTGGCCCGGGAGATCGGCGCGGGCTCGGTGGTCGGCAACGACGCGTTCGTCGGCGTGGTCCGCAACGTGGTCGAGCAGCAGGGTCCGGCGAAGGCGCTGCTGAGCTTCGGCCTGCTCGGGGCGCTCTGGTCCGCGTCCGGGTTCATCGGCGCGTTCACCCGGGCCTCCAACGCGATCTACGGGGTGCAGGAGGGCCGACCGTTCTACCGCCTGCGCCCGTTGCAGATCGGCATGGCCGCGGTGACGCTCGTGCTGCTCGCCGTGGTCGCCGCCGGGCTGATCGTCAGCGGCCCGGTCACCGACGCGGTGGGTGACCTGCTGCACGCCGGGGCGGCGGCCCGGACCACCTGGACGGTGACGAAGTGGCCGCTGCTGGCGGCGGTGGCGATGACGCTGCTGTCGCTGCTGTTCTGGATCGCGCCGAACGTGCGGCAGCCGCGGTTCCGCTGGCTCACCCCGGGCGGCGGGCTGGCGTTGGTGGCCTGGGTGGCCGCGTCCTTCGGTTTCGGCCTGTACGTGGCGAACTTCGGCTCCTACGACGTCACGTACGGCAGTCTCGGCGCGGTCATCGCGTTCCTGGTCTGGCTCTACCTGTCCAACTGCGCGTTGATGCTCGGTGTCCAGGTCAACGCGGAGTTGCAACGTGGCCGGGCGATGCAGGCGGGTATCGACGAGCCGGCCGAGCCGGTGCTGCCGCCGCGCGCCCCCGCCGACCAGGACAAGGCAGATCCGGGCAAGGCAGGCCCGGGCAGGACCGCCGACCGGTTGCCGCCCGGATGACCGGCTCCCCCGGTCGGCGCCGGTTTACCGGCGGTCCCCCGGGGCATCTCCGAGGGCATGGAACGAGGCAGCAGCAAGCACTCGCCCAGGGTCGACGACCAGATGAGCAGCGAGGTCAAGGGGCTCGTCCAGGGGCCGGGCGCCGGGGGCGCGCGGGTCGACGAGTTCCGCCAGCCCGAGCCGTCCGGCGAGGACCAGCCCGAGGCGACCACGGCTCCGGCCGGCGAGCTGCGCAGCGGCGCTCCCCAGGGCATGAGTTCGGCGGACGTGGAGGAGCGCAGCCGTCTCGGCCGTTTCATCGGCATGGCCGCGCTGCCGGGCGACCGGGACACGCTGATCGCCAACGCGCGGGAGAACGAGGCCCCCGCGGACCTCGTCGCCGCCCTGGAGACCCTGCCCGAGGGCACCCTCTACCAGACGATTTCCGAGGTGTGGGCCGCACTCGGGCACCGGAACGAGACGACGCGCTGGTGAGCGGGTCGGCCCACGACCCGTACGACGACACCGGCGGAACAGGAGGAACCCCGAGATGAGTGGCGTTACCGAGCACGTGGACGTGGACGTCCCGATCCGGACCGCTTACGACCAGTGGACCCAGTTCGAGGAGTTCCCGCACTTCATGGAGGGCGTGCAGGAGGTCCGTCAGCTCTCCGACACGATGACCCACTGGACGGTCGAGATCGCGGGTGTGAAGCGCGAGTTCGACGCCGAGATCACCGAGCAGTTGCCGGACGAGCGGGTGGCCTGGCGTTCCACCGGGGGCACCCAGCAGGCCGGTGTGGTGACCTTCCACCGCCTGGACGAGGGGCACACCCGGGTCACGTTGCAGCTGGAGTTCGAGCCGCACGGCGTGGTCGAGCAGGCCGGTGACAAGCTGGGCGTGGTCGACCGACGCGCGAAGGGCGATCTGGAGCGGTTCAAGACGTTCATCGAGCGACGCGGTCAGGAGACGGGCGCCTGGCGTGGCGCGGTCGACCGACCGACCCCCTGAGCGACATTTCCCCCTCGACTCTCGATGGCCGCCGGTTTCCCGGCGGCCATCGCCGTGTCCGCACGGCCACCGTTTGCGATCATCGGGTGCGGGTACCGCAGGGCAATGACCGACAACGACCGCCACGTGTGGCGCGACGAGGAACGCACCTCCCTGCACGAACTGGACCAGGCGATCGCCCGGTCGGCCACGGACGGCCAGGGCGACGACGCCACCGCCAACGACGCGGGCGAGGAGGCCGCGTTCGGCCACGGCCCGGAGGCGGTGGACCGGGGCGCCGGCCCGGAGGCCGAGCGGCGTGAGATGACCGACGCGGACCGGGCGTACCGGCCGTCGACCATCGGCCGGACCGGCCCGGACAGCATGTAGGGACCACGGTTCCGGGCACCGCGTACGGTGCCCGGAACCGGCGTCCTCACACCTGCCCGAAACGACAAAAAGCACTGTCCGGGCGGTCGAGAAAACGGACAGCCCATCTAGAATCGGCCGAACGGTTGACGGCGCTCACCCTGATGCGCGCAAGACTTTCGGAATGCAACAGGGCTCCGGTTTCCTCTCCAACCGTCAGCGCCAGCTCGCCTGGCTGGGCTTCCTGCTCGCCGCGGTCCAGGCCCCGGTGGCGGCCAGATTCACCGAGGACAGCTCCTGGCTGTTCAGCCTCGTGGTGGCGCTGATGGTCGCGACCGTGATCATCGCCGACGACGGCGCCCGCCGGCGCCCGGCCGGCACCCCCTTCACCGACTGAGTCAGCGCGTGTCGGGGCGCGCCTCGTGTCCCGGCACCCCACGGCTGCGGCGGCGCTCCTTCATCTCCGCCTCGTACAGATGCCGCCGCCCCGCCACCAGTTCGTCGCGGGCCTGCCGGTCCACGTCGCGGAACAGGGCGTAGTAGCCGTCGTCGAAGTCCTCGACGATCTGGAACGTCCACCGGCCGGCGATGACGTTACGGCCGAGCAGTTCCCGGTCGATCCGCTCGGCGAGCGCCGGGTGCCCCGCCGCGCGGAACAACTCCACCGCGTCGTCGAGCGTCAGGTCGGCGTGGCCGATCAACTGGTGCAGCTCGTACAGGTGCCCGCGGGCCCGTTCGACGCACTCCAGAGCCTCGCTGAGCTTCCCGAGCGCCTCGACCGTGGCGTCACTCACCCCGTCCGGGCGGCGATGCGCCTCGTCCGGCCCGTCGACCCGCTGTCCCATCCCGTGCCTCCTCGGCCCCCACCGCGTCGTACGCCCGGTTCCCTTCTGCCCCCCGACGGGCGGCTCAATCCCGGCGGACGAGTCCGGCGGGCGACCCGGACGATCCGGCCATCGGCCGGTCGGCCGACGTCGGCCCGCCGCATCCGGAGTTAGCCTCGGACACCATGCGCGTGCCGAAGAACCGGGTCGCGACCCCGTCCACGGCGGTGGCCGCGCGGTCGACCCTCACCACGCTGACCGCCGCCGTCGGCAGCGCCGGCCTGGCCGCCGCCCGGGCCAATCCAGGGCTGCTGGCCGAGGTCGACCAGCACGCCGCCGGGGTACGCGACAGCCTCAACGGCGACCGCCGCCAGCTGACCGTGGCCGCGTTGGCCGGCTACGTCGAAGGGCTGCGCGACGCGGCGACCGAGCACGGCTGGACCCCGCCGGAGGAACCGGTGGACTGGTCGGCGCCCGACTGGCTGCTCACCCGCCTGCTCGCGGTCTGCCTGCTGGCCCGCGCGCTGGACCCGCGCCACCTGGCCTGAGAGCCGCCGCCGCGCACGACGGCGCGGGGCGCCCGCGATCGCCCCGCGGACACCCCGTCACCGTTCACCGTCAGCCGTTCGGCCGGCGGAACTGCTGTGTTTCGTCGCCCTCGCCGGAGCGGTGCGTGCTCGCGCCCGACATCGTCGACTGCGGCGCCGCCGGCCTGGGCTGTCCGCCCCGGTCGGCCATCTGCCGCTCGTAGTCGCCGCGACCGGCCTGCTGCGCCTGCCGCTGCTCCCGGAACGACCGGGACTCCTCCGCGGCCCGGTGCAGCCAACCGTCCCACCGGTCCTGCATCGGCTTGACCAGACCACCACCGACACCGACGATCAGGATGCCGGCCACGGTGGCGAGGAACGCCACCAGCACCGGCGTGGTCACCGCGGTGGCGATACCCACCTGGTTCAGCGCGGCGATGACGCCGAGCGCCAGGATGAAGATCGCCGTCACGTCGGCCAGCACCCGACCGTACGAGAGCCCGCCGAGCGCGCCGGAGACCAGGTCCCGGACCGCGTTGGCGATGGCGGCGGCGATCACCACGATCACGATCGCCACGAAGGCTCGTGGCAGCCACGACACCACCCCACGGATCAGGTCGCTGATCGCGTTCGGTCCCCACACCCCGAATGCGAACTGCAGGGTGAACAGCAGGACCGCGTAGTAGGCCAGTTTGGCCAGGATGTCGCTGGCGTCGTACTTGGTGCGTTCGAGGGCCCGTTTGACGCCGCCGCGTTCGACGGCGCGGTCGAACCCGACCCGTTCCAGTGCCGCGTCCACGATCTTGAGGACGACTCGGGCGATGAGCCAACCCACGATGAGGATTACGACGAACGCGATCGCTCTCGGTACGAAGAGCAGCACCGACCTCCAGAAGTCGGTCCAGGCCGCACCGATGTCGACCTGACCGACCGCGAGGGTTTTCGGCATGATGTCCCTCCTGTCGCGTGAACTGCGCCGCCCGCATACCCGATGACCCCGGCAGCACGCCGGACCGGCCCGGGGCAATTTCCCGACATGCGCCCCGAATGGGCCCTGACCTGGACAAACATCCCGCACGCGACGAGCTCGGCCGCCGACCGGCAGGAGGATCGGGACCGGCCGACCGCGCTGCGGCTAGGCTGCGGGGCATGCCAGGCACCGTCGGCCGGGTCCCCCCGTCGCCCGTCCCCGCTCCGGGAGCGACCGCCGATCCGTACGCGGCCGTCCACCCCTGGGCCGGCACGCCCCTCGGGGCGCCGGACACGTGGGACCCGGCGGTGCGGGCCGTGGCCGAGGTGGTGCTCGCCTCCCCCGTTCCGATGGCGTTGCTGCTCGGCGACGACCTGGCCCTGCTCTACAACGACGGGTACGCGGAACTGATCGGCGACCGCCACCCGCACGCACTGGGCCGGCCCGCCGCGGAGGTGTTCGCCGAGGTATGGCGGGAGCCCGGTGCCGGCGAGGCGCTGGAGCGGGTCTACCGGCAGGGCGAGCCGTTCCTTGAGCGGGAGGTGGTGCTGCCGGCGGACCGGCAGGGCGCCGGCCCTGCCGAACCTGCGGTGTTCACCCGGGGGCACTCACCGGTGCGCGACTCGACCGGCCACATCGTCGGGGTGCTCACCGTCTCGGCGCAGACCACCCAGCTGACCCAGCAGTTGCAGAGCCTGAGCGACTTCGCGGCCGCACTGTCCGGCACGCTCACCCTGGACGACGTGGCCCGGGTGACGCTGCGCTACTGCCTGCACTCCTTCGACGCCGACCGGGTGTCGTTCGCCGTGGACGAGGGCCCCGCCTGGCGGCTGGTCCGCCGCATCCGCGGCGAGTTGCTCGACGAGGCCGACGAGCGGCTGCCCCCGCTGTGGCGCCGGATGCCACCCGACGCGCCGATGCCGGCCGTCGTGGCCGCGCGCAGTGGCGTCGCCTCGTTCACCGCCGACGGCCAGCCGTTGCGCGAGGTGGCGGTGGACCGGCACGACGAGAAGATCCGCGCGTTGGCCGCGCTGCCGCTGCGTTCGGCCGTGGTGCGGGGCTCACTCACGGTGGGTTACCGCGCGCCCCGTCCCTGGTCGCCCGCGGAGCGGGCGCTGCTCGCCGCGTCGGCCGAACTGGTCGGGCAGGCCGCCGAGCGGGCCCGCCGCTTCGAGACCCAGCACGGCACCGCCCAACTGCTGCAACGCAGCATGCTGCCGGAGCGGCTGCCCGACCTGCCGCGGCTGCGCATCGCCGCCCGCTACGACCCGGGTGTGGACGGCAACGCCGCTGGCGGTGACTTCTACGACGCGTTCCTGCTACCCGGCGGCGCGCTGGGTGTGGTCCTCGGTGACGTGGCCGGACACGACGTGCAGGCCGCCGCCCGGATGGGTCAGGTACGCGCCGCGCTACGCGCGCTGGCGCTGGTGGACCCCCGTCCGGACGCGGTGCTCGGCGGCCTGGACCGGCTGGTGGCCAGCCTGGGCACCGAGGGCGCCACGCACGAGTTGTTCGTGACCGTGGTGTTCGGTGTGGTCGACGCGGAACGGGAGCGGATCACGCTGGCCAGCGCCGGGCATCCGGCCCCGCTGATCCGGCGCGGCGGTGCCGACGGCGCGCCGGTCGCCGGGTTCGTCGAGGTGCCACCCGGCCCGCCGCTGGGTCTGGGCGGCGTCGGACGCACCGTGACCGTGCCGTTCCGCCCCGGCGACACGCTGCTGCTCTACAGCGACGGCGTGGTGGAACGACGCTGGCAGGACCTGGCCACCGGCATGTCCCGGCTGGGCGCGGCGGTGACCGGTGCGGGCAGCGGGGATCCGCGCGCACTGTGCGCGGTGGCGACCGCCGCCGTGCCCGGTGCCACCGAGGACGACGTGGCGGTGCTCGCCGTGGAGTACGCGGTGCGGCCCAGCCGCTCGGCCGGAATGGAGGTGCCGGCCGAGCCGACCGCACCGAGCCGGGTACGGCACTGGATGACCGCCCAACTCACCGAGTGGCAGGTGCCGGAGGCGGTGGTCGGCGCGGCCGTATTGTGCACGAGCGAACTGACCACGAATGCTCTGCTGCACGCCGGCACCGCGGCCCGGGTGGAGGTCGATCTCAGCGCCGAGCGACTGCTGGTGTCGGTGGCCGACTCGGGCACCCGGGGGCAGGTCACCCGGGCCCAGACCGACACCCTGAGCAGCCGCGGCCGAGGGCTCGGCCTGATCGAGGAACTGAGCGACGCCTGGGGCACCGACCCGACCGTGCGCGGGTCGACGGTCTGGTTCGAGATCCTCATTCCTCCGGGCGGGTCGCGCGTCGGGGACACCCCACTCGGGTAGGAACGGGCCATGGCCGACGACAAGCGACGCGGTGTCCTCTTCGACGTGGACGGCACCCTGGTCGACAGCACCTATCTGCACACGGTGAGTTGGTGGGAGGCGCTGCGCCAGGCCGACCACCGGGTGCCGATGGCCCGGGTCCACCGGTCCATCGGCATGGGCTCGGACAAACTCCTCGACCACCTGCTCGGCGCCGAACGGGACCGGGACGCCGACGGTCGGCTGCGCGACGCGCACGACGCGTTGTACGCCGAGTACTGGGAGCGGCTGGTGCCGCTGCCCGGGGCGCGGGAGCTGCTGTACGCCTGCGCGGAGCGGGGCCTACGGGTGGTGCTGGCCACCTCGGCCGCCGAGCACGAGGTGGGCGCGTTGCGGGCGGCGCTGGACGCGGACGACGTGATCGACACGGTGACCTCCTCCGCGGACGCGCGGGAGAGCAAGCCGGCGCCGGACATCCTGGCCGCCGCGCTGGACCAGTCGGGGCTGGCCGCCGAACGGGTGGTGTTCGTCGGCGACTCGGTGTGGGACGTGGCCGCCGCCGGCAAGCTGGACATCGCCTGCATCGGTCTGACCTGTGGCGGCACCGGCCGTGCGGAGCTGGCCGGTGCGGGCGCGGTGGCCGTCTACGACGATCCGGCCGAGCTGCTGGCCGCCCTGCGGCAGAGCGCGATCGGCGCGCTCGGCTGACCGGCAGATCAATCGACGGGCGCGGGCAGGCTTAACCGGGTCTTCTTCGGGGCACTGCTGGACTCCACCGCCCGGCGAACGGGCGACGGAAGGGTGGTGCCGTGGAACCGGTCGATGTCGCGTTCGCTCTGCTGGGCGTCGGTGCGCTGCTGGCGGGGGTCCTGCCCCGGGTGCTGGAACGGCGGCCGTTGTCCATGCCGATCGCGTTCCTCGGGCTCGGCATGCTGGTGTTCCTGCTACCCACCGGCATGCCCACACCGGACCCGTTGCGCTGGCCGGAGCTGACCACCCACCTGACCGAGGTCGGGGTGATCGTCGCCCTGATGGGCGCCGGCCTGAAGATCGACCGTCCGTTGAGCTGGGCCCGCTGGTCGTCGACGTGGCGGCTGCTGGCGATCGCCATGCCGCTGTGCATCGCCGCGGTGGCGCTGCTCGGCTGGTGGTGGGCCGGCCTGGTGCCGGCCGCCGCGTTGCTGCTGGGCGCGGCGCTCGCCCCCACCGACCCGGTGCTCGCCTCCGACGTGCAGGTCGGGGAACCTACCGATGTGGAGGACTCCGAGGACGAGGTGCGTTTCGCGCTCACCTCCGAGGCGGGCCTCAACGACGGGCTTGCCTTCCCGTTCGTCTACGCGGCCATCGCCATCGCCACCACCGGGCTCGCGCCGTCCGGATGGCTCGGCGAGTGGTTCGCCGTGGACGTGCTCTACAAGCTCGCCGCCGGGGTCGGTGGCGGGGTGCTCATCGGCTGGTTGCTCGGCAAGCTGTTCTTCCGCGCTCCGAGCAAGCTGCGGCTGGCCCGGCACTCCGAGGGGTTCCTCGCGCTGGCCGCGACGTTCCTGGCGTACGGGCTGGTCGAGGTGGTCGGCGGGTACGGCTTCCTGGCCGTCTTCGTGGCCGCCCGGGCGATCCGGGCCGCCGAACGCACGAGCGAGTTCCACTCCGTGCTGCACGACTTCGCCGAGCAGGTGGAACGGCTGCTCACGGTGCTGTTGCTGCTGCTGTTCGGCGGCGCGGTGATCGGCGGGCTGCTGGCTCCGCTGACCTGGCCGGCGGCGCTGACCGGGCTTGCCCTGGTGCTGGTGATCCGGCCGCTGGCCGGGTGGCTGTCGCTGCGCGGCGCGCCGGGCAAGCCGGCCGAGCACCTGGTGATCTCGCTGTTCGGCATCCGGGGTGTCGGCTCGTTCTACTACCTGGCGTACGCCACCAGCAAGACCGACTTCCCGCAGGCGGACCTGGTCTGGGCCACCGTCGGTCTGGTGGTGGTGGTGTCGGTGGTGGCGCACGGGGTCGCCGCGACCCCGGTCATGCAGTTGCTGGACCGGGAGGGCGAACGCACAGGCGAGGACACGCGGGCCGGGTCGGCGGCCCAACCGGTGGCTGCGACCGGTTGAGCGCACCGGGTCAGCCCAGCCGGGCGGCGAGCGCGCGGCCCAGGTCCCGGCCGGAGCGCCAGGCGGTCTGCACGCGCGGGCGGCCGAACGCGTCACCGGCCAGACCGATCCCGTCGTCGTCCAAGTGGTACGTGGCGCTCCCGGTGTGCGCCGCCGGGGTCGCGCACGTCCAGCGGTGCACGTGGGCCGACACGGCCGGCTCGGGCAGTCCGAGCAGGTCCCGGACCGCCTGCTCGACCGCCGGGTGGGCGGCGGCGGGCTGGTTGAGGTGCCTGGCGGCGAACCCGGCGGTGGTGTGTGCGACAAGCACCGGCGCGCGGTCGCCGCGCCGGTCGCCGTCGTCGCAGACCAGGCCGAGTACGGGGTGGTCGTTGACGAACGCGCCACGGAAGTCCGGCCAGCAGCGGACCGGGAAGTGCAGCACCACGGTCAGCGCCGGCGACCAGCTCTGCGTGGCCACCGCCCGGGTGGCCCCGGCCAGCGCCGGGTCCAGCAGCCGGGCGGCCTGCGGGCCCGGCATGGCGAGCACGACCGCCTTGGCCTCGCCGCCGTCCACCCGGGGACCGGGCTCGACTGTCGTCACCGGCCGGTCGTGCGTCACCGGCAGGCCCTCGGCCAGGTGCTCGACGAGCGAGCGCAACCCACGCGGGGCGGCCCAGCGCATCGGCCCGGTGGCCTCCGCGCGCCCGCCTGGACCGTACGCGACGAGCGTGTCGGTCCACTCCCCCGCCAACCCGGCGGCCCGCCACCGCTGCACCACGGCGGCGAAGTCCGGGTCGTCGACGGTGAAGTAGGCGGCGCCCAGGTCGACCGGGCGGCCCTCGAAACGCCTGCTGGCCAGCCGCCCGCCGGTGACCCGGGCGCGCTCACGCACCCGCACCGGGATGCCGGAGCGTGCCAGCTCGGTCGCGCACGCCACGCCGGCGATGCCCGCGCCGACCACCACCACACCCGTCCGGTCCGCCGCCATCAGGTGATCGTAGGCGGCGGCCGGCATGAACCCGCCGCACCGGGGTAGGGGTACACCTGTTCGAAGAGAGGGGATCGCCATGACCGATCGCAACGACGCAGGCAGCGGGAACGTGAATCCGGACGCCGCCGTGAAGGACCCGGACGACTGGGTCACCGGCGACGAGCCGCCCACCGCGGCCCAGGAGTCCTATCTGCACACCCTGGCCCAGGAGGCGGGCGAGTCGGTGCCGGAAGGGCTGACCAAGGCCGAGGCGTCCCGGCGGATCGACGAACTCCAGGCGCAGACCGGTCGGGGCCGCTGAACGGTCAGCGCGGGGGCAGGCGGTGCAGCTCGACCCGGTCGAGCCGCCCCGCCGCCACCCGCGCGGTCAGGTAGGTGGCGTACGGCTGCGCCCGCCTGTCGGTGGGCGAACCGGGGTTGAGCAGGCGGAGGCCCCCCGGCGCCACGCTGTCCCACGGGATGTGCGAGTGCCCGAAGACGAGCAGGTCACAGTCGCCGTACGCGGCGGCGCACCGCTGTTCGCGGCGGGTCTTCGGGCCGGTCTCGTGCACCACGGCGACCCGCAGGCCGTCCAGTTCGACCCGGGCCACCTCGGGCAGCCGGGCACGCAGCTCGGGACCGTCGTTGTTGCCGTACACCCCGACCAGCCGGCGCGACCGCGTCTCCAGCGCGTCCAGCAGCGCCACGTCGACCCAGTCCCCGGCGTGCACCACCACGTCCGCGGCCTCCACCGCCGCCCACAGCGGCCCCGGAAGATCCCGCGCCCGCCTGGGCACATGCGTGTCCGCCATGACAACCAGTTCCACGCCCCGATCCTCCACCCCCGGGCCCCATGATCGCCGCCGGTCACTCCCGCGGACGACGGTGCGCGGCGGCGTCGGTGATCCGGCCCGCGGCGTTGATCAGGCCGATGTGCGAGAACGCCTGCGGGAAGTTGCCCATCTGCTCGCCGGTGAGCTGGTCGATCTGTTCGGCGTAGAGACCGAGGTCGTTGGCGCGGGCGGCGATCCGTTCGAACAGCCGGCGGGCCCGGTCCACCTCGCCCGCCTCGGCGAGGCACCCGGCCAGCCAGAACGAGCAGATCACGAAACCGGCCGGGTCCCCGTCCCAACGGCGCAGCAACCCGTCCCGGGACAGCCGACGCTCCAGCGCGTCCATGGTGGCGCGCATCCGCGGGTCGTCCGCCGGCAGGAAACCGACCAACGGCATGATCAGCACCGAGGCGTCCAGGTGGTCGGAGTCGAACGCACCGGTGTACGCGCCGACCCGGTCGTTCCAGCCTTGGCGCAGCACCGTCGCGCGGACCTCGTCGCGGGCCGCCGCCCAGCGGGCCACGTCGGCCGGCCCGCCGATGCGCGACCCGAACCGGACCGCCCGGTCCAGCGCGGTCCAGCACTCCACCTTCGAGGACACATAGTGCCGCTCGGCGTCGCGCGCCTCCCACATCCCGGCGTCCGGCCGACGCCAGGCCCGCACCGCCTGGTCGGCCAGCGTACGCAGCAGGTCACGCACCTCGGGTGACATCGGGTCGAGGTAGTACCGCAGCAGCCACGCCGCGTCGAGCACCTCGCCCAGCACGTCGTTCTGCCGCTGCCGCCAGGCGTCGTTGCCGACCGGCACCGGCCGACTGCCGTCGTACCCGGCGAGGTGGTCCAGGTCGTGCTCGGTCAGGTCCCGCTCCCCCTCGACCCCGTACATGATCGGCACCGGGTCGTCGCCGATCCGCCCCATCGCCCGGGCCACCCAGGTGAACTGCCGGTCGGCCTCGTCGGGGCAGGCGGCACGCCAGAGCGCCTGCAGGGTGAAGCTGAAGTCGCGGACCCAGACGAAGCGGTAGTCGTAGTTGCGGTCCCCGCCGGATCTCTCCGGCAGCCCCGTGGTGGCCGCCGCGACGACCGCGCCGCTCGGTCCGTAGGTCATGCCCTGCACCACGAGCGCGCTGCGCCGCACCAGGTCCCGGAACTCGCCCCGGTAGTCGTGCAGCCCCGCCCAGGACCGCCACCCGGCGGTCGCCTCGGCCACCGCCCCGGCGGCGTCGGGCAGCTCCGGCCCGCCCCCGGCGAAGGCCGGGGCGTACCCGAGGGTGAAGTGGTGGGCGGTGCCGGCGCGGGCGGTGAACCGTCCGACGGCGGCGCCGTCGGCGACGGTCAGCGGCACGTCGGTGCGCAGGTCCAGCCGGCACGAGCCGGCGGTGGCGCCCAGCACCCCGTCCCGTTCGGTGAGGTAGGCGCCGACCCGGCCGTACTCGAAGCGCGGCGCGTACTCCACCCGCATCGGCACCTCGCCGGTGAGTCCCTCCACCATCCGGACCAGCACCCGGGGCGACCGCAACCCGATCTCGTGGCCGCGCGCGCCGGGCTCCAGCGCCAGGGCGTCGGTGACGGCCGCCGTCCCGGTCGCGGTGCGGAAGACGGTACGCAGCACGAGCGTGTCGTCCAGATAGGAGCGCGTGCTGGTGGCCTCGCCCTCGGGCCGGATGCTCCAGTGCCCGGCGTCGTCGTCGAGCAGGCGCCCGAACACCGACGGCGCGTCGAAGCGGGGCGGACACCACCAGGTCACCGTGGCGTCCCGATCGACCAGGGCCGCGCTGCGCCCGTCGGCGAGGAAGCCGTGCTCGCTGATCCGTCCGGTCCGCACACCGGTGGCTACCCGGCCGGGCCGCCGGCATGCCTGCATCGGCGGCGGTCGCCGCGTTACCCACGGCCGCGGACGGGAACGCGGCGGGTTGACGAAGGAGGATGCTCATGACCAGACCCTCGACCGCGAGCACGGCCTGGCATCCCGGGATGCCGAGCGGGAACAACCTCCCGTACGGTCCGGGCGGTCACCCAGCGGCGCCGAGCGGGGACGGGCACGGCCCGCCGGGTGACACGGCGAGCGTCACGATCGGCTCGTACCCGGACTATCCGTCCGCCCAGCGCGTGGTGGACTATCTGGCCGACAACCGGTTCCCGGTGGAACGGACCTCGATCGTCGGCACGGACCTCACCCTGGTGGAGACGGTGATGGGGCGGCTGACGACGGGCCGGGCGGCCCTGGTGGGCGCCGGCACCGGCGCCTGGTTCGGCCTGTTCATCGGGTTGCTCTTCGGCATCTTCACCGCCGGCAACTGGTTGGCGGTGATCCTGGTCGGCCTGGTGATCGGTGCGATCTGGGGTGCCGTGTTCGGCGCGGTCGCGCACGCCATGACCGGCGGGCAGCGCGACTTCACCTCGGCCAGCTCGCTGCGGGCCGCTCGTTACGCGGTGACCGTGGACGCGGACCGGGCGGAGCAGGCCCGGCAGTTGCTGGCCCGGATGCACCTGACACCGACCGGCGCCACCGCCCGCTGACCGGCGGTACCCCAGGAGGGAGGGCCCCGCGTGGAGCCCTCCCTCCCGCCTGCCAGTCGTGGTGTGCCCGCTCGAACGTGCCCTTCACCGTGTCGGTGAGGTAGCGCCCGCCGCCGTACGACCCGTGCCCGCAGGTCGCGTCACGTCGAGGTCGTTCATCCCCCGACCCTAACCGCTCCCTCCCCCCGGGGGGGTCGTCGCTTCAGATTTCAAGTAACCGCCACGGGTCGCCCGGGGTGCGCGCACAAGGCGGCGAACGGCACTATTGTTTAAATTTTAATTAGTGCTACTGTCGGGGCATGACGGAGAGCCTGGACGCGGAGCGGACGGCCTGCTGGCGGGCCTACATCGAGTCGAGCCAGCGGCTGTTCACCCGGCTCGAGGACGACCTGCGCGCGGACAGCGACCTGAGCTTCGCCGACTACCACGTGCTGGTGCTGCTCTCCGAGGCGCCCGGCCAGCGACTGCGCATGGGTGAGCTGGCCGACCGGCTGGTCTTCTCGCCGAGCCGGCTGACCTACCAGATCGCCTCGATGCGCAAGCGCGGCCTGGTGTCCAAGGAGTCCTGCCCGGCGGACCGGCGCGGCAGCGAGGCCGTGCTCACCGCGGCCGGCCTGCTGGCGCTGCGCGAAGCCGCGCCGCACCATCTGCGCTCCGTGCGCGCCCACCTGATCGACGACCTCGACGACGCCGAGGTCGCCTGCCTCACCCGGGTCTTCGAGCGGCTCGACCGACGCCTGCGCGCCGACCGCACCGCGTCGTCCGCCCCGACCGACGAGTAATCGTCCGCCCCGACCGACACGTAAGGAGCCCTGCGATGCCCGCGATCACCGTCGACGACGTCCTCGTCCTGCCCCGCCTGCCCCAGCTCGGCGAGACGACCGAATACCGCCAGGTCCGCCGGGTCACCACCGCCCCCGGCGGTTACGAGGGCGAGGGCTTCCCGGTCCGCCGGGCCTTCGCCGGGGTGCCGATGACCGAGCTGGACCCGTTCATCCACCTCGACCAGATGGGCGAGGTGGACTACGCCCCGGGCGAGCCGAGGGGCACCTCCTGGCACCCGCACCGCGGTTTCGAGACGGTGACCTACATGATCGACGGGATCATGGACCACCAGGACTCGACCGGGGGCGGCGGCACGATCACCGACGGCGACACCCAGTGGATGACGGCCGGCAGTGGGCTGCTGCACATCGAGGCGCCGCCGGAGCACCTGGTGATGAGCGGTGGGCTGTTCCACGGTCTACAGCTCTGGGTCAACCTGCCCCGGGTGGCCAAGATGAGCGCGCCGCGCTACCAGGACATCCGCGGCCGGGAGTCGGCGCTGCTGGCCACGCCCGACGGTGGCGGGCTGATCCGGGTGATCGCCGGTGAGGTCGCCGGGCACCGGGGTCCGGGCTCGACGCACACGCCGATCACGATCGCGCACGTGACGTTGCAGCCGGGGGCCGAGCTGAGCCTGCCCTGGCGCTCGGACTTCAACGCCCTGGTGTACGTGTTGGCGGGTCGGGGCACGGTCGGCACCGACCGCCGGCCGATCCACCTCGGCCAGCTGGCGGTGCACGGGCCGGGTGAGGCGCTGCGGATCACCGCCGACCGGACGCAGGACGGCAACGCCCCGGCGTTGGAGCTGTACCTGATGGGCGGCCGACCGATCCGGGAGCCGGTGGCACACTACGGCCCGTTCGTGATGAACACCCGGGCCGAGCTGATCCAGGCGGTCGAGGACTTCCAGGCCGGCCGGCTCGGGGTGGTCCCGACCGGGCGGGTGCCGCACAGCGCCGGCCAGGGCGACCGGCCCTGACCGGCAGGGCGGGGCGCGGGGCGCGTCATGGGGACGGTTCAGGAGACGGCGAAGATCCCGGCCACCCCGAGGATCACCATCAACAGGACCGCCACCAGCGCACCCCGCTCCCCCTCCACCGTCCGGTCACGGTCGTCGGTCACGGCGTTCGTCGTCTCGGCGGGCATGTCGGTGCCTCCTCGGCTTCGCGTTCAGGGGTCCGGCGCACCCCTGGCGCGTGCCCGCGCCGACTGTGCTCGGCGTGCGCGGCCCTGCCGGGGGTCCTACCGTGTGAGGACGTCGTCGACCTCGGGAGGCTGGAGCGTGGCCCTGCGGGACTGGTTCCTCACCGCACCGGAACGCGCCAACCCGGGCTCTGACTTACCCGTCTGGACCGATGGAAACCTCGCCGAGCCGTTGATTCACGGTGCCGCGTACTTCGACCGGCTGGTTCGTGAGGTGGAGGAACTGGCGGAGGGCGACCACCTGTTCTTCACCGACTGGCGGGGCGACCCGGACGAGCGGATGCGACCCGACGGCCCGACCGTGGCGCAGCTGTTCGCCCAGGCCGCCCAGCGCGGGGTGATCGTGAAAGGGCTGATCTGGCGGTCCCACGTCGACGCGCTCTCCTACAGCGAGGGGGAGAACCGCGACCTCAGCGAGACGGTCCGCGCGGCCGGCGGCGAGGTGCTGCTGGACCAGCGGGTCCGCCGGGGCGGATCGCACCACCAGAAACTCGTGGTGCTGCGCCACCCCGCCGACCCGGGGCGGGACGTCGCGTTCGCCGGCGGCATCGACCTGTGCCACAGCCGCCGCGACGACGCCAGCCACGCCGGTGATCCCCAGGCGGTGGGCATGTCCCCCCGGTACGGCCCCACACCGCCCTGGCACGACGTCCAGCTCGCGGTGCGCGGGCCGGTGGTCGGTGCCCTGGACACGACGTTCCGCGAGCGGTGGACCGACCCGATGCCGTTGGATTCGGAGAATCCGGTGGCCTACCTGCGGGACCGGCTGCGCGGCTCGGACCTGCGCCCGGACCCGCTGCCCGCGCAGCCGCCCGACCCGCCGGCCCGCGGCCCGCACCACGTGCAGGTGCTGCGCACCTACCCGGCGGTGCGGCCACGCTACTCGTTCGCCCCGGACGGCGAGCGCACCGTGGCCCGCGGTTACACCAAGGCGGTACGCCGGGCGCGCCGCCTGATCTACCTGGAGGACCAGTATCTCTGGTCGACCGAGGTGGCGGAACTGTTCGCGCAGGCGTTACGGGAGCATCCGGACCTGCACCTGGTGGCGGTCGTGCCCCGGCACCCGGACGTGGACGGCCGGCTCGCGCTGCCGCCGAACATGGTGGGCCGGGAGCAGGCGTTGTCGCTGTGCCACCGGGCCGCCCCGGAGCGGGTGCACGTCTTCGACGTGGAGAACCACGAGGGCACCCCGGTCTACGTGCACGCGAAGATCTGCGTCGTCGACGACGTGTGGGCGAGCGTGGGCAGCGACAACTTCAACCGCCGCTCCTGGACCCACGACAGTGAGCTGTCCTGCGCGGTGCTCGACGACACCCACGACGAGCGGGCCCCGGAGGACCCGGCCGGCCTGGGCGACGGCGCCCGGGTCTTCGCACGGGACCTGCGACTGCGGCTGTGGCGTGAGCACCTGGACCGCGATCCCGCCGGTGGACAGGACGACGACCTGCTGGACCCGGTGGACGCGGTGGCGACGATCACCGCGACCGCCGACGCGTTGGACCGCTGGCACGCCGCGGGCCGGGTCGGGCCGCGCCCGCCGGGCCGGTTGCGGCCGCACCGCCCGGAACGGCTGCCCTGGCGTACGCGGCTGTGGGCGCTGCCGGCGTACCGGCTGCTCTACGACCCGGACGGCCGACCGCTGCGCGCCCGACTCGCCGGGACCTGGTGACAGCGCGCCCCTGGTCACACACCCGGCCGGTGTATCGCACCTGGCGTACCTTTTATTCCTAGCTACACCTTAAATCCATCAGCCTTTCGGCTAGATTTCCGCAGCACGATCGGGCTAGGGTGGCTTCCGAACGTATTAACTGAAGCTAAACCTAAGCGTCGCATCTTTTTCTCCGCGGACGAGGTGCAGGGAGGACCACCATGACCGCCCCCACGATCAGTGCCCCGGCGAGCAAGCCGGCCGGCTCCGCGAAGCTCGACCCCCGTTCACTCACCGACAGCGCCGCCAATCTGCTCAACGCGATGGCCGCGCTGCCCGCCGGTCACCCCTCACGTCCCGTGTTGCGGGACCGGGCCATCGAGGCCTGGCTGCCGCTGGCCAACCACCTCGCCCACCGCTACAGCGGGCGGGGCGAGCCGAACGACGACCTGGCGCAGACCGCCGCGATCGGTCTGATCAAGGCGATCGACAAGTTCGACCCGTCGCGCGGCGTCGACTTCGCCGGCTACGCCATTCCCACCATCATCGGCGAGCTCAAGCGCCACTTCCGCGACCGCACCTGGGACATCCGGGTGCCGCGCCGGTTGCAGGAGCTGCGCCTGGCGATCTCGGACGCCAACAGCACCCTGCTCCAGACGTTGGGGCGTTCGCCGACGGTCGCCGACATCGCCGCGCACCTCAAGGTCACCGAGGAAGAGGTCCTGGAGGGCCTGGAGGGTGCCCGCGCCTACAACGCGGTGTCGCTGTCCACCCCGACCGGCGACGGTGACCGGGCCACTGAGCTGGGCGATCTGCTCGGCGGCGAGGACGGCGAGTTCGAGCTGGCCGAGATGCGGGTGGCCCTCGGCCCGGCGCTTGCCACGCTCGACCAGCGCGAGCAGAAGATCCTCACGCTCCGCTTCTACGGCAACCTGACCCAGTCGCAGATCGCCGAGCAGATCGGCGTCTCGCAGATGCACGTGTCCCGGCTGCTGGCCCGGGCGCTCACCAAGCTGCGCGGGCAGCTCGACGGAACGTACAACTAGGGGGTGGCGGCGGCCGGATCACCCGGTCGCCACGGTCCACCGGGCCCGGTCGGCGGTGCGCCGGCCGGGCCGTTCCGTGTCCGGTGCCGCCCCGGCCGTTCCGTTCCCCGGGTGTCACCTTCGGCCGTTCCGTGCTCGGCACCCACCCGGCCGTCTCATGCGCGGGCGACGGGCACCGCTCCGGACTGCCTTTCGAGCTGAGTCGTTCGTGATATCGCGAGGCGGCAGGCAGGCGGGCGGGCGGCGGCAGGCGGCGGGCGGCAGGCGCTTGTTCCGCGCGTGGCGGGGCACCGCCTGCCGTCCGGCGGTGGGGTGCGAGAGTGGGTCCGTGCTCGCCGACGCCCCACTCGACCTGCCGGTCCGCGCCGTCCTGCCGGCGCTGGTCGAGGCCCTGCGTGAGCGGGGCGCCGGCGTCCTGGTGGCGCCGCCGGGCACCGGCAAGACGACCACCGCGCCGCTCGCGGTCGCCGACGCGGTCACCGGCCGGGTGGTGATCGCCCAGCCCCGCCGGGTGGCCGCCCGCGCCGCCGCCCACCGGATGGCCGCCCTGCTCGGTGAGCGCGTCGGCGACCGGATCGGTTACGCGGTGCGGGGAGAGCGACGGGTCGGGCCCCGTACCCGCGTCGAGGTGGTCACCACCGGTCTGCTGGTGCGCCGGTTGCACCACGACCCGGAGCTGCCCGGCGTGGCGGCGGTGCTGCTCGACGAGTGCCACGAGCGGCACCTCGACGCCGACCTGGCGCTGGCCTTCAGCGTCGAGGCCCGCGGCACCCTGCGCCCCGACCTCTGGCTGCTGGCGATGTCGGCCACCCCGCAGACCGACCGGTTCGCCGCCCTGCTCGGCGCCGACGAACCCGCCCCCGTGGTGCGGGCCGAGGCCGCGCTGCACCCGGTCGAGCGAGTCTGGGCCCCGCCGCCTCGTCCGGTGACGCCGCCCGGCGCCGGGCGGGTCGATCCGGCGCTGCTGGACCACGTGGCCGCCACCGTCCGCCGGGCGTTGCGCGAACGCGACGGCGACGTGCTGGTCTTCCTGCCCGGGGCGGGTGAGATCGCCGCGGTCGCGGGCCGGCTGGCCGGCCTGGCCGACATCGCCGTGCTGCCGTTGCACGGGCGGCTGTCCGGCGCCGCGCAGGACGCCGCGCTGACCCCGGCCGCCGGCCGGCGGGTGGTGCTGGCCACCGCGGTTGCGGAGAGCAGCCTCACGGTGCCGGGCGTGCGGACGGTGGTCGACGCCGGGCTGAGCCGGGTGCCCCGTACCGACCTGGCCCGGGGGTTGGGCGCGCTGGTCACCGTGCCGGTGTCCCGAGCGGCGGCCACCCAGCGGGCCGGACGTGCCGGCCGGGAGGCGCCCGGCGCGGTCTACCGCTGCTGGTCCGAGGCCACCCACGCCCGACTCGCGCCGCAACCCGAACCGGAGATCGCCACCGCCGACCTGACCGGGTTCGCGTTGGAGCTGGCCGCATGGGGCACACCGGACGGCACCGGCCTGGCGCTGCCCGACCCGCCGCCCCCGGCCGCGTTGACGGTGGCCCGGGAAACCCTGACCACGCTCGGCGCGGTGGACGCCGACGGCCGGATCACCGCCCGGGGGCGGGCGGTCGCCGCGGTCGGCACCCACCCGCGGCTGGCCCGGGCGCTGCTGGACGGGGCGCCCCGCGTCGGTGTCGACCGCGCCGCCGAGGTGGTGGCGGTGCTCGCCGAGGACACGCTCGGCGGGGCGGGGGACGACCTGCCGGCCCGCTGGCGCCGGCTGCGCACGGCCGTCGACCCGGCCGCCACCGCCCGCTGGCGCACCGAGGTACGTCGCCTGCGCGCCGCGTTGCCCGCCGGCACGGCCGCCGAACCGGCACCGCGTCGACGCGACGGCGACCGACGAACAGCGGACCGACGGACAGGGAATCAGCGCACAGCGGACCGACAGGCAGCGGACCGGCGGGAGCACCTGCCCGACGACCTGGCCGCGGGGCTGCTCGCCGGGCTCGCGTATCCGGAACGGCTGGCCCGGGCGCGGCAAGCCGGCGGATCGGCGTACCTGATGGCCGGCGGCACCGCCGCGGAGCTGGCGCCCGGGTCGGGGCTGGCCGGGTCGCCGTGGCTGGCGGTCGCGGTGGCCGACCGCTCCCCCGGCGCGGCGGCGGCGCGGGTACGGCTGGCCGCGCCGATCGACGAGGCGACCGCGCGGGAGGCCGGGGCGGCTCTGGTGCGCGCCGGCCGGGAGGTCGTCTGGTCCGGCGGGGACGTGGTGGCCCGGGAGGTGGTGCGGCTGGGCGCGGTCGAACTTCTCGACCGGCCGTTGGCCGCGCCGGACCGGGAACTGGTCGCGGCGGCGCTGCTGGACGGGCTGCGGCAGGAAGGGACGGGGCTGTTGCGGTGGACGCCGGAGGCGACCGGGCTGCGCCAGCGGTTGGCCTTCTGCCGGCAGGCCCTCGGCGTGGACTGGCCGGACGTCTCCGACGCCGCACTGCTGGCGACCGCCCCCCGGTGGCTGGGCCCGGAACTGGCCCGCGCCCGCCGCCGCGGCGACCTGGTTCGCGCGGACGTGGTCGGAGCGCTGCGCCGGCTGCTGGACTGGCGGCAGGCCGCCCGGCTGGACGAGCTGGCCCCGGAACGGCTCGCGGTGCCGAGCGGGTCACGGGTGCGGGTCGACTACGCCGACCCGGCCGCGCCGGTGCTGGCGGTGAAGCTCCAGGAGACGTTCGGCTGGCGGGACGTGCCGCGCATCGCCGACGGGCGGGTGCCGGTGCTGCTGCACCTGCTCTCCCCCGCCGGGCGGCCGGTGGCGGTCACCGCCGACCTGGCCTCGTTCTGGCGCACCGGATATCCGCAGGTGCGCGCGGAGTTGCGCGGACGCTATCCCCGGCACCCGTGGCCGGAGGACCCGACCGTGGCCGAGCCGACCCGCCGGGCCAGCCCGCGACGGCGGTGAGGTTTATTCCTCCACCACGTCCGCGATCACGACCGTGATGTTGTCCGGGCCACCGGCCCGCAGCGCCAGGTCGATGAGCCGGGCCGCGCAGGCGTCGCGCTCCGGCTGCTCGTTGAGCACCTCGGTGAGCGTGTCCGCCCGGACCACGTTGGAGAGGCCGTCGCTGCACAGCAGCCAGCGGTCGCCGGCCCGGGGGACCATCGTCGCGTACGCCGGGGAGACGTCGCCGCCCTGCAGCGCCTGGGTCACCACCGCGCGCCGGGGGTGGCTGCTGGCCTGGTCGGCGGTGATGACGCCCTGGTCGACGAGCATCTGCACGAACGTGTCGTCGCGGGTGACCTGTTTCAGCACGCCCTCGCGGAACAGGTAGGCCCGGGAGTCGCCGATGTGCGCCAGCGCCAGGCAACTTCCGGTGCGGGCGAACAGCAGCGCGGTGAGCGTGGTGCCCATGCCCTGGCGCTCCGGGTCCTCCTCGACGGCCTGGCGGATCCCCGCGGTGGCCAGCTCGATGGCGCCCTGGAGCGCGGCGACCAGCGCGTCCTCCGGCGTTTCGGTGTCCAGCGGGGTGACCGCGTCGATGGCGATGCGGCTGGCCAGGTCGCCGGCCGCCATGCCGCCCATGCCGTCGGCGACCGCCACCAGCCAGGCGCCCGCGTGCTGGGCGTCCTGGTTGCCGCTGCGGATCAGCCCACGGTCGCTCGCTCCCACGGAACGAAGCTTCAGGGTCATGGGTCGCAGCCTGCCAGGTCGAGGGCTCGGTTGTCTCTAGGAGATCACCGACATCGTACGTGGCGCCGCGAATGCCCGACGCGCGGGCGCGCGGGGCCTCATCGGGACGGATCGATTGACAGCGGCGGAACGCGGTGGAAACATCGAGCTGATATTGGGAGCGCTCCCAGCTCCCGTGCCCTCCCCCACCACCCCCTGAGCACGGAAGGACCATCCGTGACCCGATCCCGTCGTCGGCTCGCCGCGGTCACCGCGGCCACCGCACTGGCGCTCACCGGCCTCACCGCCGGACCGGCCCGCGCCGAGGTGCCGCCGGACGCCCCCGAACAACTCCGCAACGGCGACTTCAGCGCCGGCGTCTCCCCCTGGTTCTCCTACGGCACCGGCGACCTGACGGTCACCGACGGCCGACTCTGCACAAACGTCGCGGCGGGCACCGCCAACCCGTGGGACGCCGGCATCGGGCAGGACGCGGTGCCGCTGACCCAGGGCGCCGAGTACGAACTGTCCTTCGACGTCTCCGCAACCCCCGGCGCGGCCGTCAAGGCGGTCCTGCAACTCGGCAGCGCCCCCTACACGACGTACGCGAGTGTCGACGCCACCGCCACCGGCACCGCCCGACACGTCACCACCACGTTCACCTCTCCGGCCGACAACCCCACCGCGCAACTGATCTTCCAGGTCGGCGGCAGCGCGCAGGCGCAGACGTTCTGCCTGGACAACGTGTCGCTGCGCGGCGGCGAGCCGGCACCGCCGTACGAGCCGGACACCGGTCCCCGGGTCCGGGTCAACCAGGTCGGCTACCTGCCCGGCGGGCCGAAGCACGCCACCGTGGTCACCGAGGTCACCGAGGCGCTGCCCTGGCAGCTGAAGTCGTCCGGCGGCACCGTGGTCGCCAGCGGCGAGAGCACCCCGCGCGGCACCGACACCGCCTCGGCGCAGAACGTGCAGACCGTCGACTTCTCCGCGTACCGCACGCCCGGCACCGGCTACACGTTGACCGTGGACGGCGAGACCAGCCACCCGTTCGACATCTCCGGTGCGCTCTACGACCGGCTGCGCGCCGACTCGCTCCAGTTCTTCTACGCCCAGCGCAGCGGCATCGCGATCGACGCCGACCTGATCGGCGAGGAGTACGCGCGGCCCGCCGGTCACCTCGGCGTCGCCCCGAACCAGGGCGACACCGACGTGCCGTGCCAGGCCGGGGTCTGCGACTACTCCCTTGACGTGCGCGGCGGCTGGTACGACGCCGGCGACCACGGCAAGTACGTGGTCAACGGGGGCATCGCCACCTACCAACTGCTGAACACGTTCGAGCGGACCAAGACCGCGGAGACCGCCGACGGTGGCACCGCCCTCGGCGACGCCACGCTGCGGGTGCCCGAGCGCGGCAACACCGTGCCGGACGTGCTCGACGAGGCCCGCTGGGAGCTGGAGTTCCTGCTGCGCATGCAGGTGCCGGCCGGCAAGCCCCTGGCCGGGATGGTCCACCACAAGATCCACGACCGGAACTGGACCGGCCTGCCGCTCGCCCCGCAGGACGACCCGCAGCCGCGTGAGCTGCACGCGCCGTCCACCGCCGCCACGCTGAACCTGGCCGCCGTCGCCGCGCAGTGCCAGCGGCTGTACGCCCCGTACGACGCCGCCTTCGCCGCGCGCTGCGGCACCGCCGCGAAGACCGCGTACGCGGCGGCCAAGACGAACCCGGCGACCTACGCGCCGGCCAGCGACAGCACCGGCGGCGGCGCGTACGACGACACGAACGTCAGCGACGAGTTCTACTGGGCCGCGGTCGAGCTGTGGCTGACCACCGGCGACAAGGCCTACCTGGCCGACGTCACCGGCTCGCCGCTGCACACCGCCGACGTGTTCGCCGCCGGCGGCGCGTTCGGCTGGCAGAGCGTCGCCGCGCTGGGCCGGCTCGACCTGGCCACCGTGCCGAACACGCTGCCCGCCGCCGAGAAGACCCGCATCCGCGAGTCGGTCACCGCCGCCGCCGACCGCTACCTGGCCGCACTGGCCGCCCAGGCGTACGGGCTGCCGTTCCCCGGCACCGCCGACGCGTACGTCTGGGGCAGCAACAGCAACATGGTGAACAACGCGATCGTGCTGGCCACCGCGTTCGACGTGAGTCGGGACGCGAAGTACCGCGACGGCGCGGTGCAGGCCGCCGACTACCTGTTCGGCCGCAACGCGCTGAACATGTCGTACGTGACCGGGTGGGGTGAGCAGCACGCCCGCAACCAGCACAGCCGGATCTTCGGTCACCAGTTGAACCCGGACATGCCGAACCCGCCGGCCGGCTCGCTCGCCGGTGGCCCGAACGCCGCCCTCCAGGACCCGTTCGCGGCGAACCTGCTGGCCGGCTGCGCACCGATGTTCTGCTACGTCGACGACATCAACTCGTACGCGACGAACGAGGTGGCGATCAACTGGAACTCGGCGTTGGCGTGGCTCGCCTCGTTCCTGGCCGACCAGGGTGACTCCGGTGCGGTGCCGGCCCCGGCCTGCACGGTCACCTACACCACCCACGGGAGCTGGCCGTCCGGCTTCACCACCCAGGTGACGGTGCGCAACACCGGCACGTCGGCGGTGAACGGGTGGAGCCTGCGGTGGGCCTTCCTGAGCGGCCAGAAGGTGAGCCAGGCGTGGTCGGCGCAGGTCGACCAGACCGGGGCCACGGTCACCGCGAAGAACCTGTCCTGGAACGCGAAGCTGGCGCCGGGTGCCAGCACCACGTTCGGCTTCAACGGCGCCTCCTCCCCCGGCCCCAACCCCGACCCTGGCCTGGTCACCCTGAACGGTAAGGCCTGCACGGTCTCCTGACCGGCTCTCCCGCTCCACAGGTACGCCATCGCAGGACCGGATACGGTCCTGCGATGGCGTACCTTTTCCTGCTCGGCGCGATCACCGCCGAGGTGATCGGCACCAGCCTGCTCAAGGCCACCGACGGCTTCACCCGGCTCTGGCCGACGCTCGGTCTCGCCGTGGCGTACCTGTCCGCGTTCGGGCTGCTCTCCCTGGCCGTGAAGGACATCCCGGTCGGCGTCGCGTACGCGATCTGGTCCGGTCTCGGCACCGCCGCCATCGTCGCGATCGGCGCGGCGTTCCTGGGTGAGCCGTTGAGTGTGACAAAGGTGGTCGGGGCGGGCCTGGTGATCGTCGGGGTGGTGGTGCTCAACCTCGGCGGCGCGCACTGAGCCCGCCCATGCTCACGTCGGCTGCCGCGCCGCCCGCAGCAACCGGAGCTGACCGATCTCGGCCGCGTTCTTCATCAACTCGGCGTTGACCCAGCCGGCCAGGTGCGCGACAGCCAGCCCGGTGTCGGCCGCCCAGGGGTACGCGGCGGGCCGGTCCAGGTCGGCCGGGGTCAGGTGGTCGAGCCCGTCCGTCCACTCCGACCGCAGTTCCCGCAGCCAGGTGATCGTCTCCTGTCCCGGTCCCGGCCACCCGACGTCCGCCCGCTCCCGCACCGGGCGCTGTCGCAGGTGGTCGGTGGCGACCGACCACCACCAGCCGATGTGCCAGGTCAGCCAAGCCACCGTGGGCACCGGCACCGGGTCAGGCTCGGTGTCCGCCCAGTCCGCACGCCATCCTCCGGCCGGGTCGAGGCGCATCGTCCAGCAGAGCGGCGCCGGCTCCCAGAGGAAGTCCGCGGCCTTTAGCCGTTCGAGGTGATAGTCGACGAGCGCCCAGGTCAGGTCGAACTGCCAGCGCAGCAGCGCGTGCGGGGAGGCGGACACCCGGCGATCGTGGCACGGCCGGCGTGCCGGGGCTAACGGTTAAGCGTCGACCACTCCACCACGGACGACGCACCAACCGGGCCTCACCCGCGAACGACATGCTGAGAAGAGATGCCTTCCCCGCCCGAGACGCCGCCCGGAACCGGGCGGCGCATCGCGATCCGCTCCGCCGGATCGAGGCCGGCCGCCGCCTCGGCGGCCAGCAGGCCGACAAGCCCCGGCGTCAGCTCCGCCACGGTGAGTTCCCGGAATCCACAGCGAGCGTAGTACGGCCCGTTCCACGGTACCGACCGGAACGTGGTCAGCGTCAGCGCCGGCAGACGCTGGGCGGCCGCCCAGCCGGCCACGTCGTCGAGCAGGCGCCGACCGATCCCGCGCCGGGCATGTGCCGGGTCGACGCTGATCTGATGTACGTGCGCGGCGTGGTCGACCACGTCCACGAGCACGAACGCGATCGGGCGGTCGGCCGGGTCGGTCGTCACCCACAGGCGGCCGGCTCGCCGCCCGGCGGTCAGCACGTCCAGCGGCAGCGGCGGCATGTCGGCCACCAGGGACATGCCGATCTCACGGAACGGGGCACCGGAGGCCACCTCGATCCGCTGCACGTCGGCCAGTTCGTCGGGCCGGGCGATCCTGCTGCGTTCCACGGCCCGACCCTGGCAGAGCGGGACCGGCCCGCGCCAACGGTTTCCGGCCCGGGAGGGACGCCGCCGGTGTGACAGGGGTCGCCTGATGCGGGGCGTCGCAGCGGTCGGCCCGCGCCTACCGTCGATTCCATGGGCCTGGCCGACAGTCGCTGATGGGACGCCTCTCGCCGCTCCCGCCGCCCGGCCCGCTGCGCACCCTGGCCTACGCCACGCTGGCGAACACGGTCGGATCCGGGCTGTGGCTGGCCGGTGGGGCGCTCTACCTGACCCGGGACGTCGGACTGTCCGCCACATCGGTGGGGGCGGGGCTGACCGTCGCCGGTTTGGTCGGGCTGACCGCGAGCGTGCCGCTGGGCGCACTGGCCGACCGGTGGGATCCCCGTACCCTGCGCGTCGTTCTCCAGGTGGGGCAGGCGTTCGCCGCGTTGGCGTACCTGCTTGTCGGATCGTTCCCGGTGTTCCTGGCGGTGGCGGTGCCGGAGGCGCTGCTCGCCGCCGGCAACCTGGCGGTGCGGGCGGCGCTCGTCGCCGCGGTGGGCGGCCCGGACGGCCGGGTGCACGCCTTCGCCACGCTGCGCGCGGTGGCGAACATCGGCATCACCGCCGGCACCGCGCTGGCCGGGATCGCGCTGGCCGTGGACACCCACCGGGCGTACCAGGTGCTGGTGGTCGGCAACGCGGCCACCTACCTGCTCTCGGGGGCGCTGCTGCTGCGCCTGCCGCCGCAGTCGGCCGCCGGCAGCGGCGCGCCTCAGACGTCCGGCCCGACCACGGCACCGGGTGCGCGACGGCGCGGCGGGCCGCTGCGCGACGGACGGTTCCTCGCGGTGAGCGGCGTCTCGGCGGTGCTCGGCACGCACCTGACCGTGCTGGCGCTCGTCCTGCCGCTGTGGACGGTGCAGCGGGCGGGTGCGCCGCCCCCGGTGGTGTCGGCGGTGCTGCTCACCAACACGGTGCTCACCGTGGCGCTCGCGGTGCGGCTGAGCCGGGGTGCCGAACGCGCCGCCCCGGCGGCCCGGAAACTGCGCCGGGCGGGACTGGTGCTGGCGGCGGCGACCCCGTTGTACGCGGCGACCGCTGCCCTGCCGGTGCCTGCGGCGGTCGCGTTGCTGCTGGTCGCCACGGCGGCGTGGACGGTGGGCGACTTGTGGCACGGCGCGGCGGGCGCGGGCCTCGCCTACGGCCTGGCCCCGCCGGGGGCGATCGGGGCGTACCAGGGGGCCGACGGCCTGCTCGCCGGGCTGACTCAGGCACTCGGCCGGGGTCTGCTGACCCTGCTGGTCCTCGGTGCAGGGCCGGTCGGCTGGCTGGTGCTCGGTGGTCTCTTCGCCGCCGCCGGACTGGCCGCCCCGGCGCTGACCCGCCGGGCGGTCGCGGACCGGCCCGCGCC
The DNA here is from genome assembly GCF_049841795.1 of Micromonospora sp. DT31. NCBI lineage: Bacteria > Bacillati > Actinomycetota > Actinomycetes > Micromonosporales > Micromonosporaceae > Micromonospora > Micromonospora sp. DT31. Next base: position 123,469 of record NZ_JBNCKZ010000013.1, on the reverse strand, counting down.
GGAGGTACGCCCCGCCGGGGTGCACGGGTGAACCGGTGTAGCAGCATGGCGGGATGACCGAACAGTCCCCCCTCACCATCCGGCCGGGTGGACCCGGCGACGCACCCACCCTGATCCGGCTGTTCGACAGCGCCATCGCCTGGCTTGCCGAACGCGGGCGCACCGACCAGTGGGGTGCCGAGCCGGCCTCGATCGACTCACGTCGCATCGCCCAGGCCGAGGCGTGGGCCGCAGGTGACGGCCTACACCTCGCCGAGGTCGACACGACGGTGGTGGGCGCGCTCGTGGTGGGCGCGGCCACGGAATACGTGCCACCGGCCACCGAACCGGAGCTGTACGTGAACCTGCTGATCACCGACCGGTCGCATGCGGGGCGCGGGATCGGCACGGCCCTGCTGGCGTACGCGGCGGAGCTGGCCCGCGCCCGCGGGCTCGGCCTGCTGCGGGTGGACTGCTTCCGCAGCCCCGACCGGGCGCTCGTGCGGTTCTACGAGAGCTGCGGTTTCACCGCCACCGACCCGTTCACGGTCGAGCGGCCGGGGCGGGAGCCGTGGCCCGGGCAGGTGCTGGAGCGCCGGCTCGGTTGAGGCAACCGGCCGCCCGCACCGGTGCGGGTCACGCGCCGGAACGCAGCTTCGGCAGCACCTCCGCGCCGAACGTGTCGATGAACGCGCGCTGCTCCTGGCCGACGTGGTGCAACGCGATCTGGTCGAACCCCAACGCCACGTACTCCTCCAGCCAGCCGATGTGCCGGCCCAGGTCGGCGGAGACGTTGACGGTTTCGGCGACCTTCGCCATCGGCACGTCGACGCTGGCCACGTCGAAGTGCTCGGGGGTCTCCAGGTCCCAGCAGACCGGCGGGGCGAAGACGTTGCTGCGCCACTGGTCGTACGCGATCGCCTCGGCCTGCTCCTGCTCGGGCGCCCAGCTCACGTGCACCTGAAGGTGCAGCGGGCCGCCTCCACCGGCGTCCCGGTAGGCGTCGATCATCTGGCGAAGGTGCTCGACAGGCGCGTTGACGGTGATCAGCCCGTCGGCCCACTCGGCGCACCAGCGTGCGGTGGCGACGCTGACGGCCGCCCCGACCAGCGCGGGCGGCTCCTCCGGCCGGGTCCACAGCTTCGCCCGGTCCACGGTGACCAGCCCGTCGTGGCTGACCTCCTCGCCGGCCAGCAGCGCCCGGATCACGTCCACGCACTCGCGCAGCCGCGCGGTGCGGATGTCCTTGCGCGGCCACCGCTCACCTGTGATGTGCTCGTTGGCCGCCTCGCCGGTGCCCAGGGCGGCCCAGAACCGGCCCGGGTACATGGCGGCGAGCGTGCCGACGGCCTGCGCGATGATCGCCGGGTGGTAGCGCTGGCCGGGCGCGTTGACCACGCCGAAGGACAGGTTCGTGGCCTGCAACGCCGAACCCAGCCAGGACCAGGCGAACCCGGAGTGGCCCTGCCGCTCGCTCCACGGGGCGAAGTGGTCGGAGCACATGGCCGCGTCGAAGCCGGCGCGCTCGGCGTGGATCACCGCCTCCAGCAGCCGGGCCGGGTGGATCTGCTCGTGGGATGCGTGGAAGCCGAACGCCGTCATGCCCGCCACTCCTACCCCTGACGGCGTCCGGCCAATCGCCTACTCGGAGTGGGCGCCGGCACCCGCGCCGGTTTCGCCCTGCCCGATCCACACGGTCTTGGTGTTGCAGAACTCCCGCATGCCCAGGGCGGACAGCTCCCGGCCGTACCCGGAGTTCTTCACCCCGCCGAACGGCAACTCCGGGTAGGAGGTGGTCATGCCGTTGATGAACACGTTGCCGGCCTCCAGGTCGGTGGCGAAGCGCTCCTGTTCGGCCGGGTCGTCGGTCCAGGCGTTGGAGCCGAGGCCGAAGCTGGTGCCGTTGGCGACCTCGATCGCCTCGTCGTACGAGTCGACCCGGTACAGGCCGGCGACCGGCCCGAACACCTCCTCGGTCCACATCCGCATCTGCGGGCGCAGGTCGGTGACCACCGTCGGCGGGTAGTACCAGCCGTCCCCGGCCGGCTTCTCGCCGCCGCACAGCACCGTCGCGCCCTGGTCGACGGCGTCGGTGACCTGCGCGTGCACCTCGTCGCGGCCGCGTTCGCTGGCCAGCGGGCCCACGTCGGTGTCCTCGTCCATCGGGTCGCCGACGCGCAGCGCCGCCATCCGGGCGGCGAACTTCTCCGCGAACGCGTCGAAGACGTCGGTGTGCACGATGAACCGTTTCGCGGCGATGCAGGACTGGCCGTTGTTCTGGCAGCGGGCGGTGGTGGCCACCTCGGCGGCGGTGTCCAGGTCGGCGGAGGGCATCACCACGAAGGGGTCGCTGCCGCCCAGCTCCAGCACCGTCTTCTTGATCTCCCGGCCGGCGATCTGGGCGATGGACCGGCCGGCCGGCTCGCTGCCGGTGAGTGTGGCCGCCCGCACCCGGGGGTCGCTGAGGATGCGGTCGACCGCGTCGGAGCCGACCAGCAGCGTGCTGAACGCGCCCTCGGGGAATCCGGCGCGGCGGAACAGACCCTCGAGGTAGAGGGCGGTCTGCGGCACGTTGGAGGCGTGCTTGAGCAGGCCGGTGTTGCCGGCCATCAGCGCGGGCGCGGCGAAGCGCAGCACCTGCCACAGCGGGAAGTTCCACGGCATCACCGCCAGCACCGGGCCGATCGGCTGGTAGCGGACGTACGCCCGCTTCGCCTTGACCGCGGCGGCGTCGGCCGGTTCGTCGGCGAGCATCCGGGGGGCGTTGTCGGCGTAGAAGCGGCAGGCGGCGGCGCACTTGGTGACCTCCGCCTTGGCGGCGGCGTACGTCTTGCCCATCTCGGTGGTCATCAGCCGGGCGGTCTCGTCGCGCTCGGCGTCGAGCAGGTCGGCGGCGGCCACGAGCCATCGGGCCCGCTGCGCGACGGTGGTGTCCCGCAGCTGCCGGAAGGCGAGGTCGGCCCGCTCGATGGCGGCGTCGATCTGCTCGTCCGACATCGGGTCGTAGGTCTTGAGGACCTGTCCGGTGGCGGGGTTGGTGGTGGCGATGGGCATGGCGTACTCCTGTCACTCGAACAGCGAGTGCCGCACGCCCGGCTCCTCCCGGCGGCGGGCGGCGCGGCGGCGCTGGATCACGACCAGGTCGACCACGGCGACCACGGCGAGGAGGGCGCAGACGACGCCCAGCCAGGCCACGTCGGCGGCGAACGCGAGGACCGCGAAGACGGTCATCACCACCAGACCGAACAGGGCCAGGACCAGGCGCAGGTTCAGCGCGCTGTTGGCGTGGCCGACCGTCCCACGGGCACGTCGGGGCTGTGATCGGGTCATTCCTGTCGCCTACCCCGGCAGGCGTGGCCCTAACCGGTCGGTCGGGCCGGCCAGCACCAGACTTTTAACGATGGTGGTCGATGCCGGATAGCCGACAGTCGGGCCGTCGACGGCCGAGTCGGGCGTAGGGTCGACTGTCGGTGCCGCCGGACGGGGGACCTCATGTCTCGACGTTGGATTGCCGCGCTGGCCTGCCTGGCCGCGCTTGTCGCGCTGGCCTGCGACGGCTCCGGCTCGGCCGCGCCGCGCCCGTCGGACACCCCACGGCCCGGCGATCCCCGGGTACTGACCGCACTCGGCGACTCGATCACCGCCGGCTACGGCTCCTGCCTGGTACTGGTGAGCTGTGCGCGTAACTCCTGGTCGAGCGGGGACGGCCTGCGGGTGGAGAGCGTCTACCGGCGGCTGCGCGTGGACACGCCGGGGCTGCGGGCGTACAACCGGGCGGTTCCCGGCGCCCGCGCGGCCGGCCTGGCCGACCAGGCCCGGTCGGCGGTGCGGGACCGGGCAGACCTGGTCACGGTGTTGATCGGCGCGAACGACGCCTGCCGCGGCGACGTGGACCAGATGACCCCCACCGCCACCTTCCGCGACCAGGTCGACGCCGCGTTGGCGGTGCTGCGCCGGGGCCGGCCGAAGGCGCGGGTGCTTGTGGTCAGCATCCCCGACCTGTACCGGCTGTGGCAGGTCGGGCACACCGAACCCCGGGCCGTGCGGGCCTGGTCGCGGGGCGTCTGCCCGGCACTGCTGGCCGACGCCACGTCGACCGCGCCCACCGTGGTGGCCCGCCGGGCCCGCGTCCGGGAGCGGATCGAGGGGTACGACGGTCAGCTGCGCGCCGCCTGCCGGGCGTACGGGACGCGGTGCCGGTTCGACGGCGGCGCGGTGCACCGGCACCGCTTCGACCTGGACCAGGTCAACGCGCTGGACTGGTTTCACCCGAACGCCGCCGGACAGGGCAGGCTGGCCGAGGTCGCGTGGCGGGCCTCCGGCTGGGCGGGCTGACCGGTTCGGCCCGGCCGGTCACGGCTCGCGCGGGGCGGTCACGGCTCGCGCGGGGCGGTCACGGCTCGCGCGGGGCGGGCAGGTGCCGGGGGCCGGCGTCCCGGTAGAGCGCACGGGCCCGGTCGGCGAGCTCCTTGGTGGCCGAGGAGTTGGCCCAGGTGCCCAGGACGATCGCGGCGCCCGGGACGACCTTGGCGAACATCCGCTTCGCGGCGCGCACCCCGGCCATCCGGGCCAGCCGGACGCCGAGTTGGAGCATCACCCGGCCCAGCGCCCGGTCGGCGGCCGAGCCGAACAGCGCGCCGGCCCGTTCCCGGCCGGCGGCCACGCCCAACGCCAGCCGGGCGGTCTGGGCAGCCTTGTGCACCCGCTGGAGGATGAGCAGGTCGGCGGCCCGGTCGGGGTGGGTCGGGTCGGCCCCGTGGGCGGCGGCGACGTGCAGCACCAGCCGGGCCTGGGTCCAGGCCAGCACGCCCACGTCGATGACCGCGCCGGGCAGCCCGGCGGCCCCGGACACCGCCCCGGACAACCGGGCGTGGTTGACGAACTTGCGGACCGCCTGGTCGGCCAGCTGCTCGGGTGGGACGCCGGGCCGCAGGGCCCGTTCCCGGGCGGCCCACTGCGCCGCCTCCGGCCCGAGCCGGCGCACCGCCTCCAGGGCCAGGTGCTCCGGCGCGTACTGCGGGTCCGCGCGCATCCGGTCCCACAGTCGGGCCGGAGGCACCTCGGGCGCCTCCACAGGTGCGGCGGAGGCGGCAGGGGCGGCGTTGTGCTCCCCGTCGACGGGGGCGGGGTCGGTCACGAAGGGCTCCGGGGGTCCGTGCGGCCGGGGGGCGGGCGGGATCAGCGGCGGCGCGACTGCAGCCGGGTCGCGATCTGCCGCAGCCGGGCCTGGTTCCCCGGCTTGGACATCTCACGCCGACCGCGGTCGACCAACTGCTGACCCCGCGGCGACCGCAGGAAGGCGGAGATCCGTTGCATGAGCGACATGGTGTCCTCCTGTCACGCGGTCCTCTTCATGTGTACCTGGGACCGGCAACCCTCGAGTACCCGTTTCACCGCTTCGGCAACCATCCCGCTCCGCTCAGCCGAGGACCTCCGCGACCACCTTGCCGGCCCGCCATTCGTGCTGGGCGTACGCGTCGGGGAACGCGGAGACCTGCACCGCCTGGGCGGCCACCGACAGCGGCAGGTCCTGCCAGCCGGGGATCTCGTTCAGCGCGGACAGGAACGCCCGGGTCGCGTACTCCGGGTCCATCAGTTCGGCGACGCTGCCCCAGCCGCTGCTCGGGCGCTGCTGGAACAACCCGACCGAGTCGTGGTCCCAGCCGATGGCCTGGTGGGGGTAGCTCTGCGACTCGGGCAGCACGCCGCTGGCGTAGTTGAGCAGGGTGCTCTCCTGCATGGCGGTGGCGACCGCGATGACCAGGGCGCGACGCGGCACGCCCATCTTCTGGCCGGCGTGCACGATCTTCTTCGCGTTGTTCATCTGGGTGTGGTTCAGGCCGGCGACCGGGGCGATCGTGCGAACGGTCTTCCTGGGGGTGGGCTTGGTCGCCTTCGGGGTGGCGGTCGGGGAGGCGCTGGCGCTGGCTCCGGGGGTGGGGGTGGGCAGAGCGGTGCTGGGGCGGGTCAGGCCGCGGGAGGCCGCGTCGACCGCCGCGCGTTCGGCGACCTCCGCCGCGGGCGCCGGTGCGGCGGCGCGCTCATCGGGGCCGAAGCCGGCCTGGCTGAAGCCGACCAGGCCGAGGCAGCAGGCCGCGCCGGTGGCGACCGCGAGTCGGGTGCGGCCGGGCCGCGGGTTGAGCAGCGACCCGAGGCGGGTGCGCCCGAAGAGGTCGCGAAGGGTGGTTGTCCGAACGGTGGACGGGGTGTCGTCCGAACGGTCAGCTTGGCGGTCGGGGCCGTTCGGGTCGTCGAATGTGCCGTCGTCACGCATCCGACGAGGCTAGACAGGGCAAACCGGGATTTCCCAGGCGCAAACAGTGGCGCTCGCCACATCCCGGCCCCCGGCATCCGGGCAGCACGCGCCGGGCCGGGCCGCCCCGGCACAGACCTCGGGGACCGGAGAAATCACCCGGCCGCCCCGAACCGGGCCGACAAGGGCCGCGACCTCGCATTTCCTGCCCGGTCCCCCGTTGATCCACTAACTCGTCCGTTCGGACGATCCGGGAGCGGACCCCCGGACCGGGCCGTAGCCGAATCGTGATCACGATCCGGGCTCCGGACCGGGGCGTAACGGAATGGACCCGACCTCCCGGTACGTTGGCGAAACCGGGACGCCGTACGCGCGGCGCTTCCCGCACGCGTCGACAGGGAGGACCCACCGGTGCTCGACCCACACGAGCTCTACGAACTCGCCGACGAGCTGCCGGATCTCGGCCAGCCGGTGCTGATCCAGGCGCTCACCGGCTTCGTCGACGCCGGCAGCGCCACCCGGCTGGCCCGCGAGCAGCTACTCACCGCACTCGACACCCGGACGATCGCCCGCTTCGACGTCGACCAGGTCTTCGACTACCGCTCCCGCCGGCCGGTGATGACCTTCGTGGAAGACCGCTGGACCGACTACGACGCCCCGGAACTGGAGCTGCACCTGCTGCGTGACGACGACGAGACCCCCTTCCTGCTGCTCACCGGCCCCGAGCCGGACCTGCAGTGGGAACGCTTCGTGGCAGCCGTCGCCGGGTTGTCGGCCCGCCTCGACGTACGGCTCACCGTCGGCCTGAACTCGATCCCGATGGCGGTGCCGCACACCCGCCCCAGTGGGGTCACCGCCCACGCCACCCGCCCGGAGCTGATCGCCGGCCACGAGCCGTGGCTGCAGAAGGTTCAGGTGCCGGCCGGCGTCGGGCACCTGCTGGAGTACCGCCTCGGCCAGCAGGGCCGCGACGCCCTCGGCTTCGCCGCCCACGTGCCGCACTACGTCGCCCAGACCGACTACCCGGCAGCCGCCGAGGCGCTGCTCGCCGCGGTGTCCCGCAGCACCGGCCTGCTGCTGCCCCGCGAGGCCCTGGGCACCGCGGCCGAGGCCATCCGGGTGGAGATCGACCGGCAGGTCACCCAGACCGAGGAGGCGGCCACCCTGGTCCGGGCGCTGGAGGAGCAGTACGACGCGTTCGCCCGGGGCCGGGGCGAGAAGAACCTGCTCTCCACCGAGACCGGCCCGCTGCCCACCGCCGACGAACTCGGCGCCGAGCTGGAACGGTTCCTGGCCGAGCAACCCCGCCCCGGCGACAACCCGGAACGCTGAGGGCGCACGGCGGGCCGGTCGGGCAGGGCCGGCGGCGATGCGGCAGGGTGGAGTCATGCGCCTGGCGACGTGGAACGTCAACTCGGTGAAGGCCCGCCTGCCCCGTCTGCTCGACTGGCTGGCCACCACCGAGCCGGACGTGGTGTGCCTGCAGGAGACCAAGTGCCCGGACGGCGCGTTCCCGGTCACCGAGGTCGGCGCGCTGGGCTACGAGGTGGCCAGCCACAGCGACGGCCGGTGGAACGGGGTGGCCGTGCTGTCCCGGGTCGGACTCGCCGACGTGGCCGTCGGTTTCCCCGGTGAGCCCGGCTTCCCGGCACCGGAGGCCCGCGCCATCTCGGCCACCTGCGCCGGCCTGCGGGTCTGGTCGGTGTACGTGCCGAACGGCCGCGCGCCGGACGACCCGCACTACGCGTACAAGCTGGCCTGGTTCGCGGCGCTGCGCGACGCCCTGGCCTCGGAGGTGGCCGCCGGCCCTCCGCTCGCCGTCTGCGGTGACTTCAACGTCGCCCCCACCGACGCCGACGTCTGGGACCCGGCGCTGTTCGCCACCTCCACCCACGTCACCCCGGCCGAACGGGCCGCCCTGGCCGCGCTGCGCGACCTCGGGTTGGAAGACGTGGTGCCCACCCCGATGAAGGGGCCGCACCCGTACACCTACTGGGACTACCGGGCCGGGATGTTCCACCAGAACAAGGGCATGCGCATCGACCTGGTGTACGCGACCGCCCCGTTCGCCCGCGCGGTCCGCTCGGCGTACGTCGACCGGGAGGCCCGCAAGGGCAAGGGCCCCTCCGACCACGCGCCGATCGTGGTCGACGCCGATCCGCCCCCCACCGCCGGGGCACGCTGACCGGCGGCGCCGGGCGGCGGCGGTGTCGCTCGCTAGGGTGGACCCATGGCAGTCGTGAAGATCAACGCAATCGACGTCCCGGCCGGCGCCGGCACGGAGCTGGAGAAGCGGTTCGCGGCCCGGGCCGGCGCGGTGGAGAACTCCCCCGGTTTCCTCGGCTTCGAACTGCTGCGCCCGGTCGCCGGCGAGAGCCGCTACTTCGTCTACACCAGGTGGGAGTCGGAGGAGGCGTACCAGGCGTGGGCGCAGGGCCCGTCCCGGGCCGCGCACTCCGACGGCGACGGTGAGGCACCGCGCAAGCCGGTCGCCACCGGCGCCAACCTGCTGGAGTTCGAGGTCGTGCAGCAGGTCCCCGCCAAGCCCTGACCCCGCCCGTCCACCGCCGTCACCCTCGTGGCCACGCGGCGGGTCAGGGGGTGCCGGCGGTGGCCAGCGAGGCGAAGACGATGACGTTCTTCCGGTAGCCGGTGCGGCCGCCGAGGAACTCGCCGCCGCAGGTGATCAGGCGCAGCTCGGCCGGGCCGGAGTCGCCGTAGACCCGGGCCGCGGGCAAATTCGTCTTGTCGAAGTACTCGACGCTGTCGACCTTGAACGTCACCACCCTGCGGTCCGACCGGGTGACCTGGACCCGGGTGCCCGGCTTCAGGCTGTGCAGGCGGTAGAAAACGGCCGGGCCGGTCTTGGTGTCGACGTGCCCGACGATGATCGCGCGGCCGGGCTCGCCGGGCACCGCACCGCGGTCGTACCAGCCGGTCTGGTTGTGCTCGGTCAACGGCGGAACGTCGACCGACCCGTCCCGCGCCTGCCCCACCGGGGTCACCGGAGCGACGACCTTGATGGCCGGCACGGTCAGCCGGACCGGCCGGCCGGCCGCCTTGCGGACCGGCGCCGGGGCCGGCGGGGACGCCACCGGGCTCGACCCGGCCGACGCGTCGGCCCACTCGAACGGCCCGGCGGTGCGGCCGAGCCCCGCCCCGGTGGCGAACACGCCGACCAGCACCAGCACCACCGCCAGCGGCTTCGACCAGGCGCTCCGGCCCTCGTCCCGCAGGCCCTCCTCCCGCCGGCCCTCGTCCCGCCGGCCCTCCTCCCGCCAGCCCGGCCCGGCCGGCGGCGGACCCACCGGCGGCGGGCCGGCGGGCCGTGGCCGTGCCGGCGGCGGGTCGGCCGGCGGCGGGCTCCACGCCCGCAACGCGGAGGCCCGCGACGGGGACGGCTCAGCGGGCCCGAACACGGACGGCCCGAACGCGGCGGGCTCCGACGCGGGTGGCCCGGACACAGGTGGCCCGGACGCGGGTGGCGCCGGCGGCGCGGACTCGGGTGGCGGGGCGAACAGCCAACCGGAACGCCGGTAGCCGGCGGGCGGCGGGGTGGAGTGCTCAGCCATGGCGGACCTCAGCGTCCGGCGGCGCCACGGGCGTGCCGGCGGGACGCGGCCACGCCGAGGCCGGCGCCGACCATGGTGACCCCGAGCCCGACCGGCACCAGGAGACCGCCCAGATCGGAGCCGGCGGTGCCACCGAAGCCGGTGGCCGGGCCACGGCTGGGCAACGGGCTCGGCCGGCGGCTGGGCGGCAACTGCTTGACCACCTGGAGCATCGTGGAGGCGGTCTCCCCGCTAGGGCATTCCAGCTTGATCCGGTAGCTGCCGGGGCGGGTCCGCTCGTGGACCATCGGCGAGGCGGTGAGCAGACCGCGCTGCGGCTGGACCTGGATCCTGCCGAACGCATCCGAGGTGACGATCGCCGGCACCGAGTTGTCGCGGCAGCTCGCGCGGATGCCGACCAGGTAGCCCGGCGACACGGTGCCCGGGGTGACCTCGGCGAAGACCGCGTCGGCCGGAAGCGACTCGGTGGGCGCCGGCTCGGCGCGCGGCGCGGCCTGGGCGGGCACCGCGCCGAGCAGCGGGACGGCGCACGCGCCCACCGCGACCAGCAGCGCCCCACGAACCCTGACTGACCCCATGACCCCTCCCGGCGTACGGGATGAATCCTCTCACCCCCGGCCGCACATCACATCCGATCCGCGCGGCGTAGGCTCGGGGGCGCTGTGACCACCACCGACACCCCTGACTCCCGCATCCGCACCTTCCACCCGCGGCGCGGGCGGATGAGCGACCGGCAGCGCGACGCGTTGGCTCGGCTCTGGCCCGCGTACGGCCTCACCATCGCCGCCCTCGACGGGCCGTGCGACCCGACGACGCTGTTCGGACGGCGGGCGCCGCTGGTGCTGGAGATCGGCTCCGGCATGGGCGACGCCACCGCCACGATGGCGGCGGCCGACCGGGACCGAGACTATCTGGCGGTCGAGGTGCACACGCCCGGAATCGCCAACCTGCTGGAGCTTGTCGAACGGCACCGGCTGGAGAACGTGCGGGTGGCCGAAGGCGACGCGTTGGACCTGGTCCGGGCGATGCCGGAGGGCTGCCTGGACGCGGTGCACGTCTACTTCCCGGACCCGTGGCCGAAGACCCGGCACCACAAGCGGCGGATCATCGCGCCGGCGCACGTGGCGCTGCTGCGGTCCCGGCTGGCGCCGGGCGGCACGCTGCACTGCGCCACCGACTGGGCGGAGTACGCGCAGTCGATGCGGGACACGCTCACCGCCGACCCGAAGCTGGTGGACGTGCACGGCGGCTACGCCCCGCGTCCGGCGCACCGGCCGGTGACCAAGTTCGAGCGGCGGGCGTTGACGGCCGGCCGGGAGATCTTCGACCTGATCCACCGGCGGCGTTGAGCCCCGGTTGGCGCGGCGGCGCGTGATCCAGGCACGATGGGAGCGCCATGACTCTCACCGCCGCGCTGCCGAAGACCGCCGACCCCGACACCCTCTACGACGCGTTCGCCTCCTGGGCGTCCGAGCGCGGTCTCGACCTCTATCCGCACCAGGAGGAGGCGGTCATCGAGATCGTCTCCGGCGCGAACGTGATCATGAATACGCCGACCGGCTCGGGCAAGAGCCTGGTGGCGATCGCGGCGCACTTCGCCGCGCTGGCCGAGGACCGCACCACGTTCTACACCGCGCCGATCAAGGCGCTGGTGTCGGAGAAGTTCTTCGCGCTCTGCGAGGTGTTCGGCGCCGAGAACGTCGGCATGCTCACCGGCGACGCCAGCGTCAACGCGGACGCCCCGATCATCTGCTGCACGGCGGAGATCCTGGCGAACCTGGCGCTGCGCGAGGGCACCCGCGCCGACGTCGGCCAGGTGGTCATGGACGAGTTCCACTTCTACGCCGAGCCGGACCGGGGCTGGGCGTGGCAGGTACCGATCATCGAACTGCCACAGGCGCAGTTCGTGCTGATGTCCGCCACGCTCGGCGACACCACCCGGTTCGTCGACGACCTGGCCCGGCGCACCGGCCGGCCGACCGCCGTCGTGCGCTCCGCCGAGCGGCCCGTCCCGCTGCTGTTCTCCTACGCGACCACGCCGCTGCACGAGACCCTTGAGGAGCTGCTGGAGACCAAGCAGGCCCCGGTGTACGTGGTGCACTTCACCCAGGCCGCCGCGTTGGAACGCGCGCAGGCGCTGATGAGCGTGAACGTGTGCACCCGGGCGGAGAAGGACATGATCGCCCAGGCGATCGGGAACTTCCGGTTCACCTCCGGCTTCGGCAAGACGCTGTCCCGGCTGGTCCGCCACGGCATCGGCGTGCACCACGCCGGCATGCTCCCGAAATACCGCCGCCTGGTGGAGACGCTCGCCCAGGCTGGCCTGCTCAAGGTCATCTGCGGCACCGACACGCTCGGCGTCGGCATCAACGTGCCCATCCGTACCGTGTTGTTCACCGGACTGAGCAAGTACGACGGCATCCGCACCCGGCTGCTCAAGGCCCGCGAGTTCCACCAGATCGCCGGCCGGGCCGGGCGGGCCGGCTTCGACACGCTGGGCCGGGTCGTGGTGCAGGCCCCCGAGCACGTGATCGAGAACGAGAAGGCGCTGGCCAAGGCGGGTGACGACCCGAAGAAGCGGCGCAAGGTGGTGAAGAAGAAGCCACCGGAGGGCTCGATCGGCTGGGGCGAGCCGACGTTCCAGCGCCTGGTCGAGGCCGAACCGGAGCCGCTCACCTCCAGCTTCCAGGTCAGCCACTCGATGCTGCTCAACGTGATCGGCCGGCCGGGCGACGCGTTCGCCTCGATGCGTCACCTGCTGACCGACAACCACGAGGACCCGGCCGCGCAGCGCCGGCACATCCGCCGGGCCATCGCCATCTACCGGGCGCTGCGCGCCGGTGGCGTGGTCGAGGAGCTGCCCGAGCCGGACGAGACCGGCCGGCGGGTGCGGCTCACCGTCGACCTGCAGCTCGACTTCGCGCTCAACCAGCCGTTGTCGCCGCTCGCGCTGGCCACCGTCGAACTGCTCGACCGGGAGTCCCCGTCCTACGCGCTGGACGTGCTGAGCGTGATCGAGTCGATCCTCGACGATCCGCGTCAGGTGCTGTCCGCGCAGCAGTTCAAGGCCCGCGGCGAGGCGGTCGCCGCGATGAAGGCCGAGGGCATCGAGTACGAGGCCCGGCTGGAACTGCTCGACGACGTGACCTGGCCGAAGCCGTTGGCGGAGCTGCTGGAGGCCGCGTACGAGATGTACCGGCAGGGCCACCCCTGGGTGGCCGATCACCAGCTCTCCCCCAAGTCGGTGGTCCGCGACATGTACGAGCGGGCCATGACGTTCACCGAGTACGTCCAGTTCTACGGACTGTCCCGCTCCGAAGGGCTGGTGCTGCGCTACCTCGCCGACGCGTACAAGACGCTGCGGCAGACCGTGCCGGAGGACGCCAAGACCGAGGAACTGGTCGACCTCATCGAGTGGCTGGGCGAGCTGGTCCGCCAGGTCGACTCCAGCCTGATCGACGAGTGGGAGCGGCTGCGCAACCCGTCGGACGTGGCCGAGGTGGCCGCGACGCTCGACGACCGGCCGCCGGCGGTCACCCGCAACGCGCGGGCGTTCCGGGTGCTGGTGCGCAACGCGATGTTCCGCCGGGTGGAGCTGGCCGCGCTGCGCCGCTGGGACCTGCTGGGCGACCTGGACGCCGGGGACGGTTGGAACGCGGACGCGTGGGCGGACGCGCTGGAGCCGTACTTCGAGGCGTACGACGGGATCGGGGTGGGCCCGGACGCGCGCGGGCCGGCGCTGCTGATGATCGAGCAGGGCCGCGACAGGTGGACCGTGCGGCAGATCCTGGACGACCCGGACGGCGACCACGACTGGGGCATCAGCGCGGAGGTCGACCTCGCGGCGTCGGACGAGGCCGGCGCGGCGGTGGTCCGGGTGACCGACGTGGGTCAGTTGTAGCGACCAAGCAACACCGGAGACCACCGGAGGCCTCGTGAACACGCGCTGGCGATCAACGTCCCGACCTCCACGCCACCGCCTCGGCGGGTTGCGCCCGTGCGCCGACGCACTGGTACGGGCCGAGTACGGGTCTTGGCGTCAGGATCAGTCAACCCTCTGGCCCTAGCGTCGTCGTCGGCTGGTTCCTCGATCGGAGGTGATCGGCCGCACCTTCCGAGTCAGATCCCGAGGAGACACGCATGACCACTCGACTCAGACGGCTGGGCAGCCTGGTGCTGACGCTGGCGACGACGCTGGGCCTCATCGCGGTATCCCCCACCGCCGCTCAGGCGGAACTGCTACACAAGAGCATCAAGCTGACCGTCGGATGCCCGGGCGCCTGGGCGGACCTGCAGATCAACTGGAGGAGCACCCAGGAGGCGAACGTCTACTGGGAACTGAAGGACACCCTGGACGACGGCAAGACCCCCGGGATGACGCTCCGCGCGGAGAACCCGACAGGTGGCGAGAACTACCTGTTCGACGGCCTGGGCTGGCTCCGGGCGACCGGCGGCAGGGGCACCGTCGTCAAGGGCGCCGCCTGGGAGTTCAACCCCGACAGCATCGGCCTGATCAACAGCCTCCAGTTCGTGGTCGCGAACGGGCTCGGCGGGGAAGAGCGGGCGTGTACCGAGGTCAAGCACGTGTACAACTACGGGAAGAACGCGTATCGGATCGCCACCTCGATGATCGGCACGCCGTACGTGCTCGGGGGGGACTCATCGGGTGGGCTGGACTGTTCCGGCCTCGTGCAGTGGGCCTTCAACCACGTGGACAACTTCCCCGGCCTGTCGAGCAATGACACGGCTGAGGAGATGTACGAGTGGGCACGCGCCAGGGCAGACGGCAACGGGAGCACGCCGTGGGGCAGGCTCGACGCCATGAAGGTCGGCCCGGCTGATCTGGAGGTCGGGGATCTCATCTTCTACGACCTCCCGGACATGCCACGTTCGATCGACCATGTGGGTTTCTACGCCGGCGGGGACCAGGTTCTGGACGCGCTGCCGGGTCGGGGTGTCACCAAGCACACCGACGGGCTCGCCAGCTACCGGGTCGGGCAGTTCCGCATCCAGGGCGTCTCCTGACCAGCGAACCGCTTGGCAGGTGAACCGGCTCCGGCACCCGCGGGTGTCGGAGCCGGCTGGTCCCGGCACCCACCGCCGCCGTTATGTCCCACCGCGTCGGCTCACCGGTGCGGGGGCGTCTGCTCCGCCTCCACCCGCTCGGCGAGCAGGTCCGCGCCGGCGGCCCGGTACGCGTCGGCGGCCGTGGCGGCGAGTCGACCGGCCAACGCCCGGTCGTCGCCGGCGACACAGCGGGCCTGCACCGCCAGAGCGGCGGCCTCGATGATGCGGAAACTGTGCGCCCGGGCCTCCCGGCCGGCGCGCTCCGCGTGCCGGCGCGCTCCGGCACGGTCCCCGGCCTGCAGAAGTGCTCGCGCCAGCCCGACCGTCGCCCGCGTGGCGACGGACGGGTACTCGGCGGCGATCTGGACCGCCTGGTGGAACGAACCAAGGGCCGCCGGGACGTCGCCGCCGCCCAACTGCGCCTCGCCCAACGTGGTGAGCAGCGCCGCCTGCGCGCGCCGGTCCCTGACGATCTGCGCGAGGTCGTACCCCTGCCGCGCGGCGCTGACGGCAGCTCCGTCTCGACCCCGTTGCGTGTACAGCTGGCTCAGCTCACTCAGGGCGGACAGTTCGCCGTGCAGGTCGGCCAGACGCCGGTATCCGTCGCGGGCCGCGCGCAGGTGGTCCTCGGCGGCCGGCTCGTCCCCGAGGTAGCGGAGCACCATACCGAGGTTGACCCGGTTGGCGAGCGTGGACGTCTCACGGCCGGTCACCTGGTTGATCCGCAGGGCGGCGGTGAAGTGGCCGACGGCCGCGGTGAGGCGGCCCTGGGCGGCACACAGGATGCCCAGACCGTTCCATGTCACCGCTCGCACGTGCCCCAGTTCCTCGTCGGCGCTGAGTTCCAGCGCCCGCCGGTAGGACTGTTCCGCCTCGTCCAGCCGGCCCTGTTCGCGTAGCACGAGGCCGATGTTGTGCCGCAGGTATGCCACGGCTGGCCGCCACCCGGCGGTGTCGGCCAACCTGGCCCCCTCCGTGTACGCGTCGAGCGCGTCCTGGTGCCGGCCCAACGCCCACATCGCCTGGCCGCGACTGATCAGCATCGCTGCCTGGGCAGCCGGGTCGCCCTCCGCGACCGCCGCCCGCAGGCCCGCGTCGGCGGACCGCAACCACCGGTCCACGTCCCGCCGGATGAGGAAGTATCCGCGCAACTGGTCGGCGATCCGCCAGGCCAACCGCCGGTGGTCCGGGCCGGTGATGCGCTCGACGAGCGAGACCAGGGCCGGAGTCTCCGCGTCGAGCCATTCCCACGCGGCCGCACAGCCGTCGAACAGGGCGGCCCGATCCCCGTACGAGGTCCGCCTGATCAGTTGCGGGTACACCCATTCCATCGCCGCCGTCGCGCTGTGCAGAAGCCACGCATAGAGACGGTCGCGGGCACCGGCGTGCTTCGTCGGGTCGTCCTCGGCGAGCAACCTCGCCGCGTACAGGCCCAACAGGTCGTGGAAGCGGAAGCGGTCGGCGGTGTACTGCAGGAGCATGTTGGCATCCAGCAGCTCGCCGAGGATCGCATCCGCCTCGGCCGGCTCGATGTCGAGCAGGACGGCGACGGCGTCGAGCCCGAAGTCGTCCCCCGGGTGCAGCGCGCACAGGCGGAATGCGCGCCGCGCGGGATCGTTGAGGTCCTGGTAGCTGAGCTGGAAGCTGGCCAGCACGCTCGATTCTCCGACGGTCAGCTCGGCCAGACGACGGCTCTCGTCGCGCAGCCGCCGGACGAGATCGGCCGTGGTCCACGCCGGCCTACTGGCCAGCCGCGCGCCCGCGATACGCAGGCCCAGCGGTAGGTGTCCGCAGGCCGCGGCCAGCTGTCTGGCGGCCTCCGGTTCGGCGGCGATCCGGTGCGGGCCCGCGGCCGCGGCGAGCAGGTCGAGGGCGTCCGCGAACGGCAGTGTGGGCAGATCGACGACCGTGGCACCGGCGAGATCGGTGAGGCGCCGCCGGCTCGTCGCCAGCACGGCGCACCCGCCGGTGCCCGGTAGCAGCGGTGACAGCTGCCGCGTGTCCCGGACGTTGTCGAGGATCATCAGCATCCGGCGGCCGGAAAGTTCGCTGCGCAGCAACGCCGCCGCCTCGGCCTCGTCGGTGCCGACCCGCTGCCAGGGCACGCGCAGGGCCCGCAGGAACCGGCCGAGCACGTCCAGCGGCGCGACCGGTTCACCGGAGACGCCACTGAGGTCGGCGTACAACTGCCCGTCCGGAAAGTCCTCGCGCAGGCGCCGCGCCACCTCGAGGGCGAGCGCCGTCTTGCCCACGCCGGCCGCACCGTTGACGGCGACGATCGGCACCGACGGCGTGTGCCCGACCACCGGCCAACCGGGGCGGAGCGCCTCGGCGATCAGGGCCAGCTCGGGCCCGCGCCCGACGAAGTCCGGCGGTGCCGCCGGTGCCTGCTGGACCACGGCGCGTCCCGACGACGCCGGCGGCGTCGCGCGCCACCGTTGCTGGAGCACGCCCCGGTGCGCCTCGCGGAGGTGGTCGCCGGGGTCGATGCCGAGTTGGTCGGCGAGAGCGGCGCGCACCCGCTCGTAGGCGGCAAGTGCCTCCGCCTGCCGGCCACCTGCCGACAGGGTCATGACCAGTTCCGCGTGCAGTGGCTCGTGCAGCTCAAGCTGGCCGGCCAGCTCACGCAGACGCGGCAGCACCTGCTCGCACTCACCGAGATCGCGTGCGACCGTGGCGTAGACGCGCAGCAGCTTCGCGTACTCCTCGGTCACGGCGGTCATCAGGGGGCTGTCCCGCAGGGCGTCCACGTCGGTGTCTCCCCGCCACAGCCGGGCCGCCTCCGCGAAGTGGCAGAGCGCCCGGCCCGGATCGTCCTCGCCGGCGCCGCGCGCGGCGATCTCCCGGAACCGCATCAGGTCCAGCTGGGTGGGACCGACCGTGAGGTGGTATCCGCCCGGGGCGGAGGAGAGCATTCGCACCGACGTGGGATCGGGGTGCAGCACCTGGCGCAGCCGTCGGATGTAGGTGTGCAGCAGGTTCGCAGCCGACGCCGGACGCTTCTCGCCCCAGATCAGGTCCATCAACTCTTCGCGCCCGACGACGTCGCCCGCGCTCAGTGCCAGCCGCAGCAGGATGCACTTCTGCTTGGCGGCGGTCAGCGGCACCGCGACTCCGCCGCGCCACACCGTGAGCGGCCCCAGTACGCCCAGCGTGGTCGGCGCCCCGGTCACCGCAGGAGCCGTATCCGGTTGGGCGGGCCCCGGCGCCGTCGGCGCTCGCATCGTGTAGGCGGAGGCGAAGAGCCGGGACTCATCCTGACCGGACAGCCCCAGGGCGAGCGCGAGATTGCGGACCGACGCGCGCCGGGGACGGCGGCTACGTCCCTGCTCGAGGTCGCGGATCGCCGCCAGGCTGACGCCCGAGCGCCCGGCGAGATCCTGCTGGGTCAGGCCGTCGCGCTCGCGGTACGACTTCAGAAGTGAGCCGAACGGGGGTCCCTGCGGATCTCCACCGCCCGTCATCCGGCCGAGCCCGGCGTCCCTTCGGCGCCGTCAGCCCCAACCCTGAATCCAGCCGTCGACCAAACGCGAAGATCACACACGATGCACGGTATCCCGGCACCGTACCGCCGGCCACCCCCGCGCGGACACTGCCACTTGATTGGCCGACTGCCGTGAATTGACCAATTTCACAGGGACGGGACACGGCGGCCCTCGTCGCGGCCTGGCTGATGTCAGACCCGTCGATTAGAATGTATGTACTAATCCAGTTGTTGACCTGGGAGGACGCCCGTGACCGCGCCCACCTCCACCGCCCCTGTCACCCCCTACGCCACCCTCCTCGGATTCACCCGCTACGTCGATCGCACCGGCCCCACCAAGGCCACCTTCGTCGGCGGTCTGCGCCGGCAGCGGGCGAGCCGGCACGGCTTCAACCCGCACGGCCAGTTCGTCAAGGCGCTCAAGGCCGACGTCGCGTTCCACACCGGCGGCACCCACCTCGCGCAGATCGCCGACCTGGTCAAGCCACGCTGGCGCCCGCTCTACGAGGCGCTCGTGCCCGGCGCGACCCGCTGGCTGCACTCGCTGGGCGAGCCGGCCGGGGTGGATCTGGCGCAGACCCGCGACGCCCTGGCCATGCTGGGCGACCTACCCGTGAAGATCAACCCGCAGTTCGGCGTCCGGTACGCCGACGGGCGGGCCGAGGCCATCCGGCTGCACTTCGACGAGGCGCCGCCGAGCGAGGAGGCCACCTTGGCCACGCTGCACCTGATGACCCGGCACATGGACGCGGTGCTGCCGCACGCCGAGCCGGTGCTCGTCGACGTACGCCGCGGCGAGGCACACCGGATGCCCGCCGACGTCAAACCCCAGCAGATCGAGCAGTGGCTGGCCGGCGAGGCCGCCGCGTTCCGGGCCATCTGGTCCACCGCCGCCTGACCACCGACGCGAACGGCCGCTCCGTCCGCGGGGCGGCCGTTCGACGCTCCGACCACACGGCGTCGGCCGCCCCGGGGCGCGAACCGGGCAGCGCGGACCGGGACAGTCGGCGCGCGGAGGGCGGACGCCGAAGGGTCAGCGGTCGAGGCGCTCGTCGAGCAGCCCGGCCCGCCCGGCCAGGGCTGCCGCCTCCACCCGGCTGGTCACCCGCAGTTTGCGCAGCAGCGCCGCGGTCATCCGCTTCACCGTCCGCTCCGACGTGTGCAGGCGTTCGGCGATCGTCACCGTGCCGTGCCCGCCGGCGATCGCCTGCAACAGCCGGCGTTCCTCCTCGTCCAGGTTGAGCCCCGGCGCCCGGGCGGGCCCGACCAGTTGCCGCAGCAGACCGCTCGGCATCACCGCCCAGCCGTCCAGCACGGCCAGCAGCGGGGGCAGCAGGTCCTCCGGCTCGCTGGTCTTGGGCAGGTAGCCCTCGGCACCGCAGCGCAACGCCTCCACCGCCGGGGCGGGGTCGTCCGAGCCGGACATGGCGAGCAGCCGGACCCGAGGGCTGTTGCGCCGGATGGCGGCGATCGCCCGCGGACCGCCGGGCGGCGGCATGTGCAGGTCCACCAGGGCGAGATCCGGCGCGCACCGGGCGACGACCCCGGCGGCGGCGGCCGCGTCGCAGGTGGAGCCGACGACCTGGACACGGCCGTCGGTGGTGGTGGACAGCAGCAGTTCAAGCCCGCGGACGAAGAGCGGATGGTCGTCCACCACGGCGAGCCGGATGGGACCGTCACCCATGTCTGCTTTCCTCCTCCCGGACAGGATAGGTGGCATACGGGGGCTGTTGTCGGGAACACCCGTGCATGGCTCTCGACTTCACCACCCCGCCCGGTCGTCCCCATCACGGGCCGGTCGATCGGGACGAGTCGCTGTCGATCCGGGTCCTCTGCCACGAGATGCGCACGCCGGTGCGGGCGCTGGCCGCGTTGACCCGGGCCCTCACCGAGCAGCCGGCACTGGCCACGCCGGACCGGCGGGCCATCGCCGCGCTGGCCCACGAACACGCCGTACACCTGGGGACGCTGCTGAACGACCTCGGCGACCCGGGGTTCCGGGACGGGTCGGACCGGCCTCCCCGGCTCCCGCTGGCCGCCCTGGTCCACGCGGTCACCGCCGCCGCCGGTCCCCGACTGCGCGCGCGGGTCGAGCGGGCCGCCGCCGACCTGACCGTGCCGGGGCAGCACGTCCGGCGGATCCTCGCCAACCTCGTGGACAACGCGCTGCGCCACGGCCCGGCCGGCGGGCCGGTGGTGGTCCGCGCCGCCGTGCGCGGCGACATGCTGACGCTCTCCGTGCTGGACCAGGGCCGCCCGTCCCCCGCACTGCGCGCGGCGCTGGCCCGGCCCACACCGTCGACCGCCGGGCCCGGCCTCGGCCTGTGGATCGTCCGCCGCCTGGTCGACGCCCACGGCGGAACACTTGGCGCCCGCCACCGACGGGGCGGCGGGCTGGCCGTGCAGGTCCGGCTGCCGGTGCCGCCCCGAGGTGTCCCGTCGGGGACACGGGTCGGCCCCGGCGGGCCGACGCAATGGGCATCCGGGTGAGGACAGCACCGGTGCACCGGGAGGAGAACCGCGATGTTCACCCACATGAAGGACCTGCAGTTCGAGGCGAAGCCCGACGGGCCGGACGCCGCGTTCGCGCGGCGGCTCCAGGAGGTCCTGGGCGGCAAGTGGGGCGAGATGACCGTCGCCAACCAGTACCTGTTCCAGGGCTGGAACTGCCGCCTCCCCGGCAAGTACAAGGACCTGCTGCTCGACGTCGGCACCGAGGAGATGGGCCACGTCGAGATGATCGCCACGATGATCACCCGGCTCCTGGAGAACGCCCCGCTGTCGCTGGAGGACGCCGCCGAGGAGAACCCGATGGTCGGCGCCATCTACGGCGGGTCGAACCCGGCCCACTTCATCCACGGCGGCGGCGGCGCGCTGGCCGTCGACAGCGCCGGCGTGCCGTGGAACGGCAACTTCATCACCGCCAGCGGCAACCTGATGGCCGACTTCCACCTCAACGTCACCGCCGAGGCCCAGGGCCGGCTCCAGGTGGCCCGCCTGTTCAACATGACCGACGACCCCGGCGTCAAGCAGATGCTGCGGTTCCTGCTCGCCCGCGACACCATGCACCAGAACATGTGGATGGCGGCCATCGAGCAGCTCCGGGAGGACGGCCTGGAGGAGATGCCGGTGCCCGACGCCTTCCCCGACTCGCCTGAGTTCACCGCCGAGTTCAGCTACACGTACCTGGACTTCTCGCCGGGCCAGGACGCCGCCGAGGGCCGTTGGGCGTCCGGGCCGACACCGGACGGCAAGGGCGAGTTCCGCTACGACAACGCTCCTCGGGCGCACGCGCCCGAGCCGGTGCTGGCCCCCGGCGACCCGCGCCTGTACGGAACCAACCCGGGAATGGTCGGCAAGGTCGCCAACACCGTCAAGAGCAAGCTCACCTGACCTCGCCCGCGTCGGGGCGCCCGCGCGGGGGGGCCCCCCCCCCCCCCCCCCCGGGGCGCCCCCCACCCGCCCCGCCTGCGCGGCTGCGACCCCCACCCCCCCCCGCCACCCCGGCCCGCCCCCGGCGGGGCCGCGCGCCCCCGCGCCCCCCCGCGACACCCCCTCGTTCTCCGCACCACACCGTCCGGGAGTCGTCATGTCCACGTCCAACCGCACCAGGACGGCCGTTCTCGCCCTGCTCACGCTCGTCTCGGTGGGCGCCGGCCTGGCCCTGCCCGCGATCCTGGCGCTGGCCGCCCTCACCGCGCTGGTCCCGCTCGCGGACGCGCTGGAACGCGGGCCGGCACCGGCCGCCCACCCGGCGACCGCCCGGCACGAACCCGCCTGACCCCGCCCCCGGTCCACCCTCGCCGTTCGCCGTCATTCGTCAGTCGCCCGCCGTCGAGGAGCACCAGTGGTAACGAACGACTCGCCCGTCCTACCTCCGCTGCGGACCGTCGGCACCCCCCGCCCGGTACGCGGCCGTCTCATCCTGCTCGGGCCGGCGTTCGTGGCCGCGGTGGCCTACGTCGACCCGGGCAACTTCGCCACCAACTCCACCGCCGGCGCCCGGTACGGGTACCTGCTGGTCTGGGTGGTGGTGGCCGCGAACCTGGCCGCCATGCTGGTGCAGACGCTCACCGCCAAGCTCGGCCTGGCCACCGGACGCAGCCTGCCGGAGCTGTGCCGCGAGCACCTGCCCCGGCCGCTCAACCGGATCATGTGGGCGCAGGCCGAGCTGGTCGCCATGGCCACCGACCTGGCCGAGGTGATCGGCGGGGCGGTCGCGCTGCACCTGCTGTTCGGCGTCCCGCTGCTGCCCGGCGGCCTGATCGTCGGCGCCGCCTCGTTCGCCATCCTGGCACTGCGCGCCAGGGGTTTCCGGACGTTCGAGATCGCCATCGCGGTGCTGCTCGGCGCGATCGTGCTGGCGTTCGCGGTCAACCTGGTCAGCGCGCAACCGGACGCCTCCGCCGCCGCGGCCGGACTGCTGCCCCGGATGCAGGGCACCGACAGCATGCTGCTCGCCGCCGGCATCCTCGGCGCGACGGTGATGCCGCACGTCATCTACGTGCACTCGGCGCTGACCCCGAACCGCCTACCCGCCGACGGCGAGGCGCAGCGGCGTGTGGTCGCCAAAGGGCTCCGGATCGACGTGCTGATCGCGCTCGGCATCGCCGGCGCGGTGAACCTGGCCATGCTGCTGGTCGCCGCGAGCAGCTTCCACGGCACCTCGATCCCGGGCACCGACACCCTCGAGGGCGTGCACGCCGGGCTCGCCACCACGATCGGCACGGCCGCGGCGGTCGGCTTCGCGGTCGCCCTGCTCCTGTCCGGGCTCGCCTCCACGAGCGTCGGCACGTACGCCGGCGAGATCATCATGCAGGGCTTCCTGCGCCGCCGGGTCCCCCTGCTGATCCGCCGGATGATCACGTTGCTGCCCGCGCTCGCGGTGCTCGCGATCGGCGTCGACCCGACCCGGGCGCTGGTGCTGTCCCAGGTGGTGCTGAGCTTCGGCATCCCGTTCGCGCTCATCCCGGTGGTGATGTTCACCCGCCGCCGGGATCTGATGGGCAGCCTGGTCAACCGCCGGGCCACCACCGCCGCCGCGGTAGCGATCACGGCGTTCGTGGTGGCGCTCAACGCGTTCCTGCTCTGGCAACTGGTCGCCTGAGCACACCCGCGCCCGCCCGCGGTGTCATGGCCGGGCGGGCGCAGGCTGAGCGGGCTCAGGCGGCCAGGTACTTCTCCAGGTCGTCGAGGATCTGCCGCTCGGGGCGGCCCAGGCCGGTGTCGCCGACGACGATGCCGGAGAACGAGTCCGGGCCGTACAGGCGGATCTCGGTCGGCACGAAGCGCACGATGGAGACCTTCTCGGTGAACACGGTCGGGCGATCTTGGCCAGCTCGTCGTAGAACTTCGTCTTACCCTAACTGACCTGGTAAGGCGTACCTGAGTGGCGCTGTCGATGGGTTGCGCCTCCACCGGGGGGAGGCGCGATGGTGGGCGCATGGACGGTGCGGAGCGCTACTCGATCGGTGACCTGGCCCGGCGGACCGGGCTGCGGGTGAAGACCATCCGGTTCTGGTCCGACCGCGGCATCGTGCCGCCCACCGACCGGGGACCGGCCGGCCACCGCCGCTACGACGCGGCGGCGGTGGCCCGGCTCGACCTGGTACGGACGTTGCGCGAACTCGGTGTGGACCTGCCCACTGTGCACCGGGTCGTGACGCGCGAGGTCACCCTGCCCGAGGTCGCCTCGGCGCACGCGGACGCTCTGACGGCGCAGATCCGCCTGCTGCGGACGCGCCGCGCGGTACTGACCGTGATCGCCAGGCGCGGGGCCACGCCGTCCGAGGCCGACCTGCTGCACCGGCTGGCCGGCCTGGCCGCGCGGGAGCGACGGCGGCTGGTCGATGAGTTCCTCGACGCGGCGTTCGGCGGCCTGACCGATCCGGCGTTCGCGGGCATCCGCCGATCGCTCACGCCGGAGCTGCCGGACGATCCGGACGACGGCCAGATCGAGGCGTGGGTGGAGCTGGCCGAGCTGACTCTGGACCCGGAGTTCCGGGCCGGGCTGCGTCGGCTGGCCGAGCAGCACGCGGCGGACCGGGCCGGCGCCGAGGGCGTACGCCGGGACGTGGTCACCGTGGTCCGGGAGGAGGTGGCCCCGGCGCTGGCCGACGGCGTCGAACCGGCCGCGCCCCGGGCCGACCCGATCCTGGCCCGGGCGGCGAGCCGGTACGCCCAGCTCTGCGACCTGCCGGACGACGCCGACCTGGGCCGGCGGATGCTGGACCGGTTGCGGGCCGCGCGCGACCCTCGCCGGGAGCGGTACCTGGATCTGCTCTCCGTGGTCAACGGCTGGCCACCGGCCGAGAGCCTGGCCCCGGTGCTGGACTGGTCGATCAGGGCACTGCACGCCCGGCAATCCTAAGGCGGGCGCACCAGGCCGGGCTGGTGGAGCCGGCGACCGAGGTGGGTCAGTCCTCCGAGGTCTGCCGGCTGCCCGGCACCACGGGCGTCGGCCACACCCCGACGCGGGCGGCCACCGGCACCTCGACCTGGTGGTCGGACCAGACGTACGTCTCGGGCAGCAGGTCGGCGATCGGGACCGCGCGCAGCCCGTCGGTCGGGCCGACGATCACCTTGATCGACGGGAAGTAGTCGAGCAGCACCTGACGGCAGCGCCCGCAGGGCGGAATGACGCCCCGCCCTCGGTCCCCCACCGCGACTATCGCCTCCAGCTCGCCCGCGCCCTGGGTCGCGGCAGCGCCAAGGGCCACCACCTCGGCGCACGGGCCACCGGTGAAGTGGTAGACGTTCACGCCGCTGAACACCCGGCCGTCGGTGCCGCGTACGGCGGCGGCGACGGTGTGGTTGTCGCTGCGGCAGCGCAGCTTGGCCACGGCGGTGGCGGCCTGCACGAGCGCCCGGTCGGTGTCCCGCATGATCGTCCCCACCTCTCGTCGGCCTCGTCGGCGGCAACCCTATCGGGCGGCACGGCCCGCCCGGCCACGGCACGCCCGTCGCCGGTAACCCGGGGGCGGTCCGCCACGCGGCTGCCTATCCTTGGCGACGACATGCAGAATCCAGCCGTACCCGCCGCCCCTGACACCGCCCGCGACCTGCACCGCCGACTCGCGCCCCTGATGTTCCGCGACCAGCGGCGGCTCCAGCGGCGGCTCGACGGCGTACGCAGGCTGCGCGATCCGCAGCGGCGGGAGGCGGCGCTGGCCGAGATCTCGGCCGACGTGACGCGGGCCGAGGCGCGGCTGGAGTCGCGCCGCGCCGCGGTGCCGGCTATCACCTATCCACCGCAGTTGCCGGTCAGCGAGCGGCGGGACGACATCGCCGCCGCGATCCGCGACCACCAGGTGGTGATCGTGGCCGGCGAGACAGGTTCCGGCAAGACCACCCAGTTGCCCAAGATCTGCCTGGAGCTGGGGCGCGGGATCACCGGCCTGATCGGGCACACCCAGCCCCGCCGGTTGGCGGCCCGTACGGTGGCCGACCGGATCGCCGAGGAGATCGGCACCGAGCTCGGTGACGTGGTCGGCTACAAGGTGCGTTTCACCGACCAGGTGGGTGACAACAGCCTGGTCAAGCTGATGACCGACGGCATCCTGCTGGCCGAGTTGCAGACCGACCGGATGCTGCGGCAGTACGACACGCTGATCATCGACGAGGCGCACGAACGCAGCCTCAACATCGACTTCATCCTCGGGTACGTCAAGCAGCTCCTCCCCCGCCGGCCAGACCTGAAGGTGGTCATCACCTCGGCGACCATCGAGACGGACAGGTTCGCCCGGCACTTCGCCGACGCCGAGGGCAACCCGGCGCCGGTGGTCGAGGTGTCCGGGCGGACCTATCCGGTGGAGCTCCGCTACCGGCCGCTGGTCGAGGTCACCGAGACCGACGAGGACGCCGCCGACGAGGAGAACGTCCGGGACCAGATCCAGGCCATCGGCGACGCGGTCGAGGAACTGGCCGCCGAGGGGCCCGGCGACGTCCTGGTATTCCTCAGCGGTGAGCGGGAGATCCGGGACACCGCCGACGCGCTGGCCAAGCTGGTGCAGAACAAGCGGTCGTTGCTCGGCACCGAGATCCTGCCGCTGTACGCCCGGCTGTCCACCGCCGAGCAGCACCGGGTGTTCGCCGCGCACAGCAACCGCCGGGTGGTGCTCGCCACGAACGTCGCGGAGACCTCGCTGACCGTGCCCGGCATCAAGTACGTGGTGGACCCGGGCACCGCCCGGATCTCCCGCTACTCCACCCGGCTCAAGGTGCAGCGGCTGCCCATCGAGCCGGTCTCGCAGGCCAGCGCCAACCAGCGCAAGGGCCGCTGCGGGCGTACCTCGGACGGCATCTGCATCCGCCTCTACGACGAGGCGGACTTCGACTCCCGGCCCGCGTTCACCGACCCGGAGATCCTGCGCACCAACCTGGCCTCGGTCATCCTCCAGATGACCTCGATCGGGCTCGGCGACGTCGCGGCGTTCCCGTTCATCGACCCGCCGGACCGGCGCAACGTCGCCGACGGCGTCAACCTGCTGCACGAGTTGGGGGCGCTCGACCCGGCCGAGACCGACCCGGCGAAGCGGCTCACCGCGCTGGGCCGGCGACTGGCCCAGCTCCCGGTCGACCCCCGGCTGGCCCGGATGGTCCTCGAAGGCGAGCGCAACGGCTGCGCCACCGAGGTGGTGGTGATCGCCGCCGCGCTGTCCATCCAGGACCCGCGCGAACGGCCGGCCGAGAAACAGGCCCAGGCCGACCAGGCGCACGCCAGGTTCGCCGACTCCGAGTCGGACTTCGTCGCCTACCTGAACCTGTGGCGCTACCTGCGGGAGAAGCAGCGGGAGCTGTCCTCCAGCGCGTTCCGGCGGATGTGCAAGGCCGAATACCTCAACTACCTGCGGGTACGCGAGTGGCAGGACATCGTCAGCCAGTTGCGCCAGGTGCTGCGCAGCTCGGACCGGGGCGAGGGCGGGCGCGGCGCCGGCGCGGACCTGCCCGAGGAGATCGACACCCCGAAGGTGCACCAGTCGCTGCTGCCCGGCCTGCTGTCGCACCTCGGGCTCAAGGACGCGCAGAAACACGAGTACCTGGGCGCGCGCGGCGCGAAGTTCGCGATCTTCCCCGGGTCGGCGCTGTTCAGGAAGCCGCCGCGCTGGGTGATGGCGGCCGAGCTGGTGGAGACGTCCCGACTGTGGGGCCGGGTCGCCGGCCGGGTCGAGCCGGAGTGGGTCGAGCCGCTGGCCCAGCACCTGGTCAAGCGCAGCTACAGCGAGCCGCACTGGGAGAAGAAGCAGGCCGCGGTGATGGCCTACGAGAAGGTCACCCTGTACGGCGTCCCGCTGGTCACCTCGCGCAAGGTCAACTTCGGCCGGATCGACCCGGCGTTGAGCCGTGAGCTGTTCATCAGGCACGCCCTGGTGGAGGGCGACTGGCAGACCCACCACCAGTTCTGGCGGGACAACCAGAAGTTGCTGACCGAGATCGAGGAGCTGGAGAACCGGGCTCGGCGCCGCGACATCCTGGTCGACGACGAGACCATCTTCGCCTTCTACGACCAGCGCGTCCCCGCCGACGTGGTGTCCGGCCGGCACTTCGACACCTGGTGGAAGAAGACCCGGCGGGAAAGGCCGGACCTGCTCACGTTCACCCGGGAGCTGCTGGTCAATGCCGGCCGCGGCGGGGTGGACGAGGAGGACTTCCCGGACGAGTGGCAGGCCGACGGCGTGACGCTGCCGCTGACGTACACGTTCGACCCGACCGCGCCCACCGACGGCGTGACCGTGGACATCCCGCTGCCGCTGCTCAACCAGGTGCCGGCGGACAGCTTCGACTGGCAGGTGCCGGGGCTGCGCGAGGAACTGGTGATCGCGCTGATCCGGTCGCTGCCCAAGCCGGTACGGCGCAACTTCGTCCCGGTGCCCGACTACGCGCGGGCCGCGCTGGCCGCGATCACCCCGGGCGAGGAGCCGCTGCTGGCCGCGCTGACCCGCCAGTTGCGCCGGATGACCGGGGTGACCGTCCCGGCGGACGCGTGGGACCCGGGTCGGCTGCCGCCGCACCTGCGGGTCACGTTCCGGGTGCTCGGTGACGACGACAAGCCGGTCGCCGAGGGCAAGGACCTGCCGGCCCTGCAACGCGAGCTGCGCCAGGAGGTACGCCAGGTGGTGGCCGCCGCCGCCCCCGACGTGGCCCGCACCGGGCTGACCGGGTGGAGCATCGGCGAGCTGCCCCGCACCATCGAGCAGGTGCGGGCCGGGTTCGCGGTGACCGCGTACCCGGCGCTCGTGGACGAGGGCACCACGGTCGGGGTGAAGGTGTTCGACTCCGCCGCCGAGCAGGAGTCGGCGCACTGGGCGGGCACCCGGCGGCTGCTGCGGCTGACGCTGCCGTCACCGGCGAAGTTCCTCCAGGGGCGGCTGAGCAACGAGGCGAAGCTGGCGTTGTCGCGCAACCCGCACGGCAGCGTGCCGGAGCTGATCGAGGACGCCACCGGCGCGGCCATCGACAGGCTGATCGGTGACGCGGGCGGTCCCGCCTGGGACGCCGACGGTTTCGCCGCGCTGCGCGAGCGGGTCCGGGCCGACCTGGTGGACACGGTCGTCGAGGTGATGGAGCGGGTCCGGCGGGTGCTGGCCGCCGGGTACGCGGTGGAGCAGCGCCTCGGCGCCACCCGGAACCTGGCCGTGGTGGCCGCCCTGGCCGACATCCGCAGCCAGCTCACCGGCCTGGTGCACAAGGGTTTCATCACCGAGACGGGGTACGCGCGGCTGCCCGACCTGCTGCGCTACCTGACCGCGGTCGAGCGTCGGCTGGACCGGCTGCCCGGCAACCCGCAGCGGGACAAGTCCCAGCAGGACCGCATCGCCGTGGTGCAGAAGGAGTATCAGGACATGCTGGCCGCCCTGCCCCCGGCGCGGCGCGCCTCGGCGGCGGCCCGGCAGATCCGCTGGATGATCGAGGAGCTGCGGGTGAACGTGTTCGCCCAGGCCCTCGGCACCCCGTACCCGGTCTCCGAACAGCGCATCTACCGCGCCATGGACGACGCCGAGGGCCGCTGACCCCGGGGCGGGTTCAGAGGGGTTCGACGCCGGGTGGGAGTTGGGCGGTGGCGGTGGCGTCGTGGACGTACTCCAGGAGGATGCGGCGCAGTTCCCGACCGGCGTGGGTGGGCACCACGTCGCGGCGGCGGGCCACCGCGATGGTCCGGCGCACGCCGGGCGGGGCGAGCCGGGTGACCCGGATGCCCGGCCGGCGGGCCACCACGATGCCCGGGACCAGTGCGACGCCGAGACCGGCCTCCACGAAGCTGAGCACGGCGTCCATCTCCCCGCCGTCGACCGACAGGGTCGGCTCGAAGCCGGCCGTCCGGCACGCCTGGAGGGTGGCGTCGCGCAGGTCGTAGCCCTCCCGGAACATGACGAGCGGTTGGTCACGCAGGTCGGTGATGCGCAGTTGCCCGTCGGGCGGAACGCCTGGCAGCGGGTCGAGCGAGGCGACCACCAGGCTCTCCCGCAGGATCGGGTCGAGGCGCAGCCCGGGGTCGGCGCCGCCGGACGGCATGATGACCAACGCGAGGTCGAGTCCGCCGCGGAGCAGGTCGCGGACGAGATCCTGCGATCCGCCCTCCTCGACGCGCAGGTCGACGGTGGGGTGGGCGTCGCGGAACCGGCGCAGCACCGGGGGCGCCAGCGAGGTGGCCAGGCTGGGGGTGGCGCCCAGCCGGACCCGACCCCGGCGCAGCCCGACCAGTTCCTGCACCTCGCGGGTCGCGGTGTCCACGTCGGCGAGGATCCGCTTGGCCAGCGGCAGCAGGACCTCGCCGGCCGCGGTCAGCGTGATGTTGCCCCTTACCCGCTCGAAGAGCGGGGCACCCAGGTCGGTCTCCAGGGCGTGAATTTGCTTACTCAACGAAGGCTGGGTGATGCCCACAAGATCGGCTGCCTGGGTGAAATGTCGTACTTCGGCCACCGCCACGAAGTAGCGAAGCTGATGGAGCTGCATCTACATAGCTTACGGCTATCAACACTGCGATTTCGATGCATTGGACGCCTGATCGAACTGCTCCTAGCGTCAGTCGCGTGGTAATCACGAAAACTCGGTCGCCCATCCGCTCGAACGTCGGCCTCAAGGCCGTCATGGCGGTGACCGGCATCATCCTTGTGTTGTTCCTGATCCTGCACATGATCGGCAACCTGAAGATCTTCACGGGCGAGACCTCGTTCGACCACTACGCGCACTGGCTGCGGGACATCGGCACGCCCCTGCTGCCGACGACCTGGTTCCTGTGGATCCAGCGCACGGTGCTCACCGTGGCCGTCCTGGGGCACATCGGCGCGGCCATCGTGCTCGCCAGGCGGGCCCGCGCCGCCCGGCCGGTCGCGTACGCGCACCGCCGCAAGATCCACGTGAACTACGCGGCCCGCACCATGCGCTGGGGTGGGGTGATCATCCTGCTCTTCGTGATCTACCACCTCCTCGACCTGACCACAGGTCACCTGAACCCGCAGGGCGACCCGGCCAACCCGTTCGGCAACGTGGTCGCCGGCTTCGCGCCGGAACGCTGGTACGTCACGCTCTTCTACACCCTCGCGCTGGTGACCCTCGGCTTCCACCTGCGCCACGGCGCCTTCAGCGCGTTCCGCAGCCTCGGTCAGCAGACGCCCAAGGGCGAGCGCCGGGCCCGGATCGCCGCGCTCGTCTTCGCCGTCCTGCTCGTCGGCGGCTACCTGGTGGTCCCGTTCGCCGTACTCACCGGATTGGTGGCCTGACATGGATCTGTACACCGAAGGCGACCCGATCGCCGACACCCGGGCCCCCGACGGCCCGGTCGAGACTCGGTGGGAGCGGCACCGCTTCGAGATGAAGCTGGTCAACCCGGCCAACCGCCGCAAGTTGACGGTGATCGTGGTCGGCACCGGCCTGGCCGGCGGCTCCGCCGCCGCGACGCTCGCCGAGCAGGGCTACCGGGTGAAGTCCTACTGCTACCAGGACAGCCCGCGCCGCGCCCACTCCATCGCCGCGCAGGGCGGCATCAACGCCGCCAAGAACTACCGCAACGACGGCGACTCGGTGCACCGGCTCTTCTACGACACGGTCAAGGGCGGTGACTTCCGCTCCCGCGAGTCGAACGTGCACCGGCTCGCCGAGGTCTCGGTCAACATCATCGACCAGTGCGTGGCCCAGGGCGTGCCGTTCGCGCGCGAGTACGGCGGCCTGCTGGACACCCGCTCCTTCGGCGGCGCGCAGGTGCAGCGCACCTTCTACGCCCGGGGCCAGACGGGCCAGCAGCTGCTGCTCGGCGCGTACCAGGCGTTGGAGCGGCAGATCGGCCTGGGCAACGTCGAGATGAACGCCCGGCACGAGATGCTCGAACTGGTCCTCGTCGACGGCCGGGCGCGCGGCATCGTGGTCCGCGACATGGTCACCGGCGAGATCAGCACCGAGATGGCCGACGCGGTCGTGCTCGCCTCCGGCGGCTACGGCAACGTCTTCTACCTCTCCACCAACGCCAAGGGTTGCAACGTCACCGCCTCCTGGCGGGCGCACCGCAAGGGCGCCTACTTCGCCAACCCCTGCTACACCCAGATCCACCCGACCTGCATCCCGGTCTCCGGCGACCACCAGTCGAAGCTGACCCTGATGAGCGAGTCGCTGCGCAACGACGGCCGGGTGTGGGTGCCCAGGACCGCCGGCGACGACCGCAGTCCCCGGGACATCCCGGAGGACGAGCGGGACTACTACCTGGAGCGGATCTATCCCTCCTTCGGCAACCTGGTCCCCCGCGACATCGCCTCCCGCGCCGCGAAGAACGTATGCGACGAGGGACGCGGCGTCGGCCCCGGCGGGCTCGGCGTCTACCTGGACTTCGCCGACGCCATCAACCGGCTCGGCCGCAAGGCCATCGAGGCCAAGTACGGCAACCTCTTCGAGATGTACGAGCGGATCACCGGCGAGGACCCGTACGAGGTCCCGATGCGGATCTACCCCGCCGTGCACTACACGATGGGTGGCCTCTGGGTCGACTACGACCTCCAGTCGAGCATCCCGGGCCTGTTCGTGATCGGCGAGGCCAACTTCTCCGACCACGGCGCGAACCGGCTCGGCGCCTCGGCGCTCATGCAGGGCCTGGCCGACGGCTACTTCGTGCTGCCGAACACGCTGGCGAACTACCTGGCGTCCGGCCCGCTGGAGAAGGTCGACGCCAGCCACCCCGAGGCGGTCGCGGCGCGTACCGACGTCGAGGACCGGATCAAGCGGCTCCTGGCGATCAACGGCGACCGCACGGTGGACTCCTTCCACCGCGAGCTGGGCCAGATCATGTGGGAGCACTGCGGCATGGAGCGCTCCGAGGCCGGGCTGCGCAAGGCGATCGACGAGATCCGCGCCCTGCGGGACCAGTTCTGGCAGCGGGTGCGCGTACCGGGCGACGGCGAAGGGCTCAACCAGTCGCTGGAGAAGGCCGGCCGGGTGGCCGACTTCTTCGAGCTGGCCGAGCTGATGTGCATCGACGCCCTGCACCGCGAGGAGTCCTGCGGCGGCCACTTCCGGGCCGAGCACCAGACCCCCGACGGTGAGGCGCAGCGCGACGACGACCGGTTCGCCTACGTGGCCGCCTGGGAGTACACCGGCACCGGCGAACCCGTGCTGCACAAGGAAGACCTGACCTTCGAATACGTCCACCCCACGCAGCGGAGCTACAAGTGAACCTGACCCTGCGCATCTGGCGCCAGACCGGCCCCGAGGACAAGGGTCGGATGGTCACCTACCCGATGCGGGACGTGTCCCCGGACATGTCCTTCCTGGAGATGCTCGACGTGCTCAACGAGCGGCTGATTCTCGACGGCGAGGAGCCGGTCGCGTTCGACCACGACTGCCGCGAGGGCATCTGCGGCACGTGCAGCCTCATGATCAACGGCGAGGCGCACGGGCCGCAGCGCGGCACCACCGCCTGCCAGCTGCACATGCGGCAGTTCTCCGACGGCGACACGATCGACATCGAGCCCTGGCGGGCCCGCGCCTTCCCGGTCATCAAGGACCTGGTGGTCAACCGGAACGCCTTCGACGAGATCATCGCCGCCGGCGGCTACATCACCGCGCCCACCGGCAGCGCCCCGGAGGCACACTCCACGCAGGTGGCCAAGGCCGACGCGGACGCCGCGTTCTCCGCCGCCGCCTGCATCGGCTGCGGCGCGTGCGTGGCGGCCTGCCCGAACGGCTCCGGCATGCTGTTCACCGCCGCGAAGATCACCCAGCTCTCGCTGCTGCCGCAGGGCCAGCCCGAGCGCTACACCCGGGTGATCGGCATGGTGGACGCGCACGACGAGGCCGGCTTCGGCGGCTGCACCAACATCGGCGAGTGCGCGACGGCCTGCCCGAAGGGCATCCCGCTGAACACCATCGGCCGGCTCAACCGCGACTACCTGAAGGCGACGGCCAAGCGCGCCGGGACCCCCGGTACCTGAGCCACGCCGCGAACCACCCGACCGTCGCGCCCCGCACCGGGGCGCGGCGGTCGCCCTTTCCCGGGGTACGACCGGTCCGCGGCCACGGCGTCGGGCACGCGACCGGTTGGTACCGTGAGGCGGCACCCCGCGTCACCGCAGCTCCCCGGAAGGGCGGTCATGGCCCGCAGCGCTTCCGCAAACGCGTCGCCGCCGCCGCTGCCCCAGGCCGGTCCGGACGGGCCGGTCCAGCCGGAGTCGCTGCTCGAACGCGCCCTCGCCGAAGCCTTGCACCGCGCGGACGACAACGACGAGGTGGCCAGCCGGATTCTCGACGCCGCCTTCGAGCAGTTCTGCCGGATGGGCATCCGGCGCTCCACCATGGAGGACGTGGCCCGTCGGGCGGGGGTCTCCCGGATCACCGCGTACCGCCGGTTCGCCACCAAGGACCGCCTCGTCGAGCAGGTCGTCCGCCGGGAGTTCCGGCGCTACTTCGACCGGTTCCTGGTCGACATCCAGCAGGCCGAGACCGTCGCCGACCGGGTGGTGCTGGGCTTCGTCAGCGCCCTGCACGCCATCCGCCGCAACCCGCTCATCGGCGGGCTGACGGCCACCGAACCGGACGTGCTCATCCCGTCGATGATCAGCGACGGGGGGCGGACGTTGGCCACGGTCCAACGGTTCGTCGCCGGACAGCTCCGCCGGGAACAGCGCGCCGGCACCATCTCCGCCGCGGTGGACGTCGAGGTGGTGGCCGAGCTGATGACCCGGCTGTCCTGTTCCTTCCTGCTCACGCCCAGCCACGTCATCGACCTCGACGACGAGCACCAGTTGCGCGCCGTGGCCCGGCGCTACCTGGTGCCCATGTTGGGGCACGTCTCACAGGCCGAGTGACCGGCCGATCACCTCCTTCATGATCTCCGTGGTGCCGCCGTAGATCGTCTGGACGCGGGCGTCCAGGTACGCCCTGGCCACCGGGTACTCGCGCATGTAGCCGTAGCCGCCGTGCAACTGCAGGCACCGGTCCACGGTGCGGTGCTGCAACTCGGTGCACCACCACTTCGCCATCGCCGCGGTCTGCGCGGTGAGTTCCGGATCGACCAGGCAGTGGTCGACGAAGACCCGCCCCAGGCGCAGCTCGGTGGCCAGTTCGGCGAGCACGAACCGGTTGTGCTGGAAGCTGCCGATCGGCCGGCCGAAGGCCTGGCGCTGCTTGCAGTAGTCGAGCGTCTGCGCGAACACGGTCTCGGCGCCGGCCAGTGCCGCGACCGCGATCGACAGCCGTTCGAGGGGAAGGTTGCGCATCAGGTAGGCGAAGCCCTCGCCCTCCACGCCGAGGAGGTTGGCCGCCGGCACCCGGACGTCGGCGAAGAACAGCTCGGCGGTGTCCTGCGCCCGCTGCCCGATCTTGTCGAGGTTGCGCCCGCGCTCGAAGCCGGACATGCCCCGCTCCACCACCAGCAGGCTGATCCCCCGGCGCCCCGCCCCCGGGTCGGTCCGGGCGACCACGACGACCAGATCCGCCAGGATGCCGTTGCTGATGAAGGTCTTCTGCCCGTTGAGGACGTAGTGGTCCCCGTCCCGGATCGCGGTGGTCGTGATGCCCTGCAGGTCGCTGCCGGCGTCGGGTTCGGACATCGCGATCGCGGTGACGATGTCGCCGGAGCAGAACCCCGGCAGCCACCGCTGTTTCTGCTCGTCGTTCGTCAACTCGGTCAGGTACGGCCCGATGATGTCGTTGTGCAGGCCGAACGCCGGGCCGCTCGCGCCCGCCCGGGCCAGTTCCTCGGTGAGGACGGCGCTGAACCGGCGGTCGGTCACCCCACCGCCGCCGTAGCGCTCGTCGACGGAGAAACCCAGCAGGCCGGCGGCTCCGGCGGCCCGCCACACGTCCCGGTCGACGATGCCGTCGGCCTCCCACCGCTCGTGGTGCGGGGCGATCTCCTTGGCGATGAAGGCGCGCGCCAGTTCGGCGAACGCGAGGTGGTCGGCGGTGAAGACGGCGCGCTCCGCCATGTGCGTCAACTCCTTCACGTCTGCGGGTCCTACCGGGCCAGGTCCGCCACGGTGGCGATGAGACGCCGTGGGTCCGGCCCGAGCGGCGTGACGTTGAGGACCGTGACGCCGGCCTCGCGGTACGCCTGGACGCGGTCCCGCACGTAGCTCTCCGGCCCGATCAGGCTGGTGCGTTCCAGCAGGTCCGCCGGCACGGCGGCGGCGGCCTCGGCCTTGCGGCCGGCCAGGTAGAGCTCCTGGATCCGGTCCGCCTCGGCGGCGTAGCCGTAACGGCACAGCAGGTCGTGGTAGAAGTTGCGGCCCTTGGCGCCCATGCCGCCCACGTACAGGGCGATCAGCGGTCGGGCCAGGTCCCGCAGGCTGGTTACGTCGGGGCCGATGGCCAGCGGGCCGCCGGCCACGACCTGAAGCGGCGCGAGGTCGGCGGACCGGGCGGCCCGGCCGGCCGTCAACGCGGCGCCCCACACGTCGTCCGCGCGCTGCGGGTCGTAGAGGAACGGCAGCCATCCGTCGGCGATCTCGGCGGTCATCCGGACGTTCCTGGCACCCAGGCTCGCCACGTAGATCGGGATGCGTTCGCGGACGGGGTGGGTGAGCATCTTCAAGGGTTTACCCAGGCCGGTGCCCTCCCCGGCGGGCAGCGGCAGGCGGTAGACGCCGTCGTGCACAAGCGTCTCCCGCCGC
Organism: Micromonospora sp. DT31; assembly: GCF_049841795.1. Classification (NCBI taxonomy): domain Bacteria; kingdom Bacillati; phylum Actinomycetota; class Actinomycetes; order Micromonosporales; family Micromonosporaceae; genus Micromonospora; species Micromonospora sp. DT31. The sequence goes on along the minus strand of NZ_JBNCKZ010000013.1, from coordinate 87,022 downwards.
CACACCTGCCGGCAGATCCGGATCACCTCGCGGGTCCGGGCCAGTGGCCGGTCGTACGCGACGCCGTGCCAACCCTCGACCACCTGCGGGCCGGACGCGCCCAGGCCGAGGATGGCGCGGCCGCCGGACATCGCGTCGAGACCCGCCGCGGTCTGTGCCAGCAGCGCCGGCGTGCGGGAGTAGATCGGCAGGATGGCCGAGCCGATCCGCAGCCGGGAGGTCCGGGCCGCGAGGTAGCCCATGATGGTCGGGGCGTCGAAGCCGTACGCCTCCGACACCCAGACCACGTCCAGGCCGTCCTGCTCCCAGGCGGCCACCGCGTCCGCGCCGCCGCGCGGGTCGGTGGCGTAGGCCAGTGTTGTCCCGACGAGCATCAGTGCACTCCCTGCCCCTGGTTGACGATCGGTGCCTGGTTGGCGGCCGGTGCCTGGGTGACGACGCCGGCGTCCCGCCACCGCCGCAGGTGCGCGCCCAGCCCCCAGTCGGCGAGCACGGCCTCGGTGTCCACCCCGGGCGCCGGCGGGCGACCGCCGACCGCGCCCGGGGTGTCGGACAGGCGGGGCGCCGCCGCGGGCTGGCGGAGGCCGAAGTGCTCCTCGAACGTGCCCCGGGCGGCGAGGTGCGGGTGGTGCGGCGCCTCGGTGAGCGACAACACCGGCGCCACGCAGGCGTCGGTGCCGGCGAACACCCCGGTCCACTCGGCGCGGGTGCGGGCGGCGAAGACCTGCGCGAAACGCGCGCGCAGCACCGGCCAGCCGGCCACGTCGTGCTGGGCCGGCAGGTCCGCGTCGGCCAGCCCGAGCAGTCGGAGCAGTTCGGCGTAGAACTGCGGCTCCAGGGCGCCGACCGCCATGTGCCCGCCGTCGGCGGTGGCGTAGACGTCGTAGAACGGCGCACCGCCGTCGAGCAGGTTGCGCCCCCGTTCGGGCTGCCACGCTCCCCCGGCGAGCAGGCCGGCGAACATGGTGGTGAGGTGGGCGGTGCCGTCCACGACGGCGGCGTCCACGACCTGCCCCCGGCCGGTGGCACGGGCCAGGTGCAGCGCCGCCAGGGCACCCACGACGAGATAGAGGGCGCCGCCGCCGAAGTCACCCACGAGGTTGAGCGGGATCTGCGGTGGCCCGCCCGCCCGACCGATCGGGTGCAACGCCCCGGCAACGGCGATGTAGTCGATGTCGTGCCCGGCGGTGCGGGCCAACGGCCCGTCCTGTCCCCAGCCGGTCATCCGTCCGTAGACGAGGGCCGGGTTGCGGGCGAGGGCCGCCTGCGGCCCGACGCCGAGCCGTTCGGCCACGCCGGGGCGCCAGCCCTCGACGAGGATCGCGGCGCGCTCGGCCAGGCCGAGGACCACCTCGGCGCCGTCAGGGTGCTTCAGGTCCACCACGATCGACCGCTTGCCCCGGTTGAGCAGGTCCCGCCCGGGGGCCACGGTCGACGGCCCGCCCGGTCCCGGCCGGTCGACCCGGACCACGTCGGCCCCCAGGTCGGCCAGCAGCATCGCGGCGAACGGGCCGGGGCCGATCCCGGCGAGCTCCACCACCCGCAGGCCGGCCAGCGGGCCACTCATGCGCCGCTCCGTCCCGCGTACCGGGGTGCCCGCCCCTGGACCTGGCCGGCGAGGGCCTCGGCGAAGTCGGCACCGGCGAGGGACTCGGCCATCAGCCGCATGGAGTCGGCTCCCGCCTCGGCGGCTCCGGTCTCCAGGCCGGACCACACCTGCTGCCGGATCACCGCCACGGACGTCGGGGAGCAGTGGGCGGCGAGATCGGCGGCGTAGGCCTGCGCCGCCGGCAGCACCTCGTCGCGCGGGAGGACCCGTTGCGCCAGCCCCATCCGGTACGCCTCCGCCGCGTCGATCTTGCGACCGGACACCAGCAGGTCCAGCGCGTTGCCGACGCCGACGAGCCGGGGCAGCAGCCAGGCGCTGCCGTACTCGGCGACCAGGCCGAGGCGGCTGAACGCGGTGGCCAGGCGCGCCTGCTCGGCGAGGAAGCGCACGTCGGCGTAGAGGGCGTGCACCAGGCCGAGGCCGGCCGCGCCGCCGTTGACCGCCGCGACGATCGGCGTGCCGAGCGTCAGCGGCAGGTGGGGCGGGAAGCCGAACTCCCGCACCAGGAGGTCGCGGTGACGCGGGTCGAGCAGCGCACCCAGCGCCTGCGGGTCGGCGCCCGCGCAGAACCAGTCGCCGGTGCCGGTCACCACGACCGCCCGTACCGCCGGGTCCCGGTCGGCGGCCAGCAGGGCCGCGTAGTAGTCGCGGAACATGTCAAGCGTCATCGCGTTGCGCCGGTCCGGCCGGTCGAACCAGATCGTGCGGACCCCGTCGTGGGTCGCCGCCCGCAGGCCACACCCGGCGGGTGCGGCCTCACCTACCGACCAGCCCATCCGCCCCTCCTCCGTGACATTTGACATTTGATAGAGTTTGTCGGTGGCGGAGCGGAGCAGGATCCAGGACGTGACCCAACCCCAGCTGTCCGAGACGGTGGCCGGCCTGCTGCGGGACCGGATCATGTCCGGCCAACTGCGGCCCGGCGAACGCATCCGGCTCGAGGAGGTCGCCCAGCAGACCGGGCTGAGCATCACGCCGGTGCGGGAGGCCCTGCTCATGCTGCGCGCGGAGGACATGGTCGAGTTGCAGCCGCGCCGCGGGCACGTCGTCGCCCCGCTGTCCCGGCAGGACATCGTGGACGTGTTCGCGTTGCAGGGACACATCGCCGGTGAGCTCGCCGCCCGGGTGGCCGCCGACATCACCGCCGAGCAGCTCGACGACCTGTGGCAGCAGCACGAACGGCTGCGCCGGGCCGCCCAGGCCCGACAGGTCAGCCGGGTCGAGCAACTCGAGTACGAGTTCCACCGCCAGATCAACCGGTTGGCCGACGCCCGCAAACTGTCCTGGCTGCTGCGCACCGTGACCCGCTACACGCCGTCCCGGTTCTACGCGGCCGACCCGGAGTGGCGGGCCGGCATGGTCGCCGACCACGAGGCCCTGCTCGACGCGCTGCGGGCGCACGACCCGGCGGCTGTCCGACCGGTCATGGCACGCCACTTCACCGACGGCGCCGAACGGTTGATCAAGCACCTCGACGGGCTGGGCGTCTGGAACGGGTGACTCACCGACGACCATGACGCCACGAGAACATCGCCAACGACCGTCGCATGGCCGAGGCGGACGGCTGCAACGTCATCACGTCGATCGCCGGCCGGAACCGCTGCCAGGTTACCGACCGTGGCCGGCTGAACTCCCGCAGGCCGTCCGCGCCGTGCACCCGCCCGAACCCGGAGTCACCGACACCGCCGAAGGGCAGTGACGGCACGCCCGCGTAGCCCAGGACCGAGTTGACCGACACCGCGCCCGCCCGCATGCCCGCGGCGAGCGCCAGCCCACGGCGGCGGCTCCGGGTGAAGATCGAGCCGGAGAGGCCGTAGCTGGTCGCGTTCGCCCGGCGCAGCGCCTCGTCGGCGTCGGCCACCGGGTTGACCACGAGCACCGGCCCGAACGTCTCCTCGGTGACCGCCGCGCTGTCCTCCGGCACGTCGGCGAGCAGCACCGGCTCGACGAACGGCGGCCGCACCGAACCCGCGTCGCCGACCACCGCCCGGCCGCCCCGGTCGAGCGCGTCGGCGATGTGACCGCGCACCACGTCGGCCTGGGCCGGCGTGGTCATCGGCCCGTACGGCGCGTCCGGCTCGGCGCCCGGCCGGACCTGCCGCACCAGCTCGGCCAGCATCGCCAGGAACGGCTCGTAGACGGCCTGCTCGACGTAGACGCGCTCGACGCCGGCGCACGTCTGCCCGGCGTTGCCCAGACCGCCGAAGACCGCCGCCCGGGCCGCCGCGTCGAGGTCGGCGTCGGCGGTGACGATGAGCGCGTCCTTGCCGCCGCCCTCGATCACCACGGGGGTCAGGCGCTCGGCGCAGGCGGCCATCACCGCGCGTCCGGTCGTCGCCGAGCCGGTGAACGCCACCTTGTCGACCTCGGCCCGGCACAGCGCGGCGCCTGTCGTCCCGTCGCCGGTGACCACCTGCAGGACCGGCCGCTCGGGCAGCAGCTCGCTCCAGCGCTGCGCCAGCCACACGCCGACGCCGGGGGTGTACTCGCTGGGCTTGAACACCACGGCGTTGCCGGCGGCCAGCGCGTGCGAGACGGCACCCATCGGCGTGTAGACCGGATAGTTCCACGGCCCGATCACGCCGACCACGCCGTAGGGCACGTACTCCACGGAACTGGCCTGGTTGAACGCGAGCAGGCCGGAGGGGACCGAGCGTCGCCGCAGCACCCGCCGGGCGTGCCGGGCCGCCCAGTCCAGGTGTTCGACGGCGAGCATGATCTCCAGCTGGGCGCCCGCCAGCGACTTGCCGGTCTCGGCCCGGACGAGTGCGGCCAACTCCTCGACGCGGCTGGTGACGGAGGCCTTGAAGGCGAGCAGGTGCCGGCGGCGGTCCCGAGCGTCCAGGGCCGCCCACCAGTGGGCCGCCTCGCGCGCCCGGGTCACGGCCAGCCGCACCGCGGCCTCGTCGGCCAGCTCGTAGTCGGCGTGGTGCGCGCCGGTCACCGGGTCGACGACGTGCAGCCGACGAGGGTGCTCAACGAGGGACGTCATCGGCGGCCTCCTGACATTTGATATTCGATAGTTTAGCCTTGCTGTCAATCCCTTGCCGACGCCGGAGGTGCAGCCGTGGAGTGGAGCGACGAGCAACGGTCCCTTGTCTCAGCGGTGCGGGACTTCTGCCGCCGCGAGATCGGGACCCGGGAGCAGCGGCGGCAACTCACCGACGGCGGTCGGGAACCACACAGCCCGCAGCTCTACCGCAAGATGGCCGACCTCGGCTGGCTCGGCCTGTCGCTGCCGGAGGAGTTCGACGGCGGCGGCGCGGGCATGGCCGAACTCTGCCTGTTCCTGGAGGAGACCGCCCGGGCGATGGCCCCGATCGGCGGCTTCACCACCTCGATCATCGTGGCCGCCACCTACCAGCGGTTCGGCACACCGGCGCAGCAGAAGCTGATCCTGTCCGGGGTGGCGCGCGGCGTCATCGAAGCGGTCGCCATGTCCGAGCCCGAGGCCGGCTCGGACGTGGCGAACCTGAGCTGCCGCGCCGAGCGACGCGGCGACGGATACGTCGTCAACGGCCAGAAGACGTGGTGTTCCAACGCCCACCTGGCCGAGCACATCCTGCTGGTCGCCCGCACCGCCGGCCGCGCCGGCGACCACCACGGCCTGACCATGTTCCTGGTCCCCGCAACCGCGCCCGGCCTGACCATCTCCGGCATCGACACCATGGGCGGCCGGGAGGTCAACGACCTCTACTTCACCGACTGCCCACTGCCCGCCGACGCCGTGGTCGGCGAGGTCGACCAGGGTTGGCGGCAACTGATGGCCGGGCTCAACATGGAGCGGCTGATCCTCGCCAGCGTCATGCTCGGCACCGCCCAGCGGGCGTTCGACGACGTCGTGGACTACGTCAAGGTCCGGCGCCAGTTCCGCCGGCCGATCGGCTCGTTCCAGGTGATCCGGCACCGGCTGGCCGACCTCGCCACCGAGATCGAGTGTGCCCGGCTGCTGGTCCACGACACCGCCGCCCGGGTCGACCGGTCACCGGAGACGATGCTGCCGCGGGAGAGCTCGATGGCGAAGCTCAAGGCCACCGAGACCGCCCGGCGCGTCACCCTGGACGCGATGCAGATGATGGGTGGCTACGGCTACACCCTCGAGTTCGACATGGAACGACTGGTCCGGTCCTCGATCGTGTCCACCGTCTACGGCGGCGCCAGCGAGATCCAACGGGAGATCATCGCCCGGACGTACGGGTTGTCCGACCGGTTGTCCTGACGCGACGGCGCGGGCGTCGCCCCCCGGCCGCGCGCCGCGCGCGGGGTGGTCGGTGGGGCGGGCCCCACCGGTCCCCCTGGGCGCGCCGCGGCCCAGGCCCCACCACA
>NZ_JBNCKZ010000013.1:0-81077 GCF_049841795.1 Micromonospora sp. DT31 | reverse complement strand
TTCAGCGCCCGGACGTGGGGGTGGCCCCCGCGGTTGGCCTGCGGCGCGGGGGGGGGGGGCCCCCGGGGGCCGGGGGCCACGCCCGCGCTGCTCGTCGGCGCGCGACCTACTCGAACCGTTCGCCCCGCTCGGCCATCGCCACCAGCACGGCTGGCGGGTCGAACCGCTCGCCGTAGCGCTCGGCGAGCACCCGCGCGCGGGCGACGAAGCCCGGCAGCCCGCCGCCGTACTGGTTGACGTACTGCAGGACCCCACCGGTCCAGCTCGGATAGCCGATGCCGAGGATCGAGCCGACGTTCGCGTCGGCCACCGACGTCAGCACCCCCTCGTCGAGGCACCGCACCGCCTCGATCGCCTCGATGACGAGCATCCGCTCCTTGAGGTCGTCGAACGGCACGTCGAGATCGGCACCGCCGAAGGCCTCCGCCAGTCCCGGCCACAGCCCGACCCGCCTACCGTCACGGTAGTCGTAGAAGCCGGCGCCGCCCGAGCGGCCGGTGCGGCCGTACTCGTCGATCATCCGGTCGATGACCCCGTCGGCGGCGTGCGGCCGCCAGGTCCCGCCGGCGGCCACGATCGCCGCCCGGGTCTCCCGCCGGATCCGGCGGGGCAGGGTGAGGGTCAACTCGTCCATCAGGGCCAACACCGGCGCGGGATATCCCGCCTGGCTGCTGGCCTGCTCGATGGTGGCCGCCGGAATGCCCTCGGCCAGCATCGCCACGCCCTCGTTGGTGAACGTCCCGATCACCCGGCTGGTGAAGAAGCCACGACTGTCGTTCACCACGATGGGTGTCTTGCGCAGCCGGCGGACGACGCCCAGGGCGCGTTGCAGCGTGGCCTCGTCGGTCCGCTCCCCACGGATCACCTCGACCAGCGGCATCTTGTCCACCGGGGAGAAGAAGTGCAGCCCGATGAAGGTCTCCGGTCGGCTGACCCCCTCGGCGAGCACGGTGATCGGCAGGGTGGAGGTGTTGGAGGCGATGAGCGCCTCCGGTGCGACCTGCTCGATCTCGGCGTACACCTTGTGCTTGAGCGCGGGGTCCTCGAAGACCGCCTCGATGACGAGGTCGACCCCGGCGAGGTCGGCGGAATCGCCGGTGGCGTGGATGCGGCCCAGGGTCGCGTCCCGCTCCCCCGGCGTGGTCCTGCCCCGGGCCACCGCCTTGTCCAGCAGACCCTCCGAGTAGGCCCGGCCACGCAGCGCCCCCTCGACGGTCACGTCCTTGAGCACCACGTGCATTCCGGCCCGGGCGCAGACGTAGGCGATGGCGGCGCCCATCATGCCCGCGCCGACGACCGCGACCCGGTCGAGGGGCCGGTGCCCGTCACCGACGTCGCGGGAGCGGGCGGCCTGCAGGTCGAAGAAGAGCGCTTTGATCATGTTGGTGGAGATCTGGCCGGTGGCCAGCTCGGTGAAGTACCGCCCCTCGATGGCCAGGGCGGTGTCCAGGTCGACCTGCGCGCCTTCCACGGCGGCGGCGAGGATGGCGCGCGGCGCCGGGTACGGCGCACCCTTGAGCTGTTTGCGCAGCAGCGCCGGCATGGCCGGTAGCTGGGCGGCGAGCGCGGGACTGGCCGGGGTGCCGCCGGGCATCCGGTACCCCTCGCGGTCGTACGGCTGCGCCGCGTCCGGGTGCGCGGCGATCCAGGCCCGGGCGGCGGCCATCAGGCCCGCCTCGTCGGCGGCGAGTTCGTCGACCAGCCCGTGCGCGAGCGCGGCCTGCGGTCGGTGCCGCTGGCCGCGCAGCAGCCAGTTGGTCAGCGCGTCCACCACGCCCCGCAGCCGCACGGTACGCACGACGCCACCGCAGCCGGGCAGCAGCCCGAGCGTGACCTCGGGAAACCCGATCTCGATGCTCGGGTCGTCGCGCACGATGCGCCGGTGGCAGGCGAGGGCGAGTTCCAGTCCCCCGCCGAGGGCCGAACCGTTGATCGCGGCGACCACCGGGCGGCCGAGTGTCTCCAGTCGACGCACGGTGCTCTTGAGCAGTCGCGTCCCGGCTTCGAACGCTTCGGCGTCGGCCGGGGTGAGCCGCACCAGCGCGGCCAGGTCCCCACCGGCGAAGAACGTCTTCTTGGCGGAGGTGACGATCACTCCGGTGATCTGCTCACGCTCGGCCTCGAGCCGGTCCACGACGGCGGTGAGGCTGGCGGTGAACTCCTCGTTCATCACGTTCGCCGAGCGCCCGGGGTGGTCGAGGGTGAGCAGGACGACGCCGTCGTCGCCGCGCTCCCACCGGATCGTGTTGACCATTCGTGGCTCCTCAGATTCGTTCGATGACGGTCGCGATGCCCATGCCGCCGCCGGCGCAGAGCGTGGCCAGGCCGTAGCGGCCGCCACGGCGTTCCAGCTCGTCCAGGAGGGTGCCGAGGATCATCGCGCCGGTGGCGCCCAGCGGGTGCCCCATCGCGATGGCGCCGCCGTTGACGTTGACGATGTCCGGGTCCAGGCCCAGGTCGGCGACGAACCGCAGGACCACGGACGCGAACGCCTCGTTGATCTCCACCAGGTCGAGGTCGGTAACGTCGAGGCCCGCCTTGGCCAGCGCCTTGCGGGCCGCCGGCGCCGGGCCGGTGAGCATGATCGTCGGCTCGGCGCCGCTGATCGCGGTGGCGACGACGCGCGCCCGCGGGGTGAGGCCGGCCGCCGTGCCGACCGCCTCGCTGCCGACGGCCACCAGGGAGGCGCCGTCGACGATGCCGGACGAGTTGCCCGCCGTGTGCACGTGGTCGATGCGCTCGACCCAGTGGTATTTCTGCAACGCGACCGCGTCGAAGCCGCCCTGCTCACCGAGCGCGGCGAAGGCCGGCCGCAACGCGGCCAGCCCTTCCGCGGTGGCGTCCGGGCGGATGTGCTCGTCGCGGTCGAGCAGGACGGTCCCGTTGCGGTCGCGCACCGGTACGACCGAGCGGTTGAAGTAGCCGTTGGCCCACGCCTTGGCGGCCCGGGACTGCGACCGCAACGCGTAGCCGTCGACCGTCTCCCGGTCGTGGCCCGCCATGGTGGCGATGAGGTCGGCGCTGATGCCCTGCGGCACGAAGCCGGTGGCGAAGTTGGTCTCCGGGTCCAGCGCCCACGCCCCGCCGTCGGAGCCCATCGGCACCCGGGACATCGATTCGACGCCGCCGGCCAGGACGAGCGTCTCCCAGCCCGAGCGCACCTTCTGGGCGGCCGTGTTCACCGCCTCCAGGCCGGAGGCGCAGAAGCGGTTGAGTTGGACACCGGCCACCGTGTCGGGCAGCCCGGCGGCGACGGCGGCGGTCCGGGCGATGTCACCACCCTGCTCGCCCAGCGGGGAGACCACTCCGAGCACGAGGTCGTCGATCAGCGCCGGGTCGAGGCCGGGCATCCGCCGCAGGGTCTCCTCGATCAGGCCGGTGACGAGGGAAACCGGTTTGACCCCGTACAGGGAACCGCTCGGCCTGCCCCGCCCGCGCGGTGTGCGCAGCGCCTCGTAGATGAACGCCTCGGTCGTCACGGCCACGCTCCTCGTTGCCACCGGCATGCGAATTTCGCCTAACTTTCAGGGACCGCGCCGCCCATTGTCAAGGAACGCCGGCACCGGAAGTACCGGTCCTGCCTCAGGTCCTGCCCACCACCGACACCACGCGCGGGCGCGGATCGGCACGTCGGCGCGGCGAGGCGGCGCTAACGTGTACGCGTGCCACAAGCAGTGAGCGGCGACGCCGCGCCGACCAGACGCCCCAAGGACCGCAGGAACCGCATCGCGCTGGCCGGCGCCGAACTGTTCGGCGAGCGGGGCTACCACGGGGTGTCGGTCGACGAGATCGCCGCCGCCGTCGGCATCAGCGGGCCCGCGGTCTACCGGCACTTCCCGAACAAGTACGCGATCCTCGTGCACGCCACCCGCGAGGTCGCCGGCGCGCTGCTCGCCGCGACGGCCGACCCGGTGTCGCACACCACCGAGGGCCGGCTGGACGAGATGCTGCGCACGCTCGCCGCGGTCGTGGTGAGCAAACGACGCGTCGCCGGGCTCTACCAGTGGGAGGGCCGCTATCTCACGCCCGAGCACCGGCGGGAGTTCGCCGCGACGCTGTCCACGCTCGTCGACCGTCTCGCCGGGCCGCTGCGCGAGCTGCGGCCCGAGCTGTCCGTCGAGCAGGCGCAACTGCTGGTCAACGCGGCGCTGAGCGCTTTCGGCAGCGTGACCACGTACCGCGCGCCGACCACCGGCGCCGACGTCGAACACCTGCTCACCCGGGTCGCCCGGACCCTGCTGCGGGCCGACGCGCCCGGGTTGCCGGCCCCGGCCCGCGCCGCCCCGGCCGAGGCGCCGGTACGCCCGGCGGCCCGCCGCGAACTGCTGCTGATCGAGGCCATCCGCCTGTTCCACAGGCACGGCTACCACGCCGTCGCGGTCGAGGACATCGGTCGCGCCGCCGGCATGCAGGCATCGAGCGTCTACCGGTACTTCCCCAGCAAGGCCGACCTGCTGGCCGCCGCCTACTACCGGGCCACCGACCGGCTCGCCGGCGCCACCACCACGGCCATCGCCGAGGCGAGCGACGCGGCCGACGCGCTGCACCGGGTGGTACGCGCCTACGTCGCCTTCGCGTTCGGGCAGAGTGACCTCGTCGCGGTCTACCTGGCCGAGAACAACAACCTGCCGGACCAGGATCGGCACGAGCTGCGCGGTGCGCAACGGTCGCACGTCGAGGAGTGGGTGCGCCTGCTGCGGGCCGTACGACCGGGCCTGCCGGTCGCGGACGCCCGTGTGCTCGTGCACGCCGCGCTCAACGTCGTCACCGACATCGGCCGGCTCGGCCGTTTCGACCGCGCCGAGGGCTACGACGCCCAGACGGCCCGGCTCGCCCTGGCGGTGGTGCACGCCTGAACGCCGGGCCGGCACGGGCGGGAGCGGCGGTGGCGCTGTGATTGACTGACACGCATGGTGCTGTCCCCGCCCGCGCCCGACCGGGTGGCCCGGTGACCGCGGGGCCGACCGCGGCGACCCGGCCACGCAACCGCAGGCAGAGCATCGTCGGGGCGGCCGGGCAGGTGTTCAGCGAGCGCGGCTACCACGGGGCGTCGATGGAGGACATCGCGGCGGCCGTCGGGATCAGCGCGCCTGCCCTCTACCGGCACTTTCCGAACAAGTACGCGTTGTTCGCCGCGTGCGCCACCGTCATGGCGGACAACCTCGTCGAGGTCATCGACGGGTGCCCGCCCGACGCGGCGTCGACGGACGTGCTGCTCGCCCTCACCCGGGTCACCGTGGCGCACCGCGCGTCGGGCGGTCTCTACCGGTGGGAGGCCCGCTATCTGCAACGCGCCGACCGCCACCTGCTGCGGGCGAAGTTCGCCCGCGTCGTGGGGCGCGTCGTCGAGTTGGCCCGACGGGAGTTCCCGCTGCCCGAGGAGCACCTGCGGGCCGTGGCGGCGCTCGGGGTGATCGGGTCCGTCACCATGCACCACACCACGATCGCCCAACGCCGGATCGAGGAACTGGTGCTGGCCTCGGCCATGCGCGTGGTCGCGACCGATCCGACGGCCACCCCGGGCACCGCGGAGCGCGTCGACCTGCCCACCCCGCCGGTGCCACGGACCCGACGTGCGGAGATCCTCGCGGCGGCGGTGCCGCTGTTCGCCCGGGAGGGGTTCGCCAACGTCACGAACGCGCAGATCGCGCAGGCGGTGGGGCTCGCCCCGTCGGCGATCTACCGGCACTACCCCGGCAAGGTCGACATCCTGGTCGCCGCCTGCCTCCAGGCGGCGGGGCTGCTGGCCCAGGCGGTGGAACGCAGCCTGCACCGGGCGACCGATCCGCATGAGGCGCTTGTCGCGCTGGCCGCGGCCTACGTGGCCCACTGCTTCGAGCACAACACCCTCAACAGCGTGGCCGAGGCCGAGGTCGCCAGCCTGCCCGCCGACGTGCGGCGCCCGCTTGTGGTCGCGCAGCGCGAGCACATCGCGGTCTGGGAGCAGCAGGTGCGCACGCTCCGGCCCGAGCTGGACCGGCGACAGGCCCGGCTGCTGGTCCACGCCGGGTTCGGTGTGGTGGTCGAGGCCGGGCGGGCCCTGCGCTGGCAGGACACGCCCGGCCATCGGGACGCGGTGACCGCCCTGGTCACCCGCGCCCTGGTCCCGGGGTAGGTTCACGCACCCGGACGGTTGATGGTCGGAATGGTGATCGGGGTGTGGCTGGCCGAGGTGCCGTTGTTGAGGAACAACATCGCCAGGCCGCGGATGAACCGGTCGAACAGCCCGAAGGTCTCCGGCATGATCGGCGACAGCCCTTCGCGGAACATGACGTACGTGGGCCAGCCGACCTCGATGATCCCGCGTGAGACGTAGTCGCGGGGCAGTCGCAGCCAGTCGCCGATCTTGTCGCTGAGCACGTAGCGCGCGAACTCACGCTGGAATCCCCGGGTGACGCCCAGGTCGACAGAGGACGTCAGGTTCAGCAGGACGTCGGCCAGGTCGATGCCCTCGCGCGTCGGGGCCAGCAGCGGGGTCAACGCGTACCGCGACTGTTCCTCGGCGGCGGCCCAGCTCTTCGGGATGAACTCGTCCCGCACGCCCAGCAGGTGCAGGGCGACCTGCCACATGTGCAGGTAGGCCTCCTCCTCCGCGGCCGACATCCGCAGTCCCCAGCGACGCCAGTCGAGCAGCTTGCGGTGCACGTACGTGCCGAGGCTGTGGAAGGTGATCAGGATGTCGCCGTTGCTGATCGGGATCGGGTGGTCGGTGACGCCGCGCCACGCCGCGGACTGTGGCAGCAGGTGCCGCACCGCCGCGTGGGTCAGGCGCGTCTTGTGCGAGGTGACCACGAAGCTGCCGGTGGCCTTGAACGCGTCGGGCGCGCTCAGGTCGTACCCGTAGGTGAAGGTCTTGGCCGCCCGCGCCTTCATGTCGGCGCCGCCCTCGGACCAGTAGACGTTGCGGGCCTCGCGCGGGATCACCGTGCTCATGATGCCGCTGCCCAGGCCGTACAGCAGGAACAGGTACATGCTCATGCGCTTGTTGAACTGGGCCGCCCGGTCCAGTTTGGCCTGGTCGGCCCAGGACGGCAGGGTGTTGACGCTGCGCAGGTAGGTGGTGAGCGCGGCGGGCACGCCGCTGGGCAGCGGGTCGCCGTTGCGGATCCAGGAGGCGAACGCGGTGTTGACGGCCGGGACCTGGCCGGCCTGCAGCAGCGAGACGAGGAGCGGGTCGGTGGCGTCGTCCCAGACGTCCCACGGGTCGGTGACCGAGTCGGTGCCGGCGATCGAACCGGACGACGACCACGCCCATGCCTTCGGCACGTCGGTCGCGGCCACCAGCCCCAGCGCCGCGCCGAGCGTCAGGACGCTTCTTCTACTGAGATTCTCCATTCGCACCACTTCCCGGGTGAGCCGGACATCGCCCTGAGGACCGGCCTGTGAGCACACCACAGGCGGGTTTCGAGTTATCCGGGCGTGTGATTTTCTATTAACATAGAGGAGCTTGACTGGGTCGGCAAGAGTGTGTCCGGGAGGTGGCCGCGATGGCGGGTGGCAGGCGGTACCGCTGGTTGCGTCGCATCGAGACCCTCGATCCCGTCCGCGACCACCAGGAGATCTACCGGATCTCGATCGGCTACGAGTTCCCCTTCGACTACCAGCGCGCGCTGGAACTCGCGCTGCTGCGCACGTACTGCGTACCGAGCATCTCCGCGCTGCTCGACGCGACCGGCGAGTTCCGGCGGCGTCCGCAGCAGCGCTACGACGACACCGCGCTGCTGATGGCCGAGATGGCCGAGCACGGGTACGACACGCCGCGCGGCCGGCAGGCGCTGAAGGTCATCAACCTGGCACACCGCCGGTACGCGATCTCCAACGACGACATGCGCTACGTGCTGTCCACGTTCGTCTACGAGCCGATCGAGTGGCTGGACCGGTTCGGATGGCGACGGCCGCACGAGCACGAGCGGCTGGCCGCGTTCCACTACTACCGGGCGATCGGCGCGCGGATGGGCATCCGCGACGTGCCCGACGACTTCGCCGCGTTCCACGACCTCAAATGCGAGTACGAGCACGCCACCTTCCGGCACGCGCCGAGCAACGAGCGCGTCGGGGCGTACACCCTGGACCTGTTCGCGTCCTGGTACCCGGCGCCGCTGCGCCGCGCCGCGCGACTCGGCGTGCTCGCGCTGCTGCCCGCCGAGATGCGCGCCGCCTTCGGCCTACCGGCCGCGCCGCGCTGGCTGTCGACGGCGCTCACCGGCGGACTGCGCGCCCGGGCGGCGGCGGTGCGGCTGATGCCGCCGCGCACCACCAGCCGGTTGACCCGCGACCCGGGCAACCGCAGTTACCCCGGCTACCCCGTCGGGTACGAGCCCACCGACCTGGGCGCGCCACCACCACCGCCCGACCTCGACCCGACGTGGCCGGCCGGCCCGCCGGACGACCCGGGGCGCTAACGGCCGGCGGGCTCCACCGCGCTCTGGTAGAGGGCGTCGATGTCGTCACCGTACCGGTCGACGATGACGCGACGCCGCAGCTTCAGGGTGGGGGTCAGCTCACCGGACTCCGGTGTCCAGCTCGACGGCAGCACCTGGAACGTCTTGACCTGTTCCGGGCGGGCCAGCCGGGCGTTGGCCCGGTCGACGGCGGCCCGGATCTCCGCGAGCACCAGCGGGTCCGACGCCAGGGCGGAGAGCTGCGTGTCGTCGATGCCGCGGGACCGCGCCCACTGCGGCGCCACCTCCTCGTCCAACACGATCAGGGCCGTGACGTACGGCCGCCGGTCGCCGATCGCGACCGCCTGCCCGATCAGCGGATGCGCCCGCAGCAGCCCCTCGACCTGCGCCGGGGAGATGTTCTTGCCGCTGGAGGTGATGATGAGTTCCTTCTTGCGGTCGGTGATGGTCAGGAAGCCGTCGGGGTCGATCGCGCCGACGTCGCCGGTGGCCAGCCAACCGTCCGCGCCGACGACCGGCTCGACGCCACCGTCGCCACGCAGGTAGCCGGAGCAGACCAGCGGCCCGCGCACCAGCACCTCCCCGTCCTCGGCGAGGCGAATCTCCATGCCCACGTGCGGTTGGCCGACGGTGCCGGTGCGGAACCGTTCCCGGGTGTTGATGGTGGCGGTGCCGGTGGTCTCGGTCAGGCCCCACACCTCGAGCACGTCGACGCCGAGCCCGGCGAGGAAGCGCAGCACGTCCACCGGGATCGGGGCGGCGCCGCTGCCGGCCCAGACCATGTTCTGCAGGCCCAACGTGGACTGGATCGGCCGCAGCACGGTGGCCTGCGCCTCGGCCAGGCGGGCGGCCAGCTCGTCGGGCACGGGCCGGCCCGCCGCGCGCAGCTCGTACGCCTCCAGTGCCGTGGCGCTCGCGGCCTCGAAGGCGGCGCGCACCGCCGGCTCCACGGTGGACAGGTGGGCCTGCACCCCGGCCGCCATCTTCTCCCAGACCCGGGGCACGCCGAAGAACGAGGCGGGGGTGACCGCGCGCAGGGCCGCGACGAGTTGCCGGGCGTCGGGGCAGATGGTCACGTGACCGGCCCGGTAGATCGGGTTGTAGATGCCGAGGAACCGCTCGGCGATGTGGGCCAGCGGCAGGTAGGCCACCGACGGTGCGTGCGCGGGCACCGGCACCAGCGCGTCGAGGGACACCGCCTGGTAGATCACGTTGTGGTGGCTGAGCACGACGCCCTTCGGGTCGCCGGTCGTCCCGGACGTGTACAGCAGCGTCACCGGCTGGTCGGGGCGGACCGCGCGCCAGCGCCGTTCGAAGGCGTCCGGGTCGGTCCGGTGTGCGGCCCGCCCGAGTTCGCGTACCCGCGCCAGCGGCACGATCTCCGGGCCCGACCCGCCGGGGTCGACCGCGTCGACCACCACGACGCGGCGCAGGCCCGGCAGGTCCGGCAGGATCGGGCGCCAGCGCTCCAGGTCGGCGGCCCCCTCCAGCACGAGCACCTGGGCGTCGCAGTGCCGCGCCAGGTAGCGCATCTGCTCGGTGCTCAGGGTCGGATAGATCGTGGACGGCACCGCGCCCAGGTGGACCGCGGCGAGGTCGACGAGCCAGTGCTCCGGCCGGCTCGACATCATGATCAGCAGGTGGCGGCCCGGCTTCAGGCCGATCTCGGCCAAGCCGCCGGACACCTCGGCGACCTCGTCGCGCAGGACCGACCACGTGCGGGTGTCGTCGCGGTCCAGTGTGGTCAGCGCCGGCAGGTCGGCGAACTCGGTGGCGTTGCGGTGCAGGAGGGCGGGGACGGTCAGGCCCTCTGCTGTCGTGGCGCAGTGTTCGGCAAGGGCGTCGGCGGGCTCCATGGGCTACTCCTTCGACCGGGACCGGGCCTGGTGGTGGCCGGTGTGGCCGGCGCGCCCTCGCCGCAGTGCCGTCGAGGGTCCCCAGCCTGTTGCGAGCACTGTAAACGAGGGTTAACTTCCTGGGAAGGATCGATCAGGACGGCGGGCTGATCGGCATTTCGGATGCCGGCGGAAGGAGAACCGGGACTAACCGGGGCACGGCCGCCGGGTCACTGCGCGGTCCAGCCGCCGTCGACGTGCAGCACGCTGCCGGTGACGTAGCCGGCCGCGTCCGAGGCGAGGAACACGACCGCGCCGACCACCTCGTCCGGCCTGCCGAACCGGCCCATCGGGATCCGCTCGCGCAGCCGCCTCGACCACTCGTCGTGGTGGCGCAGACCCGCGGTCATCGCGGTCTCCAGGTAGCCGGGTGCGACCGCGTTGACCCGCACCCCGGCAGCCGCCCACTCCAGCGCCAGCGTCCGGGTGAGCTGCTCGACCCCACCCTTGCTGGCGCTGTACGCGGCCAGCCGCGGAAAGCCGACCTGGCCGTGCACCGAGGACATGTTGACGATGCTGCCCGCGCCCTGCTCGACCATGACCGCCCCGGCGGCACGGGCGCAGACGAACGCCCCGGTCAGGTTCGTGTCGATCACCCGCTGCCAGTCCGCCACGCTCAGCCGCTCGCTGCGACACAGCGCCGGACTGATCCCGGCGTTGTTGACCAGGACGTCCACCCGGCCCCACCGCCGCCGGGCCAACGCCACCACCGCGTCGGCCACGGATTCGTCGACCACGTCACCGGCGACCACCTCGGCCGCGCCACCGGCCGCGACGATCCCGTCCCGCACCGCGTGCAGCGCGTCGACCCGGCGCGACTGCAGGATCACCGAGGCGCCGGCCCGCGCCAGGCCCTCGGCGACCGCCGCTCCGACGCCCTGACCGGCGCCCGTCACCCAGGCGACCTTGCCGGCTAGCTGCTCCATCACGTGTTCCTCTCCGTCGTGGATGCCGTACCGAACATAGATGGATGTCGTCGTGAGCCTTGTGGAGGCCGTGACCACGTGCTCTCATGTGATACACGGAAGCATTGTTTGTTTCACCGTATCAATGGCCTCGACCGGCGAGGAGTACGACGTGGAACCACTCAGCAGACGCAGGATGTTGCAGGTCGGCGGCGCACTGGGCGCGCTCGGCGCGCTCGGCGCCGCCAGCCCGGCGCAGGCCGGGTCGGTGTGGAACTGGTCCCCCACGGGCTCGGTGGCCGGCGCGGGCGCCGGCGTGGACCCACGATGGGTGTGGGACGAGGAGGCCGACCCCCTGGTCGCCTCGCTGCTGGACCGGGGGGACGCACCCCTGGTCAACCACCTGCTCCGGACGTGGACGAAGAACGGCCAGCCGCTGCCGGCCGGCCTGCCCACCGACGTACGCCAGTTCATCGAACGCGCGCGGGTGCTCCCGTCCTGGGCCGACCCGGGCAAGCTGGCCACCGCCGTGCGCTTCAACGAGAAGCGCGGCCTCTATCTCGGCGTGCTGTACGGCCTGGCCAGCGGCATGATGAGCACCGTCATCCCGAAGGAGGCACGCGCCGTCTACTACTCCAAGGGCGGCGCGGACATGAAGGACCGCATCTCCAAGACCGCCAAGCTCGGGTACGACATCGGCACGGCCAACGCCTACCAGCCCGACGGCTCGATGATCGTGACCGCCGTCAAGACCCGGCTGGCGCACGCGGGCGTGCGCCACCTCCTGCCGCAGTCGCCGGACTGGGCCGACGTCGCGCCCGAGGACATCCCGATCAGCCAGCGGGACCTGATGGTCACCTGGCACAGCCTGCCGACCACGGTCATGCGGAAGCTGACCGACTGGCGGGTGCCGATCCCGGCCGCCGAGTCGACCGCCTTCCTGCACCTGTGGCAGGTGGCCGCCCACATGCTCGGCATCCGGGACGAGTACATCCCCGCCACGTGGAGCGAGGCCAACGCGCAGGCCAGCGAGGTCCTCGACCCGGTCCTCGCGCCCACCCGCGAGGGCAACGCCCTGGCGGACATCCTGCTCGGCCTCGGCAAGGAGATCGACGCCGGCCTGCTGAGCAAACCCATCCTCGGCTCGTTCACCCGGTTCCTGCTCGGCAACCAGATCGCCAACTGGCTGGAGATCCCCCGCGACCTGCTCTGGGACACGCTGCTGCGGACGTCCTGGGGGCCGTTCGTCGCGGTCCGGGAGGCGCTGCTCCCGCTCCCCCTCGCACCGGAGTGCTACTGGCTCTTCGACGAGTTCCTGCGCAAGCTGGCCCTGCTCTTCCTCTCCGAAGGACAGTCGATCAGCATCGAGATCCCACTCGGCAACCGCGAGCTCTGATCACCACCCCGCAGCCGGGGGCCGGCGTCGCGTCCCCGGCTGCCGGGCGCACCCGGCGAGGCACCACGCCCGCACCCGGCCCGCGCTTCCTCGGGTACGTGCTGGCCGCCCCGGTCCTCGTGACCGCGGCCGAACTCGCGGTGTCGTACCCGGCGGCCCGGCTGCCCTCGCCGGGTGTGGCCGGGCTGCTCGGCCTCGACGAGATCATGACCGCGACCGCCCTGCCGGCTTCGGAACTGATATCGGTGGAGGTGGCCCCGGACGGCACCGTGTCGTTCGTGTTGCCGCCGGACCGGGTGGGGCAGGCCGACGCCGGCTCGACCGCCGAGCTGATCGCCGAGGAACTGTCACTGCCGCGGGGACGGGTCCGGGTCCCGCCGACCCACGCCCGCCCCGAGACGGTGTGCCGCGCGACCTCCTTCACCCGTACCCCCGTCCGGGTGGCCGTGGCCGTGGTCCGCCGGCGGCTGCTGGAGGTGGGGTCGGCCACGCTCGGCGTGCCCGTCGCCGGCCTGCGGCTGTCCGCCGGCGTGGTCACCGACGGCGCCGGCCGGAGCCTCGACATCGGCACCCTCGCCACCCCCGCCGCCAGCACGACCACCGTGGCGGTGGCGGTCGACCTGCCGCCCCGGTGAGCGCCGGTTCAAGTGCCGCCTCGCGGGTAGCAGTCCCATGGACGGCACCGGAGAGGGGACAGGCAGGCATGAAGGCACTCACCTGGCACGGCAAACGGGACGTTCGGGTCGAGGACGTCCCCGATCCGCGGATCGACGAGCCGACCGACGCGATCGTCCGGATCACCTCGACCGCCATCTGCGGCTCCGACCTGCACCTGTACGAGGTGCTCGGCCCGTACCTGAAGCCCGGCGACATCCTCGGGCACGAGCCGATGGGCGTCGTCGAGGAGGTCGGGTCCGGGGTCACCCGGCTCAGGAAGGGCGACCGGGTGGTCATCCCGTTCAACATCTCCTGCGGCTCCTGCTGGATGTGCGAGCGGCAGCTCTACGCGCAGTGCGAGACCACGCAGGTGACCAGCCAGGGCAAGGGCGCGTCGCTGTTCGGCTACACCTCGCTGTACGGCTCGGTCCCCGGCGGCCAGGCCGAGTACCTGCGGGTGCCGCAGGCCCAGTTCGGCCCGATCAAGGTCCCGGACACCGGCCCCGACGAGCGCTGGCTCTACCTGTCCGACATCCTGCCCACCGCCTGGCAGGCGGTGAGGTACGCGGACACCCCGCCCGGCGGCACGCTCGCCGTGTTCGGCCTCGGCCCGGTCGGGCAGTTCTCCGCCCGGATCGGCCGCCACCTGGGCGCCGGCCGGGTGATCGGGCTGGACCTGGTGCCGGAGCGGCTGGAGATGGCCCGCCGGCACGGCATCGAGGTGCTCGACGTCAGCCAGCTCGACGACGTGCCCGGGGCGCTCATCGACCTGGTCGACGGGCGCGGCCCGGACGCGGTGATCGACGCGGTCGGGATGGAGGCGCACGGCGCGCCGCTGGGCAAGCTGGCGCAGACCGCCGCCGGCCTGCTGCCGGACAAGCTGGCCCAGGCGATGACCGACAAGGCCGGCGTGGACCGCCTTGTCGTGCTGCACGCCGCGCTCAAGGCGGTCCGGCGTGGGGGCACCGTGTCCATCTCCGGGGTGTACGGCGGCGAGCAGGACCCGATGCCGTTGATGGAGATGTTCGACCGGGGCATCCAGCTGCGGATGGGCCAGTGTCACGTGCGGCGCTGGGTGGACGACATCATCCCGCTGCTGGAACGCGACGACGACCCGCTGGGCGTCGAGGACCTGCGGACCCACCGGCTGCCGCTGACCGAGGCGCCGCACGCGTACGAGATGTTCCAGAAGAAGGAGGACGGCTGCGTCAAGGTCGTGCTGGCACCGTGACCCGCACGGTGGTCGTCACCGGCGCGACCAGCGGGATCGGCCGGGCGACCGCCCTGGAGCTGGCGGGCCGCGGGGCCCAGCTGGTCCTCGCGGCCCGCTCCCCCACCACCCTGGACGAGGTGCGCGACGAGTGCCGGGCGGCCGGCGCGCGGGCGCTGGCCGTGCCCACGGACGTCACCGCGCCCGGTGCGGTGACCGC
The DNA here is from genome assembly GCF_049841795.1 of Micromonospora sp. DT31. Lineage (NCBI taxonomy): Bacteria > Bacillati > Actinomycetota > Actinomycetes > Micromonosporales > Micromonosporaceae > Micromonospora > Micromonospora sp. DT31. The sequence continues at coordinate 66,392 of NZ_JBNCKZ010000013.1, read as the reverse complement.
GCTGGCCGACGCCGCGCGGGCCGAGTTCGGCCGCATCGACGCCTGGGTGCACACCGCGGCGGTGATGTCCTACGGCCGCTTCGACGAGACCCCGGCCGAGGTGTTCGAGCAGGTGGTCCGCACCGACCTGCTGGGCACCGCCGGAGTGGCCCGGGAGGCGCTGCGCCGGTTCCGCGCCGACGGTGGCGGCACGCTGGTGCTCACCGGCTCGGTGCTCGGGCACATCACCGCGCCCTACATGAGCGGGTACGTGACCGCCAAGTGGGGCCTGCAGGGCCTGGCCCGCACGTTGCAGCAGGAGGCCCGGGAAACCCCCGGCGTGGCGATCTGCCTGGTCAACCCGGGCAGCGTGGACACGCCCGTCTACCGGCAGGCGGCCAACTACCTGGGCCGGATCGGCCGGCCCCCGCCGCCGGTCGCCGGCCCGGAACGGGTGGCCCGCGCCATCGCCCATCTCCTGGACCGACCTCGCCGGGAGCTGTCCGTCGGCCGGCTCAACCTGATCATGCGGTTCGGCTTCACCGTCCTGCCCGGGATGTACGACGTGCTGGTCGGCCCGCTGATGCGGCTCGCCGGGCTGAGCCGCCAGCCGGTCGCCGCGCACGAGGGCATCGTGTTCGCGCCCAACCCGGCCGGCGAGGCGGTCCGGGGCGGCTGGCTGCCCGACGTGCCCCGGGCGTTGCGGTCGGCGGGCGCGACGGCGGCGTCGGCGCTGCGCCGCCGGGTGGTCTGACCCACACCGGCGGGACCGTCCCGGGCGTGGGCGTCGCGGCGCGCGGGTGACTACCGTGTACGGCGGGACACGGCGGAGGGACGGACATGCGGGGATCATCAGGACACGAGGCGGGCGTCGGCGGCAGCGGCCGGCTGTGGCGGATCGCCGGGCTGGCCGCCGTGGCCGGGCTGGCATGGGCGGCGCGGGACGTGCCGGCCCAGCTCGGCGGCCGACTCACCGGCGAGCGGGCGCAACGGGCGGCCCGGTCGCCGCGCTTCCGCGACGGCACGTTCCACAACCCGGCCGGCGCCAGTGCCACCATGGTCGCCGACCCGGGCCGCAACCTGCTCCGCGAGCTGCTCTTCGGCAAGCAGAAGCGGCGGCCGGGCAGCCCGGTGCCCCTGCTGCGCCCGACCGCGCCACCGGCCACCGACCCGGCCCGCGCACTGAACGTCGTCTGGTACGGCCACGCCTCCACGCTCGTCGAGATCGAGGGTCACCGGGTGCTGCTCGACCCGGTGTGGAGCGACAGGTGCTCCCCGTCGGCGCTCGTCGGCCCCCGGCGCCTGCACGAGCCGCCGGTCCGGCTGGCCGACCTGCCCCCGCTGGACGCCGTGCTGATCTCCCACGACCACTACGACCACCTGGACATGGAGACCGTCCGCCGGCTGGTGGACCTCCAGTCCGCGCCGTTCGTGGTGCCGCTCGGCGTCGGCGCCCACCTGCAACGGTGGGGCGTGCCCGCCGCGCGCGTGGTCGAGCTGGACTGGTCGGAGAGCCACCGCGTCGGCGGGATCACCCTGACCGCCACCGCCGCGCAGCACTTCTCCGGGCGCGGGTTGCGCCGCGACGGCACGCTCTGGGCGTCCTGGGTGATCGCCGGCGCGCACCGGCGGCTCTTCTACACCGGCGACTCCGGCTACTTCCCCGGTTACGCCGAGATCGGCGCCGCACACGGGCCGTTCGACGTCACGCTCATGCAGATCGGCGCGTACGACCGGGCGTGGCCGCACATCCACATGTTCCCGGAGGAGGCGGTCGCCGCCCACCTCGACGTGCGCGGCGACCTGCTGGTGCCGGTGCACTGGGGCACCTTCAACCTGGCCCTGCACGACTGGTCCGAGCCGGTGGACCGGCTCTGGGCCGAGGCGAAGGCCCGGGGCGTGCGCCTGGCCGTGCCCCGCCCCGGGGAACGGGTGGTGGTCGACGAGCCGCCGGCGGTGGACGGCTGGTGGCAGGCCGTTGCCTGAGGGCACCGCTCAGAGCACGAAGGCGTCCGTCCACAGCGCCCCGGAGCGGCCCGACAACGCGTCGAGCATGGCCACCGCCTGACCGTCGGTGAGCTGGGCGACGAAGTCGATGATCGCCCGGCCGCGGGCCCGGCCGATCCGGTCCGGGGTACGCGGGTGCAGCTCCGCCTCGGCCAGCTCCACCAGGTCGTGCAGCCGGCGCGGCAGGCGCGACTCCTCCTCCGGGTCCAGCAGCCACTCCCAGAGCGCCTCCACGAGTGCGCCCAGCAACCGCGCCTGACCGCGCTGGTGCAGCGCCAGGTCCGGCCGGGCCAGCACGAACCGGTGGTGGACGAACTTGAGCACCTGCACCTCGTGCCACTGCGCCCGGCCCAGCAGCACGTACCCCGAGCGGACGTCCGGCTCCGGGGTGACCGTGATGGCGTCCACGAACCGGGTGGACCAGCGGGCGGAGAACCGGGCCACGTACTGCTCCGCCTCGATCGAGCCGTCGAAGGGCAGCGCCAGCAGTCCCTCGACCAGTTCCTCCCGGACGTGCTCGACCGCGGCGGCGAACGCCTCGTCGTCGGCGACCCAGGCGTCCTTGCGGTGCAGTTGGCGACGCAGCCGCTCGATCGCCGTCCCGGGCCGCCGACCCGCCGCGGCCAGCGCCGGGGCGGTCATCGAGCGCAGGTGCCCGCACTCGCGCTGCCAGGCCATCAGCTCGGCGGCGACCGTGCCCTGCTGGAGCACCCCGACCCGGTAGAAGTCCTCCACGTCGTGGATCGCGTACGCGATGTCGTCGGCGGTGTCCATCACCGACGCCTCCGGGGTCTGCTGCCACTGCGGGATCCGCCCGGCGAACGGCTCCCGGGCCTGCCGCAGGTCGTCCAGCTCGGTGCGGTACGCCCCGAACTTCACCGACCCGCTCTGCGGGTCCTCCGGCGGCGCCGCGGCACCCCGGGGCGCCGGGTCGAGGTGGCGCGGATGCGGGTCGGGATGGTCCAGCCGGGTCCAGGGGTATTTCAGCAGCGCCGCCCGGACCGCGGCGGTCAGGTCCAGCCCGGTGGTCGCCGCCCCGCGGATCTCGGTGCTGGTGACGATCCGGTACGACTGCGCGTTGCCCTCGAACCCGTCCGGCAGCCCGAGCCGCTGCCGGGCCAGCCGGTCCAGGACCCGCTCCCCCAGGTGCCCGAAGGGCGGGTGTCCCAGGTCATGGGCGAGCGCCGCGGCCTCCACCACGTCCGGGTCACAGCCGCCGAGCTTGTCGAGCAGGTCCCGGTAGCCGGGGTCGGCGATCAGCCGTTCGGCGATCGCGCGGGCCACCTGCGCCACCTTGAGGCTGTGGGTGAGCCGGTTGTGCACCAGCAACCCGGACCCGCCGGGGCTGATCACCTGGGTGACGCCGTTGAGCCGGGCGAAGAACGGCGACGCGACGATCCGGTCCCGGTCGGCCCGGAACGGGCCGACGGCCAGGTCGCCGAGCGCCCGGGCGCTGCCCCCGAAGAGCCGCCGGGCCCGCGGATCCGCAGGTACGTCCATGATCGCCACGCTAGCGCAGGAGGTGGCGGGCCGGGCACTGCCGGGCGGAGGCGAACGGCACAATGCAGGGCGGACACCACCGGAGAAGGCGGATGACAATCGTGACCCAGTCTGTGCACCAGCGGATCGCCGAGGAACTCGGCGTCGCCGAACGTCAGGTGCGATCCGCCGTCGAGCTGCTCGACGGCGGCGCCACCGTGCCGTTCATCGCCCGCTACCGCAAGGAGGCCACCGGCCTGCTCGACGACGCGCAACTGCGCACGTTGGAGGAGCGGCTGCGCTACCTGCGCGAGCTCGACGAGCGACGCGCCGCGGTGCTGGAGTCGATCCGCGGCCAGGGCAAGCTCGACGAGGCCCTGGAGGCGCAGATCCTCGCGGCCGACTCGAAGTCCCGGCTGGAGGACATCTACCTGCCCTACAAGCCCAAGCGCCGCACCCGCGCGCAGATCGCCCGCGAGGCCGGGCTGGAGCCGCTCGCGGACACGCTGCTGGCCGACCCGACGCAGGAACCGAAGACGGTCGCCGCCGGCTACGTCGACCCGGAGCGCGGCGTCGCCGACCCGGCCGCCGCCCTCGACGGCGCACGCGCCATCCTGATCGAGCGCTTCGCCGAGGACGCCGACCTGATCGGCACGCTGCGCGAGCAGATGTGGTCGCGGGGCCGCCTGGTCTCCCGGGTACGCGACGGCCAGGAGACCGTGGGCGCGAAGTTCGCCGACTACTTCGACTTCGCCGAGCCGTACCCGAAGCTGCCCTCGCACCGGATCCTCGCCATGTTCCGCGGCGAGAAGGAGGGCGTGCTGGACCTGACCATGGACCCGGAGTCCGACGGTGACGCCGACGCGACCGCCGGCCCCACCCGGTACGAGGCGGCCATCGCCGGCCGCTTCGGCGTCACCGACCACGGCCGGGCCGGGGACCGCTGGCTGGCCGACACGGTGCGCTGGGCCTGGCGCACCCGGATCCTCATCCACCTCGGCGCGGACCTGCGGATGCGGTTGTGGCAGGCGGCCGAGGAGGAGGCGGTGCGGGTCTTCGCCACCAACCTGCGCGACCTGCTGCTGGCCGCGCCCGCCGGCGCCCGGCCGACGATGGGCCTGGACCCGGGGTTGCGGACCGGTGTGAAGGTGGCCGTGGTCGACGCCACAGGCAAGGTGGTCGCCACCGACACGATCTATCCGCACGAGCCGCGCCGGCAGTGGGACGCCTCGGTGCACACCCTCGCCACGCTCGCCGCCGCGCACGGCGTGGAGCTGATCGCCATCGGCAACGGCACCGCCAGCCGGGAGACCGACAGGCTGGCCGCGGACCTGATCAAGCGGCACCCGGAGCTGACCCTGACCAAGGTGGTGGTCTCCGAGGCCGGCGCGTCGGTCTACTCGGCGTCCGCGTACGCCTCGCAGGAACTGCCCGGGCTGGACGTGTCGCTGCGCGGCGCGGTCTCCATCGCCCGCCGCCTCCAGGACCCCCTCGCCGAGCTGGTGAAGATCGACCCGCGCTCGATCGGCGTCGGGCAGTACCAGCACGACCTGTCCGAGGTGAAGCTGTCCCGCTCGCTGGACGCGGTGGTCGAGGACTGCGTGAACGCGGTCGGCGTGGACGTCAACACCGCCTCCGCGCCGCTCCTGACCCGGGTCTCCGGCATCGGGGCCGGGCTGGCCGAGAACATCGTGCTGCACCGTGACGCCAACGGACCGTTCCGCACCCGGGGCCAGCTGAAGAAGGTGGCACGGCTCGGGCCGAAGGCGTTCGAGCAGTGCGCCGGCTTCCTGCGCATCCCCGACGGCGACGACCCGCTGGACTCCTCCAGCGTGCACCCCGAGGCATACCCGGTGGTGCGCCGCATCCTCGCTTCCACCGGGCAGGACCTGCGTGCCCTGATCGGGCGGTCGGCGATCCTGCGCGGGCTGCGCGCCACCGACTTCGTCGACGACACGTTCGGCCTGCCCACCGTCACCGACATCCTGGCCGAGTTGGAGAAGCCCGGCCGCGACCCGCGTCCGGAGTTCCGCACCGCCACCTTCGTCGAGGGCGTCGAGAAGATCGGCGACCTCACCCCGGGCATGGTGCTGGAGGGGGTGGTCACCAACGTGGCCGCGTTCGGCGCGTTCGTCGACGTCGGCGTGCACCAGGACGGCCTGGTGCACGTCTCGGCGATGTCGCACACCTTCGTCAAGGACCCGCGCGACGTGGTGAAGTCCGGCGACGTGGTGAAGGTCCGGGTGCTCGACGTGGACGTGCCGCGCAAGCGGATCTCGCTGACCCTGCGACTGGACGACGAGCCGCCGGCCGGGGGTCGCTCGGCGGGCGACGGCGGACGGCGGGAGCGCGGCGGCCAGGGCAGCGGACCAAAGGGCGACCGAGCCGGCGGAGCGCGGGGTGACCGGACCGGCGGACCGAAGGGCGAGCGAGCCGGCGGAGCGCGGGGTGACCGGACCGGCGCGCCGAAGGGCGATCGTGCCGGCGGGTCGCGGGGCGGTCCGCAGCAGCGGCCGGGGCGCGACGCCGCGCCGGCCAACGACGCGATGGCGGAGGCGCTTCGCCGGGCCGGGCTGGCCTGACGACCAGCGCTGCCCCGCAGGTCGGCAGTTGCCCGGGGAGCCTGTCGAGCTGACGTCACCACCGCATCGTCGGCGGTTCGTCCCGCCGCCGCTCGTGCGGCAGCGGCGACCCGGCGGCGTACCGTGTGGGGGTGGCGGAGGACGGCCTGCAATGGCGGGAGCACCAGCGCCGCGCGGTGTGGGCACATGCGCGGGCGGACGCGGCGCAGCGCGCGGCCGAACAGGCGGAGGCGGCCGGGCTGGTCGCCCGGTTCGCCGCCGAGGCGACCCGGCTCGGCCTGCGCACCGACCGGATCACCGCGGTGTCCTACGACGGGCGTGCCCGCTACCGCACCCGGCTCGTCGGGTGGTACGTGGACCGCGCGCGCAGCCGCGCGGTCGACGTGCGGGGCCGGTTCTACCTGCTGACCGTTCCGGCCGGCCTGCGACCGCGACTGTTCGGCGCCCACCCCGAGCCGTCGCCGCCGCCGCTGGTCGTCGGCCGGGGCGGCCGGGACGGGGAGTCCTGGCCCCTGGCCGCGTTGCTCAGTCGGCGTCTCGCCGCGGGTGACGGCTGGGACTGAGCCGGCGGGCCGGCCGGTCGGCCCGCTGCCGCGGCACGTCCGTGCCCGTCCGCCGGCCGAGGCGCCGCCACCACCACCGCTGGGTGAGCAGGGTGAGCAGACCGGCCGCCACGATCGCCGTCAGGTTGATGACCAACTGGACGGCCGAACCGGTCGCCTCGTGCCAGACCCCGTACGCCGCCGCGACCGCCACGTTGGCCGCCGCCGGCACCGTGGTCACCGAGATCAGCACGCCCACCAGGGACCCGGACTTCTTCGACGTCAGCGAGAGCATCCCGGCGATGCCGGCCAACAGGCCGACCACCCAGGAGAGCGCGTCCGGCCGCCAGATGAAGTCGGTCAGCGGCCGGTCGGCGAGCAGCATCTCCCGGTCGACCAGGCCGGCGGCGGTCAGCGCCCAGGTGCTCAGCACGGTGATCACCATGGCCGCCAGGAAGCCCACGCCCAGCGCGTGCGCCGACCGACCGATGATCCGCGGCTGCCGGCGCAGCAGGGCCACGCAGAGCGCGGCGAGCGGGCCGAACTCCGGGCCGACCACCATGGCGCCGACGATGAGGATCGGCTGGTCCAGCAGCACCCCGATGCCGGCGATCATCGTGGCCACCACGATCAACGCCAGGAACGTGCCGGTCAGGACGGTCTGCTCGCCGGTCTTTGCCGCGATCTCCTCCCAGACCACAGCGTCCTCGCCGTGCCCGGGGGCCGCCCGGGCGGCCCGTTCCGCCGCCCCGGAGAGCGTCAGCTCGACGTCGTCGGCGGAGATCGCGCCGCGCGCCTCGACGCCCATCTCCTGGAGCACCCGCAGCACCTGGTCGGCGCTTTCCCGGACGATGTCGCAGAGGATGAGGTCACCGGCCGGTCGTCGGGCGGCGCCGGGCAGGACGGCCAGATGGGCCACCCCGGGCTCCTCGGCCAGCAGGTCGGCGACCTCCGCGGCACGGTCGGCCGGGGCGATGATCCTCAAGTGCAGCACTGGCGGGCTCCCTGTCGGGCGGTCCGTGGCGTCGGCCGCAGCACTGTACCGGGCGGCGACGTCAGGTGTGGCGCACGTCCGTCGTCCGGCCGGAGGGCTGCCGCACCAGCCCCGGCACGCGCTCGACGGTCTCCCGCCACAGCGCCGTCAGCGAGTCGGCCAGCGGGTGGGCCGGGGTCCAGCCGAGCAGTCGCTGACCACGCCCGATGTCCGCGCAGATCCAGGGCACCGCCGCCGACCTGGTCGCGTCGGCCCCGAACGCGCCCGTGCGGATCTCCCCGGGAAAACCCGCGATGTCCGCGAGCTGCCGAACGGCCTCCCTGGTCGCCGTCGCCCGCCCACTCCCCACGTTGAACACCCGCTGCGGCAGCGCACCGCAGCGCACCGCCGCCAGCACCGCGCCGGCCACGTCCCGCACGTCGACGAAGTCCCGCCAGGAATCGAGCAGGCCCAGTGCGACGTGGTCGTCACCGCGCTCGACCGCGGCCCTGATGAGCCCCGCCGCCCGCCCCAGTACGTTCCCGGGCGGCATGCCCGGCCCGACCGGGTTGAACACCCGCAGCACCACCGTGTCGACCCGGCCGGACGCACCGGCGAGTTCGGCCAGCCGGGTGGCGGCGAGGTGGCTCACCCCGTACGCGCCGACCGGCGAGGCCGGGTCGCCCTCCCGCACGGCGACGTCGCGGGCAACCGGGCCGTACTCGGCGGCCGACCCGATCCGCACGAGCCGGGCGGCGGGGGCGGCGGCCGCCATCGCCTCGATCATCTTGGCCGTCACCGTGACGTGTGCCTGCACGAAGTCGTACCCGGAGCCGACGATGCGGCCGGCCGCGAGGACCACGGCGTCGGGTCGCTCCCGGCCCAGCAACGCGGCGAGCGCCGGCAGGTCGAGCGTGACCAGGTCGCACTCCTGCCGGTCCGGGCAGCGCACCACGTAATGCGGGTCGAGGACGCGACGGATGTGCCGGCCCAGGAACCCGCCCGACCCGAACAGCAGGACGGTCCTCACCACGTTCCCGACTCCACGGATGTCCCGGCTTCCCGGCGTACGCGCTCGTCGGGGTGCCCGTTGCCGGTGAACTCGTGCCAGGTGGCCGCGCCGGGCGCCGAGATGCCTTCCCGGCGCATCACCACCGCGACCGTGGCGGCCAGGATCCGCAGGTCCAGCGTCAGGCAGCGCCTGTCGACGTACTCCACGTCGTACTCGAACTTCTGCTCCCAGCTGAGCGCGTTGCGGCCGCGCACCTGGGCGAGGCCGGTGATGCCGGGCCGCACCTCGTGCCGGCGGGCCTGGCGGGCGTCGTAGCGGCTCAGGTAGCGGACCAGGTGCGGGCGAGGGCCGACGACGCTCATGTCGCCGCGCAGGACGTTCCAGAATCCGGGCAGCTCGTCGAGGCTGGTGGCGCGCAGCCACCGCCCCACCGGGGTGAGCCGGGCCGCGTCGCTCACCAGCCCGCGGGCCGGGTCGACATCGTGCATGGTGCGGAACTTGACCATGTCGAAGAGCTTCCCGTCGAGCCCCGGCCGGGTGTGCCGGAACAGCACCGGCCGCCCCAGCGTCACCAGCACCACCAGGGCGACCGCGGCCATGACCGGCGCGGCGAGCACCAGCACCAGCGTGGCGCCGAGCAGGTCGAACAGGCGCTTCCAGCGGTCGTACGGGCGCGACGTGCCGCGCGGGGGTCGGTGCGGTTCGGCGGTGGCACGTCGCCACGAGACATCAGAGGTCATTACTTACCCATATCAGGACATAGTTGCGTCGAAGTACGATCGGTCAAAGGTCATGCGTCCCACCACGGCGCCCGGCCTCAGCCCGCCGGCCGCCGCAGCCAGCAACTCCTGCTCCACCCGGCGTATCCCCAGGTCGGCTGCGAAGTGGCGCTCGTAGTGGTGGCGGCCGGCCTGGCCGAGCAGGCGAAGCTTCTCCCGCCCCAACTGGCAGGCCTCCCGCAGGCCCGCCGCGATGGACTCGGGATCACCGGGCCGGGCGGTGATGCCGGCACCGCTCTCCCGCGCCACCTCGGCCGCGTCGCCGGGCGCGGCCACCAGGAGCGCCCGGCCGGCGGCAAGGGTCGCCTGCATCTTGCTCGGCATGGTGCAGGCGGACATCGCCGTGTCCCGCAGGCTCACGAAGTGGAGGTCGCCGGCCGCCATCACCGCCGGCATCCGCTCGGCGGGCACCCGGCCCAGGAACCGCACGTGGTCCAGGCCCGCCGACCGGGCGCGCGCCCGCAGCCGGTCCTCCGCGACACCCGACCCGGCGATCAGGCACACCAGCCGAGGGTCACGCACCAGCGCGCAAGCGTCCAGCAACGCGTCGAGCCCTTGCGCCTCCCCCAGGGCTCCGGCGTACACCAGCACCACCCGGTCGTCGGTCAGTCCCCACTCGGCACGGAGGTCCCGCTGCGGTGTCGGGGGTCTCTCGTCCGCCCACAACGGGATGTAGGTGAGCTTGTCCTCGGGCACCCCCCGGCCCCGCAGGACGTCCCGCACGCCGGGCGAGATGTAGGCCACCCGGGTGGCCGACCGGTACATCGCCCCACACCAGCCGTGCAGGCAGCGCTCGACGGCCCGGCCGCCGGTGCCGGCGCCGGCGCCGAGGAAGCCGCTGGCTCGCAGGGTGTCCGGCCAGAGGTCGAGCACGTGGAGCACCACCGGCACCCGGCACACGTGCCGGGCATGCCACATCGGCAACGCCACCGTGACCGGGGAGTTCCCCACCCACAGCGCGTCCAGCCCGCGCAGCGCCCCGGCACCGGACACGAGCGCGGACAGCGCGAACGAACCGTAGTTCGCCATCCGGCGTACGGCCGAGGCGTCGTGGCTGGGGTAGAGCGCGACCCGACGAACCTCCACCCCGGCGAGGTGTTCGTCGCGGCGGCGGGACATCCGGTAGCCGGGCGCGAGCCGGCCCGTCGGGTAGTTCGGGAAGCCGGTGAGCACCCGCACCTCGTGACCCCGGGCGGCCAGACCGCGGGCCAGCACACCGGGCAGCCCGGCCGGCCCCGGCTCCGGGTCGAACCACTGGGTCAGCAAGCCGAACCGCATCTCGGCACCTCGTCGTGGGTAGTTCGGGGGTGGACGGCCGGCAACCGGTCAGGCCGGGACCGGGGCGCGCGGTCGCAGCTCCACCGGTTCCGCCCAGGTGTCCGGCCGGGCGGGATCGAAGACCTCGTTGGCCCAGAACAGGGTGACCAGGGCGCCCGAGCCGGTGTTGGTGATGTCGTGGGCCCACATCGTGGGCATGTCCACCACGACCGGCTCGCGGCCGTCCACCCGGATCCGGACGACCTCGTCGTCGAGGACTCGCCGCAGGCGTATCTCGGCGCTGCCCTGCACCACGCAGAACCGTTCCACCTTCGCCAGGTGGAAGTGCTCCCCCCGGGTGACGCCGGGGTGGGTGGAGGAACAGAACGTCTGCCCCGGCCCGCCGTGCGCCCTGACGACCTCGACGAGGTCGCCCCGCGCGTCCGACCGCCGGGGCAACGGCAGCGGCTGGTGCGACGGGAAGCAGTGCGAGCGGTAGGTGTTGAACAGGCGCACCGCGTGCCGATCGGTCAACGCCGGGATCTCACCCGTGCGGTAGCAGCCGGCGATCTCCGCGAGCCGGTCGGCGAGCGCCCGGACACCGATGCGCAACTGCGGCATGGCGGCGTCCCACGGCCCTCCCGGCGGGGCGTCGAGCAGGCGGGCCGCCGCGTCGGTGGCGTGCACCAGGGCCAACTGCCGGTCCTGGTGCACCTCGGGCCGGCCGCCGTCGGCGAGCACACGGCAGAAGGTCGCCACGACCGAGTGGTAACCGGGCCGGCCGTGCTCCCCGTAGAGGTTGGGCAGGCGCAGGTCGACCAGGTCGGGGCGCACGGCGGCGAGGGTCGCGGCGGCGGCCGCCTTCGAATCACCGTAGGCGCTGCCGTTGCCGGCCTGGATCGAGTTCGCGTAGACGACGGCGCCGGGCGGCGTGGCGCACCGCTCCAGCCCACGCGCGAGGGCCGAGGCGAGTCCCACGTTGCCCGCCGCGACCTCGGCCGGATCGCCCCGGTTGACCCCGGCCAGGTGCAGCACTCGGTCCGCGCCGTCGATCCGCGCCGCCACGAGCGCCGGGTCGGCCAGGTCCGCGCGGGTGACCACGACCGGAGCCGGCCAGCCCAGGGCAAGGGCCAGCACGCGTACGTGCCAGCCCAGGAAACCCCCGGCGCCGGTGAGCGCGAGCCTCAGCACGCCGGCACCGTTTCCCGCAGCGTCAGTTCCGCGCGCATCTCCGGAATGGTCAGCAGGAGGTCCTTGATCTGGGCGATCCCGAGCCGGGGCGCGTTCGCGGAGGTGAAGTCCTCGATCGGCGGGCGGCCCACCTCGCCCTCGGAGACGTAGAGCTCGTAGTTGAGGTCACGGGCGTCCACCGGCACCCGGAACACGTCCCCGAAGTCGTCGGCCCGGACCAGTTCCTCGCGGCTGGCCAGCGTCTCGTCCTGCTTCTCGCCGTGCCGGACGCCGATCACCTCGAGCTTGGTCGGCACGTCGAAGAGCTGGCACACCGCCTCGGCCAGGTCACCCACGGTGCACGCGGGCGCCTTGTGGATGAAGATGTCACCGGGACGGGCCTGCCGGAAGGCGTGCTCGACGAGGTCCACCGACTCGGCCAGGGACATCAGGAACCGGGTCATCGCGGGGCTGGTCACCGTCGGCGCCCGCCCGGCCTTGATCTGTTCCACGAACAGCGGGATGACCGAGCCGCGCGAGTACATCACGTTGCCGTAGCGGACGCAGGAGACGACTGTCGTGCTGTCCGGCCGGTTCCGGGCGTGCGCCTGGGCGACCTTCTCCATCAACGCCTTGCTGATGCCCATCGCGTTGACCGGGTAGACGGCCTTGTCGGTGCTGAGCAGCACCACGGAGGCCACCCCGTTCCGCTCCGCCGCCATGATCACGTTCTCGCTGCCGAGGACGTTGGTCCGGACCGCCTCCATCGGGAAGAACTCGCAGGACGGCACCTGTTTGAGCGCGGCGGCGTGGAACACGAAGTCGACGTCCCGGGTGGCCCGGTGAACGCTGTCGAAGTCCCGGACGTCGCCCACGTAGTACCGCACCCGGTCGTCGCCCAGGCCCCGGCGCATGAGGTCCTGCTTGGCCTCGTCCCGGCTGAACACGCGGATCTCGCTGACGTCGTGGTCGAGCAGCCGGCGCACCATGGTCTTGCCGAATGACCCGGTACCACCGGTGACGGTGACGCGGCACCCGGAGGGCAGAAAGGACACGTCCACTCCTCTTGGTTCGTGCGGGATACGGGCCGTCGCGATCACGGGAGGGGGCCGGTCTGCCGTACCGAAAAGCACCTTTGGCACGTTCTGTCTTATACAACACTTTCTCAACGAAAGACGGGTCGTCAGGTCACGCCTCGGCCGCCGGGCCGCTCGGCCGGCGGCCCCGGCGCCCTCCGGAAAGGCAGGACCGATGAGAGCCACCGTCACGGTGGAGTCGCGCTACGTCCGTACCCCCGACGGGGCGGTCTGGACGTACGACGGACCCGCCTACCGCTTCTTCACCGACTACCTGCGGGTGTTCGACCAGGTCCGGGTCGTCGCCCGGGTACGGGCGGTCCCGGAGCTGGACCGGGCGGCCAACCGCGTGGACGGGCCGGACGTGGATGTCTGGCCCATCCCCCACTACCACGGTCCCCGGCAGTACCTGCAGCAGTACCCGGCGATCCGGCGGGCCGTGGCGTCGGCGGCGTCCCCGGAGGACGCGGTGGTGCTGCGCGTGCCGTCCGCCATCGGCTCGGTCCTCGCCGCCGCGCGCGACCGGCAGCGGCTGCCCTACGCCCTCGACGTGATGGCCGACCCGTACGCGGTGTTCGCACCCGGCGTCGTGGACCATCCGCTGCGGCCACTGCTGCGGCAGCGGTACACCAGCCGGCTGCGACACCTGTGCCGCTCGGCGGTCGCCGTCTCCTACGTGACCGAGCGGTACCTGCAGGACCGGTACCCGGCCGGCCCGCGCACGGTGACCGCGGTCTGCTCCGACGTGGACCTGCCGCCGCACGCCTACGCCGACCAGCCCCGCGGCCGGGCACCGCAGCTCCCCCACGTCACGCTCGTCTCGGTCGGCTCCCTCGACCAGATGTACAAGGGGATCGACACCCTGCTCGCCGCCGTGGCACGGCTGCGCGCGGACGGTCTCGCCGCGCGGCTCGTGCACGTCGGCGACGGCCGCTTCCGGCCCCGGCTCGCCCAGCTGGCCGAGCGGCTCGGCATCGCCGGGCAGGTGACCTTCACCGGCCCGCTGCCCTCCGGCGACGCGGTCCGGGAACAACTGGACGCGGCCGACCTCTTCGTCATGCCGTCGCGCACGGAAGGGCTCCCCAAGGCACTCGTCGAGGCGATGGCCCGCGGGCTGCCGGCCGTGGCGTCGGCCGTCGGCGGCATCCCGGAACTGCTGCCGGCACAGCACCTGGTCGCGCCGGACGACGCCGTCGGCCTGGCCGCGGCCGTCCGGCGGCTGTCGAGCAACCCGGAACTGATGACCGAGGCCTCCGCGGAGAACCTGGCCCGCGCCCGCCGGTACGCCGCCGGACGCCTCGTGCCGCAACGCGACGCCTACTTCCGCGCCGTCCAGGACGCGCACCGCCGGGCCCGCCGGCTCGGCCCGTCCGACTCCGGACGTCGGGTGCTCACCGACCACTGACCACCCCGGCCGGCCGGGGTGGTCAGTGGTCGGCGCGACGCGCCCGCCCACCACCGGCCCGGTCAGCTGTTCAGCCGGTCGAGCCGCTCGGCCATCGCCGCGGCCACGTCCACCGCGACCAGTCGCGGCACCCGTCGTGGCCCGCCGTGGTACTCGGCGAGCATCGCGTCGGCCAGCCCGACGACGTCGGCCGGACACCGGCGGCCGTTCTCCGGCGTGACGAGGTCATTGGCGGCGGCCACCTCGACAGTGGCGATCACCGGCGTCCCGAAGCCCAGTGCCTCATTGACCACCAGGCCCCAGGCATCCGTCCGGGACGGCACGACGGCCACGTCCGCGGCGGCGAAGACCGCGCCGAGGCGACCGTGATCGATCGGGCCCAGGTAGTGGCAGTCCGCCCTGGTCGCGCAGTGCTGTGCCACGTCCGGGGCCAGACTGCCGCCGCCGACGACCACCAGGGCCGTGGCCCCGTCGCGCACCTTGTCGCGCACGATGTCGTACGCGCCGAGGAGCAGATCCACCCCCTTGATCGGCTCGAGCCGGCCCACGAAGACGAAGACGAACCGGTCCCGGACGCCGAGCGTCGCCCGCGTTGCCGACGCTCCGCTCTCCCCGTCGGGCAGTTCCGGCAACGCGAAGGGAATGTGCCGGAGCCGCCGGAAGCCGAGCAGCCGCCAGTACGCCTCGTTGGCGGTGCCCACGGACCAGATCTCCGGCTCGCCGAGCAGCATCCGCAGATACCACCTCTTGGCCGCCCGCCGGCTCCGCGACCGGCGTAGTTCCGCTGACACGTTGCTGTCGCTGCGCATCACCAGCGGCACCCGACGCAGACGGGCTACCACTGCCGCGGCGATCCGGGCCGCGCCCCGGTAACCGAAGAGGCACACGGCCTCGAGATCCGGCGCCGTCAGGGCACGGACAAATAGCCACCAGGGTGTGCGCCCTCGAAGGATGCTGTGCGAGTGGGACGGCTCCACCGTGCCCCAGCCGCGTGCGGAGTCGTCGGCCGAGACGTAGAAAACCTGGACCGGGCGGGACAGTCGGGCGGCGAGCCGGTCGAGAACCGGGTTGTGATGGGGTGTGCGGGACTCGAGGACAAATACGATCATGACCGCTCTCTCATCTACAACGCCGGCGAACGGGCTCGGGAGCGCCGCCGCCAGCCAGGGACGCCATCGAGGTCGTACCCGGCCGCGAGTACGGCACGGGTCGGGACGGCAACGGCGGGCTCTGCGGTGGCGCGGCGGTGGGCGCACGGGAGAACAGGGCATGAATGACGAACAGCGCGGCGAGTATCAGCAGTCGACACCCGGCGCGCGCGGCGAACGTCGCGGTGCCGACCCAGATCAGGTCGAGTGCCCCGACGAGCAGTACGATCGCGGCGACGTATGCCATCACCCCGCGCCTCGTCCCGATCAGGGGCTTACTGGCCGCCAGGACCACGCGGTCCGCCGCTCGCAACGCCAGCCCGGTGACCGGAATCATCAACACCAGGCCGGCCAGGCCGAAGTTGTAGAGCCATTCGCCGAAGAAGAGCGCCGCGTCGGAGTGTTCCGTGCCGGCCAGCTGGGGAGAGAGGTAGGGCACGAGCACCGCGCCCAGGCCGCGCGGTTTGTCCTCCCAGATGGAACGGGGTACGAGGATCACCGCCGCCGCGTAGAAGCTCTCCCCCCACGCCTTGGGCAGTAGGCCGAGGTCACTCAGGCTCAACAGTTGGGCGAAGTCGTGGAAGGGGCCCACCACCGAGAAGAGCCCATCGCTGTCCCACTCCGTCCTGGGGGTACCCGCAGGAGGCGGCGTCGGGGATGCACGGATCTTGGCGAGGAAGGCGAGAGTCGGCGGAGCCACGGCCAGCATCACCGCCTTCACCGGTCGGCCGTTGCCCCGATTGGCGACGATGACCGCCAGGGCGAGCGCGAGCGCGCCCAGCACCAGACGGCCGAAGCTGTCGAAGAGAGTCAGGTAGTAGATGACGAGCCCGGCGACCGGCACCAACCCGTACATCAAAGACGGCCTCCTGCGGGTCGTCGGCAGCAGCCCGACACCCAGCATGATGACCCCGACGAATCCCGCAGAGCTGATCAGGAGATGCTGGAACCGCTCTGGCAACGACAGTTGCAGCAGTACCGCGAGCGCCAACAGCAGCGCGCCGCAGCGCACAGCCCAGCGAGCCACCTCCGGTGTGGTCGTCACGAGCGTTCCGGCGGTTGCGCGGGTGCTCCTGCCCGCCCAAAAAGCCAGCCACGTCGACACCTGGACGAAGTAGCCGAGCGCGACGGGACGGAACAGCGGGAACTCCGGAGCCTCGATCCCGGAGGCGAGCGCCTGGTACAGCGCGGCGAAGCCGACGAAGAGTGCGAACCCGAGGTTGTAGGCGCCGACCGTGGTGACCCGGGCACCTCCGTCCCGCCAGAAGACCCAAAGCCCAAACAGCACGGACAGCGCACCGAAGAGGACGGTGCCGCCGAATCCCCACTGACCGCGTCCGGCCGTCGTGCCGAGGAGGAGCGGAAGGCTGCCGAGGCACAGCCAGCCCACGCCGGCCAGGACGGCGGCCCCGCGCCCGTGTCTCGCCGACGAGCGCCCGGTCGGTACCGTTGCGCCGGCACCCGGCCCGTTCACCTCGGTTTCCTCATGGACGACAACCTCCGAAGCTACCGCCACCTCGGAACGGGCAGCGCGCATGGTGATGTGGGGTGTGCGGACTGCCGACGACGGCCGAACGGTGTTCAGGGCCGCACGAAGATCGCGGTGTCCGTCACGCCGCAGGAAGTCCAGATGGTGCGCCAGCCGGCCACGGTCTCGGCGACCTCTTGCCACACTTCGTTCGCGGCCCCGTCGGCGGGCGATCGCGAGTGCGGGGACCGCGAGTTGGAAGGGAGGAACCAGTTCACGTTGTCGATCACCAACATGCCCCCCGCCGCGATCTTCGGCAGCGCCCGGCGGGCACAGTGGTCGCGGTAGATCCCGTCCACGAGGACGAAATGGAGGCTCTGATCGGCGAATCGCGCGGCGACCCCGACGTACTCGCTGCCACCGCCGTCCGTCTCCGGCACGAAGACGTGGTCCACGTTGTCGACCGCGTCGTCCTTGAGCTGCTGGGAAACCGCGTGGTGCCAGGTCTGGTCGTGCTCGACGCTCACCAGATGGTGGATCCGCTGGGCGAACCACCGGGTGCTCCATCCGGACCCGAACTCGAGCCCTCGATCCGTGGGCAGCAGCATCTGGTCGAGCAGCTCCGTCGCCCGCGGTGTCAGCCATGGGGTGCCCGGATGGCTATGGCGGTAGGCCCACTCGCGGGAGCGGTGCAGGACGTAGCCGGGAGTCCAATGTCGAATGGTTCGCAAGCTCGCCTCCGACGATGCGCTTGGGCCGAGCAGCACCCGGCACTTTTTCTCCAACGACCAAGGGCGGTACGACGTTTCGGCTTGCCGGACAAATGGCGATTGCTGCACTCAAATCGTCAGCATTTTCCGCAGATCGCGCCGGGAGAACCCCATAAATTCACATCGGCCCTCCTGTAACTGGCCGATCTGGTACAAATCAGGAACCTGCGTCCCTGAGGGCGGGATCGCACGCCCCGAGGTGGAGGGCCGCCGGTGACCGGACCCGCACGACATGTATTCCCAGCGCCTCCAACCGATCCCGGCGAACTGAGCGCCACCGGGCTGCGCGGCGTCGGCAAGTTGTCGCGAACTCGGCGCTACACCATCATCACGGCGTCGTCGGCGCTCGCGGGCGCCCTTCTCAACGCCACGATGCTGGCCCTCAGCGCCCGCGCCGGGCAGACCGGCGAGATCGCCGCCTACACCGTCATGGGGTCGGCCCTGGCTGGCGTGGCCGTGCTGGTGGCCGGTGGGACGTCGCTGCTGTACGCCGCCGGAGACGACCACGAGCGCCAGGCGGTGCGCTGTCAGCGAATCGTGATCGCGATACCCGTGATGTTGATGGCCGCCGGCTGTCTCACCGCCGTGTACGGCCAGCGGGGCTACGACGTCGTCGCGCTGGCCGCCGCCGCGGTGATGGCCGTTGGAAACAACCTGTTCGAACTGCTGACCGCCGACCTGACCCGTCAGTTCAGGTTTGTCGCCGGTGCGGTGGTGACCGTCACCGGTCGCGGCCTGGCGCTGGCGCTGCTACTCACGAACGTCCCGCTCACCGTGGCCCTCGCCGTCGGCGTGCTCACCCAGCTCGCCGTCGGCGAGGTGCTGGCCTGCCGGGGTGTCAGCGGGCGAACGCCGATCTGGAGAGGAATCTCGGTCCGCACGGCCTTCACCGCCTTTCGGCTGAACCGCAACCTGATGGTGTTGAGCCTCGGCGACGCCTTCACCGGACGCGGCGGAGGCGTTCTGCTATCGATGGCAGCGTCACCGCACACCGTCGGCATCTACGGCGCGGTCTACGCCGTGTACCAGGCGATGGCGGTGGTGCTCTACGGCGGGCTTCAGGTTCCGATGGCGGTGCGGGTGCGTCGGCGACACGGACTTGCGGTGGGCGGACCGACCAGCTGGGAGAGCGAACTCATGGTCGTCGCCGCGGCAACGGTCACGGCCGCCTGCGGTCTCGTGCTCGCCGGCCCGATCTGCACCGAACTACTACGGTTGCCCGAGGCTGCCACCGGCTGGTTGCAGCTCCTGCTGGTGGCCCTGCCCTTCATGACGGTCAGCCGTGCCGTCATCCTCAACCGCCTCGGCGACGGCGACTACCCCGGCGCGACACGCCTGACGCTGCTGCCGGCCGCGCTGCTGGGAACCACGCTTCTGGTACAGCTACCCCACCTCGGTCCGGCGGGGACGGCCGGCGCGACCACCGTGGCGGAGGTGTCCACGGCGGCGGTCATCGCGGTTGTGGCGCTGTCACGCCGCCGGCGGGCACACACGCGCCCGGCATCGGCCACGGCGCAGCAGCCGGCCCGGACCGCCACGACCGGGCTGGCCCAGCTCCAGCAGGTGAGCGCCACCGCTCGGAGAACTGAGCGGGCTACCGCGGCGGCCGCCCGAGACGTCAGCGGCGGATGCCCGCCCACTCATGATGACGGCGGACCGTCGAAAGGATGAAGTCCACCACCCGCCGGGAGGTGTCGGTGACCCGGTAGTCGGCCGGGCAGGGCACCCCCTCCGCCGCCACCTGCTCGACCACCACCCCGATCGCCTCCACCAGGCCCGCCGGGTCGAGCCCGGTCATCACGATGCCCCCGGCGTCCAGCGCCTCGGGTCGCTCGATGGAGTCCCGCAACGTCACCGCCGGGAAGCCGAGGATGGCGGCCTCCTCGCTTATCGTGCCGCTGTCGGAGAGCGTGCAGCGCGCCTGCCGTTGCAGGCGGACGTAGTCGATCAGGCCGAACGGCTCGTGGAAGGCGATGCCGTCCAGCACGGTGGGGTCGGGGGCGAGCGCCTCCAGCCGCTTACGGGTTCTCGGGTGGGTCGAGACCAGCACGGGCAACCGCCACTCGTCCTGCACGGCCCGCAGGCACTCCAGCAGCCGGTTGAGTCGGTCCGGCCGGTCGACGTTCTCCTCCCGGTGCGCGCTGACCAGGAAGTATCCGCCGGGCGACACGAGCAGACGGTCGAGGATCGTCGAGCGCTCGACGTCCGGCAGGTAGTGCTCCAGCACCTCCCGCATCGGCGAGCCGGTGTGCAGGATCCGGCGCGGGTGCAGCCCTTCGGCCAGCAGGTTCCGTCGGGCGTGCTCGGTGTAGACCAGATTGAAGTCCGCGACGTGGTCGACCAGCCGCCGGTTCGTCTCCTCCGGCACGTTCAGGTCGAAGCACCGGTTGCCCGCCTCCATGTGATAGACCGGAACCCGCATACGCCGGGCGATCAGCGCGGCGATGCAGCTGTTGGTGTCGCCCAGCACCAGCAACGCGTCCGGACGCACCTCCGCGACGGCCTGCTCGACACCGGTCAGCACCCCGGCGAGGACCCGGCCCAGCGAGGACGTGTCCACGTTCAGGTAGCGGTCGGGCGGCCGCAGGCGCAGCTCGGTGAAGAAGATCTCGGACAACGCCGGATCCCAGTTCTGCCCGGTGTGCACGAGCACGTGGTCGACGGTCCGGTCCAGTCGGTCGAGGACCCGGGCCAGCCGGATGATCTCCGGTCGGGTGCCGACCACCGTCATCACGCGAGTCATGCGTCCCCCGTCCGTACCCACAAACGCGGCCATCGCCACTGTCGCCTCAACGAGAGATCCTCGACGGAGTTACTCCGGGTGCCCGGACGCTGTGGTGAGCTGTGCCGGTGGCGGGATATGTGTTCGGACTGGTCCTGCATCCCACCCGGGACGTCTCCGACGTGGTCCGGATCATCGTTCGGTGGGCCGACCAGCACGGCCGGACCCTGGCGGTACGCGCGGAGGACCACCACCGGGTGCCCCCGTCGGTGGCGGCCCTGCCCGCCGACCAGTTCGTCGCCCGGTGCGACGCGCTGATCAGCATCGGCGGGGACGGCACCATGCTGGGTGCGCTGCGCTCGGCGGTGCACGACCCGCGGCCGGTCCTCGGGGTCAACCTGGGTCGGCTCGGTTTCCTGGTGGAGGTGGCGCCGGCCGAACTGCCGGACGCGCTGCAACGGCTGGTCGCCCACGACTACACCGTCGAGTCGCACGCCTGCCTGGCCTGCGACGTCTGCGGCGACGACGTGGTGGCGTTCAACGACATCGCCCTGGTCCGCCGCCCCGGCGCGGGTTTCGTCACCGCCACGCTGGCGATCGACGGCCAGCGGTACGGGTTCTACCGCTGCGACGCGCTGGTGGTGAGTACCCCCACCGGCTCCACCGCCTACAACTACGCGGCCGGCGGACCGCTGGTCTCCCCCGCCAGCCACGCCGTGGTGGTGACGCCCTCCGCGCCGATGGCCGGCATCTCCCGGTCGGTGGTGCTCGCCGCCTCGGAGACCGTTCGCCTCGAACTGCGCGCCGACTCGGCGCCGGTGGCCGTGGAGATGGACGGCCTGATCGTCCGGGACGCCGGCGAGGGCGACGCGGTGCAGGTGCGGTACGTGCCCGACGCCGGCCAGGTGGTCCGCCTCGACCCGCGCCGGCACCAGGAACGCAACCAGCTCAAGCTGAGCCTGCTCGACCTGCCCCTGCTGCCGGAGCAGTTGCGCGAGTTGCTGCCGGACGGGCTGCGGGAGCAGTTCAACAGGCGGGTGCCGCCCTCGCCCCGGTGAGCGTCACGCTCCGCCGAGCGCCCCGTCGACGAGCGCCTTGGCCTCCTCCTGGATCCGGGCCAGGTGCTCCGGCCCCTGGAACGACTCAGCGTAGATCTTGTAGACGTCCTCGGTGCCGGACGGCCGGGCAGCGAACCAGCCCGACCCGGTGGTCACCTTCAGCCCGCCGATCGCCGCGCCGTTGCCGGGGGCGGTGGTGAGGATCGCGGTGATCGGCTCGCCGGCCAGCTCGGTCGCGCTCACCTGCTCCGGTGACAGCTTCGCCAGCACCGCCTTCTCCTCCCGGCCCGCCGGGGCGTCGATCCGGGCGTACGCGGGGGCGCCGAAGCGGTCGGCCAGCTCGGCCCAGTGCTCGCTCGGCGTACGCCCGGTAGTGGCGATGATCTCGGCGGCGAGCAGGCAGAGCAGGATGCCGTCCTTGTCGGTGGTCCAGGTGCCGCCGTCTCGGCGCAGGAACGACGCCCCGGCGCTCTCCTCGCCGCCGAAGCCGACCGTGCCGTCGAGCAGGCCCGGCACGAACCACTTGAACCCGACCGGCACCTCCAGCAGCGGGCGGCCCAGGTCGGCCGCGACCCGGTCGATCATCGAGGAGGACACGAGTGTCTTGCCCACCGCCGCGTCCGGACCCCACCGCTGCCGGGTACGGAACAGGTGGCCGATCGCCACCGCCAGGTAGTGGTTGGGGTTCATCAGCCCGCCGTCGGGGGTGACGATGCCGTGCCGATCGGCGTCGGCGTCGTTGCCGGTGGAGACCGCGTAGTCGCCTCGGGCGGCGATCAGCGAGGCCATCGCGTTCGGCGAGGAGCAGTCCATCCGAATCTTGCCGTCGCCGTCGAGCGTCATGAACCGCCAGGTCGGGTCGACCGTCGGGTTGATCACGGTGAGGTCGAGGTGGTGCCGCTGCGCGATCTCCCCCCAGTACGCCACGCTCGCCCCGCCCATCGGGTCCGCGCCGATGCGCACCCCGGCGTCACGGATCGCGTCGATGTCGATCGCGGCGGGCAGGTCGTCGACGTAACGGGCGAGGAAGTCGTACTCCCCGGTGGTGTCGGCGGCGCGGGCCCGCGCGTACGGGACGCGTTTCACCTCCTTGAGCCCGGCGGCGAGGATCGCGTTCGCGCGGTCCTGGATCCACCCGGTGACGTCGGAGTCGGCGGGCCCACCGTGGGTGGGGTTGTACTTGAATCCGCCGTCGGACGGCGGGTTGTGCGACGGGGTGATCACGATGCCGTCGGCCAGACCGCTCGCGCGTCCCCGGTTGTGGGTGAGGATGGCGTGCGACACGGCGGGCGTCGGCGTGTAGCCGTCACGGCTGTCGCGCAGCACGGTGACGTCGTTGGCGGCGAGCACCTCGAGCGCGTCGACCTCGGCCGGGGCGGACAGCGCGTGGGTGTCCCGGCCGAGGAACAGCGGCCCGTCCAGGCCCTGCTCCCGCCGGTAGTCGCAGAGCGCCTGGGTGACGGCGAGGATGTGGTCGGAGTTGAAGGCGTTACGCAGGCTCGACCCGCGGTGCCCGGACGTGCCGAAGGAGACCTGCTGCGCCGGGTCGTCCGGGTCCGGATGCTCGGCGTAGTAGGCGGTGACCAACCGGGGCACGTCGACGAGGTCGGCGGGCTCGGCCGGTCGGCCGGCACGGGGGTGGGCCACTGCGGGATCCTCCTCGATGCTTCGGTGGGACTGCTCAGGACTCGACGCGCTGGCCCTTGCCGATGACGACGATTCCGTTGTCGGACACGGTGTAGCGCTGGCGGTCCTTCTCCAGGTCGACGCCGATCTCGGCGCCCTCCGGGACGTGCACGTTCTTGTCCAGGATCGCCCGCCGCACGACCGCGTGCCGGCCGATCTGGACGCCCTCCATCAGCACGGCGCCGTCCACGTGCGCCCAGGAGTGCACCTTCACCTTCGGCGAGACGATGGAGTTCTCCACGAGCGAGCCGGAGACCACCGAGCCGGGCGACACCATCGAGCTGACCGCGCGGCCGAGCCGCTCACCCCAGGCGTGCACGAACTTGGCCGGCGGGTACGGCGGCTGCTCGGTGTAGATCGGCCACTCGAAGTTGTACAGGTTGAACACCGGGTGCACGTTGATGAGGTCCATGTGGGCGTCGTAGAAGGAGTCGAGCGTCCCCACGTCGCGCCAGTAGCCGCGGTCCCGGTCGGTGCTGCCCGGCACCTCGTTGTCCCGGAAGTCGTAGACGTTGGCCTCGCCGCGCTCGACGAGCATCGGGATGATGCTGCCGCCCATGTCGTGCTTGCTCGTCTTGTCCGCCGCGTCGCGCTCCACCGCCTCGCACAGCGCCCGGGTGGTGAACACGTAGTTGCCCATCGAGGCGTAGATCTGCTCCGGGGCGTCGGGCAGCCCCACCGCGTCGGTGGGCTTCTCCCGGAACGCGCGGATGCGCCGGCCGTCCTCGCCGACCTCGATCACGCCGAACTGGTCGGCCATGGACAGCGGCTGCCGGATGCCGGCCACGGTCACCCCGGCGCCGGAGGCGATGTGGGCCTCGACCATCTGCCGTGGGTCCATCCGGTAGATGTGGTCGGCGCCGAAGACGATCACGTAGTCGGGCTGCTCGTCGTTGATCAGGTTGAAGCTCTGGTAGATCGCGTCGGCCGAGCCGGAGAACCACCACGGGCCGCGGCGCTGCTGCGCCGGCACCGGCGTCACGTAGTTGCCGAGCAACGTCGACATCCGCCACGTCTTGGTGATGTGCCGGTCCAGCGAGTGCGACTTGTACTGGGTCAGCACGACGATCTTCAGGAAGCCGGCGTTCGCCAGGTTGGACAGGACGAAGTCCACCATCCGGTACATCCCGCCGAACGGGACGGCCGGCTTCGCCCGGTCCGTGGTCAGGGGCATCAGGCGCTTGCCCTCCCCGCCGGCCAGGACGATCGCGAGCACCTTGGCAGCCATGCCCAGACGCTAACCACCCGGCAGCGACTTCACCACTCGGACGGCCGACTTGGGCACCCGGTGTGAGCCGACCGCCTGCACTAGGGTGCGGGCATGTCACCGTTGCGCGTCGACCTGCTCACCCGCGAATACCCGCCGGAGGTGTACGGCGGCGCCGGGGTGCACGTGGAGTACCTGGCCCGCGAGCTGCGTCGGCTCGCCGACGTACGGGTGCACTGCTTCGGCGCGCCGCGCGACGAGGCCGGCGTCACCGCGTACCCGGAGCCGGTCGGGCTGGCCGGCGCGAACGCCGCGCTGCGCACCATGGGCGTGGACCTGGAGATGGCCGCGGGCTGCGCCGGCACCGACCTGGTGCACAGCCACACCTGGTACGCCAACCTGGCCGGGCACACCGCGAAGCTGCTGCACGGGGTGCCGCACGTGGTGACCGCGCACAGCCTGGAGCCGCTGCGACCGTGGAAGGCCGAGCAGCTCGGCGGCGGCTACGCGCTGTCCTCCTGGTGCGAACGGACGGCGTTCGAGTCGGCCGACGCGATCATCGCGGTGAGCGAGGGGATGCGCCGCGACGTGCTGACCGCCTACCCGGCGGTGCACCCGGACCGGGTCCGGGTGGTCTACAACGGCATCGACACCGCGCAGTACGCCCCGGACCGCAAGACCGACGTGCTCGACCGGCTCGGCGTCGACCCGGACCGGCCCAGCGTGGTCTACGTCGGGCGGATCACCCGGCAGAAGGGCCTGCCCTACCTGCTGCGCGCGGCCCGGGAACTGCCCACGGACACCCAACTGGTGCTGCTGGCCGGCGCGCCGGACACCCCGGAGATCGCCGCCGAGGTGGAGGGCCTGGTGGCCGACCTGCGGGCGAACCGGTCGGGCGTGGTGTGGGTGGCCGAGATGCTGCCCAAGCACGAGGTGATCCAGGTGCTCACCCACGCCACCGTGTTCGCCTGCCCGTCGGTCTACGAGCCGATGGGCATCGTCAACCTGGAGGCGATGGCCTGCGAGACGGCCGTGGTGGCCACCGCGACCGGCGGCATCCCGGAGGTGGTCGCGGACGGCGAGACCGGGCTGCTGGTGCCGATCGAGCAGGCCGGCGACGGCTCCGGCACCCCGCTGGACCCGGAGCGCTTCGTGGCCGACCTGGCCGGGCGGATCAACGAACTGCTGGCCGACCCGCAGCGGATCGCGACGTTCGGGGCGGCCGGGCGGCGGCGCGCGGTGGAGCACTTCTCCTGGGACGCCATCGCCCACCGCACGATCGAGGTGTACCGCTCGGCGGGGCTGTAAGGAAGGGCATGGTCGCCGGATGCCCGATGCGATCTTCGCCCATCCGCGCCTCGCGCCGGTCTACGACGCCTTCGACTCCGACCGGGACGACCTGGTCGCCTACCTCGCGCTCGCCCGTGAGCTGGGCGCCCGCACGGTGCTCGACGTGGGCTGCGGGACAGGGTCGCTGGCGGTCCTGCTGGCCCGGCATGGACACGCGGTCGTCGGCGTCGATCCGGCCGAGGCGTCCCTCGATGTCGCGCGGGCCAAGGACGGGGCCGGCACGGCCCACTGGATCCACGGCGAGGCCACGGCGCTGCCCGCGCTCGACGCCGACCTGGCCACGATGACCGGGAACGTGGCGCAGGTGTTCCTGACCGATGCCGACTGGGGACGGACGCTCCAGAGCATCCACGCCGCGCTCCGACCGGAGGGGCATCTCGTCTTCGAGACCCGGCGTCCCGAACACCGCGCCTGGGAGGAGTGGGCGACGGATGCCGACCCGGTCATCCGATCCGTCCCGGGCGTCGGACGGGTGGAACGGCGTTTTCAGGTCACCGCGATCGACCTGCCGTTCGTCTCCTTCCGCTTCACCTACCGGTTCCTGGCCGACGGGGCAGTGGTCACGTCGGACTCCACGCTGCGGTTCCGCGAGCGCGACGAGGTCGAGTCGAGTCTGACCGCCGCCGGATACCGAGTGCTCGACGTGCGGGAGGCGCCTGACCGCCCCGGTCGGGAGTTCGTGTTCGTCGCGCAGCGGACGACCTAGGCGCGGGCTCTCAGGCGAGAAAGTCCGGGGCAAACCGGTTGGATCCGCGCGCGGGTCACGTGGCCGTCGGCCGCGGTCGATGGGCGTGGAAGCCGACGCGCTGGCACCACCCTGGCGCGGTTCAACCAGCCCGCCGCGGCCGGGGTCGACGACGACTTCGCGCGTGGCGCCGGCGGGTACGACCGCTACTACGGCGACCCGACGGTGACGCCGAACCCGAAGCTGCGACCCGTGGCCGGCACCCTGCATGCCGTCCGGGTCGTCCTGTCCCGATCGCCGCACCCGGGGCCGCCGGGCATGCCAGCATCCGGCAAGACGCACGAGGCCGGTCCGGACCGACCGTCGGCGAAGCGGAGAGGAACCGACATGGGTACGTACGCGGTGACCGGCGCGGCCTCGGGCATGGGCCGGGCGTCCGCCGAGCGGCTGCGGCGCGACGGGCACACCGTCGTCGGCGTGGACCTGCGGGACGTGGAGGTTGTCGCCGACCTCTCCACGCCGACCGGGCGCGCGGCTGCGGCAACCGAGGTGCTGGAGCGCGCCGGGGGGCGGCTCGACGGGGCGGTCTGCGCCGCCGGGCTCGGCGGCATCCCCGGCCGGGACCGGCTCGTGCAGCAGGTCAACTTCTTCGGCGTGGTGGAGCTGCTCGAGGCGTGGCGACCGGCGCTGGCCGCCGCCGACGACAGCAAGGTCGTGGTGTTCGGCTCGAACTCGGTCACGCTCACCCCGATGGTGCCGGAGCGCGCCGTGCGGGCCCTGCTCGACCGCGACGCCGGCAGGGCGCTACGCGCGGTGGGGCGCTTCGGCAAGCGCTCGGCGCCGTTCGCGTACGCCAGCTCGAAGCTGGCGGTGACGCGGTGGGCACGCCGCGCCGCGATCTCGCCGGAGTGGGCGGGCGCCGGCATCCGGGTGAACGTCCTGGCCCCCGGCATCATCGCCACCCCGTTGCTGGAAGAGCAGATCGCCCGGGGTGAGAAGGAGTCGGTCGAAGGGCTGCCGGTGCCGATCGGCGGGCGCGGCCGGCCGGCGGACGTCGGCGAGTGGGTGGCGTTCATGCTGTCTCCGGCCGCCGACTTCCTCTGCGGTTCGGTGATCTTCCTGGACGGCGGCTCGGACGCCTACTTCCGCACCGACGACTGGCCCGTCTCCACCGGGCCGGCCGGGGTGCTGCGCTACGTGCGGCGTGCCAGGGCGTGGCGGGCCCGGCGCTGACCCGGCAGGCCCGCCCACCCGGGCGCGGCCGGGCCCGGCGCGTCACCGTGGAAGCAGCGAGCAACCGAGCGCGAAAGGATCTCGCGCAGTAGGTTGGGCGGGTGACTGGACGGTTCCCGATCGAAGACGTCTCCCCTGTCGTCTCCTGCGGTCGCTACCCGGCCAAGGCGGTGGTCGGCGAGGTCGTGCCGGTGTCGGCACGCGCGTACCGGGAGGGCCACGACGCGCTCGGGTGCAACGTGGTCTGGCTCGGTCCGGACGGCGCGGCCCGCCCGTTCACCCGGATGCGTCCCGGCGAGCCGGGGCAGGACCGCTGG
Organism: Micromonospora sp. DT31; assembly: GCF_049841795.1. Taxonomy (NCBI): domain Bacteria; kingdom Bacillati; phylum Actinomycetota; class Actinomycetes; order Micromonosporales; family Micromonosporaceae; genus Micromonospora; species Micromonospora sp. DT31. Next base: position 38,487 of record NZ_JBNCKZ010000013.1, on the reverse strand, counting down.
CACGCCACCATCGCCCCGGACGCGGTGGGCCTGTGGCGCTTCACCGTCCAGGCGTTCGGAGACCCGTACCTGACCTGGCAGAACGCGGTCACCAAGAAGCTCGCCGCCGGCCAGGGCGCGGCCGAGCTGGCCAACGACCTGGCCGAGGGCGCGCGGGTGTTGACCGCCGCGCTCGACCTGGTGCCGAAGGCGGACCGCGACCGGGTACGCGAGGCCGCGGTGGCGTTGGCCGACGACGAACTGGACCTGCCGCGGCGGGTTGCCGCGGCGCTGGACCTGGCCGACCTGCTCTGGGAACACCCGGTGCGCGGGCTGGTCACCACCGGCGAGGAGCGCACGCTCTGGGTGGACCGGCCCCGGGCGCTCTTCTCCGCCTGGTACGAGTTCTTTCCCCGCTCCGAGGGCGCAATTCCGGCCACCGTCGACGCGCCGGCCCGGTCCGGCACGTTCGCCACCGCGACGGACCGGCTGCCGGGCGTCGCCGCGATGGGCTTCGACGTGCTCTACCTGCCGCCGATCCACCCGATCGGCCGGGTCAACCGCAAGGGCCGCAACAACGCGCTCACCGCCGGGCCGGACGACGTCGGCTCGCCGTGGGCGATCGGCGCGGCCGAGGGCGGCCACGACAGCATCCACCCCGACCTGGGTACGCCGGAGGACTTCCGCGACTTCGTCGCGGCCGCCGCCGAGCAGGGCCTGGAGGTGGCGATGGACCTGGCGTTGCAGTGCGCGCCGGACCACCCGTGGGTCACCGAGCACCCGGAGTGGTTCACCACCCGCGCCGACGGCAGCATCGCGTACGCGGAGAACCCGCCGAAGAAATACCAGGACATCTACCCGGTGAACTTCGACAACGACCCGGAGGGCATCCGCGCCGAGGTGCTGCGGGTGGTGCTGCACTGGGTCGGCGAGGGCATCCGCATCTTCCGGGTGGACAACCCGCACACCAAGCCGTTCGACTTCTGGCACTGGCTGATCGCCGAGGTCAAGAGCGTCGACCCGGACGTGTTGTTCCTGGCCGAGGCGTTCACCCGGCCGGCCATCATGCACGGGCTCGGCCGGGTCGGCTTCACCCAGTCGTACACCTACTTCACCTGGCGCACGACGGCGGCCGAGATGCGCGAGTACTGCGAGGAACTGGTCGCCTCGGTGGACTGGATGCGGCCGAACTTCTGGCCGAACACGCCTGACATCCTGCACTCCTCGTTGCAGGACGGTGGGCCGCCGATGTTCAAGATCCGGGCGGTGCTGGCCGCGCTGCTCTCCCCCTCCTGGGGCATGTACGCCGGGTTCGAGCTGTTCGAGCACGTGGCGCGCCCCGGCGCCGAGGAGTACCTGGACAACGAGAAGTACGAGCTGCGGCCCCGCGACTGGGACGCCGCGCTGGCGCAGGGCCGCTCGCTGGCGCCGTTCGTCACCACGCTCAACCGGGTACGCCGGGACAACCCGGCCCTGCACCAGCTGCGCAACCTGCGCTTCCACGACATCGACAACCCGGCGCTGCTGTGCTGGTCGAAGCACGACCCGGACACCGGCAACACGGTGATCGTGGTCTGCTCGTTCGACTCCCGCACCGTGCAGTGGGGCAACACCACGCTGGACATGCCGGCGCTCGGCTTCGACTGGCACGAACGGTTCACCGTGCGCGACGAGCTGACCGGCGCCGAGTACGACTGGGGGCAGCGCAACGCGGTGCGCCTGGACCCGTACCTGCAACCGGCGCACGTGCTCACCGTGCGCCGCCCGGCGGCGCCGGAGCCCGCCGAGCCGGCCCACCCGGCCGCGCCCGACCTGACCGTCGAAGACGTACCCGCCGACCTGTCCGGCGGCACCGCCCCGACCGCACCGGCCGACAAGGACGACACCCGATGGACCAGTTGATCGCCGGCGCGCTGCCCGACCCGCACGCCGTGCTCGGGGCGCACCCGGCCGACGGGAACACCGTCATCCGCACGCTGCGCCGGGGCGCCGGCGAGGTGGCGGTGCTCGTCGACGGCGAGCCGCACCCGATGAAGCGGGTGCACGACGCCGGTGTGTTCGAGGCGGTGCTGCCGGGCGAGGTGCTCGACTACCGGCTGGACGTGGACGGCACGACGCACGACGACCCGTACCGTCACCCGCCGACGCTCGGCGAACTCGACCTGCACCTGATCGGCGAGGGCCGGCACGAGCGGCTCTGGTCGGCGCTCGGCGCCCGGGTCCGCGACGGCGGTGTCGCGTTCGCGGTGTGGGCGCCCAACGCGCGCGGCGTGCGGCTGGTCGGCGACGCCACCGGCTGGGGCCCGGACGACGGCTGGCCGATGCGGTCGCTCGGCGCCACCGGCGTGTGGGAGATCTTCGTGCCCGGCGTGCCGGTGGGCAGCCGCTACAAGTACCGCATCCTCGGCGCCGACGGCCGGTGGCGGGACAAGGCCGACCCGATGGCCGCGCGCGCCGAGGTGCCGCCGGCCACCGCGTCGGTGGTGCACGAGTCCCGGTACGAGTGGGGCGACGCGGACTGGCTCGCACGCCGGTCCCGGCAGGCGCCGCACCAGGAGCCGATGAGCGTGTACGAGGTGCACCTGGGTTCGTGGCGGCCCGGCCTCGGCTACCGGGAGCTGGCCGAGCAGCTCACCGCGTACGTGGTCGAGATGGGCTTCACGCACGTGGAGCTCCTGCCGGTGATGGAGCACCCGTACGGCGGCTCGTGGGGCTACCAGGTCACCGGCTACTACGCGCCGACCTCCCGGTTCGGCGACCCGGACGACTTCCGTCACCTGGTGGACCGGCTGCACGCCGCCGGCATCGGGGTGATCCTGGACTGGGTGCCGGCGCACTTCCCGAAGGACGAGTGGGCGTTGGCCCGCTTCGACGGCACCCCGCTCTACGAGCACCCCGACCCGCGGCGCGGCGAGCAGCCCGACTGGGGCACGTACGTGTTCGACTTCGGCCGCAACGAGGTGCGCAACTTCCTGGTCGCCAACGCGCTGTACTGGCTCGACGAGTTCCACGTCGACGGGCTGCGGGTCGACGCGGTCGCCTCGATGCTCTACCTGGACTACTCCCGGCCGGAGGGGCAGTGGGCCCCGAACGTGCACGGCGGCCGGGAGAACCTGGAGGCGATCACGTTCCTCCAGGAGGTCAACGCCACCGTCTACCGGCACCACCCGGGCGCGCTGATGATCGCCGAGGAGTCCACCGCCTGGCCCGGCGTCACCAGGCCGACCTTCGAGGGCGGGCTCGGGTTCGGCTTCAAGTGGAACATGGGCTGGATGCACGACACCCTGCTCTACACCTCGAAGGACCCGATCTACCGGCAGCACCACCACCACCAGCTCACGTTCTCCCTGGCGTACGCGTGGAGCGAGAACTACGTGCTGCCGATCAGCCACGACGAGGTGGTGCACGGCAAGGGCTCGCTGGCCGGGAAGATGCCCGGCGACACGTGGCAGCGGCTGGCCAACACCCGGGCGCTGCTGGCGTACATGTGGGCGCACCCGGGCAAGCAGTTGCTCTTCATGGGCTGCGAGCTGGCCGACGACCGGGAGTGGAGCGAGGAGCGCGGCCTCGACTGGTACCTGACCCACGACCCGGCCCGGGCCGGCGTGCAACGGCTGGTGGCCGACCTGAACCGGGTCTACCGGGAGACTCCGGCGCTCTGGGCGCAGGACACCGACCCGGCGGGTTTCCGCTGGATCGCCGGGGACGACGTGGCCAACAACGCGGTGTCGTTCATCCGGATCGCTCCGGACGGCCAGACGCTCGTCTGCGTGGCGAACTTCTCCGCGGCCCCGCTGGAGGACTACCGGATCGGCCTGCCGGCCGGCGGGACGTGGGCCGAGGCGCTGAACACCGACGCCCACCACTACGGCGGGTCCGGCGTGGGCAACCTGGGCGAGGTGCACGCGGAGAACGTGCCGTGGCACGGGCTGCCGGCGTCGGCGGCGCTTCGGGTGCCACCGCTGGGCGTGCTCTGGCTGCACCAGGCCTGACCGCGCGCGGCGAGCCCGCCACGTGACGGCGGGCTTCCGGTCGGCGGCCGACCCCGGGCGGTAGCCGCCCGGCCGGGGCTGCCGGCTGAGCGACAGCACGCCCGGCGATCAGACCAGGTCGGCTTCGCGCAGGAGCTTCCACAGGCCGGCGCCGTCGGGGGCGCTCAGCCACTTCTGCCCCACCGGGCCCGAGGACGACGACCGTTCGGCGGGTGCGGGCAGGCTGCCGGCGAGCACCGACTCCGTCGGTGACAGCTGCCGGATCGCCACCCCGGCCACGTTCTCCGGGTGCGCGGCGGCGAACTCCCGGTAGATCTCCGGGTCGTGCTGCCCGTCGTCGCCGATGAGCAGCCAGCGCACCTCGGGGAACTCCTGGGCCAGTCGGGCCAGCGTGGCCCGCTTGTGTTCCCGGCCGCTGCGGAACCAGCGGTCGGCGGTCGGCCCCCAGTCGGTGAGCAGCAGCGGCCCGGCCGGATAGAGGTGCCGGGACAGGAACCGGGTGAGCGTCGGCGCGACGTTCCAGGCGCCGGTGGAGAGGTAGAACACGGGCGCGCCCGGGTGGGCGGTGGCCAGGCGTTCGTAGAGCACCGCCATGCCGGGCACGGCGTTGCGGGCGTGCTCGTCGAGGACGAACGTGTTCCACGCGGCCAGCAGCGGCCGGGGCAGCGCCGTCACCATGACCGTGTCGTCGATGTCGGAGATGATGCCGAACCGGACGGTCGGGTCGAGGACGCGCACCAGCGCCTCCACCGGCTCGGCGTCCGGGACGCTGAGGCGTACGCAGCCCCAGCCGGGGGTGAAGTCGCCCTCGATCACCGTGTCGATGAAACCGCTGCGGTCGGCGGTCACCTCCTGGCGTACGCCGTTGGCCTCCACGGTCACCCGGATGTGCTTGGCGGGCAGGGTGGCGAAGCTGCGCCAGCCCCGCACCTTGTCCACCCGGCCGCGTCGCCGGGTGTCCGGCCGGCCCAGCAGCACCCGGCAGAGCACGCGCGCCCAACCCGGGGCGCCGTAGCCGGCGTACGCGACGATGTTGGGCTGCCACCCGGTGCGCCGCAAGCGCCGTTCCACCAGGCCGTGCAGGGCGTCCTCGAGGCGCGCGGCGCGGTGCAGTTGGGGCACGGCCAGTTGGTTCGGTGATGTTGGCGGCACGCTGCAACAGTGCCACAACCTGCGGGGGCCGGCCACGCGAGTGATCCACGCCGATCGGCCCTCGGGCGGCCCACCGCCGTGACAGACTTCGGTCGAGGCGGCGACGGGGGCGTTGGTCGTGTCGACAGCGGAACGGGACCGGGTACGACGACGTCCGGACGCAGCGGCGTGGGCGGCGGCGCTGCTCGGCGCCGCCGGTGTGGGTTACCGGCTGGTGCTGACGTTGCTCACGGTGCCCGCCTCGAACAGCGACGAGGCCACGTTCGGGCTGGCCGCGCTGCACATCGCCGAGGGCCGTGAACGGCCGGTGTTCCTCTACGGCCAGCACTACATGGGGGTGCTGGAGTCGTACCTGGCCGCACCGCTGGTCGGCGTGGCCGGGCCGAGCTGGCCGCTGCTGCGGCTGCCGGTGCTGGTGCTGTACGGGATCTTCGTATGGCTGGCGTACCTGACGACCCGCCGGCTGTTCTCCCCCTGGCTGGCGGTGGCCGTGGTGGGCCTGCTGGCGCTCGGCTCGGAACGGGTGGTCCGCGACCAGCTCACCGCGGTCGGCGGCCGGCCGGAGGTGAAGCCGGTGGTGCTGGTGCTGCTGCTCGTCGCGGTCGCGCTCGGCGCGGGGCGGCTGCGGCACCGCTGGCTGGCCACCGGCGCGTTCGGGCTGCTCGCCGGGCTGGCGCTGTGGTCGGACTGGCTGATCGCGCCGTACCTGCTGGCTGCCGGCGTGGTGCTGGTCCTGGCCGTGCCCCGGGAACTGGTCGGCTGGCCGGGCGTGCTGCTGGTGGCCGGGTTCGTGGTCGGCATCGCGCCGGTGGTCAAGGACAACATCGTGGCGCCGGCGGGGCAGGACTCGCTGTCCGTGCTGCGGGAGATCAGCACGAAGGAGGGGGTGGTGCCGTCGGTGGCGCAGCGGCTGCGCGGCGGGCTGCTGGAGGGGGTGCCGCTGGCGTCCGGCCTGTGCCCGATGGACGGCTGCGCGCCGTGGGCGCGGTGGTTCGGGCTGCTCTACCCGGTGCTGCTGGTGGCCGCCGCCGTGCTCGGGCTGCTCGCGTACCGCCGGGCCGCGGACCACGCCGCGCGGGTCCGGGCCGCGGCGATCCTCGCCCTGGTCGCCGGGGCCGCCGCGACCCTGCTGGTGTACGTGCGCAGCCCGCTGGCCGCGACCGACCCGCTGGGCAACGCCCGCTACCTGTCGGTGCTGCAGGTCTCGCTGCCCGCGGTGCTGTGGCCGCTCTGGCTGGCCGCCGCGCACCCGGTGCGGTCCGTCGCCGGCCGGGCCGCCCGGATCGGCAGGGCCACCGCCGCCGCCGTACTGGCCGGGCTGGCCGCCGCCACGCTGGCCGGCACCGTGACGTTCCTGGCCGGTGTGCCGGGCGTCCGGTCCGAGGAACGCACCGCCCGCCGGCTCGCCGACACGGTGCTGCGGGCCGGACTGCACGAGGTGTACGGGGACTACTGGACCTGCCACCGGCTGGTCTTCAACACCGGCGAGGCGGTGGCCTGCGGGGTGCTGGACGATGCCCTGCGCCCCGGGCAGAACCGCTATCCGGCGTACTGGCGGCGGGTCGCCCGGGCGGACCGCCCCGGGTACGTGGTGGGTGTCGGCTCCCCGGCCGAGCGCACGCTGCGCCGGGCGCTGGGCGGGCGGGCCGACGCGGCGGTGGTGGCCCGGGTCGGCGACAGTCGCCTGTACCACCCCGACCGTGCCGTACGGCCGTGGCGCTGAACCCGGCCCGTACGCTGTGCCGGTGCTCATCCTGCTGCCCCCGTCGGAGGGGAAGGCCGAGGTCGGGACCGGCCGGCGGCTGGACCTGTCCCGGCTGTCGCTGACCGAGCTGAACCCGGCCCGGGAGGCGGTCCTGGGTGCGCTCGTCGACCTGTGCGCCAGCCCGGACGAGGCGGCGGCCCGGCAGGCCCTGGGCCTGAGCGAGGGGCAGCGCGACGAGCTGCGGCGCAACGCCCGGCTGCGGTCCGCGGCGACCGCGCCGGCCGGACGGCTCTACACCGGCGTGCTCTACGAGGCGCTCGACCTGGACACGCTGCCCCCGGCCGCGCAGCGGGCGGCCCGCCGTAGCGTGCTGATCAGCTCCGGTCTGTGGGGCGCGGTCCGCCTCGCCGACCGCATCCCGCCGTACCGCTGCCCGATCGGGGTGCGCCTGCCGGGGATCGGGGCGCTGTCGGCGTACTGGCGTGCCGCGCTCGCTCCGGCGATGGCGACGGCGGTGGGCCGTGGGCCGGTGCTGGACCTGCGCTCCGGCGCGTACGCGGCCACCTGGGCGCCGCGCGGGGCGCTCGCCGAGCGCACGGTGACCGTGCGGGTGCTGCACGAGCGGTCCGTGGACGGCACGCCGACCCGGTCGGTGGTGAGCCACTTCAACAAGGCCACCAAGGGGCGGCTGGTCCGGGACCTCCTGCTGGCCGACGCCCGGCCGCGCGGCGCCGACGCGCTCGTGGGCGTGCTGCGGGACCTGAAGTACACAGTGGAGGAGGCACCCCCGGTGGCCGGCCGGCCCCGGCAGCTCGACCTGGTGGTCACCGAACTCTGAGCCGAGATTCCCGCAAGTTTTGCTCAAGGCTGCGGCGCAGACGTTCCCGACCCGCCAGTAGGGGACAACGGTAGAGGCACCCCGACTCTGAGCGAGGAGCACCCCGATGCTCGCCGAAACCGCAACGCTGCTCGACCCACCCCACCCGACGCCGCTGGACTGGCTGACCGTCACCGACGCCTTCGAACTCGCCTGCATGGTGCGCTGCTCGACACCACCGCCCGTCCCCCGTCGCGCCGACGCCGACCCCTACCGCAGCGGGGTCGCCGAGTTCAACCGGGCGGACGCGGCACACCGGATGCGGCAGTTGCTGGACCGCCTCGACGTGCCGGTGGGGCAGGGACTGACCACCGGTGGCCTGCGCCGCCGCTACGAACTGCACCGGCTGTCGGTGCCCCCGGAGCACCGGCCGACGTACGCGGCCCTGCTCGCCGACGGCTGGCGGCGCGGGCGCCGGGAACTGCTCGGCGGTCCGTTCCCCGGCGCCTCGGCGGCGCGGCGGCTCCGGTGGTCCCGGCTGGCCGCGGCGGCCTGGCGGGCGGCGCTGCTCGCCGGGGGCCGGCACGTCCGCCGGCACTGCCTCGGCATCCGGCTCGCCGACCGGGACCTGGCGGCGGTGCTGGTGCGCGGCGCGGCGCTGCTGGACGTACCGACGGCGCTGCGACCGGGCGCGGGTTGCTTCCTGGTGGTGGTGCCCAACGGAGAGCACCGGGCCCGGATCACCGAAAGCGCGGAGCTGGCCCCGACCGGCTGACCGCCGGCGGGCGGCCGGGCTTGCGCGGCGGCGGCGCACGGCGCAGAGTGCAGCCCGTGAGCCGACACTGGCCGGTGCGCGTGCGGCGCCGGATCGCCGCCCCGCTCGCGCTGGCGCTGCTGCTCTGCGCCGGCCTCGGTGGCTGCCGGGACACCCCGGCCGAGCCGACCCGGATCCGCATCGCCACCGGCAGCCCGACCGCCGTCTACCACGCCTTCGGCCAGTCGCTGGCCGCCCTGCTCAACCGCGACCTGCCCGGGGTACGCGCCGAGGCGGTGGTCACCGCCGCCTCGGCGCAGAACGTCCGGCTGGTCGGCTCGGGCCAGGCGGAGCTGGCCTTCACCCAGGCCGACGTGCTGCCTCCGCGCGGACCCGACCACCCGACCGTGCTCGCCGTCGCCCGGGTGTACGACGACCTGCTGCACCTGGTCACCACCGCCGGCGGCCCCATCCGTACGGTCGCCGACCTGCGCGGGCGTCGGGTGTCGGTGGGCGCCGACGGCTCGGGCACCGAGATCACCGCCACCCGTCTGCTCGCCGTGGCGCAACTCGACGGGGACCGGGTACGCCGGGAGCACCTCGGGCTGGACGACTCGGTGATCGCCCTGCGGGAGGGGCGGATCGACGCGTTCTTCTTCTCCGGCGGCCTGCCGGTGCGCGGCGTCGCCGACCTGGCCCAGCAGACCTCGCTGCGGATCGTCGACCTGGGCGACTGGACCGACCCGCTGCGGCGCGCGTACGGGCAGGTCTACGTGACCCGGGACATTCCCCAGTCGGCGTACCAGGTGCAACCGGTCAGCACGGTGGCGAACCCGAACTATCTGATCGTCCGTGCCGACCTGCCCGCCCGACTGGTCCACGAGGTGACCCGGCTGCTGATGGAACGCCGTCAGGAGTTGGCCGCGGCGCACCCAGCGGCCGGTCGGATGAGCCCCCGGTCGGCGATCGTCACCGCCCCGCTGCCGCTGCATCCGGGCGCCGCCGACTGGTATCGCGCGGCGAAGCCCTGAACCGGGTCAGCGGCCCACCGGCTCGTCCGCGCGCTGCGCGGCCACCGGCCCGCCGACGACGCCCGGGTCCTCGTCCGACGCCGGGAACCACAGCTCGGCGACCAGGCCACGGGGTTCACCGCGACGCATGGTGAGCCGCCCGTCGGACGCGTCCACGAGCACCGCCGCGATGGTCAACCCCAACCCGGCGCCCTCGACGTTCTGCGCGTCCGGCGCCCGCCAGAACCGCTCGGTGGCCTGGTCGAGCTGGCTGGCCGTCATGCCGGGGCCGGTGTCGGAGACGGTCAGGGTCGTCCCGCCGTCGGCGGGGCGTACGGCCACCGTCACCTCTCCCCCGGTGCCGCTGAACTTCACCGCGTTGTCGATCAGGGCGTCCAACGCCTGGTCGATGGCGGTCGGCACGGTCCGGGTGTACGCCGGGGTGTCGGTGGCGTCGAGTCGCAGGACGACCGCCCGGTGCCGGGCCAGCGGCTTCCACGCGGCGACGCGGGAGGCGGCCGCGGCGGTGGCGTCCACGGTGACCCGCTGGTTCTCCTCCCGTTCGGCGCGGGCCAGGGTGAGCAGCGCGTCGAGCACGGTGGCCAGCCGATCGGTCTCCTCCAGTGCCAGCAGGTGCTCGAGCCGGCCGTCCGGGTCGGCGAGGCTGGGCCCGAGTTCCTCCACCCGCAGCCGCAGCGCGGTAAGGGGATTTCGGAGCTGGTGGCTGGCGTGCGCGACGAAGGCACGCTGCCGGTCCATCACGTCGGACACCGCGTCGGCCATGTCGTTGAAGCTGGTCGCCAGCCGGCGCAGTTCGGGCGGGCCGAGCCGGGGACGGACCCGGGCGGTGCGGCGACCCTCGGCGATCTCGTGGGTCACCGTGTCCAGCTCGGTGACCGGGCGCAGCACCCAGCCGGCCAGCCCGAACGCGGTGGAGACGCAGGCCAGCACCGCCAGCAGGCCGACGCCGGCCAGCGCCAGCCACCACTGCGTGACGCTGCGGCGTACGTCGTCCGCCGGACTGCTGGTGACCACGGCGCCGAGCACCTCGCCCCCGTCGCTGATCGGCACCGCCGTCACCACCGGCTCGCCCGCCCACGGCAGGATCGACTCGGGGGCGCTGAACTGCTGCCCGGACAGCGCGGTGTCCAGGGCCGGCCCGGCGCCCGAGCCCGGCTCCCAGCCGGACGAGGCGACCACGGTACGGCGTTCCCGGTCCACCACCGCCGCGCTGATGCCGTAGAGCGCGTCGTAGGCGGCAAGTTCCCCGTCGAGCGGGCCCGGGCTGCCGCCGCGCAACGCCGGCCCGGCCAGCGAGGCGAAGCGGGTGGCGTCGGCCAGGCGGTCGGCGCGTACCCGGTCGGTCTCCCGGGAGGCGAGCGTCGCCGCGAGCGGGGTCTCCAGGGCCAGCAGCACCAACACCATCAGCAGCAGGTAGCTGATCACCAGTCGACGGCGCACCGGCCCCCTCCCCTCACGCGCCCCGGAGCCGGTAGCCGACCCCGCGCACGGTCTCCACGAGCGTCGGGTCGCCCAGCTTGCCGCGCAGCGACCCGACGTGCACCTCCACGGTGTGCCGGTCGGCCCAGGTGGTGCCCCACACGTCGAGCAGGATCCGGTCGCGTGCCACGGCCGCCCCGGGTTGGCGGGCGAGCGAGAGCAGGATGTCGAACTCCTTGCGGGTGAGCGCCACCTCCCGACCGGCCACGCTCACCGTCCGGCCGTCCACGTCGATGCGGACCGGCCCGGCCTCGATGAGGTTGCGCTCGGGCGCGGCACGCGCGGCCCGGCGCAGCACCGCCTCGATCCGCGCCTGCAACTCCACCATCGAGAACGGCTTCACCACGTAGTCGTCGGCGCCCAGGCGCAGGCCCAACACCCGGTCGCGTTCCTCGCCGCGCGCGGTCACCGCGATGATGCCGAGCTGACTGCTGCGCCGGCGCAGCTCGCGGCACAGGTCGGTGCCGTCGCCGTCGGGCAGTGTCAGGTCCAACAGCACCAGGTCGCAGGGGGCGGCCGACAGCGCCGCCGCCACGGTGGGGGCGTGCTCCACCTGGTAGCCGCGGCGGGTCAGCGCGGACGACAGGGCTGCGGCGACGCGACGGTCGTCCTCGACCAGGAGGATGCGCACCGTCAACTCCGTCCGCTCGATGTGCTGCCCTGCGAATGGTGGCAGACGCGCCCCCCGGACGCGAGCCGCTGCGGGCCGCGGTGGTGAGCCACCCGGCCCCCGCCCGCCACGCGGTGGGCGAACCGCTCGGGTGACCGGTCGTTATGCTGCGTCGAGCCCGCCCGACGGCGCCCGACGCGCCCTGCCATGATGCGAGTTGAGATGACTGACAGCAAGGACCGGTCCGCCTCCGTCTTCGTCCACCCGACGGCCGACGTGGAGTCCGGCGCCCAGGTCGGCGACGGCACGAAGGTCTGGCACCTGGCCCACATCCGGTCGACCGCCCAGGTCGGCGCCGGCTGCGTGATCGGCCGCAACGTGTACGTGGACGCGGGTGTCACCGTGGGCGACCTGGTGAAGATCCAGAACAACGTGTCCGTCTACCAGGGCGTGACCATCGAGGACGAGGTGTTCGTCGGACCCTGCGCGGTCTTCACCAACGACTTCCGCCCCCGCGCCCAGAATCCGGACTGGACGATCACCCCCACCATGGTTCGCCGGGGCGCCTCGATCGGCGCGAACGCCACGCTGGTCTGCGGCATCGAGGTCGGCGAGTACGCGATGATCGCCGCCGGTTCGGTGGTGACCCGGGACGTCAAGCCGTACCAGCTGGTGGCCGGCAACCCGGCCCGGCCGAAGGGCTGGGTCGACGCCAAGGGTGAGGTCGTCTCCCGCGACGTGGACAACCCGCCGCACCAGGGCTGACCGCGCGACGGGGCCGACCACGCGACGGGCGACGACCGGGTTCGGTCGTCGCCCCGCGTCGTCGCCACGGTTCAGCCGCAGAGCCGGCCGACCTCGTCCCGGAAACGGTCCATCGGGTTGGCCCCCGCCGGGCCGAGCAGATACTCCTTCAACTCCCGCCGCGCCCCGGTCATCGGGTCGTCCCCGGCCCGGGTCACGTCGAGGATCTTCGCCAGTTCACCGCAGTCGGTGGAGAGCAGGTAGGCCGCCCGCGCGGTCGGGAACTGCCGGCGGAACTCGTCCTCCGGCAGGCCGGCCGGGTTGGCCACCACGTACGGCCGCTCGCTCTGCACGAAGTCGGAGACCACACTGGACACGTCGCTGACCAGCAGGTCGGTGACGTTGAAGCAGTCGAACAGCCCGGGCGTGCGCCCGGTCACCACCAGGTGCGCGGCGTTGTCCAGCGCGGCCGGGTCGCTCTGGCCGCCGGCCGCCCGGACCTGGGCCACGATCCGCTCGTGCGCGGCGCGGGCCCTGGGCGAACGGCTGCCGGTCAACGGGTGCGGCTTGTAGATCACCCGCACGTTCCCCGCGGCCAGCAGGTTCGACACGATCCGCTCGCCCATCAGCACCAGCGAGGTGTGGTACGGGTCGTCGTCGAGCCACCCCTCCCAGGTCGGCGCGTAGAGCACGGTGAACCGGTGGTCGGCGGCACCCGAGCCGAACGTGTGCACCCCGGCCAGCTGCGGCCGGCCGATCTCCACGATGTCCCGGTCCAGCACACCGACCCCGGCCCGGGCGTACCGCTCCCGGCCGGCCGGCCCGGCCACCCACACCTCGTCGTACACCTTGCTGTACGGGTTGACGCTGGCCTGCTTGTCGCTGTCGCCGTGGCCGACGAAGACGTGCTTCACGCCCGGCTCCCGCAGCAGGTGGATGTTGGCGCCGACGTTCGCCGCGTACAGGGCCACCCGCAGCGAACCGAGGTCGAGGTTCATGAAGTCCACGCCGGCCGGCACGCAGATCACCGGCAGCCGGGTGTCGGCCAACTCCGTGAACGCGTCCGCGGCGCGCAGCAGCACCACCGCGCGGCGGCCCGTCGCCTCCACCGGCGCGAGCCACATGTTGGCCTGGTAGACGTCCTTGGCCGGGCCGGCGAAATAGAGCGCCACCTCCGGCCGCTCACGGGCCAGCCAGTCGTGCACACCGGGCAGCACACCCGGGCTCGGTCCCCGGCCGCGCAGCGCGGCGGACGCCAACGCCGCGGCGGTGACCAGGCCCGCGACCAGCGTCACCACGCCGGTGACCACCACCGGGGCGGCCCGGTCGAGCAGGGCGGCGACCACGGCCGCCGGCACCAGCGCCACGTTGAGCAGCGGCATCCGCAGCCCGGACAGGGCCCGCGCCCAGGCCGGCGGGACCGGAACCCGGCGCAACGCACCGAGGTCGATGTTGCGGGTGTACGCCGGCGTGTCCACCCGCCCCTCGACGACCCTGGTGATCGCGCTGGTGCCCACCGCCACGGTCCACAGCGCGGCGGGCAGCAGCAGCACCGCGATCGTGCCGGCCACGCCGGGGCGGACCGTGGCGACCACCAGCAGCACCACCGACAGGTCCCGCACCAGCCGCCGGAAGACCGCCCCGAGACCGGCCTTGTCCAGCAGTTCGGCGGTCGCGCCGTGCCGCCGGCCCAGGGCCAGTTCACCGGCGATGGCGACCGCACCGGCCACCGCGTACGGGATCACCAGGCCGAGGATCCCGGACAGCACCATGACCGCGTAGCCGAGGAGCGTCGCGCCCACCGCGGCGAGACCCTGCTGGCTGCGTACTCTGCTGAACAACGACACGCTCCCTGTCTGCCCCACGAGGTCGGTGGGGTTCGATACGGACGGCTGCGACCCTAGATGGGCCACATGACACAAGTATTGCCGGGGTGTCCGGAAGGTGAACGACGCACGACGATGTCCCGGTCGTCGGTGACGGCCGCCACACGCGACGGGCCCCGGCCGTCACCGACGACCGGGGCCCGCGAGCGCGGCGGGATCAGCCGCCGATGACCACCCGACGCACACCCGTCCAGCGCGCCGGATCGGTGACCCGGCGACCGTCCACCAGCACCGTCACACCCGGCAGGTCGGCCGGCGCGAGGGTGCGGTACTCGGCGTGGTCGGCCTGGATCACCGCGGCACCGACCGGCTCGCCGTCGTAACCGGGCAGGCCGTGCGCGACCAGTTCCTCGTTGCTGTACATCGGGTCCGACACGTACGGCACGGCGCCCCGCTGCCGCAGCGCCGCCACGGTCGGGAAGACGCCGGAGAAGGCGGTCTCCTTGACGCCACCGCGGTAGGCGGCGCCGAGCACCAGCACGCCGACCCCGGTCAGGTCGCCGTACGCGGCGGCGAGCAGGTCGACCGCGTAGTCGGGCATGGCCGCGTTGGCCTCGCGGGCCGAACGCACCACGGTGGCGGCCGGGTCGTTCCACAGGTACATCCGCGGGTAGATCGGGATGCAGTGGCCGCCGACCGCGATGCCCGGCGAGTGGATGTGGCTGTACGGCTGCGTGTTGCACGCCTCGATGACCCTGGTCACGTCCACGCCGACGGTGTCGGCGAAGCGGGCGAACTGGTTCGCCAGGCCGATGTTCACGTCCCGGTAGGTGGTCTCGGCGAGCTTGGCCAGCTCGGACGCCTCCGCCGAGCCGAGGTCCCACACGCCGTTGGGCCGGTCCAGGTCGGCCCGCTCGTCGAAGTCGAGCACCGCCTCGTAGAACCGGACACCGTGCGCGGCCGACGCCTCGTCGATGCCGCCGACCAGCTTCGGGTAGCGGCGCAGGTCGGCGAAGACCCGGCCGGTGAGCACCCGCTCGGGGCTGAACACCAGGTGGAAGTCGGTGCCGACGGTGAGGCCGGAGCCCTCGGCGAGCATCGGCGCCCAACGGTCGCGGGTGGTACCGACCGGCAGGGTCGTCTCGTAGCTGACAAGCGTGCCCGGCTTCAGGCCACGGGCGATGGCCCGGGTGGCGTCGTCCATCCAGCCGAAGTCCGGCACGCCGTCGGCGTCCACGAACAGCGGCACGACCACGACGACCGCCTCTGACTCGGCGACCGCGGCCGCGGTGTCGGTGGTGGCGGACAGCAGGCCGGCGGCCACCGTCTCCTTCAGCTTGACGTCCAGGTCGGTCTCACCCGGGAAGGGCACGGCACCGTCGTTGACCAGCTGGACGACCCGCTCGGAGACGTCGGCGCCGATCACCCGGTGCCCCTTGGACGCGAACTGCACGGCCAGCGGCAGACCGATCTTGCCGAGCGCGACGACGCAGATGTTCATGAACTACTTTCCTCCAGAGGGCCAGATTCGGCGCAGGCGGGCAAGGAACCGACCGGGGGTCACCGGCGTGATCGCGACGATCACCTGGCCCTTGTGGTTCGTGGTGGGCGTGACGAGGTGCCACCGGGCACCACGCCGGGCCATCAGCCGGGGTGCGGCGACGGGGCGTTCGGTGCGCAGCGGCGCCGAGCCCGTCCCGCCCGGGGCGGAGACCTCGGCCCGTACGATACGACGTCCGCCGCCCGCCGCGACCGCCAGCAGCCGGTCCACCGCGAAGTCCGTCCGGACGACCGTACCGGGACCGTCCCGCTCGACCGACGTGACACCCGTGAGGTCGCCCACACCGACCCGCAGCGCCCCGGGGGCCAGCTCGGCCAGCTCCGCCCGGCGGCTTCGCGCGGTGACCACCAGGGCCCGGGCCCCGGCGGCGTCCCGCCCCCAGGCCAGCCCGGTCGCGGTGAGCCGGGCAAGGAGGTCGCCGGCGCGGTCGGTGACGTCGTACCAGTCGTCCGGGTAGCCGAACGCGGGGTCGCGGAAGCCGACGTGGTTGGCGTACCAGCGGCCGTCGGCCACGGTGACGTCGGGCAGTGACCTGTCCGACTGCTGGCCGATCAGGTTACGCAGCGCGTCAAGGTCGCCGTCGCGCGCCACCGCCACCCGCAGCCGCTCCTGCCACGCCATCCGGGCGAGAACCCCGTCGGTGAGGTAGGCCCCGGCCAGCCTGCGGACCCGGTCGTGCACGTCCTCCTGCACCTGCGGGGAGAGCGTGAGGAACTCCTCGCGGAGCAGCTTCGCCACCTCCCAGCTGAAGTGGCGCACCAGCACCGCGTCACGCCGCGGGCCCGGCTCGATCAGGCCGGCGACGAAACCGACGAGTTCCTCGGCGCAGCGCAGCCGCTCGGAGAACTGGCTGGCGTAGGTGATGTTCTGGGCGTTGTCCCGCTTGACCGCGTAGTAGTAGTCGTAGTCGCCGAGGACGGACACCTTCTTCGCCCGGAAGCAGGCCTCCAGCGTGAACGGCTGGTCGCTGCCCATCGGCATGTCCGTGCGGAACCGCAGGCCGTGCCGCTCGATCAGCTCCCGGCGGAACAGCTTGGTGTTCGACAGCGACCAGGGCAGGTCGCTGTCGAACAGGCCGAGCCGCTCCACGGTGGTGGCGTACACGGCCTGGTGCACGTAGCGCTTGTTGGTGCCGACCATCCGGCCGAGCACCACGTCGGAATCCCACCGGTCGGCCGCGTCGACCAGGCGCTCCAGCGCCTCCGGGCCGAGGTGGTCGTCCGAGCCGATGAAGAGCACGTACCGGCCGCGGGCGTGGTCGAGGGCAAGGTTGCTGGGCTGCGCCGGGCCGCCGGAGTTGGCCTGGTGCAGCACCCGGACCGTGCCCGGGTACCGCTTGGCATAGCGGTCCAGCTCGGCGCCGCTGCCGTCGGTGGAGCCGTCGTCGACCGCCACGACCTCCAGCCGGTCTTGGCCGATGGTCTGCCCGACGAGCGAGTCCAGGCAGGTGGTGAGGTACGGCATGGTGTTGTAGACCGCGACCACCACCGTGACGTCCGGAGTGCTCACGCGCCGACCTCCACCGAGATCGGTGTCGGTGGCTGCGGAGCGGCGGCCGGTCGGGGCGGCGCGTCGGGCAGCAGCCGGGTGTAGACGTCGTCGAGCACCTGCGCCTGCGCCTCCCAGGTCCAGCCGGCCAGCAGACCCGGCCGGTCGTACGCGGCGCGGTAACGCCGCGGCTCGGCGAGCACCGCGGTGACCGCGCGAACGAAGTCGGCCACGTCCTCGGCGCGGAACACCTCACCCTGGCCGGTCTCCCGGACAGTCTCGGCCATGGTGCGCACGTCGGAGACGACGAGCGGCAGGCGGGCGTGTGAATACTCGAAGAACTTGGTGATCAGCGCGATCTCGTGGTTCGGCCAGTGCTGGATCGGGATGACGCCGACCTGCGCGCCACTGAGGAACCGGACCACCTGGTGGTGCGGCACGTACGGCAGCACGTGCAGCCGGTCCGCCGCACCCAGCTCACCGGCACGAGTGACCAGGCCCCGCACGTACGCCGAGTCGGGTTTGTTGACCACGAGAGCGACGTGCGCACCGGGCAGCCGGGGCAGCGCCTCGACCATCACCCCGAGGCCGCGCTTGGCGGCGGCGACCCCGCTGTAGACGAGCAGCGGCTCGTCCGGGCCAAGGCCGCAGCGGGCGCGGATGTCCGGCGCCGGCTCGGCCGGGTCCGCCGGCAGCTCCCCCACCGCCGGGGCGTTGAGCACCACCGCGGGCCGCTCGGCCAGCCCGTGCTCCGCCCGCAGCAGGTCGGCCAGACCGCCGGAGACGGTCACGGCGGCGTCGGCGTAGGGCACGTACTCCCGCTCGTGCGCGACGTTGCCGGGCAGCCAGCGGGCGTTGTCCCGCCACGGCTGCACGCCGGGCAGGTATTCGTGGGCGTCCCACACGAGCGCGATCCGGCGGCCCGCCGCGGCGGCCCGCACCTTCGCGCGCGCGCCGACGCCGAGCATCCGGAAGTCGTTGGCGTGGATCAGGTCCGGCGCCAGTTCGTCGACGACCCGGCCGTAGGCCAGCTCGTAGTCCCACAGGCCCGGTTCCAGCCGCCGCCACGCGCCGTCGCCACGCAGCCGGCGCCAGAACTGCGTGTACGCGCGGTCCCACGGGCCGTCCAGCTTGCGGTCCTTGCGGGCCCGGGTGAGCTGCCGGTTGCGGAACCCGACCCACCTGCGGGTCAGGCCGGACAGCTTCTCCTCGGCCCGCAGCGCGGCCCAGGGCAGCCCGCCCGGCCGCCCGGCACCGGACTCGCGGGCCGCCACGGTCAGCGCCGCCCGCCGGACCGCCAGGTCCGCGCGCCAGGCCTTGACCGCCTGGGTACGCTGCGCCGCGATGCCGCTGGGCGGGTAGGCCAGCGGGTGCCGCAGCCAGGCCCGGCGGAACTCGTGCCGGCGGCGGGCCAACGGCTCGGGCATCGGGACGAGGCGCACCTCGGCGGCCCCGAGCCGCCAGCTGCGGGGCTGGCCGACCGGCGCGCGGCCGAGCAGCACGACGTCCCAGCCGGCGTCGGCGGCGGAGCGGGCCGCCTTCTGCACCCGGGAGTCCCCGATGACCCCGTTGTCCACGAGCATCACGACCCGTCCCCGGGTGCCCACCGCTGCGGTCGTGCCGTCAGATCCCATTCCTGCCCGTTTCGTCGTCGCCAGCACCTCGCCCGCGGACCCGAGCGAGTCTACGACAGCGGATCCGGCACGGACGCCCACCGGCGGCGGTGCCCCACCGCGCGCCGCGACGATTGCTACCCTCCATCCGGTAGACGACTCCGGACGCCACGGTCGCCCACCAGGCCGCCACGGTCGCCCACCAGGACGTGCCGCAGTCGCCAACCAGGCCGCCGCGGTCGCCCACCAAGCCGCCGCGGTGCCGCCCTGCCGCCGTCGAAACAGCCCAGCTCAGTGCGAACGGGAAACACATTGGACGCGGTGATTACCGAGGAACCGAGCCGCCCGGCGCAGGACCCGTCCACGGGGCCGGCGGAATCCGCCCCGCCCCGGCCCGGCCTCCTGCGGCGGCTACGCGACGCCGCCCGGAGCGCGGCGCCCGCGCTCGCGACCTACACCCTGGCCCGGCTGGTCGGTCTGGTCGTCGTCTACCTCTGGGCACGCAACACCGGCCGGTCGCCCTTCGAGCAGCTCACCCGGGCCGACGGCGGCTGGTATCTGGCGATCGCCCGGCACGGGTACGACGGATACGAAAAGACGCAGAGCAACATGGCGTTCTTCCCGCTCTACCCCGGTCTGACCGCCGGCCTGGAACGGATCACCCCGTTCGGCCCGCGCGAGTCGGCCCTCATCGTGGCCTGGCTGGCCGGCCTGGCCGCCGCCTGGGGGCTGTACGCGATCGGGGCCCACCTGCACGACCGACGCACCGGCGTCCTCCTCGCCGCGCTCTGGGGCGCGGTGCCGCACGCCGTGGTGGAGTCGATGGGCTACAGCGAGAGCCTGTTCACCGCCCTGGCCGCGTGGACGCTGTACGCGTTGCTGCGCGGCCGGTGGGTCACCGCCGGGTTGGTGTGCCTGTTCGCCGGCCTGACCCGGCCGACCGCGTCGTCGCTGATCCCGGTCGTGGGGCTGGCCGCGCTGCTGGCGATCCTCCGGCGGCGCGACGGCTGGCGTCCCTGGATCGCACTGCTGCTCGCGCCGGCCGGCTGGCTCGCCTACCTGGCCTGGGTCGGGGCGCAGACGGGCCGGATCGACGGCTGGTTCCACATCCAGTCGGCCGGCTGGGGCACCCGGTTCGACTTCGGTGTCTACACCGTCGACCGCGGGCAGCAGGCGCTGGTGCAGGTGGCGGCGGTGCCGCTGCTGGTGGTCACCGTGGTGGCGCTGCTGTCGATCATGTTCTTCGTGCTGAGCGTGCTCGACCGGCAGCCATGGCAACTGCTGCTCTACAGCGGCCTGATGTTGGTCACCACGCTCGGCGCGGCCGGCTACTACCATTCCAAGGCCCGGTTCCTGCTGCCGGCGTTCCCGCTCCTGCTGCCGGCCGCGGTGGGCCTGGCCCGGGCCGGGTGGGCCCGGGCCGCCACGGTGCTGGTGACGCTTGTCGCCTTCTCCGCCTACTTCGGTGGCTACCTGCTGCTGATCTGGACGAAGTCGCCCTGACCGGCGCGGGCGGCCGTCACCTGGTGAACGGCCGCACGTCCCAGAGCCAGACGTCCGCGACCCGCCGACCCGGCCCGTACAGCGCGTCGAGCACGGTCTTCAGGTCGTCGTGCCGCCGGGCTCCGCGATCGGGCAGCGCCACCGCGTCCGCCTTCCAGTAGCGGACGTCGGCCCGCGCCTGGACGATCTCGGCCGGACCGACCGCCGTGTCCCGTTCCCCCTGGGACACCGCGGTGAGCAGCGCTGCGGTGGGTTGCGGGTCGACGCCCCAACGGCCGGTGGAGTCGGTGGCGGAGACCGGGCCGAGGAAGTAGCCCTCGGGGACGGCGAAGCCGGCCACCGCGGCGGAACTCCAGTACAGCGAGGTCATGCCGTTGACCGGCACGGGCACCAGCGTGCGACCGGGAGCCACGTGGTCACGCCAGGCTCCCCCGGTGACGAACTCCGGCACCTCGGTACGGCCACGCGCGTCGAGCGGCACGGGCAGGATCGGCAGCAGCGCGGCGGCCACCGCGACCGCGCCGACCCGGGCGGCCAGCCGACCCGTGGGCTGGTGCCGACGGGCGGCGAGCCGGTCGCCGGCGACGGCCAGCAGCACGCCCACCGCCACGGTGGTGATCAGCGCGAACCGGGCCACCACCACGGAGTCGAACACGGGCAGGTCCTGCACCAGGGCGAACGGTGCCGGGATGTCCGTGCGGCGGGTGCCGGCGGTCCAGGTGGTGCCCATGGAGAACAGCGCCGACACCACGCCGACGGCCCCGAGCACCCGGACCGGCACCTCCCGGCGCAGCCACCCGAGCACGCCGACCACGAGCACCAGCAGCGACCAGCCGTAGAAGCTGGCCTGCTCGGTGGTGTTCGGCGCCCAGCCGATCGCGCTGGTCGGGCCACCGGCGATCGACTTGGTGGCGAACCTGACGAATGAGCCGAGCTTGAGAGCGTAGATGTCCGGGGTGCCCGGATGGCCGACCCGGTGCTGCGGCCCGGCGAACTGCATCCAGAGCGGGTACGCCGCCGCGGCCGACACGAGCACAGCGGTGATCGCCAGCCCGGACAGCAGCGGGCGCAGCCGGCGCACCGCGTCGCGGGGCTGGAAGGCGAGGTAGGCCAGGGCCAGCATCAGGCAGCCGAGCGCGGTCAGGAAGAGGATCTCCAGGCTGATGAAGAACTGCGCCACCACCAGCCCGCCCAGCACGAGACCGTCGCGGATCACCCGCTCGCCCCGGGACAGCGCGACGACCCGCCAGACGATGAACGGCACCAGCCACTGCGCGGTGATGTGCGGGTGGCCGTTGCTGTGCGAGACGAGGGCGGGGGCGAAGGCGCAGAACAGGCCGCCGACGAAGGCGGCGACCCGGGAGTCGACCACGTGCCGGGAGAGTACGTGGTACCAGGCGTAACCCGTGCCCGCCAGGTTCAACGTGATCAACAGCAGGTAGGAGAAGGACGCGCCGAAGAGCAGGGTGACCGGGGTGAGCACCAGTCCGGGGAGCTGCATCCCCACGTTGGTCATCAGGTTGATGCCGGTCGGGGCGTTCTGCAACGTGGTGAAGAACGGGTTCTCCAGGTTGCTGACCGCGTGCGCCGCGTACGCCAGCATCCACTCGTTGAAGCCTTGGTCGTTGGGGCGGCTGCCGAGCAGCCGCCCGTCGGGGTTCAGCCATCCCCGGCCGGTCACCCAGAGAGCGCCGGCCAGGTAGACCAGGGCGGCCAGCGCGTCGATCCGGTGCCGGCGCCAGGCCGGGCCACGGCGCCCGGGTGCCGGGGCGGGATCGGTGGGCGCCTCGGCCGCCGCGTGGCGTTCCGGGTCGGCCGGTCCGGGTCCGGCGTGCGCCGGGCCGGGTGTGTCGCCGCCGGCCGCCTCGGAGTCCCCGACGGGGACGGGCTCGCGGTCGCGGGTGTCGGGCACGGGCGAGGTCATGGCGTAGAAGTCTACGAAAAACCCGGAGCCGGGCGAGGACCGCCCGGCGTGGGGTGACCGGGTGTCGCGCCGGGCCCGCGGTGGGACTTCCGCCGCGCAGGACGGCGTTATTGTAGTGTCCGCACGCTGTCCGAGGGGCGTTCCGCTCTCCCCACCCTTCCAGGATCGGAATCGATGAACAACGGGCGAACTCTCTGGGACTCGTTCAGGCTCCCCCGGCCGCGACGGTCCGGCTCCCGGCCGCACATGGTCTACCTGGCCATCGGCTTCCCACCGGCGGCCAAGAGCTGCGCGTACCGGATGCGGGAGACCGCCAACCAGTTCGCGGCGGCGGGCTGGGACGTGACGGCCGTCACCATCGCCGACGAGGCGTGGGAACGCGAGTACGGACTCGACCACACGCTCGCCGAAGGGCTGGACCAGCACGTCCGGGTGGTGAAGCTGCCCCTGTTCCGGGACGACCTGGAGACCGACATCCGGGCCTTCACCGAGCGTCGCGCCCTGGCTCACAAGGACTACCTGGCCGACCTGCGCAAGCAGAACCTGAAGGTCTTCCCGGAACCGGTCTTCGGTGGCTGGCGGCCGGCCCTGGAGAGGGCGTTGCTCCAGATCCACCGGGAGCGGCACGTCGACCTGCTGGTGACCACCTGCGCCCCCTACGTCAACCTGGCCGCGACCTGGAAGCTGTGGGAGACGCACCAGGTTCCGTACGTGGTGGACTTCCGCGACGGCTGGTCCGTCGACGTGATCAACAACGGTGAGGCGTTCACCAGGGAGTCGGTCTCCGGGCAGTGGGAGATCAAGCTGCTCACCAACGCCGTAGCCATCTGGAACGTCAACGAGCCGATCTCCCGCTGGTACCGCGAGCGCTACCCGGAGCTGGCGCACAAGATGCGGATCGTGCGCAACGGCTACGACGCCGCGAGCATCCCCGCCCAGGTGCGGCCGGCCCCGCCGGACCGGCCGCTCACCTTCGGTTACCTCGGCGCCCTGAACCTGCCCGTGCCGCTGCTGAACGCCGTCCTCGAGGGCTGGCGGACGGCGCGCGCGGAGGACCCGGCGCTGGCGGGTGCCCGCTTCGAGGTGCGCGGCCACATCGGCGCGGCCTGGGCACGCGGTGACAACGCGCACGCCGAGCTGCTCAAGGCCGCCGCCGTGGACGGCGTGCTGGTCGGCGGCTCGGTGCCCAAGGCCGAGGTGGTCGACCTCTACTCCCGCTGGGACGCGGTGGTGCTGATGGTGACCGGCGGCCGGTACATGACCTCCGGCAAGGTCTACGAGTACATGGCCACCGGCCTCCCGGTGGTCTCCGCCCACGAGGCCGACCACGACGCCTCCACCGTGCTGTCCACGTATCCGCTCTGGACCGGTGCCGTCGGGCTGGATCCGGCCGAGTTGTCCGGGGCCTTCCGGCGGGCCGCGGCGATGGCCCGCACCGCCGACGTGGCGGAGCGGGAGAAGGCCCGCGCCGAGGCGCGGCAGTACGCCCGCGAGGAGCAGCTCATTCCCGCCGTCCGGGAGGTCACCGAGCTGGTGCTGGGCGCCGACGTACCGACCGGCGCCCCGCAGCCGTCCCCTGCCGCCACGCCCGTCCCGGCCCGAGAAGGTAGATCATGATCGAGGTCCTGATGGTTCTGGGCGCCGTCCCGGGCCGGGTGGCTGTCCTGACCGACGCGCTGGAGCAGTTCCGCGCCCAGGGCGTCACCGTGCGGGTGGCCACCACGTTCGACCCGGTGGAGAAGATCCCGGCGGCGACCGAACTGGCCGAGGTGCACCTGCTACCCACCTCCACGGAGTTGGGCCCGCGGTTCGGCCGGATGGTCAAGCGGGCGAGCCCGGCCCGGCGGCCGTGGCTGCGCGCGCAGCGCGACCCGTGGGTCCGCCGGCATGCCAAGCGGGCCGATGTCCTGGTCGCCCTGGACGCGCAGGCCCTGCACACCGTGTGGCAGCTCGCGCAGCGGTACCGGCGGGCCGATGCCGTCTACGGCATCGCCCCGGCGCTGCGCGCGGTGGAGAAGCGGGCCGCCGACCCGGCGCGCTACCGCCGCCCCCGGCTCAACACCGTCGGTCCGGCCCCGGCCGTGCTGGCCAGCACCACCCGCACCCAGACCGTCGACCTGGCGAAGCGGGTGTTCGAGATGAGCACCGGGAAGCGGGCCATGAAGCTGAGCCCGGTGCGCTGGTTCTGGCAGGGGGCCGTCACCGCGCCCGGCCTGCCGGAACGACACCGGGGCAAGATCGCCCGGCGGGTCACCGGCACCATGCTCAAGAGCGGGCACGACACCAGCGCGAAGCGGCTGGCGCTGGCCGCGCAGGGCCGCCTGAAGAGCCCGACGACCAGGGGGCAGCTCCTCGGCCCGATCGTCGACGCGGAGCTCAGCCAGGGCAGGGTGCCCGAGCACCTGATGACCGTGGTGCGCGGTCAGCTCAAGCTGGCCGACGGCTACCTCAGGAAGCGGAACCCGGGCAAGGCCGCACCGCACGTGCTGCGCGCCTTCAACCTGATGTTCCACCGGATCGTGCAGTTCGACGGCACCACCTCACCGCTGGCCGAGGATCCGGAGAAGTTCCTCGCGCCGCTGCACCACAGTGAGGCCGGCCAGGCGATGGCGACCCCGCGCGGTCGGCAGAGCCCGGCGGCGTTCCCGCCTGCCGGCCGGCCGCACCGGATGCTCTTCTTCACCGGGTTGAACGACAACTTCCTCGGGCCGATCCTGGATCGCTACGAGGCGATGCCCGGGGTGGAGGTCCGCCGGCTGAATCTGATGGAGGAGTCGATCCTCCCGGTGTTGAGCAACGGCCGCACGAACGTGGTGCACCACATGCTCGCCGGCGCCTCCAAGCGGGCCGGGGAGGTCCAAGAGGCGTGGGGCCCCCACCTCGACTGGGCGGACACCGTCTTCGTGGACTGGTGCAACCTCGGGGCTGCGATGCTGACGATGATCGACCCGGGCACCACCCGGGTGATCGTCCGTCTGCACAGCTTCGAGGCGTTCAGCTGGTGGCCGCACCTGACCGACTGGTCCCGGGTGGACGACGTGGTCTTCGTCTCCGAGCATCTCCGCGATCTGGCGTTGGCCGCGGTGCCGCGGCTGCGCGGCCCGCAGGGACCCCGGACGCACATGATCAGCAACGCCATGGACCTGCACCGGTACGTGGCGCCGAAGGTCTCCGCGGACAGCCGGTTCACCCTCGGTCTGGTCGGGTTGAGTTCGCTGGCGAAGGACCCGCGCTGGGCGCTGGCCGTGCTGAGGGAACTGCGCCGCCGGGACGAGCGGTACCGCCTCAAGTTGATCGGCGACGACCTCAACCCGGAGCTCAGCCCGGCGATCGCGGCGTACGTCCGGGAACTCGACGCCGAACTGGCCGAGTTGGAGCCGTCCGGGGCCGTGGTGCGGACCGGCCGCACCGAGGACGTCCCCGGCGCGCTCACCGACGTCGGGGTGATCCTCAGCACGTCGCTGCGGGAGAGCTTCCACTGCGCGCTCGTCGAGGGCGCGGCCAGCGGTGCCGTGCCGGTGGTACGCGACTGGCCGTTCTTCGCCGGCCGGCCGCACAGCGCCCGGAGCCTCTTCCCCAGCGGCTGGGTGGTGGGCACCCCGCAGGAGGCCGCCGAGCGGATCCTGACCCACACGGCGTCGGAGGACGTCTGGCGCGAGGCGGGCCGGGCGGCGGCGTCGCATGTGCTGAGCACCTGGGACTGGTCGGTCACCCAGAAGGACTTCGACCGGCTGCTGCTGGAGCCGCCGGCCACCGCCGACTGACGACGGCAAGAAGTTCGGCCGGCTCCCGGGCGGGAGCCGGCCGAACTGTTTGTCCGGGCTCAGCGCGGGGTGGGGACGAACTCCCGCTCGGGCCGCCCGGCCGACGGCGGACATGCCGCGCCGGTCCGCGGAGCGCCCCGCAGCGAGCTGTAGACCTCGTCGAGGATCCGGGCCTGGGCCTCCCACGTCCAGGCCGCCAACAGGCCGGGCTTGTCGTAGGCGGCCCGGTAGCGCTCCGGGTCGGCGAGTACGGCCCGCACCGCCCGGGCGTAGTCGGTCGGGTCCTCGGCGGTGAACACCTCACCCTGACCGGTGGCTCGGGCAGTCTGCGCCATGGTCTTCACGTCGCTGACCACGATGGGCAGCCGGGCGTGCGAGTACTCCAGGAACTTCGTGATCAGCGCCAGCTCGTGGTTGGGCTTGTGGTGGATCGGGATGACCCCGGCGTCCGCCGCCGCCAGGAACGGCACCACCTGCCAGTGCCTCACGTACGGCAGCAGGTGCACCCGTTCGGCCACGCCCAGCTCGACGGCCCGCTCCCGCAACCCCTCGGAGAACTGGTTGTCGCCGTGCGGGTTCATCGTCACGAACGCGACGTGCACGTCGGGCAGTTCGGGCAACGCCTCCACCATGATCTGGCAGCCCCGGCTCGGGTTCACCGCGCCCGCGTAGACGAGCAGCGGCGTCCGGTCGTCCACGCCGCACAGCGCACGCAGGTCCGGCACCTCGCCGTCGGCCTCGGCCGGCGGGGCCATCGGCGCGTTGAGCACCACCGCCGGCCGCTCGGGCAGGGCGTGGGTCTCCTGGAGCAGGTCGGCGAGGGTGTCGGAAACGGTCACCACCGCGTCCGGGTAGGCCGCGTACTCGGCCGTGTAGGCGATCTGGGCCGGCAACCAGCGCGGGTTGTCGGCCCGGCCGGTGATGCCGCCGACGAACTCGTGGGCGTCCCAGACCAGCTTGGTGTCCCGCCCGACGGCCCGTGCCCGCAGCGTCGCCCGCGCCCCGATCCCGAGCATCCGGAAGTCGTTGGCGTGGATGATGTCCGGCTTCAGCTCGTCGATCGCCTGCCGGAAGGCCAGTTCGAAGTCCCACAGGCCCGGATCCAGCCGCCGCCAGGCGCGGTTGCCCAGCAGGCTCTGCCAGAACCGGACGGGCAACCGGGTGAGCAGCGCCTCCGGGTCGGCCTGCACCTTGCGCAGGCGCCGAGTCTCCCGGCTGCGCAACCGCACCCAGCGGGCCAGCGCGGTGGCGGCGGCGCGGGACGGCAGTTGGGCCGCCTCGCCCACGGCGGCGGGAAGCCCACCACCGAGGGCCCGGGCCCGGACCCGACGCTCGTAGAGGTCGGCCTGCCAGGCCTTGATCTCCTGAACCCGGTAGGCGGCCTTGGTGGTCGACCCGTACGCCAGCGGCCGGCGCAGCGATCGGCTGTAGTCCCGGGGCAGCCGGTGCAGCGGTTTGACCACGCGCAGCAGCCGCACCTCGGCGCCGCCGATCTGCCAGGTGTCCGCCTCGGAGCGGGCGTGGCGGATGCCGAGGAGGAAGACCTCCCAGCCGGCGTCCGCTGCCGACCGTGCGGCCTTCTGCACCCGGGAGTCACCGTGGACCCCGTTGTCGACCAGCATCACCACCCGTCCCCGGGTCGGTCGGGCATCGGTCGTCGAGCCAGCTTGCATCGGGTAGTTCTCCTCGTTGACGGTGCGGAGCGCGGGCGGTGGGCGGATCACCTGAGGAAGGCGTCGAAGACTTCGGCGGTCCGTCGCCCGTCGTGGTGGTCGCGGACGTAACGGGTGCCCTCCGCGGCGAGGACGACTGCGGCGGACCTGTCGTCGAGCAGCGACTCGATCGTCTTGACCAGCGTGCCCGGGGTGGCGTTGGCGATCGGGGGCTGGACCCCGGCCGTCCGGTGCGGCCCTTCACTGACGTACGCGACCACGACCTTGCCGGCGGCCATCCCCTCGCAGGAGAAGGTGCCGTAACTACCCATCACCAACTGGTCGACCACGATGTCGCAGTCCTGCACCTGGCGGCGCATCTCGCTGTGCGGCAGGCCCTCCACCAGGTGCAGTTCGATGATCCGTCGGTCGTGCAACTCCTGCAACCGGGGCAGGAGACGGTCGGTGCCCTTGGTCCACCGCTTCGACGGCGCGTGCAGCACCACCGGCCGGGCGCGTTCCAGCACGGGGCGGTCACAGGCCCAGCCGTCCACGTCGACGATGAGCGGCGCCCAGGTGGCGAACGGCACGTCGTCCAGCAGGTCGGGGGTGGTCACGAAGAACGGCAGTCCGCTCTCCTCGGCGGTACGCCGGTTCCGCTCGGTCACCGTGGTGAGCCGCTCGCGCAGCTCCTCCGGCGCGTCCCGGAACGCGGACTCGGCATGCCGCTCCAGGTGCGCGCCCGGATGGCGGATCTCGCTGCCGTGTGCCAGCAGCGCCACCTTGAGCCGGGCACGGCGCAGCGCGGGCAGGTCCGCGGCGATGTCGTCGCCGTTGCCCCGACCGAGCACCGGGCGGAACGCGTCCACGATCAGGTGCGTGTACCAGCCGAGCACCCGGCGGGCCTGCTCCGTCTGCACGTCCAGCCGGTGTTCGCCGGGGTAGTTCAGGTAGCGGTCGGCCGGATAGCGGTAGGTGGCCGGCGGCTTGGCCATGACCAGCTCGATGCCGACGTCCGCGCGTGCGGCGGTGATCGCCACCGCCAGGGCGGAGAGCTGCCCTGCGTAGTTCGCGGTGCCCAGCCCCAACCGGACCGGGGCCGCGCCGAGCGCTCGCCAGGGGCCGGGTGTGCCGGCCTCGATCGGCGCCACCGGCGGCTCCTGCGGTTGCGGTGCCGGGTCGCTGCCACGCTGCCAGGCCCGTTCCACCGCCTTGGCGAAGGAGGGCAGGGAGCCGGGCGCGAAGAAGTCACAGGCGTGGTGCCGGGCCAGGTGCTCGCGGGCCGCCCGGCTGTCCGCCGCGACGACCCGCAGCCCGGCGGCGAGGTAGGTGTCGAGCAGCGCGAGGCCGGCGTCCGGCTCGAACCCGAACACCGCCACGTCCGCCGAGGCGACGAACGCGGCGGTCACCGTCCGGGGTCGCGGTACCTCGTGCACCCGCTGCCGGGCCTTGCCGGCGCTGCGGATCAGAACCTGGGCCGCCGCCCGCTCCGTCTCGGCGCAGACCAGCGCCAGGTGGAACTGGGGCAGCCGGGCCAGCGCGCGTATCACGCCGGCCAGCGCCCGGTCGCCCGTGATCCCGCCGGCGTGCACCAGCAGCGGCGCGCCGGCGGGAAGCTCGCACAGTTCGCGTACCGAGGGCGTCTCCCACGGCGGCGCGCCGGCAGCGGCCCGGCGCAGCGCGACGCGCCACCGCCGGGGTATCCGCCGCCGCACCGCCGAGACCGCCCGCCGCACCGGCGCCGGGCTCATCGCAGCGCCGGCTCCGCGTCGCTGCCGCTGGTCGCGACGGACACGACCTTGCCGTCGGAGGCCGACTCCAGCAGCGCCGCGGCGACCTGCACGGTACGCAGGCCCTGCCGCAGCGTGACGATGTCGCTCTCCTTGCCCTCCACCGCGTCGCGGAAGCGCTCGTGCTCGACCAGCAGCGGCTCCCGCTTCGGGATCGCGAAGCGGACCATGTCACCCTCGGCCACGCCCCGGAACGCGCGCAGCGCCTCCCACTCGGTGTCGATGGCGGCGTTGGCGTAGAACGTCAGGTCAGCGGTGAGCGTGTCGGCCACGAAGCAGCCCTTGTCGCCGGTGACGACAGTGGACCGCTCCTTCAGCGGGCTGAGCCAGTTGACCAGGTGGTTGACCATCGTGCCGTCGGCGAGCTGACCGACGACCGCCACCATGTCCTCGTGCAGCCGGCCGCTGCGCGAGACCGTACGCGCGGCGACCGAGGCGTACTGCTGGCCGGTCACCCAGGCGGTGAGGTCGATGTCGTGGGTGGCCAGGTCCATCACCACGCCGACGTCGGCGATCCGGTGCGGGAACGGGCCCTGCCGCCGGGTGACGACCTGGAACACCTCGCCCAGCTCCCCTGCTTCCAGGCGGGTGCGCAGGCTCTGCAGGGCGGGGTTGTAGCGCTCGATGTGCCCGACGCCGGCGACCAGGCCGGCGGTCTCGAAGGCCTCGACCAACCGGGTGGCCGCGTCCACGGACTGGGCCAGCGGCTTCTCGATCAGCGCGCAGACCCCGTTGGCGGCCAGTTCCAGGCCGATCGGCTCGTGCAGCGCGGTCGGGCAGGCGACCACCACGTAGTCGACGCCCAGGGCGAGCAGGTCGCTCAGCTCGGGCACGACCGGCGCGCGCAGCGTGCCGGTCGTGTCGCCGGCCGGGTCGACCACGCCGACCAGTTCGACACCGTCCAGGTTCGACAGCACCCGGGCGTGGTTGCGTCCCATCGCACCGAGGCCGATCAGGCCGGCCCGCAGCTTGCTCATCGGGCACCCCCGGCCAGGTTCGCGCCCTCGGCGATCCGCTCCAGGTCGGCCTGGCCCAGCGACGGGTGCACCGGCAGCGAGACCACCTCGGCGGCGGCCCGCTCGGTCTCCGGCAGGTCCCAGGCGCCGGGCGTGCCGTCCTCGGTGAGGTAGGGCTTGAGCCGGTGGATCGGGGTCGGGTAGTAGACGGCGTTGCCGATGCCCAGCTCGGTGAGGCGGGCCTGGGCAGCGTCGCGGTCGCCGCGGACGCGCACCGTGTACTGGTGGTAGACGTGCTTCGCGCCGTCGGCGACCGGCGGGGTGAGCATGCCGGTGATGGCGGAGTCGAGGAACTTGGCGTTGGCGCGGCGCTGCTCGGTCCACTCGGCGAGCTGGGTGAGCTGCACCCGGCCGATCGCGGCGGCCACGTCGGTCATCCGCATGTTCGCGCCGACGATCTCGTTGGCGTACCGCTGCTCCATGCCCTGGTTGCGCAGCAGCCGCAGGGTGCGGGCGAGCTCCGCGTCGGCGGTGGTGACCATGCCGCCTTCGAGGGAGTGCATGTTCTTGGTCGGGTAGAAGCTGAAGCAGCCAGCGGTGCCGAAGGCGCCGACCGGGGTGCCGTTCAGCTCGGCCCCGTGCGCCTGGGCGGCGTCCTCGACGACGGCCAGTCCGTGCTGCTGGGCGATGGCCATGATCCGGTCCATCGCGGCCGGGTGGCCGTAGAGGTGCACCGGCATGATGGCGGCGGTCTTCGGCGTGACGGCGGCGGCGACCGCTTCCGGGTCGAGGCAGAAGCTGCCCGGCTCGATGTCCACGAAGACCGGCTCGGCGCCGACCAGCCGCACCGCGTTGGCGCTGGCGGCGAACGAGAACGAGGGGACGATGACCTCGTCGCCGGGGCCGAGGCCGAGTGCCATCAGCGTGAGCTGCAGGGCCGAGGTGCCGGAGTTGACCGCGACGCAGTGCCGGCCGGCGACCAGGTCGCCGAACTCCTCCTCGAACGCGGCGACCTCGGGGCCCTGCACGACCCGGCCGCTCCGCAGCACCCGGACAGCCGCCTCGATCTCGGCCTCGCCGATGATCGGTCGTGCTGGGGGAATGAACTCTGGATGCGGCCCAACCATGGGGCTTCCTCCTGTCGACGCGTGACTCATGTGAGGGGTGTTCGGGGGGATGGTACTGGTTTGCGGTGAAAGCGCGTTGTCGGCGCCCAGTGTCCGACCGGTGGTCGCGCGCTTGTCGTGATCGACGGGTGGGACCTCGGCGGCCTCGTCGGGGCTCACACTTCCACCTCGTCGCGGACGGGCTCCACGGATGCTACCCGCAGCGCCGCGACGATCGCCGTCGCCATGCGTGGCACCTCGGCAAGCTCCAGCGGGGCCCGAGAGATCGCCATCCGCCAGTAGACCGGCCCGACGATCAGGTCGACCGCGGCACGCCGGTCGGTGTGCGGGGAGAGTTCGCCGCGCTCCACCGCCCGGCCGATCAGGATCCGACCCACGGTCTGCTGGTAGTCGTCCAGGGCGGCCTGCAGCTTCTCCGCGATCTGCGGGTTGCGGGCCGCCTCGGCCAGCAGGTCGGGGATGATCTGCGCGGCCAGTCGGTGCCGCAGGGCCCGCGCCATCACGTGCAGCAGGATCTCCAGGTCGCCGAGCAGGCTGCCGGTGTCCAGCAACGGCAGGTTGCGCCCGGCCACGGCGGAGACCATGTCCAGCACCAGGTCGAGCTTGGAACGCCAGCGCCGGTAGATGGCGGTCTTGCTCACACCGGCCCGGCGGGCCACCGCCTCGATGGAGAGGCGACCGTATCCGACCTCGGCCAACTCCTGCATCACGGCGACGCGGATGGCACTCGTAATCTCCCCGCGCAGCACCGCCGCGCCGGCCGGGGCACGCCTCTTCTCGGTCGTCACGTGGAACAATGTAGCGCAACGACGATACGGTTGCGTCCCGACGTTCGGTGGACTACCTTCCATGCAGCAGCGAGGCGGCCTCTCCCCGCCAGGTCACGCTGGATCCGTGCACCGCACTGCTCCCCATCAGCACGAAAGAGATCGGAGCCGCCTGATCATGGCCAACACCGCGGTGGCCGACCCCGAATCCGGACTGACCCGGGCCCAACTGGCCCGGCGGTACGGACTGCGGGTGGCCGGGGAACGACCGCCCCTGGGCGAATACGCCCGCCGGTTGTGGGCGTACCGGCACTTCATCACCGCGTACTCGCGGGCGAAGGTCGCCTCCTCGCTGAGCAACACCCAGCTCGGGCAGCTCTGGCAGGTGCTGACCCCGCTGACCAACGCGGCGGTCTACTTCCTGATCTTCGGCGTGATCCTGGCCCAGCACCGGAACGTGCCGAACTTCATCGCGTACCTGTGCACCGGCGTGTTCGTCTTCATCTTCACCCAGACCGCGGCGTCCAACGGCACCAACGCGATCACCGGCAACCTGGGCCTCATCCGGGCACTCCAGTTCCCGCGGGCGGCCCTGCCGATCACGGTGACCCTGGTGCAACTCCAGCAGCTGCTCATGTCGATGGTGGTGCTGGCCGTGATCGTGCTGATCACCGGCGAGCCGATCACCTTCCGCTGGCTGCTCCTGATCCCGATGCTGCTGCTCCAGACGATCTTCAACGTCGGGCTGAGCATGACGATGGCCCGCCTCGGCTCCAAGATCACCGACCTGAAGCAGATCATGCCGTTCGTGATGCGCACCTGGCTGTACGCCTCCGGCGTGCTCTACCCGGTGACGCTCATCCGCGAGCACCTGCCCAACTGGGCCGCGAGCATCCTGGAGTGGAACCCGCCACTGGTCTTCATCGAGCTGGCCCGCTACGCGCTGCTCGACTCGCATCAGGCGAGCCTGGTGAGTTCGCCGCCGAAGCTCTGGGCGCTCGGCCTGTTCTGGGCGGTCGTGATGGGCATCGGCGGGTTCGTCTACTTCTGGCGCGGAGAGAAGGAGTACGGCCGTGGCTGAGCAGACCCTGCCACTGAACGCCGGTCCGGTGATCGACTCCGGTCGCGTCCCCACCGTCGTGGTGGACGACGTGCACGTGATCTACCGGATCCACAAGGGCGCGAGCAGCGGCGGCAACCCGGTCTCCGCGCTCAAGCGCATCGTCTCCCGCACCAAGGCGCCGAACATCCGCGAGGTCCACGCGGTCAAGGGTGTGAGCTTCACCGCGTACGAGGGTGAGGCGATCGGCCTGATCGGCAGCAACGGCTCCGGCAAGTCGACCCTGCTGCGCACCATCGCCGGGCTGCTCCCGCCGGCCCGCGGCGCGGTCTACACCCAGGGGCAGCCGTCGCTGCTCGGGGTGAACGCCGCGCTGCTCAACGACCTCTCCGGCGAGCGCAACGTGGTGCTCGGCTGCCTCGCCATGGGCATGCACCCGGATGAGGTCAGGAGGATCTCGCCGGAGATCATCGAGTTCTCCGGCATCAACGAGCGGGGCGACTTCGCCTCCCTGCCGATGCGCACCTACTCCTCCGGCATGGGGGCACGGCTGCGCTTCGCCATCTCGTCGGCGAAGAAGCACGACGTCCTGCTCATCGACGAGGCGCTGGCCACCGGCGACCGCAAGTTCCGGGCCCGCAGCGAGCAGCGGGTCCGTGAGCTGCGCGACAGCGCCGGCACGGTGTTCCTGGTGAGCCACTCGATCGGTTCGATCCGGGACACCTGCGAGCGGACCATCTGGCTGGAGAGCGGCGTCCTGAGGATGGACGGGCCCACCAAGGAGGTCTGCGACGCGTACGAGGGCCAGAAGTAGCCCCCGCGGAGCGCACCGGCCCGGGTGATCGCCCGGCTCGGTGCGCTCCGTCGTCCGCGTTAAGGTTTTCTCGACCGTCGTTGAATCTTCACGATTCGGTCACCGCACCACCCATCCCCCATAGACGCAGAGTGAGGAACGGCAATGACGCAGGACCACACCGCCGCACCGGACGCCCCGCCGGCGAGCCCGGCACCCTGGCGGCCCGCGCGTACGGTGGCCGTGATCCTCGCCGGAGGGACCGGGACCCGCCTCGGGCTGGGCATCCCGAAGCAGCTGCTCAAGATCGCCGGTAAGCCGATCATCGAGCACACCCTCGCCGTCTTCGAGTCCGCGCCGGAGATCGACGAGATCATCGTGCTGATGGCCGCCGGCCACGTGCCCGACGCGCAGCGGATCGTCACCGACGCCGGCTTCCGCAAGGTCGGCAAGGTGATCGAGGGTGGCGAGACCCGCAACGACACCACCCGCATCGCGCTGGACGCGGTCGGCGAGGGCGACGTCAACATCCTCTTCCACGACGCGGTCCGCCCACTTGTCAGCGCCCGGATCGTGCGCGAGTGCGTGAACGCCCTCTGGACCTACTCGGCGGTCGACGTGGCCATCCCGTCCGCCGACACGATCGTCCAGGTGGACGCGGACGACTGCATCACCGACATCCCGGTCCGCGCCCGCCTGCGCCGCGGCCAGACGCCGCAGGCGTTCCGGTCCGGCACCATCCGCGAGGCGTACCGGCGGGCCGAGGGCGACCCCGACTTCGCCGCCACCGACGACTGCGGCGTGGTGCTGCGCTACCTGCCCGGCACGCCGATCAAGGTGATCGACGGCTCCGACGAGAACATCAAGGTCACCCACCCGGTCGACGTGCACCTGGCCGACAAGCTGTTCCAGCTCGCCGCCGCCCAGGCGCCCCGGCTCACCGACGACCGCAGCTACGCCGAGGAACTGACCGGCCGGACCGTCGTGGTGTTTGGCGGCAGCTACGGCATCGGCCACGACCTGGCCGAACTGGCCCGCGGGTACGGCGCCCAGGTGTTCCCGTTCAGCCGCTCCACCACCGGCACGCACGTGGAACGCGCCGAGGACGTGGCCGCCGCGCTGAAGACCGCGTTCGAGGCCACCGGCCGGATCGACCACGTGGTGGTCACCGCGGGCATCCTGGAGAAGGGCGCCCTCGCCGAGATGGACTCCGAGACGATGGACCGTCTCCTGAACGTCAACTTCGTCGGCCCGGTCACCATCGCCCGCCACTCCCTGCCGTACCTGCAGCAGACCAAGGGTCAACTGCTGCTCTACACGTCCAGCTCCTACACCCGGGGCCGGGCACGCTACGCGCTCTACTCGGCCACCAAGGCCGCGCTTGTCAACCTCACCCAGGCGCTCGCCGACGAGTGGGCGGAGTTCGGCGTACGGGTCAACTGCATCAACCCCGAACGCACCGCCACCCCGATGCGGACCAAGGCGTTCGGGGAGGAGCCGGAGCACACCCTGCTCTCCTCCGAGACGGTCGCCCAGGCCTCCCTGGACGTGCTGATCTCGGAACTGACCGGCCAGGTGATCGACGTGCGCCGGCCGCCCGGCGAGCCGGCGGCCGTGGTGCCCACCCAGCCCGGAGCGCGTGACGACGAGCCGTCGAAGCTGTCCAGCGGTGCCGGCGTCTGATGCGTGGTGACCTGGCCCGGAAGCTGCTCGCCCGGGTGCTGACCACCGGGCTGGCGGTGTCGGCCTTCCTCGTCGTGGCACTCACCGGGGCCACCGGCTGGGGGTTGGCGCTGGCGCTCGCCGCGCTGGCCGCCGGCGCCTGGGAACGCCGGGTCCGACCGTCGGCCGACGGCATCGCCGAGACGGTGCTGGTCGCCGCCGGCATCCTGGTCGGCTATGCGCGTCGGCTCGACGACGGCTTCGACCCGGCGCTGGCCGGCACCGCGCTCGTTCTGCTGGCCCTGGTGCTGCTGGTCGGCCCGCTGCGGCAGGCCGGTGCGCTGGAGATCCGGGCCGCGAACCTGCCCGTACGCACCTGGACCCCGGTGGTCGCCGGCCGGCTCGGCGACGCGCTGCCGGTGCTGCTCGCGCTGGTGGCCGGCGCCGCCGCGCTGACGCTTCCGGCCTGGCTGGCGTTCGCCGCAACGCTGCTCGCCGGCGCCGGCTGGGCCGCGGTCGCCCTCGACCTGGCCCGGCACCGGTTCCGGCCGCCCGCAGGTGGTGGCCCGGTCGGCCGGGCGTTGCGCCGGCACCAGCCGGAGTTCCTGCTGCACTTCTCCGCCCCGCCCGGTTCCGAGTACCAGGTCACCATGTGGCTGCCGTACCTGGAGCGGATCGGCCGGCCGTTCGTGGTGGTGCTGCGCGAGCCGGAGTTCCTGGCCGCGGTGGCCGCGGCCACCCGCGCCCCGGTGGTGCTCTGCCCCACGCTGAAGGCCCTCGACGAGGTGCTGGTGCCCAGCCTGCGGGCGGCGTTCTACGTCAACCACGGTGCGAAGAACAGCCACTGCATCCGGTTCCACCAGCTCACCCACGTGCAGTTGCACCACGGCGACAGCGACAAGGCACCGAGCGCCAACCCGGTGTCGGCGATCTTCGACAAGATCTTCGTGGCCGGGCAGGCCGCCATCGACAGGTACGCCCGGGCCGGCGTGGAGATCCCCGCCGAGAAGTTCGTCGTGGTGGGCCGCCCCCAGGTCGAGGCGATCGAGGTACGCCGGGAGCCGGTCCCCGCCTCGGCGCACCCGACCGTCCTCTACACGCCGACGTGGACCGGACACCACGCCGACGCCAACTACTGCTCGCTGCCGGTGGCCGAGACGCTCGTCCGCCGCCTGCTCGACCGGGGGGCGACGGTGATCCTGCGCGCCCACCCCTACACCGACAAGGACCCGGCCTCGGCACGCCGGCTCGCCCGGCTCACCGAACTGCTCGCCGCCGACCGGGCCAAGAGCGGCCGGGCGCACCTGTGGGGCGCGGCGGCCACCCGGGAGCTGACCCTCACCGAGTGCGTCAACCGCGCCGACGCACTGGTCTCCGACGTGTCCGGGGTCATCTCCGACTGGCTCTACTCCGGTAAGCCGTACGCGGTCACCGACACCGGGGTCGACGGCGAACACTTCGCCGAACGGTTCCCCCTCGCGGCGTCCGGCTACGTGCTGCGGCGCGACATGTCCAACGTGGACGCGGTGCTGGCCGACCTGTTGGACACCGATCCGAAGGCGGCGCGGCGCTGGGCCGCCCGGACCCGCTACCTGGGCGACTTCCCCGCCGACGGCTACGCCGAGGCGTTCCTCGCCGCGGCCCGCCGCGAGCTGGAACCCGACTGGGCGGTGCCGACCCCGCACGCGGTGGCCTGACCCAGCTCACAGGTACGGGTCGAGCAGGGCGAGCACCGACGCGGGGTCCTCGACGTGCGCGTTGTGACCCAGGCCCGGCAGGGTGGCCACGGGCACGCCCAACTCCTTGAGCTGCGCGTCGGTCACCATCGGGTCCCGCTCTCCCCGGGTCAGCAGCACCGGCACGTCGGTGTCGGCGAGCAGGGCCGGCAACCGGGGCTCGCCCACCGCGAACGCGGCCGGGTCCATCGCCAGCCGCCAGCGCCCGTCCACCCGCCGCACCCCCGCCTCCACCACCGGATGGTCGGGGGCGAACAGCCCGGACAGCCCGGCGACCCGCAGGTAGCGGCGAGCCGCCTCGTCCCGGGTGGCGAACCAGGTCACCGGTCGGGCGGCCAGTTCCTGCGTCCTGAGCAGCTCGGTCGGTGACCAGACCGCCTTGATGCCCAGCCCGACCACGGCGTCGACCGGCAGGCCGCGCCGGCGGGCGGCCAACGTGAGCGCCACCACCCCGCCCAGCGAGTGCCCGAGCAGGACCAGCCGGTCGCGCGGGCCCAGCCGGGCCGCGTCGAGCCCGTCCGCCACGCGCTGCGCCAGACCCGCGAACGAGTATCCGGGCAGTGGCGGTGACCAGCCGTGGCCGGCCAGGTCGGGAGCGAGCCACGGTCCCGGCCAGCGGCGCTCCAGCAGTGGCGCCCAGGGCAACCACACCTCGCCGGTGGCGCCCATGCCGTGCAGGAGAACCAGATGCCGGGTCCCCGTCGCGTCGCCCATTGGCGCAGTCTGCCACCGCCAGAACCGGACACGCGAGAGCAACCACACCACCAAAGCCCCGCTCCGCCCTCAGCCCCTGTCCCGACCCTCGCGTCGGCGTCGGGGGTGGCGGCGGGGCCACCACCTCGCCGATCCTGCGCTTGTCGCCCCGGCGAACCTCGCGAATGCGACATGTCGCCGCCGGGGCAGGCAGGATCGGGGTGGCTGGGGTGGTGTGGGTGGGGTGTCCGGTTCGGCGGTGGTGGGCGGCACTCTGGCGGCGGAATCGCGGTCGGGTCGGTGGCGTTG
>NZ_JBNCKZ010000012.1:28896-180113 GCF_049841795.1 Micromonospora sp. DT31 | reverse complement strand
CGTCCTGGCAGGCGCGAGCGAGGACCGCGATCGAGCGGGCGAGTTCGGTGTCGGCGGGCAGCGGCCGGTGCACATGCCTATCCGTACGCAAGAGGGTCTGCTGCACCGGCAGGTGACAGGTGTAGTCACGCGGCCTGACTGGCCGGTGGGTGCATGATGGTCTCGAATTCCACGGGGGTCAACCGGGACAGCGACCGCTGGCGTCGGCGGCGGTGGTAGGTCCGTTCGATCCAGGTCACGATCGCGATCCGGAGTTGCTCACGGCTGGTCCAGGATCGCCGGTTCAGGACGTTGTTCTGCAGGAGTCCGAAGAAGGATTCCATGGCGGCGTTGTCACCGGCGGCGCCGACGCGGCCCATCGATCCGGCCATCCGGTGGTGGTTGAGGGCTCGGACGAATTTCCTGGACCGGAATTGGGATCCGCGGTCGGTGTGCAGGATGCAGCCGGCCAGGTCGCCGCGTCTGGCGGCGGCGTTGTCCAGTGCGGCGACGGCCAGGCGGGACTTCATCCGCGAGTCGATGGAGTAGCCGACGATCCGGTGGGACCAGACGTCCTTGATCGCGCAGAGGTAGAGCTTGCCTTCGGCGGTGTGGTGTTCGGTGATGTCGGCCAACCACAGCCGGTTCGGGCCGTCGGCGGTGAAGTCCCGCTGGACCAGGTCGTCGTGCACGGGTGGGCCGACCTTGCCGCCCTTGCCGCGACGCTTGCGCTTGCCGAACGCGCTCCACCAGCCGTTGCCGGAGCAGATCCGCCACGCAGTGCGGTCGGCCATCGGCTGCCCCGCGTCGCGGGCCTCGTCGACCAGGAACCGGTAGCCGAACTCCGGATCGTCACGGTGGGCGTCGAACAACGCGTTGGCCCGGTACGCCGCCACCTCCTCGGCGCTGGTGACGGGTCGGGCCAGCCACCGGTAGTAAGGCTGACGAGCGATCTGTAGTACCCGGCACGTCACCGCCACGGGGATCCCGTCGGCGGCCAGCTCGCTCACGAGCGGGTAGAGCCTTTTCCCGGCAGATGCGCCTGCGACAAGTAGGCAGCGGCCCGACGCAGGACCTCGTTCTCCTGCTCCAACAACCTGATCCGCTTACGCGCCTCGCGCAGCTCGGCTGACTCGGTGCCGGTCGTCCCGGGCGCGGCGCCGGCGTCGACGTCGGCCTGGCGCAGCCACTTGAACAAGGTCATCGGGTGGACCCCGAAGTCCTTGGCGATCTGCTCGACCGTCACGCCTGGCTCGCGGTCACGAGCGACACGCACGACATCATCGCGGAACTCTCGGGGATAGGGCTTGGGCACAGCGACATCCTTCCAGCTCGCCGTCAGGACAAGCCATCTCAGATGTCACCTATCGGTGCAGCAGACCCAGATGTTCGCCAGCACGACGGCATCGGCGTGGTCGGACTTCTTGCCCG
Organism: Micromonospora sp. DT31; assembly: GCF_049841795.1. Classification (NCBI taxonomy): domain Bacteria; kingdom Bacillati; phylum Actinomycetota; class Actinomycetes; order Micromonosporales; family Micromonosporaceae; genus Micromonospora; species Micromonospora sp. DT31. The sequence goes on along the minus strand of NZ_JBNCKZ010000012.1, from coordinate 178,703 downwards.
ACGCCGAGTAGCGTTCCCGGTAGCGGGCCACGGCCATCGGGTTGATCGGATAGATCGGGCGGCCGGTGGCGCGAAGCGCTGCGACCAGCAGACCACGCGGGGTTTCGATCGCCACAGGGATCGGGCAGTCGCCGTCGTCGCCAGCTTCGGCCAGTATCGCCAGAAGCGTCTGGAAGCCCTCGACGGACTCGGTGATGCGGGCCTTCGCTACCAGAGTGCCGTTGTCGTCGACGAGCGCGATGTCGTGGTGCTTCTCGGCCCAGTCGATGCCGCAGGTGACCTTCAATATGTCCTCCATGCCGGGGTTCGGGTTGGTCCTTGCCCTGACCGGGATCGCGCGGCGCCCTAATGGAAAGGCTCGATGGCCTGACATCCGATGAGCCGTCCTTGATCCCAGCGACCGGCACGGCTCCCCGTCTTACGTCGAGGGCTCCTGGCCCCGGATAACCGAGGGATGCTCCGTGCTGGCGGGCTCGAACCACGAACAGATCCAAACGGACCCGATCCCGCAGAGCGGGCCGAGCCACGCAGCAGCTCCCGCCTTATCGTGAGGCGTCGAACGCCGGGGATACCAAAGGAGTCGCGGCAAGAGCCCGACCCGCTCTGCACCCATTAGGGCTACCAAGGAGCCCGCGGCAGCCTGCGCACTCCGTTCAAGCGGCGCCGCTTCCGCCCGAAGCTGTCACGCCGGCAGAAGGCCGTCAACCGCGCCCACGCAAAGATCCGCGCCCGCGGCGAACGCGCGATCGCCACCCTCAAGACCTGGAAGATCCTGAACAAGCTGCGCTGCTGCCCACGACGAGCCACCCCGATCGTGCAGGCCATCCTCGTCCTGCACCACGTCGAGGCGAACCGTTGGCCGTAACAGAGCCGAGCAAACGGGAGCCAGAACGTTCAGCGAAATCGGTCGACGGTAACGGGGATCAGTCCCTGCTGCCGCATCTGCGTCGTCAGACCGCGCAGCAGCACGCCGACCGCCTCGTCACGTTCCCCCACCAGATCGCACGTCACGTCCAGCCCCCACGCGGCACCTGCGGCCACCCGCCGCAGATCCCAGCGGAAGGCGTCGCCGGTAACCTGGCGACGCACCGCGCCCAAAACGCGCACCTCGGGATCCGCGAGGTCGCCGGTGACCGGCATCTGCCACGCCTCGCTCAGTGCCGCAAGGGCGTCCTGGGTCAACTCATCGGCGAAGAGAATCCTATAGACGCGCGTCTCGCGAAATCCCGACCTGGCCTCGGGACCGCTCAGCCGCAAGGCACACGGTGCCTGCGCGGGGAGGCCACCGAAGCACGCCCGGAGCTCAGGCTCGTCCGGCAGATCGGCACCGCAGAGATCCCAGTAGAACGCCGCCGCCGCTGCCCGGCCCACGGGCGTCACTCGGGCCCGCAGCGCGGCGTCAACGCGTAAGCGCCGACTGATGGACGAAGCGTCGCGCCACTGGCCCTCCTCTCGACTCCAGCCGCCGCTCACCAGCCCCGCCGAGGAGTAGTCCGCCGCGAGCAGGAACTCCTCAACCAGCAGGCCCTCCGGCCCGCCGGCGCCGTCGTGAACTACGTAGTAGTGCAGTGCAGGTGAGCTGTCTGCCGCTTGCCGCGCAACAAAGGTCTTCGTCACCCGTCTATTTTCTGCCACGACGTCACACGCGGCCATGCACGGCTCGCCGGAGGCCCAAGGCTGGAGCCAGTGAACTCGCCCCTGCACGTTGTGCTCCCCAATTCCGCCGCAAGCCGACAGTGATCGCCAGCCACCTGCGCCGCCAGGATGGAAAAGGCTCAGTGATCGTCACCAGCGTCTTACTGCCCTCGTGGCTACGGACGTTGGTGACCGCACGGCCCTGGTTCTGGCCCGACTCCACGTCCGTGCCGAGGACCTCGTCACCGAGCTGCAGGTCCTCGATCGCCTTGGTCCCGCCGCCGGCGAGCAGGACCTTCGTGCCCGGCACGAAGCTGTTGCACTTCGTAGGTGTCGTCTGCTTCTTCGGTGTGGTCGGGCTGTCGGTCTTCGGCTTCGGCGTGTTGGTGGGCAGCGCCTTCGAGGCGTCGGTGGTCGCCTCGACGCCCTTCTGGACATCCTTGGCGGTGTCGATGCCGTCGGCGATCTTCTTACCCGTCTTGGCCAGCTTCGCCGCCGTAACCGCGTTACCCGCCAGCGGGATAGCGGAAGCCATCGACAGCGCCGCGTCGACGTAGTTGCCCTCCGCCGCATACCAGATCCCGTTCGCGACGTCGGCGACCTCGCCGACCACCGGCACCATCCCCACCACATCCAACGTGGCGTGGCCGATGTCCGACAACGACATCCCGAACAGATGCCCGTCCAACTCCACGAAGCTGACCGGGTTCCCACCGGCGAACGCATACCGGTTACCGGTGAACGGATCCATCCCCAGCGCCATGTCCGCCATCGCGCCGCCGTAGGTGTCCCGCGTCAGGAACCGGTTCAACCCCGGATCGTAGTTACGGAACCCCATGTCATACGTACCCGAACCCGCATCCCACCGCGAAGCGTTGAACCGGAACGCGTTGTACGGCTCCTCACCCGCCGGCTGCACAGCCGACTCGTCCACCGCAGAGGTAGAGCAAAGCCGAAGGCAGAGACGCCGCCAGTGCGACGCCCCTGCCTTCGGTCAGCGACGATTAGTCCTCGCCAGGGACCAGGACTCCGTCCTCAACTTCCTCACAGACGAAGGACCACCAAGTTTCCTCGCCCTTGAAAGCGGCCCGATCTAGCTTTCGAAGCTCTTTCCTCAACTTCTTACCCTCCTTGATCACTCGGCCCTCATTCACAATGCCGCGGCAGTTGAGCAGAAACCCGCGCCATTGAGCCAAGAACGTGAGAAACAAGGGAAGGCTCGAATTGCAGAAGAGCATCTCGGTCTCGTCCACGGACAGGTTCCATACCTGGCCGTCAGGACGTCGGGTCAGATATGAACCCGCCACCTCCTTCTCGTTTGTACCGAGAAAGTAGTACTGATGGTCACCGAAAGAGCGTTCACGAAGGAAGCTATGCGGATCTGCGTAGAACATCCCTTCAATTTCAACTGGCAAACCAACAGAAGTGAGTTGCTCGACGGCGTCACCTGGCAGGTCAAGGCGGATCTGAGGCGCGAAGCGACCGTAGAGCCGCGATTCGGGTGCCGTGATCCTCTCAGTGCGACATCGCCTCACGAACGAGCCTCTTCTGAAAAGCGATCGTCTCCACGCACCTGGCATTCGCCCGCTCAGCCTCCTCAGTCCACTCCGGCACTTCCTCTCGATCGAGAAGACCTTCGTAACAAAAGGAAAGAACGCCGTACAGGACTTCGCCGGTGAGGCCGTCGGGTGCGTCGGCACAGGCCAGCAGAGCCGACATCATGTGCGAGGTACCGGGCTCCTCCGCCAGATCCAGCACATCCTCGTACTCGTCGAGCATCTCGTCGGAGAACTCGATCTTGCCTCGACCGGCGGCCACTGCTTCGCGCCCGGCCGCCATACCTCGATCCAGGTAGTCGCGAACTTCTTCCACCTCGCTCTGACCCATTGCATTACGGGTCCACTCCATCGCCGCCATTGCAAGAGCGAGCCTTTGCGGAGGCTGAATATTCTGCAGTTCACCCCGTAGCGGCTGCATCTCACGATCCCAGAGTAGCACCCGGTCCTCCAGTTTCTGTGGTCAGGAACAGGAATCACATCGCGGACCGACGGATGCAGCCCACTAATTTTGAACCTCCAGGCGCAGCTTTCGAACACGCGATCGAAGTCGGGAAGGATGTTCAGGATTTCCAATCCTTCCTCGCGCGGCAGGGCCAATGCCCGCGGGCATTCAACGACACTCCCATCCATCTCGACAAGCACCTCTCCCGGCAGTTCGACATGCTCCAGGTCGCAGAAGGAGCGATCCTTCAAAGGGTGGCAGTCGCGATTCAGAGAGCTCGTCGAAGCCGGACATTGCCCTATCGTAACCGCATACGAGAGAGGGGTGGGGCGGGGCGACCCCTCAGCCTTCCCCTTCGTCCTCGGTGTAGTCGCCGATCGCAACATCGTCGAGGAGCGAGCGCCAGAATCCGGAGTCGTCCGCCAGCGCCGAGCTGTCAATGCGCGAAATCTCGGCTTCCAGCAGGTCCGCGAGCTGCTCAGGGTCAGGATCGTCCGAGCCGTTCATGGCGTCGTCAATTTTCGACTCGAACAGCCTCAAACAATCTGCGAAGAGCTCGGGTGAGGCGTTCACATATAATTCACTCGAAGCGAGAGCATCCACGTACACCACCTCACCTGTACCACACTCTACGTGGTAAGCGCCGACGTCATCGCTCTCCGTCGCGACCCCGATCCTGAGCAACTCACGATCGGCAACCCTCAGGAGCGCATGATCTTCGGGTGCCTCACAGGCGACAAAGACGACGTGTGTGGTAGGCAATCCGACGGCGACGAGGAATTCTTGGGCCGCCGTGTCCCGCACACACTCCACATAACCGGCAGAGTAGCGAAAGTTGCCGGATGCCACTACCTCACCCCCGTTCGCGGTGGCCGGCCCGCCGGTGATCGGCGGGCCGGCCATCGCCTCACGACGATCCTAGTGACATTGCCACGGCCTGAGCCAGTTCCCCGACAGCGCGTCGGAGGAAACCTGGCCTACGGCCTTCTTCTTTGAAGCACGTGCCGCAGCACCTTCGGCGGACGTCGTCCAATTCCAGGAGTAGGACGTCGGGATACCCGCGGAGGCTAGGTCTCGACGACACCTGTTCGTGCCCGTGCAGGGCTGGAAATTCGGAGTACATCTCCTTGATCTGACCGCCGAACTTCTTCATCAACTTCTGCTCGGCGTGATTCCCCAGCCCTTTCGAGGAAAAGGCGACCTCAATCCTCTCCACGCCGTCGCCGCCGACGACCCTCGCTGCGGCGAAGTTGTTTCCCGTCTTGCCCAGCTTCAGCCGTTCCTGAATCACTGCCTGGCTCAGGTCTGTGCTTCCGTACTCGACCTGACCGCAGTTGTGGACCAGGACCGGCGTGGTGCCGGCGAGGACGTAGTAGGTGTGGACACCGTTGACGGTTAGGTTGTGGACCCGTTCCTGGTGCGTGCTCCGCTTGACCGCGGTGACCTGCACCCAAGTGCCCGCCGCAGTCTGGAGCCACATGCCGGCCTTGAGTTGCTCGGCCTTGGCCCACATCCCGACGTCCGGCAGCCAGACCAGGTGAGCATCCGTAGAAGTGATGCTCGCGGTTTTCGAGCCGTCCTTGCCGTCCACATCGACGGTGAAGGTGATCAGCTTCTTGACGCCGGCATGGCTGCGGACGTTGGTGACCGTGCGGCCCTGGCCGGCGCTCGACTCCACATCCGTGGCGCGGACCTGGTCACCGAGCTGCAGGTCCTCGATCGCCTTGGTCGAGCCGTCGGCCATCAGCACCATTGTGCCCGGCACGAAGCTGTTGGTCTTGCAACTGGGGCCGTCTTGCTTCGGCTTCGCCGGGGTCTCGGTCTTCGGTTTCGGTGTGTTGGTGGGCAAGCGCCTTCTGGGCGTCGGTGGTCGCCTCGACGCCCTTCTTGACGTCGTTGGCGGTGTCGGCAAGACTCCTTCGACGCCGCCGGTCGAGCCGAGTCGCTCACCTACCCGCTGGCGTGAACCGGACACGCTCATACGCTCCCCAGGTGGGAATCGTAAGGCCCCGCCGAGGGGCGAGCAGCCGTCGCAGTGGTATCCCGGGCGGTCATCGTGGGACTGACGTACTTCTTCAGGATGAGTGACCAGGCCATAGGAAAAAGCGGTGGTGCGTAGATGCACCACCGCTTTCTCCGGCATGGATCCGAACGTGGCCGCGACACACAATTGATGCGCTCGGCCCTGCCAGGCCGTGCCTAACGCGCTAACCGGCCAATCTTCTTACTCGGCAAGCGATTCCCAAGGTCCGGGAAGAGCAGACCTTGCGACGTCCAAGTCTGCAGAGGCACGACCGAAGCCCCACAGCCAGGTGTCCCCGTCATTCCGAATGACACACTCAGCTATTCCGTACCAGCGCACCGGCGCGCCGTCAGGAACTGGCCAGAACACATGTTCCGGGATGGCCAAGGGAACCAGCCCACGAGGCAACACCGGAAGACCTGACTCGATCTCCATCTGTATCACCTGCTCCCCCGCCGTCAGCATAGCCTCGCTCATGGACATCTCAAGGAGGTCCACGGAGACCCTATCGTGGTACCGCAGCCAACCCTCTTCTGCATCAGCCTGGAGGTTCTTCCAAACAACAGGGGGATCCGCCTTCCCGATGTCCTCCCTGCGTATCCCCCAGGATGCGCAGTTCTGGTTCTCGGTCCGATAGACCAGAACGTTGTCCTCATCTACTCGCAGAAGGCTCGGCGGCACCAGAGGGTCCTGCGCCCCGATCACCTGGTTCTCTGCGCCGAGATGAGTGAACACCCAGCGCAACGCCACCGGGAGGGCAAAGCCCAGCCGCCGCTCTGCGAGCAGAACCTCCTCCTCCGCTCCGGGTAGCGGAGCCTCCCCCACCTCCAGCACCTGCCAGTTCGCCAGGAACCGGCGGATCAGGTGACACACAGCTTTGGGATCACTCGGCATCACTGTCAGGTCTTCCGTGAAGCTCACCGTTCCAGCCTCTCAAGCAGTTACTTCCTGAGGTTGTCGCCCCACTCGAGGGTCTTGTAACCCTTGCCCCGGGTGTACTGACCGACATAACCGTTCGGTCCATACACGTTCAGCTCATCCAGATCGAGATGCTTGGCCCATCCACCCAGGCTCGAACGGCAGAACCTGCACGGTATCTTGCCGGCGATATGGAGGCTACCAACACCGCCCTTCATTCCCGCGTCTGACGCCCGCATGAAGGCACCCGACTCAGCGTGTCCCATGGATTGAGGCATTGTGCTCTTGGGCCGAGTGAAGGACTGGCCATGACCATTGACGTCGTAGAAGGATCGCCCGTTGACGTCTAGGCGTGCCATCACCGCAACCTTCGGGTCGTGCGCCTGCACGACCCGGAGCTTCTCCTCGACGTCCCGTACGCCCTCTTCCGGCGTGTTGCAGTTGTGTACGAGCAGTGGGCTGTCGCCGGCAAGGACGTAGTAGGTGTGGATGCCCTCGACGGTGAGGTTGTGGACCCGTTCATGGCGGACGGTCTTGGTGATGGCGGTGATCTGGACCCAGGTGCCGGCCGCGGTCTGCAGCCACATGCCGGGCTTGAGCTCACCGCCGGTGACCCACTGTCCGGCATCGGGCAGCCAGATCAGGTGCGCCGCCGTGGACGTGATCGACCCGGTCTTCGACCCGGCCTTACCGTCCACGTCGACAGTGATCGTCACCAGCGTCTTACTGCCCTCGTGGCTACGGACGTTGGTGACCGCACGGCCCTGGTTCTGGCCCGACTCCACGTCCGTGCCGAGGACCTCGTCACCGAGCTGCAGGTCCTCGATCGCCTTGGTCCCGCCGCCGGCGAGCAGGACCTTCGTGCCCGGCACGAAGCTGTTGCACTTCGTAGGTGTCGTCTGCTTCTTCGGTGTGGTCGGGCTGTCGGTCTTCGGCTTCGGCGTGTTGGTGGGCAGCGCCTTCGAGGCGTCGGTGGTCGCCTCGACGCCCTTCTTCACGTCGTTGGCGGCGTCGATACCGTCGGCGATCTTCTTACCCGTCTTGGCCAGCTTCGCCGCCGTCACCGCGTTACCCGCCAGCGGAATCGCCGACGCCATCGACAACGCCGCGTCGACGTAGTTGCCCTCGGCCGCGTACCAGATGCCGTTCGCGACGTCGGCGACCTCACCGACGACCGGCACCATCCCCACCACGTCCAGCGTGGCGTGACCGATGTCCGACCACGACATCCCGAACAGGTGCCCGTCCAACTCGATGAAGCTGACTGGGTTCCCGCCGGCGAACGCATACCGGTTACCGGTGAACGGATCCATGGCCAGACCCATGTCCGCCATCGCCCCGCCGTAGGTGTCCCGCGTCAGGAACCGGTTCAACCCCGGGTCGTAGTTACGGAACCCCATGTCATACGTACCCGAACCCGCATCCCACCGGGAGGCGTTGAACCGGAACGCGTTGTACGGCTCCTCCCCCGCCGGCTGCGCACCCGGCTTGTCCACACCCGTGAACTGCGACGAGTCGTCCTTGCCGTAGGCGGTGTAGCCGTACGTCGCCCGGGTCTTGCCGTCCTCCTTCGTGATGCCGATGACGTCACCACGCGGCCGGTAGATGAACTGCGAGTACTCCCGCGCGCCGTCGTCCTTGTGCTTGATCTGGGTCAACTGCTGACCCCACGGCGCGTACTGGTACGACTTCGTCGCCTTGCCCGCGACCTCCTCACGCAGCACCTGGTTGTCCATCCCCAGGTACGTGAACAGGGTGGTCTTGCCGCCCGTCGTCTGCGACACCGTCCGATCGAACGGGTCGTACACGTAGGTCGTCGACTTGGCGTTGGCGCCGATGCCCGCGGTGGTCTTCGCGGTCCGGTCGAAGCCGTCGTAGTAGTACTTCTGCGCCCGCTGGCCACCGACCGACACCGTGTCGAGGCGCCCCAGCGGGTCGTAGTTGTACGTCGAGGTCACACCCGACGCGGTGGTCGAGTGCAGCCGGTTCCGGTCGTACTTGCTGGTGCTGGTCGTTCCCCCGACGGTCTGCGACACCGTGTTGCCGTTGGCGTCGTAGGTGTAGGTCTCCGTCGAGGAGCTGTCACCTGTCTTGTCCAGCTTGGCGATCCGGTCCTGCGGGTCGTAGCTGAAGACGTACGTGTTGTCGATGTAGTCCGACGAGTTGTCGGCGTTCATCAACTTGAGCACGTCCCGCGACGGGTGCCCGTTCGCCTGGTACTGGAGGTTGTGCTCGGCAACTGTGGCACCGCCGGAGGTCTTCTCCAGCTGACGCTTGGTGGCGCCGTCGAGGTAGTACTCGAAGTCCACCGTGTTGCCGTTGGGCTTGGTCTGCTTGAGCACCTGGCCGCGGTTGGTGTAGGTGAACGACGAGATCTGCTGGTTGCCGGCCGTCGGCGAGTCGGCGTTGGTGACCTTGGCGACCATGTCCCGCGGGTCGTACTCGATCTTCGACCAGGTGAGGTCGTGGGTCGAGGTGAGCGGGTTGCCGTTGTCGTCGTAGGTCAGCGCCGTGGTGTTCTTCGGGCTCGTGTCGGCGAGCCCGGCGAACTCCTTCACCGTGGAGATCTGGTTGAGCTGGTCGTACGCGATGTCGTACCGGCCGGCCTTCGCGCCCGGGCTGAGGTCCTTGACCTCGACCATCATCCCGTTCGGGTTGTACCGGTAGGTGAACTCCTTGCGCTCGTTGTCGACGTCGGCGGCGTTGTCGCGCACCAGCTTGACCGCGTCGGCCAGCACCTTGCCGGTCGCCTGGTCGGTGACGGTGATCTTCTGGACGCCCTCCTCCTTGAAGGAGTAGCTGCCCAGGCTGATCCAGGCGCCGGTGTTCTGCGTCTGGTTCACCGTCTTGGTGACGCTGCCACCGTTGTAGGCGATGGTGAACTTCGCGTCCGTCGCCGCGCCGGTGACCTGCGGGTGCCGCACGAACACCTCGTACGTGCCGTCGCGCGGGATGGTCAGCTGCCAGTTGAACTGCGCCGACCCGCTGCCGGCCGGGGCGGTGGAGACGTCGTAGCCCCACTGCCCGGTGGCTGCCCCGTTGCTCCAGGTGCCCTGCGAGGCGGTGTTGTGGGAGTCGGTGTTGTCGACCAGGACCACGTCCTTGCCGACCGGCAGGCCGTCCTCCGACCGTCCCCTCTCGTTGCCGGACTGGTAGTACTGCCAGGTCATCGTCCGCGTGGTCGACCCGCCGGCCGAGCTCAGCGTGTTCTTGGTCTGCTGACCCAGGTCGTTGTAGTCGTAGGAGTTGACGATGTCCCACGGGTCCTTGGACGTCCTGGTCCACCCGTTGTCGTAGTAGGTGTACTCGGTGTCGTTGCGGACCGTCTGCCCGTCCGACGGGGGCGCGCTGACCTTCGACAGGTTGCCGATCTCGTCGTAGGTGTAGAAGGTCTTGTCGGGCTTGTTGTAGCGGCTGTCGTCCTTGTCGTAGGACGACCACTCCTCCTTCTTGCGGTTGAGCGCGTCGTAGACGGTCACCACGGAGAAGTCGTCGGCGTCGTCGGCGGTGTCCACTCCGCGCGGGGTGATCAGCTTCGTCTGGTTGCCGACCTGGTCGTACTCGTACTTCGTGGTGCGGTGGGTGATGGCGCCGGAGCCGTCCTTGCTGTGCGGCACCTTCGACTCCACCAGCGCGCCGCGGGCGTCGTACGTCGCCAGCGACTCGTTGCCGTCGGCGTCGGTGGTGCCGAGCGTCAGGCCGTCCTTGTCGTAGCGGGCGGTGGTGAACTTGCCCAGCGCGTCGGTGGTCTTCACGACCCGGTGGTTCAGGTCGTAGTCGTACTTCGTGGTGAAGTCGTCCGCCGCGCTGGCGGTCTTCTTCGCGTCGTACAGGACCTTGACGTTGCCGACGTTGTCGTACTCGGACTTCACCTTCTGGTTCAGGCCGTTGACGACCTCGACCGGCTGGTAGATCGCGTCGTACGTCGTGGTCGTGGTGTAGTCGCCCACCGTCGAGGTCAGGTTGCCCTGCGGCTCGGTGACGGTGCGGACGTTGCCGACCTTGTCGTACGTCGTGGTGGTCTTCCGCTCCGGCTCCGCCGTGTTGGCCGTCTCGTCCTTCGGGGCGAGCGTCTCGACGACCTGGTCCGCCTTGTCGTAGACGGAGGTGGACACGGCGCCGTTGGCCGCGTACGCGGTGGTGATGTTGTCGTTCGGGTCGTACACCGGGGCTTTGGTGGTGATGAAGCGGTTGTTCGCCGCGTCCATCGGCTCCACCTTGGTGGTCGGCCGGCCGAACGTGTCGTACGCCTGCGTCACCTTGGCGTTCTTGCCGTTCTTGACCTCGGTGACGTTGCCCCGGTCGTCGTAGGTGAAGTACGACTTGCCGGTGCCCGCGTCCGTGGTGGTCGTCGGGTAGCCGCTCGGGTGGAACGGACCGTACGCCGTGGTGTTGCCGTTGGCGTCCCGGGCGCTGAGCAGTTGGCCCCACTCGTCGTAGCTGTTGACGCTCGTGTAGTCGCCGGCGGTGGGCGTGGTGTTGCCGACCGGGTCGGTGACCGTCTCGACGTCACCCTCACCGGTGTAGGTGAAGGTCCACTTGCGGCCCTCGGAGCTGGTCTTGCTGACCACCTCGGCCACGTAGCCGTTGAGCGAGCGCTGGTAGGTCAGCACCGTCCCCGGCCAGCCGTTCTTGACCGCCTCCGCGTCCCGGATCGTCGTCGGGTAGCCGGTCTTCGGGTCGAACGCCCAGGTGGAGACCGCGGTGTTGGCCTCCTCCAGCCGGATGACGTTGTGGTCGTCGTCCCAGCCGGTCTTGGTGACCTCGTTCTTGGCGTTCGTGACCTGGTACGCCCGACCGTAGCCGTCCAGCAGGTACTGGGTGGCGTGGTTCTCCGCGTCGGTGACGGTGGCGTTGATGTTGCTGCCCTGCGGGCCGTCCGGGTCGACGTAACCGAACTGGGTCACGTGGTTGAGTCGGTCGGTGTAGGACTTGGTGGTCCAGTGCAGCTTCGGGTCGTCCCCGGTCTGCGGGTAGTTGTAGACCAGGCCTGTCGCGTTGCCCCGCGGGTCGGTGACCTTGACCAGCTTGACGTTCTTGTTGCCCTGGGTCATGTCGTAGGCGAACTTGAACGTCTTGGGCGTGCCGTTGGTCGACCCGGCGCCGTCGATCAGCTCACCGAGCAGTCCCTTGTCCGTGTAGGTGAAGGTGAGCTTGCGCCCGGAGATGTCGGTGATCTGCGAGATGTGGTCGATGATCTTCGGGTTGGTCAGGTTCGTCGCGCCGGAGACCCGCGCCCAGGTGGTGTCGTTGATGTAGTCGTACGTCTGACCCTTGGCGTAGTAGTCGATGGTCAGGGTGATCCGACCGGTCGGGTCGGTGATGTAGCGCAGGAACTTCGTCGGCTTGTTGTTGGACTTGCGCACCTCGTAGGTGAAGAGCATCTCGTTGCCGTTGTTGTCGACGGTGCTCGACAGGAAACCCTCGCAGTCGTAGAAGAACTGCGTGCGGTCCGGCCGGGTGAGCACCCACGCCTTCGGCTCCTCGGTGTTGGGCTTGCAGTCCACGCTGCTGTGCTTCTGCAGTAGAGGTGCACACCCTTCGCGCTCTTCCACTCGTTCGCGGTCGCGTCCCAGGTGAACCGGTGGCTGGTGCCGTCGCCGTCGGTCAGGGTGACCTTCGTCGGGTTCGGGTTGGGGTGGAAGTCCAGCGGGGCGCCCAGGCGCATCATCGACGACGCCTGCAGCGACCAGCCGTACCCGGCCACCGTGTCGGTGGTGTCCAGCGAGTTGTAGGACATCCGGACGAACGTCGACAGGCCCCGGGACGGGTTGTTGAGCGCGTTGTACGACCAGACCGTGTTGCCGGAGTACAGGTTGTTCATCAGGGTGCCGCCGGCGCCGGTGTTCTTCCCCGCGTACGAGTAGAACTTCTCCAGACCGAGCTGGTCGGAGGTCGGCTCCTCCACCGAGATGTTCTGGGGCAGCGCCGGGATCAACGCGGTCTCCGACAGCTTCTTGCCGGTGAGCTTGTTGCGCAGGTCCCACTGCAGCACGTAGTCGGTGCGCTCGTTGCCGTCGGTGGACGACGGTGGGGTTTTCACCTGGGCGGCGACGTCGACCGTGCCACCCGCCGGGACGCTCTTGGGCAGTGCGGTCCGCACCTCGTAGCCGGCGTCCGCGCCGTCGGTGACCCCGTCGGCCCGCTTCCAGTCGTAGGCCAGCTCCCAGTCGGTCGGGTTCCACGCCGCGAGCGTCGGGTTCGACAGCGTCACCGGCACCGTGTACGTGGAGTTGGCCGTGGCAAGCGTCGGGGTCGAGGCCGCGTAGTACGTCGACTCCGCGGTCTGCTCCAGGTAGGTGACCTCCAGCGTGGGCCGCAGCAGCGGCTCCTGGGCCTCGGACGACAGCAGGACCGACCGGGCGGTCTGGTTCACCTCGTCGCGCTGCCGCAGCAGCAGGCCGAAGTTCTTCGTCGGGTCCTTGACCCAGCCGTCGGCGGCGGGGGTCACGTCCCAGGAGGCCCACTTGGGATCGTTCGTGAACTGGTTGTAGCTAGCCTTCCAGGAGGTGTCGTAGTCACCGCCGGCGGCGGTCCACGCGTTGGTGCCGTCGTACGTGTTCCACGTCGCGCTGGTCTCGGTGAAGTTCCTGGTCAGCTTGTGGACGTCGACGTACTCGTCGGTGTCGGTGCCCGGGTAGAGCCCGCTGTTGTACAGCCGCAGGTCGGCGTCGACGACCCGGGCGTTGGCCGGGATGCCGGTCAGCGTCGGGAACTTCACCAGGCCACGGGTGTCGCCGTAGTAGGGCGAGTTGTTGCCCGGGCTGACGTACGGGTCACCGTCGTACACGTCCACGTTCTCCGTCGGGCGGGCCTGGGAGAGGGTGGTGTCGGTGGTGCCGGTGCGGTAGATCCGGGTGATCTGACCCGCCTTCGGCAGGATCGCGGACTGGGTGGGCCCGGCGACGACCTGCCCGTCGCGGGTCTTCACCGCGACCATGTAGTAGTAGAACTTCCGGGCCAGCGGGTCCGTGTTGTCCGCCGGCGTCGGGGTCGCGGTGGTGTCCTGGTAGGTGCGGGTGCCCGTGGACACCGGGGCGATCAGGGTCGCCGCCGACGGGGTGTAGTTCTGGTAGATGCTGCGGTGCACCTGGTACTCCACCGCGTCGTCGGCCGTGGACGACGACGGGTCCACGTACGCCGGCCAGTCCAGCACCGCGCCGGTGGAGGTGAGCGTCGTCGGCGGGCTGACCGCCACGCCCGGCCGGCCGTAGGTGACGACCAGCTTCGGCAGGTTGTAGTCCCGGCGGGCGTTGTTGTACGCGAACTCGGAGGCCTCGAAGATCGGGCCGCCGCGCCCCTTGGCCGCCTCGTCGACCGCCTTCACCATGAAGCCGTGGTTGGTGGACGTGCCGTTGACCCAGTCCTGCACGACGTTGCGGACCGGGAACGAGCTCCACACGTTGGAGACGGCCTTCTTCTTGGTGGCCGCGCCCCACTTGGTGAACCGCACCGCGTCGGCGATCACCGACTTGCCCGCCACGTCACCCAGGACGACCTTGCCGGTGGTGCCGGCCGCGAACGGGTGTACGCCGAGCGTCTTCCACTCGCCGCGGGCGCTGCCGGTCTGGTCGACGGAGTACGCCTTCGAGCCGCCGTTGTAGTAGACGGTGTACGGCGTGTTCGTCGGCCGGTCCGCCTCCGCCACGTAGTGGACCTCGACCTGGTAGTTGCCGGCCTCAGTGATGGTCGGCACCCAGGTGTGGGTGTTGCCGGTGGTGGCGTCGCTGTTGAAGCGGTAGTCACCGTTGACGGCCAGCGGGGTCAGCTCCGTGTTGCCGGAGTACGCCCAGGTGCCGGACACCGAGGTGCCGGCGTCGCCGTCGTCCTGGGTGACCATGTTGCCGGCCGGCTGGGCGGCCATGTTGGCGTTCATGTTCGCCCAGGTCGCGGTGCTCTCGGTCCACGGCTGGGTGACCTTGCGGGCCTCCATGGCGACGTCGAAGCCCCACGCGTGGTGGGTCTGCGAGTAGTACATCTGCAACTGCGCGTCGTCGATCGGCGTGTTCGGCGCGATCTTGCTGACGTCGAACTTGACGAGCGTGCGGTACGCGTTCGCCGCGTCCGTGCCGACCTTGAGCTGGTAGGTGTCGTTGTAGTTGGTGGTGGTGGCGCCGGAGTAGATCTGCACGTCCTGCGCGTCCGTGGGGACCGGCTGCACCTTGATGGTCGGGTCGATCACCACCGGGTAGACCCGGGCCCGGTCGGTCAGCCAGCCCGCGTCGGCGGTGATGGTGACCGTCGACGAGACACCCGAGCTGGTCACCTTCTGGGTGACCTTGTCCGACCACACCTTGCCGTGCGGGGAGGACTTGTCGTCCTTGCTGTCGTACATGAACGGCGGCGGCATGACGAACACCGGGGCGCCGCCGTCGCGGCCCAGGAACGCGATCGAGCCGTCCGCGCGCTGCTGCGCGGTCAGGCCCGCCGTGTCCAGGGTGAAGGTGTACGACACCGGGCCGGCCGGCGCCTGCCGGAGAACGATCTTCTCCTTCAGCGCGGTGCTCGTCACGTCGTAGACGACGTCGGCTCCGCCGGCCAGCCCCGGGTACGTCACGGTGGAACCGGACACCTTCGGGCTGACGTTCCTGGCGGCACCGGCCAGGCCCAGCTCGATCGCGCGGCCGTCGCGCTCGAAGCGCACCAGGTCGTCTGAGCTGTCACCAAAGAGGCTGGTGTAGGAGTTGGTCCGGTTGCCCTGCACGTAGCCGGGCTCGTCCACCGGGCGGACCGTGGTGTCGATGGGCTGCCATCTGCCCCTGCCGTCCTTGTGGTGCAGCGGCACGGCGGAGATCTCCGCCTGCAACCGCCCGTCGGACAGCTGGTAGATCCTGGCGTTCTCGGTCCGCCGGCCGGGCAGTTCCCTGACCCGTTTCTGCGCCGGCCACTTCCGGCCGGCGACGGGCTTCTCGTCCCGGTGCAGCCCGGCGCTGACCACCTCGGGCTTCGTCCGGTGGCCGCCACCGGCGACCAGGCCGCGCGCGGCGCCACCGAGACGGTCCAGCAGTCCGCTGTCGTCGTTCTTCCCGCTCGGTGCGGCCTGCTGGGTTGTGGCGGGGTCGCGGTCCGGTAGGACCGCGGCCCCGCCCAGCGTGGCCACCATGGCCAGCGCCAGGCCCCCGATCAGGGCGCCTCGTGATGGTCTTCTCACCCGTTACCCTCCGGTCAACTCCGGTGACAGAACGGGTGAAGGCTAGGAACAGCGGATACACGGTGGGCTATCCGTCGGCTACTTTCCCGCCGGCCGCGGAGGTGCGCACGGCCGGGCCAGCCCACCCGGGCGTCGGGCAGGCGGAACCGTCGCGCCGGCGGCGGCGGCGGGTCGATCGTGAAGAGCGCTCGTGCGCGTGTCGTGGGCGCAGGGCGGCGGAAACGCCGGACGGGTCAGGACCGGGTCCGCAACTCCCCGGCCCTGACCCCGGCCGTCCGGCGTGGTAGCGGCGACGCCGGCAGAACGCGGCGGGCGTGGCACGACGCCCACGCCGGGCTCCGTACGGCGGGCCGGTCTCTGCCCGCACTCAGCTCCACGGTGCACTGACCACCGGACTCCGGTGCGCCCGCATCTCACCCCGATGAGGCGTGGGCGCCGGCCCAGGTTAGGTGCGTGTGCACGGCGCGAACAAGCGCCCACCGGGCCGGTCGGGCTGTGATTGATGTCAATGCCGAATTGCGGCATGTCGGCGTAACGGGGTCAGCCGGCCGGACGCTGTTCGTCTTCGAGACGGTCGACGTCGGGACGCCCCGCGCGCTCGGCCGACCGCGGTGCGGCGGACCGGGCGGCGACCGCTGCGGCCATGAGCGCCAGCGCGGCCAGGTGCAGCGCCCGCACCCCGGCGGGGCCGGGCACGCCGGCCGCCGGGAGCGCCGGAAGCAGCAGCGCACCGAGCCCGGTGACCGCCAACGCCACCCGCCAGAACACGGACGGGTTCGCCTCGGGCGCGGTGGAGCCTACCCCCGGGGCGGTCGGCTCCCGGCGCGCCTCGCGTACCAGCAGGACGGCCACCAGCAACCCCCCGCCGACACCGCCGACGGTGTTCGCGAACCACGGCCAGGACACCCCGGTCAGGGCGTGCACGTCGGCGACGCCGGGCAGCCGCGACAGGCGCCCGCTGTGCGTGACCCGGTCCCACGCGACGTGGGTGAACGCGCCGAGCACCGCCGAGCAGACAGTCACCTGCCAGGGGTGGCGCACGGCCGCCAGGGTGGCGTACCAGTGCCAGCCGAACAAGCGCGGCGCGGGCAGGTGCACGGCGATGCCGGCGACCACGCGGCGCAGGACCCAGGCGTACCCGAGGGCGACCGGCAGGCACCACCAGAGCAGCCCGCCGAGGGTGTGCGTCCGCATGCCGACGGCCAGCGGCGTGCCGGTGAGCAGGTAGCCGACGTCGGGCGCCACCGCGCCGGTGCACAGCGCCACCCCGTCGAACCAGTGCGGTCGCCACCGTTTCAGCGGCAGCACCGGCGCCAGGTGCGACGGGAAGGTGAGCGGCACGTGCCGGACGTTACCGGCCCGGTCAGAAGTGCCGGACCAGGTCGGGGAACGCGGCCAGTCGAATCACCCGCGAGTCGGACGGGTCCAGTTCGTCGTGCTCCAGCACCCAGGTGTTCTCGTTCGGGATGAACACGGCGTTCAGCCCGGCGGCCCGGGCGGGCAGGATGTCCGAGCGCGGAGAGTTGCCGATCATCCAGGCCGCCGCTGGGTCGAAGGAGTGCTCACGGGCCAGCCAACGGTAGGTGTCCACGTCCTTCTCCGGCACGATGTGCGCGGCCCGGAAGTGGTGCAGCAGCCCGCACGCGTCGAGCTTGCGCTGCTGTTCCTCCCGCTCCCCCTTGGTGAGCAGCAGCAACTCGTGCCGGCCGGCCAGGTCGTCGAGCGTCTCGGCCACCCCGGGCATCAGCTCCACCTGGTGCCCGACCAGCGCCGCCGCGAGCTGCTCGATCTCGGTGCGCTCCCGGCCGGTGGCCGGCCGCGCGCGCAGCTTCTCCAGGCACTCGCCGAGGCTGCGCAGGAAGACCTTGCTGCCGTAGCCGTGCGCCACGGCGTTGGCCCGTTCGATGTCGTCGAGCACCGCCCGGATGCGCACCCGGTCCAGGGTCGGATGGTCGAGCCAGGTGAGGAAGTCGTCGATGACGCGCTCGAAGAGGACGTTGTTCTCCCACAGCGTGTCGTCGGCGTCGAAGACCAGCACAGCGGCATCCCGGCGCGGCATCCCGTTCCTCCCTCGCGGACCTCGCACACCGTACTGCCCCGACGGTCGGACGGACCAGACTGTTTATATCCGCTCGGCGCACCGACAACGGCGGCTACCCGACTGTGGAATTGCTGGTGGAAGGGGATGCTTCGACCATGACGATCTCACCTGACCATCCACCGCCGATCCGGCGTCGCCGACGGGCGGCGGTCGCGGTGGCCGCCACGCTCGCGATGGCGGGCGCCGCGCTGCCGGGCTCCCCGGCCCTGGCCGTGAACGCCACCCACGCCACCGTGGTCGGCACCAACCCGGTCGACTGGACCCCGCACGCGCTCGACGGCACCGTGCACCGGATCCTCCAGATCGGCAACCGGGTCTACCTTGCCGGCACGTTCACCAAGGTCCGCAACGCCGGCCAGTCCGCCCAGTTGGCGATGCCCCGGCTGGTGGCGCTCAACGCGACCACCGGACGGATCGACACGACGTTCCGGCCGCAGGTCAACGGCGCGGTGAAGGCGCTCGCCGCCGCGCCGGACGGCCGCTCGCTCTACATCGGCGGCGCGTTCACCACGGTCAACGGGACCGCGGCGTCCCGGCTGGCCCGGATCGACGCGGCCACCGGCGCCCGGGTCGCCGGGTTCACCACACCGGCGCTCAACAACCAGGTCAACGACGTACGCCTGGTCGGCAACCGGCTGATCGTCGGCGGCGCGTTCCAGACCGTGGGCGGGGTGACCCGGCGCGGCCTGGCTGCGGTGAACGCCACCACCGGGGCGGCCGACGCGTCGGTCAACCTGAACCTGGCCGGTCCGCGCAAGACCACCTCCGGCGTCACCGCCCCGGTGAAGGTGGAGGCGCTTGACGTCTCCGCCGACGGCGGGCGGCTGGTGTTCGTCGGCAACTTCAGCACGGTCGCCGGGGTGGCCCGGCACCAGCTCGCGGTGGCGGGCCTGACCAGCGCGGGCGCGACGCTGTCCGGGTGGGCCACCGACCGTTACCAGCCGCAGTGCGCCCAGTCGATGCCGTCCTACATGCGTGGGATCGACATCGCGCCGAACGGCACCTGGTTCGCGGTGGTCACCACCGGCGCGGCGTTCGCGGGCACGCTGTGCGACACCGCGGCGCGCTTCGAGTTCGGTACGGCCACCGGGGGCAAGCAGCCGACCTGGGCCAACCACACCGGCGGCGACACGCTGCTGTCGGTGGCGGTGACCGGCGCGGCGGTCTACGTCGGGGGTCACCAGCGCTGGCTGGACAACCCGCAGGGCCGCAACTCCGCCGGACCGGGCGCGGTGTCCCGGCCGGGTATCGGGGCGATCCACCCGACCACCGGCAAGGCATTGCCGTGGAACCCGACCAAGGACCGCGGGGTCGGTACAGCCGAGCTGTACGCGACCGACCGTGGCCTGTGGATGGGCAGCGACACCGTGACGGTGGCCGGGGAGTATCACGCCCGGGTGGCCTTCCTGCCGTTGCCGTGAACGGGTGGGGCGCGGCGTTTCCGTCGCGCCCCACCGTCGGCGAAGCATCGATTCCGCCCGCGGCTCTCGGCGTTCCCGCACCCATCACATCGGCGCGCATAGTGCAAGCATTGACCTTCGTCACTGACTCCGTGTATAAAGGTTTGCATAATTAACGGGGACCAACGGAGGAGCAATTAATGCGATTCCCCCTCTCCCGCCTCATTGTCGCCCTCGCGTCAACGATGGCCGCCGTTCTCGCCTTTCCGGCTTCGGCCCAGGCCGCACCCGGCTGGCAGTCCTACACCTACTCGTCCAAGTGGCACTGCTCCCAGGCCAGCACGGACATCTCGATCGCCGCGGTCAGCATCTGCGTGATCGTGAACGGCCAGGCGACCCAGTCCGTCGTCACGGTGACCAACAAGAGGTCGAGCACGATCCAGATCGAGGCGCCGACGCTGACCCTGTACTCCGTCGGCCAGCCACTCTCCACCGTCTACTGCAACTTCAGCTACCTCAGCGCCAAGCAGACGACGGCCTGTTTCGGGCCCACTTTCCAACGCACGTGCAGCCAGAACGCGCAGACCTGGGCGAAGGTGAACTACAACCTGCCGGACACAGCGATATGGAAGGTCGCAACCGGCTGGTCGCCCACCTGGAATATGTGCACGGCGGCCAGCTCGCGCTGAAAATCGTCGAGTCGACCGGCGGCCCGCTCAAATCGAGCGGGCCGTCGGCCATTTCCCGGATTCCGCGCCACGCCGATATCGGGCGACCCGCGGTCAGCGGCGCAGCGTGAGGATCAGGTCGGCGACCAGCGCGGTCCACCCGGTCTGGTGCCAGGCGCCGAGGCCGGCGCCGTTGTCGCCGTGGAAGTACTCCGGGAAGCAGATCAGGTCGCGCCAGTCCGGGTGGGTCTGGAAGAGCTGCGCGGCGCCGTAGATCGGCCGCCGTCCCCAGTCGTCGCGGGTGAACAGCGAGATCAGCCGCGCGGACAGGTCGTCGGCGATCTCGTTCAGCGTGCGCTTGACCCCGGACCGGGTCGGGTACTCGACCTGGAGGTCGTCGCCGAAGAACGCGGCGTAGTCGCGCAGCGCGCTGATCAGCAGGAAGTTCGTCGGCATCCAGATCGGGCCGCGCCAGTTGGAGTTGCCGCCGAACAGGCCGCTGGTCGACTCCGCCGGCTCGTAGCCGACGCTGAACTCCTGCCCGCCGAGGGTCACCGTGAACGGCTTGTCCAGGTGGGCCCGCGACAGCGTCCGCAGCCCGTAGTCGGAGAGGAACTCGTCGGGGTCGAGCATCCGGGCCAGCAGCCGCACGACCTGTTCCGGGGCGACCATGGACAGCAGCCGCTGCTGGCGTCCGTCCGGGCCGAGCCGGCGGGCGCCGAGCACGTCGGCGTACTCGGGATGGTTGGTGAGGAACCAACGCAGCCGGGCACCCAGCTCGGGCAGGCGGTGCATGGTCCGGGCGGTGAGCCGGGTGACCGCGGCCAGCGGCAGCAGGCCGACCACCGAACGGACCTTCAGCGGCACCTTCGTGCCGTCGGCCAACCGCAGCACGTCGTAGAAGAACGCGTCCTCGGCGTCCCACAGGCCCTGCTCGTACGCGGCGGCGGCGATGTACGCGAAGTGCTCGAAGAACTTGGTCGCGGTGTCGGTGTACGTGCGGTCGTGCTCGGCGAGCACGATGGCCATGTCGAGCAGGTTGAGCGCGTACATCGCCATCCAGCCGGTGCCGTCGGACTGCTCCAGCACCCCGGCCACCGGCAGCGCCGCGGAGCGGTCGAACGGGCCGACGTTGTCCAGGCCGAGGAAGCCGCCCTCGAAGACGTTGTTGCCCCCGGTGTCCTTCCGGTTGACCCACCAGGTGAAGTTGATCATCAGTTTGTGCATCACCCGGGCGAGGAACTCGTGGTCCCGGGAGCCGTCGATCTCGAAGACCTTCAGCGCCGCCCAGGCGTGCACCGGCGGGTTCACGTCACCGAACGCCCACTCGTACGCCGGGATCTGCCCGTTCGGGTGCAGGTACCACTCGCGGAGCAGGAGCAGGATCTGCCCCTTGGCGAAGCCCGGGTCCACCCGGGCCAGGGTGACGCAGTGGAAGGCCAGGTCCCAGGCGGCGTACCAGGGGTACTCCCACGGGTCGGGCATGGAGATCACGTCGAAGCTGTTCATGTGCCACCAGGCGCTGTTGCGCCCGTGCCGGCGGCCGGCCGGCGGCGGCGCGGAGCCCGGGTCGCCGTCCAGCCAGCGCCGCACGTCGAAGTGGTAGAACTGCTTGCCCCACAGCAGCCCGGCGATCGCCTGGCGGGCGACCAGGGCCTCGTCGGCGGTGGCCGCGGCCGGGATGACGCTGTCGAAGAAGCGGTTCGCCTCGGCGCGGCGGGCCCAGAGCACCGCGTCGAACCCGTCGCCGAGGTCGGCCGGGGCGGGCGGGCCGGCCGCCGGGGGCGGGGCGGTGCGGGTCAGGCGCAGCCGGATCTGCCGCTGCCCGCCGGCCGGCACGTCGAGGACGTAGTGCAGCGCGCCCTTGGTGCCGGTGCGGTCCGGGTTGACGGTGTCCGCGCCGGCCACCACGTGGTCGTTGATCCCGTCCTTCGGGTACGCCGACCGGCCGGGCAGCCCCCAGAGCCGCTCGGCGTTGGTCTCGTTGTCGCACAGCAGCGGGACCGGGTCGCCGTCGCCCTCCAGCATCAGCTGACCCAGCACCCGGTGCTCACCGACCAGCCGGGCGCCGGCGCCCGAGCCGGTGGAACCGACCAGCCGGGGCACCCGGTCGGTGCCGGGCAACCCCCACGACCAGGTGTTGCGGAACCAGAGCGTGGGCAGCACGTGCAGGGTGGCGTCCTCGTCGCCCCGGTTCGCCACGGTGACCAGGACGCACATGTCGGTCGGGGACGCCTTGGCGTAGTCGACGGTCACCGCCCAGTACCGGTCCTCGTCGAAGATGCCGGTGTCCACCAGCTCGTACTCGGTGTCGTCGCGGCCGCGCAACGCGTTCACCGCGACCAGTTCGTCGTACGGGAAGGCGGCCTGCGGGTAGTGGTAGCGCCAGCGCATCCACGAGTGGGTGGGCGTGGAGTCCTCGTACCACCAGTACTCCTTGACGTCCTCGCCGTGGTTGCCGCCGTCGCCGCCGAGGCCGAACATCCGTTCCTTGAGGATCGGGTCGCGCCCGTTCCACAGCGCCAACGCGAAACAGAACGTCTGCCGGTCGTCGCAGACGCCCGCCATCCCGTCCTCGTTCCACCGGTAGGCTCGGGACCGCGCGTGATCGTGGGGGAAGTAGTCCCACGCCGTGCCGTGTTCGCTGTAGTCCTCCCGTACCGTCCCCCACGCCCGCTCGGACAGATAGGGGCCCCATGCGCGCCAGTCCCGCTCCCCGGCGTCGGCCTGGGCGAGCCGGTGCCGCTCGGGGTCGGGGGTCGCGGAGGTCGACCGGTCGGTGATCATTGGCACATCTTGGCCGCCGTCCGGGTACGTCTGCACAGCGGCCATTGTCGTCGTGGCATGTCACACCTCGCTGCCGGTGGAGGAAAGTTGATCGACATCCGGTTCGGCCCGCGGTCGTGCGCGGACCTGTCCGTCGCGGGCGGGCGGGAATGGCTGGTCACGGACGGGCGCGGCGGCTACGCCATGGGCACCGTCGCCGGCCTGCGCACCCGCCGTTACCACGGGCTGCTCGTGGTGGCCGGGGACACACCCGCGTCCCGCAAGCTGGGCCTGGCGAGCCTCGACCCGGCGGTTACGCTGCCGTCGGGGCGGCAGGTGCGCCTCGGCGCGCACGAGTGGTCCGCCGGGGTGGTCGACCCGCGCGGCTACGAGACGCTGGAGCGGTTCGACCTCACCGACGGGGTGCCGCGCTGGCGCTGGCGGATCGGCGACGTGGTGATCGAACGGGAGATCGCCATGACGTACGGCCGGTCCTGCGTGGCGGTGGTGCACCGGCTGGTCTCCGGCGGCCCGGTGCGCCTGGACCTGGCCGCCGCCGGCACCTGGCGGGACGCGCACGGCGAGCGGCGGGCCGACGGTCCGGCGCCCCGGCTGGAGCCGGTGGCCGGCGGCGTGCTGGTCGACGGGGCGTACCGCCTGGCCGGGCCCAACTGGAGCCCGGGGGGCCTGTGGTGGCACGGGGTACGCCACCGGGCCGAGGCCGAACGCGGCCTGCACCCGGAGGAGGACCTCTGGTACGCGGGCCGGTTCAGCGACGCGCTCGACGAGCCGGGCGCCACGGTGACGGTGCTGGCCTGGGCCGACGACCTGGCCGAGGAGCCACCCCCGGCGACCGCGGTCGTCGAGGCGGCACGGCGGCGCAACCGGGCGGTGGTGGCCGCAGCGAAACCCGACGACGCCGTCGAGGCGACCCTGGCACTGGCCGCCGACGCGTTCGTGGTGCGCACCGCCACCGGGCCGGACGTGGTCGCCGGCTATCCCTGGTTCGGCGCGTGGTCACGGGACACGATGATCTCCTACGAGGGTCTGTTCCTGTGCACGAACCGCGCCGACGAGGGTCGGGAGCTGCTGCGGGCGTACGCGGGCACCCTGTCCGAGGGGATGCTGGCGAACACCGCCGACACCGGGCGGGTGGAGCACAACACCGTCGACGCCACGCTGTGGTTCCTGCACGCGGTCAGCCGGCACGTCACGGTCACCGGCGACACCGACCTCGGTGACGAGCTGCTGCCGGCGCTGCACGGCGTGGTGCGGGCGCACGTGGCCGGCACCCGCTACGGCATCGGCGTCGACCCGGCCGACGGGCTGCTGGCCCAGGGCGGCCCGCCGGATGTGGCACTGACCTGGATGGACGCCCGGGTGTACGGGGTGCCGGTCACCCCGCGTACCGGCAAGCCGGTCGAGGTCAACGCGCTGTGGATCAACGGACTGGCCGGGCTCGCCGAGCTGACCGAGCTGGCCGGACAGGACGCCGACGCCCTGTGGCGCCTGCACGGTCGGGCCACCGCCGCGTTCCGGGACCGCTTCCCCGCGCCGAGCGGCTGGCTGCACGACGTGGTGGACGCCCCGGCGCCCGCCTACCCGCTTGGCGGCGCCCCGCACCACGACGACGACCTGTTGCGCCCCAACCAGCTGCTCGCCTGGTCCCTGCCGTACGCCCCGCTGGAGCCGGACGAGCCCACGCTGCGCCGGATCACCGAGGCGCTGTTCACCCCGCTCGGGCCGCGCAGCCTGGCCCCCGGCTCCCCCGGCTTCGTCGACCGGCACCGGGGCGGCCCGGCCGAACGCGACTCCGGCTACCACCAGGGCACGGTCTGGCCGTGGCTGACCGGGCCGCTGCTGGACGCGTACCGCCGGGCCGGGTTGCCCACCGACGACCTGACGGTCGGGCTGGAGGGGCACCTCACCGAGGACGGGCTGGGTTCGGTGAGCGAGACCGCCGATGGCGCGGCCCCGCACGCCGCCACCGGCTGCCCGTTCCAGGCGTGGTCGGTGGCCGAGGTGCTGCGCGCGCGTCGCCCCCGCGGATAAGGCGTTACAGACCGGCAACCGGCGTGTCGCCGCCGGTTATCGACCCCTGGGCAGGATGAGGACGTCCCCACCGGCGGCCGGCGTGCCGGCCCAGGGTGGGGCGCCACCACTCGAAGGGGGCCGCGTGTCAGCCGACGCCGAAGTGATCGACATCCAGCCTGCCCGGCGCCTGCGGGTGCTCCTGCTCTCCTGGGAGTACCCGCCCGTCCTGGTCGGTGGGCTCGGCCGGCACGTGCACGCCCTTTCCGTGGCGTTGGCCGCCGCCGGGCACGAGGTCACCGTCGTCACCCGGCACGCCGAGGGCGCGCCGCTGGAGGAGTACGCCGACGGCGTGCGGGTGGTGCGGGCCGCCGAGGACCCGGTCCGGTTCCCGCTGGCGACCGGCTCCCTGCTGGCCTGGACCATGGCGTTCAACCACACGCTCACCCGGGCCGGGCTGCGCGCCGCCTCCTCCGGCGCATACGACGTGATCCACGCCCACGACTGGCTCGTCGCGCACACCGCGGTCACCCTGGCCGAACACCTGGACGTGCCGCTGGTGACCACCATCCACGCCACCGAGGCCGGCCGGCACCAGGGCTGGCTGCCGGAGGAGATGAACCGCACCATCCACGGGGTGGAGCACTGGCTCAGCAACGCCTCCGGTCGGGTGATCGCCTGCTCCGGTTACATGCGCGAGCAGGTGGCCCGGCTGTTCGACGTGCCCGCCGGCCGCATCGACGTGGTGCCCAACGGCGTGGACGACCGGGCCTGGCGGGCCCGCCCGCAGGCGGTCGCGTCGGCCCGGGCGCGTTTCGCCGCCCACGGGCCGCTGGTCGGGTACGCGGGCCGGCTGGTCTACGAGAAGGGCGTGCAGCACCTCGTGCACGCCGTGCCGCACCTACGTGAGCGGCATCCCGGCCTGCGGGTGGTGATCGCCGGGGACGGCCCGTACCGCGACGAGCTGATCGACCAGGCCCGGCGGCTGCGCCTCGGGGACACCGTCCGATTCGCCGGGTTCCTGGACGCCACCCAGCTTCCCGCGGTGCTCGCCGCCACCGACGCGACCGTGATCCCCAGCCTCTACGAGCCGTTCGGCATGATCGCCCTGGAGGCGGCCGCGGCGGGGGCGCCGCTCGCGGTCGCCCGCACCGGCGGCCTGGCCGAGATCGTCGAGCCCGAGGTGACCGGCGTGACGTTCCCGCACGGCGACCCGGACGCGCTGGCCGGCGCGGTCGACCGCCTGCTCGGCGACGAGGTCTTCGCCCGCCGGGTGGCCCGCCGGGCGCGGGCCATGGTGACCCGCCGGTACGCCTGGTCGGCGATCGCCGCCCGGACCGCGACGAGCTACGCCGCCGCCCGCCGCGAGCACCACACGTCGCAAGCTCACCGGACCACCGCACTGCTGGCCGGCGGCCTGTCCACAATCGTCATTCCGGAGGGAAATCTGCTGGCCGGGACGGCCAGCTAGGGACTGACGCACAGCCGAGCGATAGGTACCGTCCGATCCGGTGGTTATTGTGGACCACGACCAGCGGTGAGGAGTGCGGTGCGTGAAGTAGTGATCGCCGGCCGGTACCGCCTGCTCGAATTGGTCGGTCGCGGCGGAATGGGCCAGGTCTGGCGGGCGCGCGACGAGGAGTTGCAGCGCGAGGTGGCGGTGAAGCAGGTCGTGCCGCCGAACTGGCTCGCGGAGAGCGACCGCGACGAATTGCGCGCCCGGTCGCTGCGCGAGGCGCGGACGGCGGCGCGGCTCAACCACCCCAATGTCGTCCGCGTCTACGACGTGGTCCGGGTCCAGGGCGAGCCGTGGCTGATCATGGAGTACGTCCCGTCCCGCTCGCTGCAGGAGATCATCGAGTCGGACGGGCCGCTGGCGCCGCGCCGGGCCGCCGAGATCGGGCTGGCGGTGCTCGCCGGGCTGCGCGCCGCACACGACGCCGGGGTGCTGCACCGGGACGTGAAGCCCGGCAACGTGCTGCTGGCCCGGGACGGCCGGGTGCTGCTCACCGACTTCGGGCTCGCCGTGTTCGAGGGCGGCGACGGCGCCATGACCCGCCCCGGCCTGGTCCTCGGCTCCCCCCAGTACGTGGCCCCGGAGCGCGCCGCCGACGGTGTGTCCAGCGTCGAGGCGGACATGTGGTCGCTGGGCGCGACGTTGCACGCCGCGGTGGAGGGGCGTTCGCCGTACGCCCGCAGCACCGCGATGGCGACCCTGGCCGCGCTGGCGACCCGGCCACCGGACCCGGCACCGCACGCCGGCCCGCTCGCTCCGGTGCTGGTCGGGCTGCTGCGCCGGGACCCGCGTAACCGGCTCGGCCACGACCACACCGCACGACTGCTCACCGCCGCCGTCACACCCGAGGCCCGCCCGCCCGCCCGGGCGGCAGCCGCACCGCACCCGCCGGTGCCGTCCACGGCCACCCCGCCCGACCGTCCACCCGCCGCCCGACCTCCGACGACCACGGCCGGGCCGAAGGCCGCGGGGACCGACCGACCCGCGGCCGCGCCCGAGCGCCCCGCCGACCGGACCGGCGAGCCCTCCGACGGCGACGACGCGGTCCGGCCCGGACCGGGCGTCACCTACCCGACGTTGATGCCACCGGCGGCCGCCGCCCGGGCGTGGAGTCGGGCGGCGAAGCGCAGCGAGTGGGCGCCACCGGTCGAGGACGACAACGATCCGCCGTCGGGCCGCAGCGACCCGGCGGAGCGGCGCGCCGACGAGTCGGAGCCGGCGGAGGCCGAACCGGCGCCCCGGCCCGCCCCGGCCGTCCCGGACCGTCCCACCCCGATCAGCCTGGGTCCCACGGTCCTCACCAGTTTCGTCGACGGGGGCAGCCCGAACCGCCCCGACAGCTCCGCCGCCCGCGCCGACACGATCAGCCCGGTGCACACCATCGGGCCGGGGTCGGCACCGGTCTCCCGCCCGGCCCCGGTCACCCACAGCGGCGCGCTCGACAGCGGCGCGGTGCGGGGCGGCCTGCCCCGGGTCGGCACCACCTATCACGGCGGGTCCGGCACCGCCCGCGGGCCGGACGACGACCGGTTGGTCGACGGCAGGACGCTGCGCCGTTGGGGGCTGGCCGTGGGCGCCACGCTGCTGGCCGTGGTGGTGGGGGTCGGTACCGCCCTGGCCGTCACCGACAGCCACGACGAGGGGTTGCCCGGCTCGGTCACGCCCAGCGAGACACCCCGGGCGACCGGGCCGCAGGTGCCCGCCGGTCCGGGTGTGCTGTCCCCACCGTTCCCCTGTGTCGGGCCCGACGTGACGGGCACGCCGGTACGCAGGGGTCCACGGCCGGCCGACCCCGCGGTGAACGTGCCCCCCGGTTGGGTGTGGCCGGCCGACACCGGCGGCTTCCGGATCGCCCTGCCCACCGGTTGGCTCCGACTGCGCCTCGGCGACACCACCTGTTTCCAGGACCCGATCACCCGCAGGATTCTCGGGGTGGAGCCGTACCTGGACCTGGGCGGGGATCCGGTGGGCCAGCTGCGTTCGTCCGAGCGGGACCTCACCTCGGCCGGGCGCCTGCCCGAGTACGAGAAGATCCGGCTGTCCACCGACGGAAACGGCGCGCGGTGGGAGTGCCGCTGGACCGACCCGAACGGGGAGCGGATGCGCGCGGTGCGGGTGCTGCCCGGCGAGCAGGCCGGTTGGACGCTGGGCTGGACCACCACCGACGCCGACTGGGCCGACGCCGCGGACCAGTTCGCCCTGATCCGGGCGAGCCTCACCACGGTCCGCCCGACCCGCACGGCAGGCTGAGGCCGGGCGTCCCGCCGGATGTCCCTCCCGGGTGGACCGTCCGGTGGTGCCCGCCGTCGTCCGGGCTGACTACAGTGGCGTAGTTTGTCGACCAAGATCTTTCGGGGGGAGGGCGAGCCGAGATGATGGGACCGTCCCACGCGCTGTCCGGCGCGGCGGTGTGGCTGACCGGCTCCTGGGCGCTGGACCAGTTCGCCGACTACCACCAGACACCGTTGGCGTTGGCCGTGGGCACCGCGGTCTGCGCCGGCGGGGCGCTCTTTCCCGACCTCGACCTGTCCGGCAAGGTCACCCGCAACCAGGGCGGCGCCACCGTGGCCCGCACGTTCGGCGTGTTCAGCCTCTTCGTGGCCGAGGTGGTGGAGAAGATCTCCCTCGGCGTCTACTACGCCACCAAGCTGAGCAAGGACCCGCGCCGCAACAACGGCCACCGCACGCTTACCCACACCATCCCGTTCACCGTCCTGGTCGGGTGGGGCACCACCGCGCTCTGCGCCCGCTACGGCAAGTGGGCGGTGGTCGGCATCCTGTTCTTCATGATCGGCCTGGCGCTGCGCGGGTTGTTCGACGAGTGGGCCGAACGCGCCGGCTGGGTGGTGATCACGCTGGTGTCGGCCGCCGCGGCCTGGTTCACCTTCGCGAACCTGCCCGGCGACCGGGGCTATCCGATGATCGGCCTCGCCGTCGGGGTGGGCTGTTTCGTGCACATCCTCGGCGACATGATCACCCGGGCCGGCGTGCCGGTCCTCTGGCCCATCCCGATCAGACGGCGGATGTGGACCATGGTCGGACTACCCAACGGCATCGCACTGCGCACCGGCAGCAAGGCCGAAACGGTCGTGCTGCGTACCGCGCTGACCGTGCTCGCGGTCCTCGCCACGCTGGGACTGGTCGCCCCGTCGGTGCTGCAACGCTTCGACATCCAGGTCTGACCGGCCACATCACCGCGCCGGCGCACCGACCGCCCGGCGGCGGGCCACCCGGCCGGCGAACCAGCCGATGCCACCGGCGGTGAGGGCGTACACGATGGTCGGTGGCAGGGCCAGCAGCGCACCACCGGACACCACGAGCGGGAACCACTCGCCGGGCGCCCCGACGGCGGTGACGCCCAGGGCGGTGTAACCGGCAGCCAGGACGACCGCGACGACCCCGGCGAGGGCCACACCCGCCGCAGCGGTCCCCCGCCGCCGGCCCACGACCTCGCCGACGGCCACCGCCGGCGCGAACAGCAGCGGCACCGCCACCACCCCGCACACCGCCGCCGCCAGCACGAGCAACGGACCGGCCAACGGCCCGCCCGGGTCAGCGCCGGTGACCAGCGCGTACGCCAGGAGCACCAGGTAGCCGACGACGACCTCGGCGACGAACAGGAGCCAGGCGGCGGCCATCCCCGCCAGGTGCCGGACCACTGTGACACCCATGCGGTCCACCCTCCCCTCCGGTCGCGCCCCGGGTCGTCGGACACGGACGCGGTGCCCGGCGGGGCTACCGGGGCGTCAGGACGCAGAACTCGGTGCCGTCAGGGTCGGCGAGAACCACGTCGTCGTCATTGTGCCGACCGACGCCGACGCGCGTCGCCCCGAGTGCCAGCAACCGGTCGATCTCGGCCTCCCGGTCACCGCTCGGCATCAGGTCGAGGTGGATGCGGTCCCGGCCGTCGCTCGGCATCAGCGGCGGGCCGCTCCAGGTGACCTTCGCGCCGCCGCGCGGCGACTGGATCGCGGTCTCCTGGTCCTGGTCCCAGACCAGCGGCCAGCCCAGCGCCTCGCTCCAGAAGTATCCGACCGCCTGCGTACCGTCGCAGTTCACCGCGCCCACCGCGCCGCAGCCGGCGAGGAACCTGTTGCCCGCCTCGACGACGCAGAACTCGTTGCCCTCCGGGTCGGCGAGCACCACGTGCCCCTCGTCGCCCCGCTGGCCGACGTCGGCGTGCCGCCCGCCCAACCCCACCGCCCGGGCCACCGTGTCCCGTTGGGCCTGCGGCGACGCGCTCGTGATATCGAAGTGGATCCGGTTCTGGCCGACCTTCGGCTCCCGGGTCGGCCGGAAGCGGATGCGGAACCCGCTGTCGGTGTCGGGCCCCAGCACCACGCCGTCGCGCGGGTCGTCGACGACCTCCCGGCCCAGCACCCCGGCCCAGAACCGGGCGAGCCGCAGCGGCTCCGCCGCGTCGAGACTGACCGCGAACAAAGTAATCGTCATCGCCCGATCTCCGATCCGCCGCCCGGCGGGCGCCCACGGCTGGAGCGTAGAGCGCAACCGGGCCCACCCGCAGCCGAATATGCGGGCGGTCGCAGGTGCGCTGCGCCTCAGGCGCCGACGCGCTGCTCGGGAATGGACAGGCCGTAGAGCGCCATCAGCTCCGGGCTGTCGATCCGGCTGCCGTCGGCCACCGAGTCGCAGGCTATGTCGACGATCTGGTCCTTGTGCGCCAGCAGGTAGGGCCGCGCCCCCACGTCGGCGCTCGCCAGCGTCGCGATGCCCGACCAGTGCCGGCGACCGAAGAGCATCGGGTAGCCGCGCAGCCCGTCGTAGGTCGCGCAGACCAGTACGTCCGGGTAGGGCAACGCGGTCACCCGGCGCACCGCCACCGCGGTGAGCCCGGGCATGTCCACCGGCACCACGACGACCGCCTCGATGTCGTCGTCGGTGAGCGCGGCGAGCCCGGCCCGGATGGAGGAACCCACCCCGGTGCCCCAGGCCCGGTTGACCACCACGGTGGCGCCGGTCAGGTCGGTCGTCTGCCGCACCTGCTCCGCGGCCGCGCCCAGGACCACCACCACCTGTGCGCAGCCCGCCTCGGTCATCGTGTCGACAAGCTGGCTGACCAGGGACCTCTCCCCCTGGTGCAGCAGCGCCTCGGGCCCGCCGATGCGACGGCCGCCACCAGCGGCGATGATCATTGCAGCGATCCGGTTCAGCGGTGCCCCCTCGATCCGGGGACGGAGCAGGCACAGCCGCCCGGTCCGTCCCGCCGTACGCACACCGGGCCCAACGAGCGCGACCGGGGGCGGGTAGCGGGGCAAAAGGGAAAATTGCCTAACTATGCCGCGTCCGCGTAGCACTCCACCGTGGACAGGTCGAGCGGGAACCGCACCGGAGTGTCGCCGAACAGCAGCCGGGTCGCCCGCTCGCCGGCGGCGGACACCGCCTCGGCGACCGCGCCCGCCTGCCCGGCCGGGCAGTGCACCACCACCTCGTCGTGCTGGAAGAAGACCAGTTCCACGCCGGTGCCGGCCAGCTCGGTGCGCAGCGTCGCCAGCAGGGTGGACGCCCACTCGGCGGCGGTGGCCTGGATGACGAAGTTGCGGGTGAAACGACCCCGCGAGCGGGCCGCCCGCGCCGATGGGCTCTGCGGATCCACCTCGCCGTCCGGCCCCGCCTCGCCCCCGTCGGCGAACCCCACCGCACCGGCCGGGCAGGTGCGCCCCAGCCAGGAGCGGACCAACCCGCCGGCCTCGCCGGTGCGGGCCGCCGCCTCGACGTAGCCGAACGCGGTCGGGTAGTTCTTCCGCAGCACCGCCAGCGCCGGCACCGCCGCCCCGCCGGTCTGCCCGTACATCGCCCCGAGCAGGGCCACCTTCGCGCGAGCCCGGTCACCGGCGAAGGCGTCCCGGGCCAGCGCGGCGTACAGGTCCCCGGCGCCGCCGGCCGCGGCCAACCGCCCGTCGCCGGAGACCGCCGCGAGCACCCGCGGCTCGAGCTGACCGGCATCGGCCACCACGAACGTCCAACCCGGGTCCGCCACCACGGCCTGCCGGATCACCTTCGGGATCTGCAACGCCCCGCCGCCCCGGGTCGCCCACCGGCCGGAGACCACGCCGCCGGGCACGTACTCCGGGTGGAACCGGCCGCCGGAGACCCAGGCATCCCGCCACGCCCAGCCGTGCGCCGTCCAGATCCGGTAGAGCTCCTTGTATTCCAGCACCAGCGGCACCGCCGGATGCTCCACCCCGCGCAGCACCCACGCCCGGGTGTTCGGCAGCTCCACCCCCGCCCGGGCGAACGCCCGCAGCAGCTCGGCGGGCGAGTCCGCGTGCAACTGGCGTACGCCGAACGCAGCGGCGATCCGAGCCTGCAACTCGGCCAGCCGGCGGGGCGGTCCACCCACCGGGGACGCCTCGCCGAGCAACTCGGCCAGGATCGCGTCGTGCACGTCGACGCGCCACGGGAGCCCGGCCGCGCCCATCTCGGCGGCCACCAGCGCGCCCGCCGACTCGGCGGCCACCAACAGCCGGAACCGGCCGGGGTGGGCGGTGGCGGCGACCCGGGCGAGCTGGTCGGCGTACACCCCGGCCAAGGCCGTGATGCCCGGACCGGGCGGGCCGGACGGCGGCTCGAACAGCGCGGCCTGGGCATGGCCCGGCGGCTCCGGCGGACGGGGTGCCGGGTCCGGCGGGACCGGCGCGCCGGTCAGCCGGGCCCAGGCGGCGGGCAACCCGCGCGGCTCGCCCCACCGGCCGGCGTGCCCGAGCAGCAGCGCCTCGGTCAGTTCGACGTCGTGGCAGCGGTCGAGCCGCACCCCGGCGCGCAGCAGCGCCGGGTAGACGCCCGCGCCGTTGGCCCACACCCAGCGGGGCCGGTCGGCCGACTCGCGGGCGGCGACCGCGGCGGCCAGGTCGGCCACCTCCTCGGCCGGACCGGCCGGGCGGCCGTCGGCGTGCAGCGGTTGCAGCACACCGCCGCCCCGCTCGTCCGCCACCACCGCCATCGGCACGACCGTGATTCTGCCCCGACCCACCGACACCCCGGGTGCAGGGAAGGGCCCCTTGTTAACGCGCGATGCTCCGCGTGCGTTAACAAGGGGCCCTTCCTCTACCGCAGACGTTAAGAGGGGGCCCTTCCTTACTTGCCGACGCCGGCGGTGAGGCCGGACTGCACCTGGCGCTGGAAGACGACGTACACGATCAGCACCGGCAGCATCGCCATGGTGACGCCGGCGAACAGACCGGACCAGTCCGACTTGTAGCCCTGGTTGACCGACAACTCGATCAGCCCCTGGGCGATCACCTGGTTCTTCGGCTCGCCGGAGACCGACTGCATGAGCAGCGTCGGCAGGTACCACTGGTTCCACTGACCGAGCACGTTGAAGATGCCGATGCTGATCAGGCCCGGCTTGGCCATCGGCAGCATCACGCTGAAGAACGTGCGGGTGTGCGACGCCCCGTCCACCTGTGCCGCCTCGGCGATCGAGTCGGGCAGCGTCCGGAAGAACGAGTGCATGAAGAAGATCGTGAACGACAGCGACCAGGACACATAGACCAATATCAGCATGAGGTGCTTGTTCGGGCCGAGCAGCGGCAGGCTGACGCCGGTGTTGTAGACGCCCTTGAACAGCGGCACCGCGGCCAGGTAGATCGGCAGCGTCAGCCCGGACAGGAACATCCAGTAGATCAGCCGGTTCCCGCGGAACTCGTACCGCGCCAGGGCGTACGCGGCCATCGAGCCGAGCAGCATCGTCAGCGTCACGCTGAACACCAGCACCAGCAACGTGTTGAGGAAGAAACTGTCGATCCCGGCGGTCCAGGCCCGGGCGAAGTTGTCCCACTGCAACGCGTCGGGGATCAGCGACAGGGGCTCGCGGATCACCTCCGAGTCGGTCTTGAGCGCCGACATCACCACCCACAGCAGCGGGTAGACCACCATGATCGCCCAGACCGCGAGGAACAGGTGCGAGAAGCCGTTGAAGATCCGGCCGCCGACGCCGTTGCCGCCGGCGTCCTTCGTCGGTCGGCGCGTCGACGGGTCGCGCGGCGGCGGCGCGTCGGGCCGGGCCGGGCCGGAGGGGTGGGTCACCGTGCTCATCGTCCAGGCCTCCTCAGTACTCGATCCGCTCACGGCGGGTGATCCTCAGCTGGAGGGCGGCCAGCAGGATGGTGAAGATGGCCAGCGCCACGGCGATCGCGCAGGCGTAGCCGAACTGGCCCTTCTGGAACGCGTTGAACTGGATCACCGAGGCGAAGATCTCGCTGGCGTGGTTCGGCCCGCCCTGGCTGGGTGTCATGACGAACACCAGCGCGTACATGTCCAGCGCGATGAAGCCCAGGTACACCCAGGCGACCGAGATGCTGTCCCGCAGCAGCGGCAGGGTCACCCGGAAGAACGTGTGGAACCGGCCCGCGCCGTCGAGGACGGCGGCCTCGTAGATGTCCTTCGGGATCGACTGCATGGCGGCGGAGAACAGCACCATGTAGAAGCCGGCGCCGCTCCACACCGCGATGAACAGCAGCCACCACAGCACCGCCGGCACGCCGAGGAACGGCTCCGGGTCGGCGGTGAAGGCGATCGGGTTGTCCGCGTCGACCAACCCGATCTTGATGAGCAGGCCGTTGATCAGGCCCTGCCCGTCGGTGCGGTAGATCTGCTGCCACATCACGGCGATGACCACGAGCGACAGCACCTGCGGGAAGAAGAAGATCACCTTGTAGATCCCGGAGCCGAACACCCCGCGGATGCCGGCCCTGTCCTCGCGTCCGCCCACGTTGAGCAGGAACGCGAGGAGCAGGGCCAGCGCGATCGTGAACAGCGGCACGGTGACCAGGAAGAACACGTTGTGCCAGAACGCCTTGCGGATCAACTCGTCGGCGAACAGCCGGACGTAGTTGTCCAGCCCGACGAACCGCTGGGAATCGGAGTACCCGCCCCAGTCGGTCAGCGAGTATCCCGCCGCCTGGGCGAACGGCCACACCACGTAGAACAGGTACAGCGCGACCGGCAGGGCCAGGAAGCCCGTGACGAAACGCGCGACTCCGTGCCGCATTGGACTCACTTCCTCGCAGGGTCAGGCGGTGCGGGTCTGCTTCTTGACCGACGAGTCCTTGGCGACCTTGTCGGCCGCGGCCTGCATCTTGTCCACGAACTGCCGGGCGGTCAGCCGACCGGCCATCAACTCCTCGGCGAGGTTCTGGCTCTCCTTGTCCAGGTCGGCGTAGAAGTCCGGGAACTTCACCGAGATCAGGTCCGTGCTGCCGCTCTTCATCAGCGTGTTGGCCGAGGCCAGCGCGGTGTCCTGGACGTTGTCGCCGGAGCCCTTGGTGGAGGCCAGCGACTTGGTCAGCTCGGCGAACTTCGCCGAGCCGGCCTTGGACAGGATGGCCCGCAGGAACTCCTTCGCGGCCTCCTTGTTCGGCGCCTTGCTCGGCACCACGAAACCCTCGCCGGAGGAGGCGAAGACGTCCTTGGCCGCCTTGTCCCCGCTCTTGCTCCAGTAGTCGGACAGGGTCAGCTCGAAGCCCGGCGGGATGGTCGCGGCCATCTCGTTCTTCAGCCAGGTGCCGACCTGGATGAAGGCCGCCTTGCCGTCCAGGAACGCCTGCTGCGACTGGGTGTGGTCGAGCTTGCCGGGCAGCAGCAGCCGGTCCTTGACCAGCTTTTCCCACGGCTCCAGCGCGGCGACGACGCCGTCGGCCTTCCAGGCGCCGTCCTTCAGGTTGTCGATGTCCACGACGGCCTGCTTGCCGGCCGCCTTCCAGATGCTGGCGAACAACGCCCAGCGCGGGTAGTAGCCGTGCACCGCGTCGTGCACGTACGGGGCCATGCCCTTGGCCTTGATCTTCGGTGCGAGGGCGAAGAACTCGTCCCAGGTGGTCGGTGCCGTCCAGCCCTCCTTCTTGAACAGCGCCGCGTTGTACCAGTTGCCCCAGACCGTGTAGGCGACGTTCACCACGTAGAACTTGCCGTTCTGCGTACCGTCGGCGACGGTGCCGGGCAGCAGGCTGTCGGCCACCGTGCCCGAGCCGTCCCAGGCCGGGGCGGTGAGCAGGTCGTCGAGCGGCTCGATGGCGCCCTCGTTGATGAGCGTGCTGCGGTCCATCATGTCGGCGCCCGAGTTCATCACCAGGTCACTCGGCTGCGTCGCCATCTTGGGCTGCTCTTCGGTCTTGATCTTCTGGGTGGAAGACATGTTGACCGTGATCTTCGGGTGCTTGGCGTTGAAGATGACCTTGTCTTCCTTGGCCCACTGGTCGCCCAGCCCGCCGTTGAAGACGACCACCTTGACCGCGCTGCCGTCCTTGACGCCGAAGGGGTTGTCATTGCTCTTTGCCGCGCCGCCGCCGTCGGACTTGCTCGGCTCGCTGCCTGCGCACGCGCTCAGCAGACCGACCGCCGGGGTGGCCAGCAGACCGGCCGCGGCGGCGCGCCGCAGCAGGGTCCGGCGACTGACGTCGCCGAACTTCTCGGGAGTAACCGACATCTTGTCTCTCCTTGTGGTGTCGGGTCAGGCGGTGCGCCGGAGACGCCCGGCGTACCGCGACTCGAGGGCGAGGTTGTGCTCGTCCCCACCGGGGACGTTGGCGGAGAGGTAGACAGGGGGCACCTCTCCAGCCTGGTGGAACCGTCGTACGACCTCCGCGGTCAGTAACTGCGCCAGCAGCGCGGTGGTGACCGAGGAGACCGCACAGACCGCGCCGCCGCCCTCGAGCGGCAGCAGTGCGTCGCCGTACGGCGCGCCGTTGTCCAGCACGACGTCGGCGAGGTCGGCGAGCCGCCGCCCGGAGGGGTGCCGGGGAGCGACCCGGGTGGTGTGCTCGACCGAGGTGACCGCGATCAACGGGTGGCCGCCGCGGGTGACGAGCGTCGCCAGCTCGACCACCGAGCCGTTGATGCCGGACTGCGAGGCGAGCACGAACACGTCCCCGGGCTGCGGTGCGGCCAGGGCGTAGAGCTGGTGCGCCACGGTCGGGTCGCGTTCCAGCTTCGGGTCGGCGAGCAGGTCGCGGGGCGCGTCGCCGTGCAGCACGAGGTCGTGCAGGGAGAGTCGGTTGGTGGGGACCAGGCCGCCGGCGCGGGCCACCAGTTCGGCGGCGAACGCCTCGGAGTGGCCGGCGCCGAACGCCTGGAGCACGCCGCCGGCGCGCAGGCCGCCGGCGATCAGGTCGGCCGCCCGGTCCACCGCCGCCGCCTGGCTGTCCACCAGCCGGTCGAGCACCGGCCGGACCGCCTCGGCGTACCGCTGGGCACTGATCATATCGAGGTTTCCTTCGCGGCCTTGTGCCCGTCGACGGCCTGCGCGGTACGCCGGAAGGCCGCGTGGGCGCGGTCGTGGGTGCGTTGCGCCACCGCGATGTAGAGCAGGTCGAGCACCACGAGCTGGGGGTGTCGGGCGGAGAGCGCGTCGGGGCGGAAGGTGGTCGCCTGACTGGCGGTGACCAGCACGATGTCGGCCAGTTCGGCCAGCGGTGAGCGGGGGAAGCCGGTCAGCGCGACGGTGGTGGCTCCGCGGCTGCCGGCCTCGGCGAGCAGCTCGATCGTCTCGCGGGTCTGCCCGGTGTGCGAGATGCCGAGCGCGACGTCGCCGGCCCCGAGCAGCGCGGCGCTGGCCAGCCCTTCGTGCACGTCGCTCCAGGACCAGGCCGCCACGCCGATGCGGTGGAGGCTGAACTGCATCTCCTCGCCAACAAGCGCGCTGCCGCTGGCGCCGAAGATGTTCACCCGGCCGGCCCCGGCGATGGCCACCGCCGCCCGCTCCACCTCGTTCAGGTCGAGCAGCGCGGCGGTGTCGTGCATGGCTCGGGTGTCGGCGGCCATGATCTGGTCGAGCACCCGGGACAGCGGGTCACCGGGTTGGATCTCCCGTCCGATGTCGACGGTCCAGCCCGCGGAGCGGGCCCGACCGGTCTCCGCGGCGATGCCGAGCCGCAGGTCCGCGTAGCCCTCGAAGCCCATCGCCCGGCAGAAGCGGGTGATGGTCGCCGGTGAGGTGCCGCTGCGCTCGGCCAGTTCCACGATGGTGGCGCGGGCGGCGGCCTCCGGGTCGCTGAGCACGTGCTCGGCGACCCGTTGCAGCGCACCGGTGAGCTCCCCCGCGCCGATGCGGACCCGGGCCAGGACCCCGTCGACGCGCCGGTCGGCCGGAGTCGCATCGACCACCGCGGTTGCCGCGGGTGTGTCGATCTCGTGCTCGGCCATCGGCAAACACCTTTCGGAAAAGAGTGTTAACTGTTAGTGGTAAAAGTTCTTACTGAACCCCCCTCCGTGTCAAGGGCATGGGTGAAGTTTTCAAACCGTTACCTGACATCGGGCCGGGATCTTGCGCCCCGACCACGCGGCGGACGAGCATGAAAGCCATGTCGGACACCGTCGTGGTTGGCCTCGATGTCGGAGGTACGTCCACTCGCGCCGCGGCGGTCGACCTCGACGGCGTACGCCTGGGCACCGGCCACGCCGGCGGCGGCAACCCGACCAGCCACGGCGCGGAACGGGCCGCCGGCGAGCTGCTCACCGCCCTGCGCGCCGCGCTCGCCGAGGTGGACCCGACCCGGGTACGCGCGGGCGTCATCGGCCTCGCCGGGGCCGGACGCCTCCTGGCCGACCCTCGGGGCCGGGACGCGTTCGACCAGGCGTGGACCGCGGCGGGGCTACGGTGTCCGTACACCGTGCACGGCGACGCCCTGGTCGCCTACGCCTCCGGCACCGCCGCCCCGGACGGCACCGTGCTCATCGCCGGCACCGGCGCGATCGCCGCCCAGGTGCGCGACCTGCGCCTGGACCGCACCGCCGACGGACACGGCTGGCTGCTCGGCGACGCCGGCTCGGGATTCTGGCTCGGCCGCGAGGCGGTCCGCAGCCTGCTGACCGACCTGGACCGGGCGGTCGCGCCCGGTGCGCTGGCCCGGCAGGTGCTCGCCGAGCTGACCGGCTCGACCGAGGTGGCCGCCCGACCCCGGGCCACCGCCGCGGCCGTGGTGCAGGCGGTGACCCGCCGCCCGCCGGTGGACCTGGCCCGGCTCGCACCGCTCGTGGTCACGGCGGCCCGGCAGGGCGAGCCCGCCGCCGTCGCGCTCGTCACCGAAGCCGCCGCGCTGCTGGCGGAAAGCATCTGGAGGATCCGGCCGCCCGACGCGACCGACCCGGTGGTGCTCGGTGGTGGCCTGCTCACCGGCGACACCCCGCTGGCCGGCGCGGTACGCGCGGAACTGGCGGCCCGCTGGCCCGACGCCCCGCTGGCCGGGGCCGGGGACGGGGCCGCCGCGGCGGCCTGGCTCGCCGCCCGCGACCTGCCCGAGGTGATCGACCCGGCGGCGCTGCACGCCCGCCTGGTCCCGCCACCCACCTGACCCGGTCCGGCCGCCGTCGCACCGAGACCCGCCCGCGAGCCGCCTGCGGGACGCCCGCCCGCCGGGTGGAACGCCACGGGTCTCCTGACCCCGCTCTTGACACCCATGGCATTCCATCCACTGCCCGACTCCGGCGTGCGGGCCGGCGTTCAGGCCGATCAGTATCGGTCTTGTTGCCCCTGCTGAGTCGGGTGCCAGCCTTGCGGGGCCGGCTGGCCCTGCGGCGCGGCACCGTAGGGTGCGGCCTGGCCGGGGGCGGGCGGGAACGCGGGACCAGCCTGGCCGTGCCCCGCCGCCGGGTACGTGCCCGGCTGCTGCGGCCCGCCCGGGTGCTGCTGGCCGCCCGGGTGCTGCTGGCCAACCGGGTACTGCTGGCCAACCGGGTACTGCTGGCCACCGGGGAACTGCTGGCCACCGGGGAACGCGGGCCCGCCCGGGTGCTGCTGCGCACCCGGGAACGACGGCGCACCCGCGAACTGCTGCGCGCCGGCCTGCTCGCGTGCCCCCTTGCGCGCCTTCACCGCACGCACGATCAGCAGGATCGGCAGGATGAAGGCGTAGAAGAAGATCCGGTAGCTGTCGCCGTCGAAGAGGAACAGCAGGTAGAAGCCGTATCCGAAGAAGGCCACACCGGCGATGACGTTGAGGATCCGCGCGCCGGTCCCCTGCTCCTTGACGGCCACGCCGACCGCGATCATTGCGATGCCGCCGAGCAGCAGCAACAGCGTGTAGATGAGAAAGAACATGGCATTCCTGTCGATAGATGAGCGTGCCGGCCCACCCTAGAGCGATCCGGCCGTCCACACTGTCCCGTTGCCTGTGGCAACCGCCTCACTTGAGCTGCCCGGCGGTCAGGCCGGACTGGACCTGCCGCTGGAACGCCACGTACGCCACGAGCACCGGCAGCACTGCGATGGTCAGGCCGGCGAAGAGCTGGGCATAGTCGCCGGCGTAGCCCTGGCTCACCGTGAGCGAACTCAGCCCCTGAGCGAGCATCCGGTCCTGGCCGTCATCGGGGAGGAGGACCTGGGGCAGCAGGAACTGGTTCCAGTGGGTGAGGAAGTTGAAGATGGCGACGCTGATCAGTCCCGGACGGGCCATCGGCAGCATGACCCGGAAGAAGAGCCGGAAGTGCCCACACCCGTCGATCATCGCGGCCTCCGCCACCGAGGTCGGCAGCGTCCGGAAGAACGCGGTCAGGAAGAACACCGTGAACGGCAGCGAGTAGGCCGTGTAGACCAGGATCAACCCGGGCCAGGTGCCCAGCAGGCCGACGCTGCGCACCACGAAGAACAACGGCACCAGGGCCAGGAACACCGGGAACATCATGCCGCCGACGAACAGGTAGTAGACGACCTGCCGGCCGCGGAACTCGTAGCGCGCGAAGACGTACGCGGCGGTGGCGCCGAGGGCCATGGTCAGGCTCAGCGAGCCGGCCACCACCACGAGGCTGTTGGCGAAGAACCGACCGATGTGCGCGGTGGTCCAGGCGCGAGCCCAGTTGTCGAACCGCAGCGCTTCGGGCAGCCCCCACGGGTCGGCGATGATCTCGCCGCTGCTCTTCAGCGAACTGAGCACCATCCAGGCCAACGGCAGCACGGTCATCGCCGCCCAGAGCAGCAGGAAGCCGTGCGAGAAGACGTTCGCCACACCCAGTTCCCGGCGCGGTGGCCGGTCGGCCGGGCGGGTGGTGCGGGGCGGGTCGGCGGTCTCGGCGCCGGCGTCCACGGTGGTCACGAGTACTCGATCCGATCACGCCGGGCGGTGCGCAGCGCGAGCACCGCCACCGAGAGGGTCAGGAAGAACATCGCCACGCCGATCGCCGAGGCGTACCCGAACTTGTTCTCCGTGCCGAAGGAGGTGTCGTACATCCGCAGGCCGATCACGTCGGAGGAGGAGTTCGGTCCGCCGTTCGTCATGAGCTGCACCAGGATGAAGCCGTCCAGCGCCGCGATGGCCAGGTAGATCCAGGCCACCTGGATGGTGTCCCAGAGCAACGGGATGGTGATCTTCCAGAGCATCACGGCGCGGGACGCCCCGTCGAGCAGCACCGCCTCGTAGATGTCACGCGGGATGGCCTGCATGGCCGCGCCGAAGAGCACCACGTAGAAGCCGACGTTGCTCCACACCATCACGGCCAGCACGCACCAGAACGCGAACCGCGGGTCGCCGAGCCAGGCCGGGGTGGCCAGCCCGAAAGTGCGCAGCGCTCCGTTGAGCAGGCCGCTTGTCGGGCTGAACACCTGCTTCCACAGCAACGCGATGATCACCACGGAGAGCACCTGCGGGAAGAAGTAGACGAGCCGGTAGACCGAGGTGCCCCGCACCCCGGTCACCCCGGCTCGTCCCTTGCGGCCCCCCATGGCGAGCATGCTGGCGAAGAACAGGCCCAGCGTGATGGTCACCACCGGCACCACGACGAGCAGGATCGCATTGTTCTTCAGCGCGTTCCAGACGTACCCGTCGTCGAGAAGCGCGCGGAAGTTCGCCAGGCCGACCGGGTCGGCCTGCGCGGAGTAGCCCAGCCAGTCGGTGGTGGAGATCTGAAACGCCTGGAGGTACGGCGAGATGACGAAGATGCCGTACAACGCCAGTGGAGGCAGCAGGAACGTCAGGATCAGGGGGTAGCGACCCTGTCGCATCAGGCGGACCGCTTGTATTTCTTGACGGAGCTGTCCGCCGCGATCGAGTCGGCGCCCTTCTGGCACTGGGCGAGGAACTCGGCCGGCCCGATCCGGCCGCTGAAGAACTCGCCGCAGGCCGCGTCGACGAGGTTGCGCTCCAGCTTGCGGTAGTAGCTGTTGTAGACCCAGTTGAAGCCGTTGGAGCCGGACGCGTCCAGCGCCTTCGCCACCGTGGCGAGCCCGAACGGCAGGTCGATGCCCTCGGTGGCACCGGCGACGACGGGCAGGCTGGCGACCTTCTTGGTGAAGTCCTGGGCGCCCTTGCGGGAGAGCATGGTGCGGAAGTACTCCAACCCGCCGGCGACGTTCTTCGCCTTCGCCGGGACCATGAACGGCTCGCCCGCGGTGCCCCGGATCGCCTCGTACGGCAGCTTGTCGCCGCTGCCCAGGCTCGGCGTCGGCACGACGGTCATGTTGAACCCGGCCGGCGTGACGTCCTTCTGCTCGTTCTCCAGCCAGGAGCCGCAGGAGATGAACGCGGCCTTGCCCTGGCACCAGGCGGTCTGCGCCTGCTTGTGGTCCAGGCCCGGTGAGCCGGCGAGGATGAGCTTGTCCTTGACGATCTGGTGCCAGGCGTCGGCGGCGGTCTTCATGGCCTCGGAGGTCCAGGCGTTGGGCTCCAGGTTGTCGATGGCCAGCGCGACGGACGGCCCGCCCAGCTTGATCGCGGTGGAGATCACCGGCCAGCTCATGTAGCGCGGGTGCGCGCCCGGGTAGACCCAGGGGGCGATGCCGGCGGCCTTGATCCGGCGACAGAGCGCGATGTGCGCGTCCCAGGTCTTCGCGTTCTCCCAGCCACGGTCGGCGAAGAGCTTGGTGGAGTGCCAGATGCCGTACGCCGTGTAGGTGTAGTTGAGCACCAGGAACCGGCCGTCGTAGGAGCCGACCTCGACGGTGCCGGGCAGCAGTGTGTCCTTGACCGTCTTGCCGGGCGTGTCGAGGCTGGGCGCGGCGAGCAGCTCGCCGAGGTCGGCCAGCGCGTTCTGCGAGACCAGGCCGTTGAAGTCGATCTGGCCGGCGCCGGAGTTGTTGACCACGTCCGGCGGGGTGCCGTCGACGAAGCGGGGCTGGAGCGTCTTGCTGATCTCCGCGGTGGCCGAGTGCTTGATCGTTGCCTTCGGGTACTTCTCCTTGTACATGGCCTCGTGGGCCTTGGCGTAGTCCTCGCCGAAGCCGCCGTTGAAGATCACCACCTCCAGCGGTGCGTCCTCGGCGACCCCGAGCGGGTTCTGCTCGCTCTTGGTGCCCTTGTACGTCTCGGCGTCGCCCTTGTCGTCACCCCCGGAGGTGGCACAGCCGGCCAGCAGGCCGGCGGCGGGGGTGGCCAGCAGGCCGGCGGCGGCGCTGCGCTGGAGGATCTCACGCCTGTTCATCGCATCTCCTGGGTTCGGGTACGCACAGTGAGAATCTGTCGTTTGTCTTCACGGAAGGTATTACTGCTGAAGAATTTCTACGACAGTGCGACCCGGACCACAAGAGTTGATGGCCGATCCGTTACCCACGCCGCCCCAGGTCCGGCCGGAAGGCCCGGTGCGACCCGCCGTTGGGCGGGCCGCACCGGCTCCCTAGAGGGACGACCGGATCGCCTCGACCAGGATCGCCAGGCCCTCGCGGGCCTCGTCCTCGGTGAGCGTCAGCGGGGGGCCCATCCGGATCACGTTGCCGTACAGGCCGCCCTTGCCGACCAGCAGGCCACCGTCCCGGCACGCCTCGAAGACCCGCGCGGTCAGCGCCGGGTCCGGCTCGACGGTGCCGGGGTGGACGAACTCGACCGCGAGCATCAGGCCCTTGCCGCGCACCTCGGCGACCCGGTCCAGGCCGGCGGTGGCCGCGCGCAGGCCGTCGGCGAGGATCGCGCCGACCCGGGCCGCGTTGGCCTGCAGGTCGTGGTCGAGCAGGTAGTCGAGCACCGCGTTGCCGGCGGCGGTGGAGACCGGGTTGCCGCCGAACGTGGAGAAGCTGATCGCCGGCACCGACTCCAGCACCTCGGCCCGGCCGACCACGCCGGCCAGCGCGAAGCCGTTGCCGATGCCCTTGGCGAAGGTCAGCAGGTCCGGCGTCACGCCGTGTGCCTGGTAGCCCCAGAAGTGCTCGCCGGTGCGCCCCCACCCGGTCTGCACCTCGTCGCTGACCAGCAGGATGCCGTGCTCGTCGAGGACCTTCTTCCAGGCGGCGAAGAGCCCGTCCGGGCCGTGCACGAAGCCGCCGACACCCTGGACCGGCTCGGCGATCAGGCAGGCCACGTCGCCGGCGGTCTGGGTGGCGAGCACCTCGCGCAGGTCCTCCGCGGCCGCCTCGACCCGGTCGTCGGCGTCGAGGCGGGCCAGCAGGCCGCGCAGCCGCTCACCGGAGTGCAGCCAGGCCACCTGCAACGGGTTGAGCGCGCTGGCCGACCAGCCACGGTTGCCGGTGGCGCCCATCGTCGCGTACGACCGGCCGTGGTAGCTGTTGCGCACCGCGAGGATCTGGTGCGAGCGCCGGTGGTTCGTGGCGACCAGCAGCGCGGCCTCGTTCGCCTCGGTGCCGGAGTTGGTGAAGAAGACCCGGGCGTCCGGGATGCCGGAGAGCC
This sequence comes from Micromonospora sp. DT31, assembly GCF_049841795.1. NCBI lineage: Bacteria > Bacillati > Actinomycetota > Actinomycetes > Micromonosporales > Micromonosporaceae > Micromonospora > Micromonospora sp. DT31. Next base: position 133,933 of record NZ_JBNCKZ010000012.1, on the reverse strand, counting down.
GGGCCACCTTCTCGGCCAGTTCGACCTGCTGGCGGATCAGGTAGAGCGTGGACGTGTGCACGATGCCGGTGCGCAGTTGCCGCTCGACCGCCTCGCGGATCTCCGGGATGTCGTAGCCGACCATGGTGGTCAGCACACCGCCGAAGAAGTCCAGATAGGTGCGTCCGGCGGCGTCGGTCACCCGGCGGCCGGCGCCGGCGACCAGTTCCAGCGGTTCGGCGTAGTACAGCGGCATCCAGGACGGAAGCACGGCACGGTGCCGGGCCAGCAGGTCGTCGGAGGTCATCGGCGCACCCTTTCGCGGCGGTTCGGTCCCCGCACGCTCCCATCCCGACCGGGTAGGGACAACTGCCACTGTGTCGCGCGCGGAGGGCGACGGCCTGACACCACGTCAGGCGGGTACCGCCACGCCGGTGGGCCGGCGACGCATTGCACGCCGGTGGGCCGGCGCGCGGCGTGCGCCGCGAGCCGGCCGGTGCGCCGGGTGGTCAGGAGGCGTTGACGTAGACGGCCGGGCTGCCGGTCTTGCTGGTGTCCCGGATCGGCGAGTACGTGGCGGTGAAGTAGGCGGTGCCGAAGCACAGCGACGGGCCGGAGAACTTGGTCAGCGGCTGGTTGGTGAAGGTGATCGAGTTGGTGGCGTTGGACGCGGTGCCGACGAGCTTGTTCGTGCTGGTCCGGTAGACGCAGGTGATCGTGCCGAGCAGGGAGCTGAGCACGACGGTGCTCTGGATCGGCGCGGTCGCGGTGCCGGAGATGGTGACCACGCCGGCGCTGGTGACCGAGGTGGCGTAGGGCAGGTTGTTGACGGCCACGCTCTGCACGCCGGTGGTGCCGAAGATGTTCGTCGTGCAGCTGGTGAACGACTGCGCGGTGAGGCTCTCGGTGGCGGTGCCGGGGGCCGTGGGGTTGGTCAGCACCTTGGCGCTGAACGTGGACGCGGCGCACCTGACGCCGGTGCTGCCGCTCGTCGAGTTGTAGAACGTGGCGTTGGTGCCGGTCTTGAGGCTGGCCTGGATGACGTCGTTGACCGAGACGGCGGTGCCGCCCGCGGTCGGGTAGGTCAGCACGGCGCTGGCCAGGGACGTGGTGGGGGCGGCGGAGGCGGGGGTGGCGCCGACCAGACCGGTCAGCAGCGTCAGGGCGGCGAGGGCCGCGCCGAGGCGTCCGTACCTGGGCATGGTTCTTCCTTCCGGTGGTGGAGCGGGAACGTGCGGCGGCGTCCGGACGGACGGGGCCGGTGGGCGGCCGAGGTCGGGCCGCCGTCGGTGGTGCGTCGGCGGGCCTCAGCGGGCCCGGCGGCGTGGTGCGGTGCGGCGGTGCCGCGTCACCTGGCTCTTCCCGGCCTTGGGCGGACGGGTGCGGGCGCCGATAATGGCTGACATCCGATCCTCCTTCGACGCGTGACCGGAGATCACCAACGGTGACGAGACACGAACTGAGCGTGTCGAAAGTTATAAACCCCGGAGGGTCGCAAAGTCAACGCATCCAGAAAGGTCGATGAGTGACGCTGCCGCCCCCACCACCGACCACCGCCACCCTGCCGGGCGCCCGGCACGGTCGTGACCCGGACCGCGCCATCAAGCGCGGCCCGCGCCGCGTGCCGGCCGAGGAGGTCGCCGCCACGCAGCGCGACCGCCTCTTCGACGGGCTGGTCCGCGAGGTCGCGAGCCGGGGGTACGACAGCGCCCGGGTCACCGACATCTGCCACGCCGCCGGGGTCACCCGGCCGGCCTTCTACGCCCTGTTCAGCGGCAAGCAGGACGCGTTCCTGGCGGCGTACCGGCACGGGGTCGCGGTGGTGTCACAGCTGATGGAGGACGCCTACCGGCAGGCCGGTCCGACGTGGCCGGACGCCGCCCGGGCAGCCCTGCGCATGCTGCTCGACGTGCTGGCCAGCGTGCCGGCGTTCGCCCGGATGGCGCTCGTGGAGGTGGACGCGGCCGGGCCGGACGCCTGGCGGGAACGGGACGCGCTGCTGCACAGCTTCCGCCGGTTCTTCGCCGACGCGGGCCCGGCCCCCACGGGAGTGGACCGGGCGGCACTGGTGTCCACAGTGGTCGGTGGTATCCACGCCACCGTCCGGGAACGGGTGGCGCAGGGTCGGGCCGAGGAGTTGCCGCTGCTGCTGCCCGCGCTCACCTATGCGGCGACCGCGCCCTTCCTCGGCCGGGACCAGGCACGGCGGGCCGCGCGTGCGCAGGGCCCCGAGGACGGGCCGGCGGCGACCGCGCCGTGCGCACCCGGCGGCCAACCCTGACCGATGACAAACCGCTGCGGTTTTTCACTTTGGCTACATTTCGCACATGACGCCGATCTATTAGCTACATATTGTTGACCGCCCCTTTACTCGGCGGTAACTTCGGCCTGCGCCCTCCGGCGTGACACCCCGCGCGAGAACCAGCTCACACCGTCGCGGGAATTGATCTCGAGAGGAGTCGGAATGGCGGATCAAATCGAACACGACGACGCGAACCAAGCAGGTGGCGGCGTGCGCTGGCGCCGATTCGCCGTCACGCTCGGCACCGTGGTGGCCGGCGCCGCCGGCATGGTGGTGCTTACCGCCCAGGGTGTGCTCGGCGCGCAATTTGCCATCTCGGGAATGCCGTTCACCGTCACCGCCGACAGGCTGGAGGGCACCGGCTTCGAGCAGTTCGCCACGCTCGACCAGATGATCCCGGACAGCCCCAACCAGGGCGACACCGGCGGCCAGGTGCTCGTCATCGTGTCGGCGATCGACAAGGCCGAGCTGACCAACCTCTGCCAGAGCATCAACCTCGGCGGCACCAACCTGCGGATCACCGCCGGCAACGCCGGCAAGCCGGTCAGCGCCCGCACCCTCGTGGTCGACGGCGACGAAGTCGCCGGCAACGCCTCGTTCAAGAACATCAACGTCGGGCAGGACGCCAGCACCGTCGACCAGGTGCCCGGGGTCAAGGGCAACCCGGGCGTCTTCGCCCAGCAGGCCGACACGGTGACCATCACCAAGCTGCGGCAGAACAACTACGCCACCACGGCCGCGGTCTTCACCCTGCCCAACCTGCGCATGGGCTTCAGCTCCGACGGGTGCTGAGGTGACCGCCGGACAGCACACCGCGCCGGCCGCCGGTGTCCGCGTACGTTGGCGGCATTGGCGGCGGGCCCGGCCGTTCACCGCCGGGCTGCTCATCGCGCTCGGCGGCGCGGAGATGCTGGTGACGCTGCGCGCGCCGCTCGGGGTGCTGCTGCACATCGGCCCGCAGGGGCTGGCCGCGTACCTCGTGCCGGCCGTCCTGGTGATCTGCGGGGTCCTGCTGATCACCACCCCGCAGCAGCGGGTCTTCTACGCGCTGCTGTCCCTGCTGCTCGGGCTGGTCTCCTGGCTCACCTCCAACCTGGGCGGCTTCCTGATCGGCATGCTGCTGGCGCTCGTCGGCGGGGCGCTGGCGTTCGCCTGGACCCCGACCGGGCGGCGCGTCGCTCCGGCGACGGTTCCCGGGCCCCGGGAACCGGCCGACGACACCCGGCCCACGCCGGAGTCGGGGGACGACACCCGGCCGGCGCACGACAACCCGCTCGTGGACGACATCATGCCGGCGCACGACGACCGGCCGGCGCACGACATCATGCCGGCGCACGAGGACGGGCCGGCGCACGACGACCGGCCGACGGAGCGGATCGACCGGATCGCGCCGACCGAACCGGGATGGTCCCGGGGCGCCCCGGCCGACCGGACCTGAACTCAGCGGGCCGTGTCGGCGACCGCCTGCGCGAACACCTCCGAGCGGTGCTCGAAGTTGCGGAACCGGCCGTAGCTCGGCGCGGCCGGCGACAGCAGCACCACCCCACCGGCCGGGGTGAGCTTGCGGGACAGCCCGACGGCCGCGACCAGGTCGTCGGCCAGTTCGGTACGGACCGTCGGCAGCCCGGACAGCGCCTCGACGATCCGAGGGCCGCTGTCCGGGATGCCGATCACGGTGATCTCCCGCTCGGCGAGGTGCTCCCGCAGCGGGCGGTAGTCCAACCCCCGGTCGGTGCCGCCGACGATCACGGTCAGCGGCCGTCCCTCGTACGCGTCGATCGCGTGCATGGCCGCGTACGGGCTGGTGGCCAGCGTGTCGTCGACGAACGTGAGCCCGGACGGGTCGGGAATCTCGGTGAGCCGGTGAGCCAACCCCTGGAACTCGGCCACCGCCACGGCGAGGCTGTCCCGCCGGGCCACCACGTCCACGCCGAGCGCGTCGAGCACGGCCAGCGCGACACACAGGTTGCCCTCGTTGTGCCGCCCGACCAGCGGCAGCACCCCGCGCGCGAACAGCGGCGTGCCGCGCAGGTGGAACCAGGGCGTCCCGTCCGGACCGGACGTCACGTGGGTGGTGTCCGGCAGGCCGGCCCGCACCACCGGGCGGTCACCCAGCTCCGCCGCCAGCCGCGGGTCGGTGCCGTTGACCACCACGGTCTGCGGACCGTGGGCGAGCAGGTTCAGCTTGTCCCGGTAGTACTCCCGTTCCCCGCCGTGCGCGTCCAGGTGCTCGGGGAACAACGCGGTCACCACCGCCACCCGGGGTGAGTCGGTCAGGTCGGCGCACTGGTAGCTGGACAGCTCCAGCACGTAGCGCTCCGCCTCCGGCAGGTCCAGCAGCGGCACGCCGATGTTGCCGCCGAACACGTTCGGCCGGTCCATCGCGGTGAGCAGGTGACTGATCAGGCTGGAGGTGGTGCTCTTGCCCTTGCTGCCGGTCACCCCGACGGTCCGGTCGGCGTGGTCGGCCATCCACAACGCGCTGCCCTGGGTCACCGGCACGCCGCGACCACGCAGCTCGACCATCCACGGATGGGTGCTCGGGACCCCCGGCGACCGGACCACCACGTCGGCGGCGGCCAGCCGCGCGAAGCACTCCCCGCCGGTGGCCAGCGGCGCGGCTGCGGCGAGCGGCCCCTCCCAGGTCAGCGTGCCGGCGTTCGCACTGTCGTCGACGACCACCAGACCGGCCGGGCCGTGCGCGGCGATCGCCGTCACCGCGGCCCGGCCCTCGCGGCCGGCGCCCCAGACGGCGACGTGCCGGCCGCGCAGATCAGACAGGCGCACGGGCTCTCCTCGGACTCGGTGGCTGCTCGGACGGGGTCGGCCCAGCCGGACACGGGTGGGCGAACCAGGGCCTAGTATGGCGTGTGCCCAACGAGCAGCTGCGGCGGATGGACGCCTTCACCTTCCCGTCCTACTCGATCGACTTCGCCACCGGTGAGGTCCTGTTCGACTACGCCCTCACCGGTCCCGACGGCGAGCGGCGATTCACCGAGGTGCTCACGCTTCCGGTGCCCGCCGAACCGGTCGACGACGCCACCGCGGCCACCCTGGCCCGGGTCCTGGAACTGCTGCACGTGGTGGCCGGGGTCAGCTACTACAAGGCCGCCGCGCCGCCCCGGCTGCTGCTGCCCGCGCCCCTGGGCGCCGCCGCGGTCGAGCTGGTCACCGCCGTCTACACCAAGGGCCTCGCCGAGTACGCGTACCGCAACGAGCTGCCGCACGTGCTCAAGCTGCGCCCCGAGGTGCCGTCCGGGACCGTGGAGCCGGCGACGCCACTGGACAACTCCGACCGACGTCCGCTGTCGGCGGTGGGCGGCGGCAAGGACTCCATCGTGTCGCTGGAGGCGCTGCGGCGCGCCGGCCTCGACCCGGTGCCGTTCTCGGTCAACCCGAACCACGTGATCGTGGCCGTCAACGAGGCGTCCGACCTGGTGCCGCTGGCCGCCCGGCGGCGGCTGGACCCGGTGCTGTTCGACCTGAACGCGGCCGGCGCGCGCAACGGCCACATCCCGGTCACCGCGATCAACTCGCTGATCGCGGTCGCCACCGCCGTGCTGCACGGCCTCGGGCCGGTGGTGATGTCCAACGAGCGGTCCGCGTCCGACCCGAACCTCACCTGGCAGGGCCACGAGATCAACCACCAGTGGTCCAAGGGCGTCGAGGCCGAAGGGCTGCTGCGGGCCGCGCTGGCCGAGCACGCCGGGCTCACCGAGCCGTACTTCTCGCTGCTGCGCTCGCTGTCCGAGCTGCACATCGCCCGCCTGTTCGCCGGGATCGACCGCTACGACGCGGTGGTGACCAGCTGCAACGCCGCGTTCAAGCTGCGCGACGCGAGCGAACGCTGGTGCCGCGACTGCCCGAAGTGCCGCTTCGTGTTCCTGGCCATGGCCCCGTTCATGCCCCGGGAGCGGCTCACCGGCATCTTCGGCGGCGACCTGCTCGCCGACGCCTCCCAGGTCCCCGGCTATCGGGAACTGCTCGGCGTCGACGGGCACAAGCCGTTCGAGTGCGTCGGCGAGGTGGCGGAGTCGGTGGTGGCGTTGAGCCTGCTCGCCCAGCAGGACCAGTGGCGGGACGCACCCGTGGTCCGCGCCCTGGTGGCGGCGCTGCCGGACACCGCCTGGTCGGCGGCGGCCACCGCCGACGTGTTCACCCCCGGCGGCCCGAACTTCGTCCCCGCCCCGTACGCCAAGGCCCTGCAGAACCTGACCTGAGTCTCCGGCGGCGGCGGTCACGGGCTGCGGACGGCGTCCAGGGCCAGCAGGGCCACGTGCAGGGACAGGCACCGGTCCACCGAATCGAGATCGGCGTTGAGGATGCGGCCGATCCGGGCCAGCCGTTCGTAGAAGGCCGGCCGGGACAGGTGGGCCGCGGCCGCCGCGGCCGACTTGTTCCGCCCCTGCTCCAGGTACGCCCGCAGGGTGCCGAGCAACTGCTCCCGGGGGTGCTGCGCGTCGTAGGCCAACAGGGGGCCGAGTTCCCGCTCGACGAACGTCTGCAGCCGGGGTTCGTCCCGCAGCAGGTGCAGCAGGCCGGCCAGGCCGATGTGCGGCAGCCGGTAGCAGGGCAGGTCACGTGGGTCCCGGCGGGCCGCCTCGGCGATCTGCCGCGCCTCGACCAGGGAGCGGCGCGCCTCCCGCAGGCTGCCCACCCCGGAGCCCGCGGCCACCACGAACGGCGGGCGCGCCGGCACGTCGAGCGGCCGCGCCGCGGCAGTCGCCTCCGCCGGGCGGCCGGCACGCGGCGCCGCACGGGAGGCGACCTCCACCGCCTCCGCCGGACGCCCGGGACGGGGGGCGGGCGCCGGTCGGGCCGGGGCGGCGTCGAGGCGTACCCGGCGTAGCGCGGCGGCGAACGCGGCGAGCGCCTTCTCCTCGCCGGCCGGGTCGGGCAGGGCGAGCAACGCGCCCACGGCCTGGTCGTCGACGGGACTGGTCAGCGCCGTCAGGTGGGCCTCGCGGACGGCCTGGCCGACCGCCTCGGCGAGGTCGCGCAGCCGCGCCGGACCGGCCTCCGGGCCGGCGGCGTCGGCGCCGCGCCGCCCGCCCCGTCGCGCGTGACCCGCCTCGTCGTCGGCGGCGTCGCCGGCCGACTCGTCGCCACGGTGCCGGACCACCACGCCGACCAGGTGACGACTGTCCAGGACGACGCCGAGCGCCTTGGCGCGCAGCGCCACCTCGTCGACCGGGCGGGAGTGGTCGATCAGCGCGGTGAGCAGCGTGCGGTGGATCTGCCGTTCCAGGCCCTCGGCGTCGCGCCGGATCAGCCGGCCCAGCGCCAGGGTGGAGGCGGCCCGCTCGATCAGGATGGTCAGCCGGGTCGGCGGGGCCGCCTCGGTCGCCGGCCAGCGCAGCAGCAACCGTCCCCAGTCCTGCCCGCGCGCGCCGACGGTGGTGACCAGCCAGCCGCTGTCCGGGTCGTACGCGGTGCGCCCGTCCGGGCGGATCCGCCGGGAGTGCTGCTCCCAGCCGTCCAGCAGCAGCTCCGCGCTCTCCCCCGCCGGGTCGTACGCGAGGACCTGCCGGGACAGGTTCTCCAGCACCACCGGGCAGCCGGCAAGTTCGGCGGCCTGCCGCAGCACCTCGGCCGGTTCGGCGCCCTCCACGGACAGCTCGGTGAACCGCTGGTGGATCTCCTCGGTGGCGCGCAGCTCGGCGAGCTGGGCGTCCACGACCAGCCCGTGCACCGCCTCGGTGATCCGGACGAACGGGGTGGCCCGGCGCAGTTCCACGAGCGGCAGGCCGCGCCGTTCGGCGGCGGCGACCATCACCCGGGGCACCGCGCTGACGTACCGGCGGCCCAGCTCGACGACCAGCCCGGAGGCGCCGACGTCGGCCAGCCCGCCGATGAACGCGCGCAGCCCGGCGTCGTCGGCGGGCAGCCCGATGCCGGTGGTCAGCACGAGTTCCCCGCCGCCGAGCAGGGTGGGGATGTCGGGCACCTCGGCGATGTGCACCCAGCGCACCCGGCGGTCCAGCCCGGCCTCCCCGGCGACCAGGCGTGGCATGCCATGGCGCACGGGCACCAGGGCCAGCACCTCACGCACGGTAGGGAACACGGGCGACACGCTATCCTGCGCCGCCCATGTCACCGACACACCCGCCCGGCGCGGGGACGCGCTCAGTCGACGCCGAGTTCCATGGCGGCGCGGTCGAGCGCCTCGTCCTCGGCGGAGGCGACGCCCCGGGAGGCGATGGCCTCGGCGCCGCCCTGCGGCATCGCGCCGATCAGCCCGGTCGAGGCGGCCTGCGCGGCGCCGACCATCCGCTGCGGGTTCCCGCCGCCGACCATGCCGACGGAGGCGTACTGCTCCAGCTTCGCCCGGGAGTCGGCGATGTCCAGGTTGCGCATGGTGAGCTGGCCGATCCGGTCGGACGGGCCGAACGCGGAGTCCGTCGTGCGCTCCATCGACAGCTTGTCCGGGTGGTAGCTGAACGCCGGACCGGTGGTGTCCAGGATCGAGTAGTCCTCGCCGCGGCGCAGCCGCAGCGTCACCTCACCGGTGACCGCGGTGCCGACCCAGCGTTGCAGCGACTCGCGCAGCATCAGCGCCTGCGGGTCGAGCCAGCGGCCCTCGTACATCAGCCGGCCGAGACGGCGGCCCTCGTTGTGGTAGTTGGCGAGCGTGTCCTCGTTGTGGATGGCGTTGACCAGCCGCTCGTACGCGGCGTGCAGCAGGGCCATGCCGGGGGCCTCGTAGATGCCCCGGCTCTTGGCCTCGATGATCCGGTTCTCGATCTGGTCGGACATGCCCAGGCCGTGCCGGCCGCCGATGGCGTTGGCCTCCAGGACCAGGTCCACGGCGCTGCCGAACTCCTTGCCGTTGATGGTCACCGGACGGCCCTGGTCGAAGCCGACGGTGACGTCCTCGGTGGGGATCTCCACCGCCGGGTCCCAGAACCGCACGCCCATGATCGGGGTGACCGTCTCGATGCCGGTGTCCAGGTGTTCCAGGGTCTTCGCCTCGTGCGTGGCGCCCCAGATGTTGGCGTCGGTGGAGTATGCCTTCTCGGTGCTGTCCCGGTAGGGCAGGCCGCGTTCGAGCAGCCATTCGGACATCTCCTTGCGTCCGCCCAGTTCGGTGACGAAGTCGGTGTCCAGCCACGGCTTGTAGATGCGCAGTTGCGGGTTGGCCAGCAGGCCGTAGCGGTAGAACCGCTCGATGTCGTTGCCCTTGAACGTCGAGCCGTCGCCCCAGATCTGCACGTCGTCGGCGACCATGGCCCGCACCAGCAGCGTGCCGGTGACGGCCCGGCCCAGCGGGGTGGTGTTGAAGTAGGCCCGCCCGCCGGAGCGGATGTGGAACGCCCCGCAGGTCAGGGCCGCCAGGCCCTCCTCGACCAGGGCGGCGCGGCAGTCGACCAGGCGGGCCACCTCGGCGCCGTAGCTCAGGGCACGGCCGGGCACCGAGGCGATGTCGGGCTCGTCGTACTGGCCGATGTCGGCGGTGTAGGCGCAGGGGACGGCGCCCTTGTCGCGCATCCACGCGACCGCGACCGAGGTGTCGAGGCCGCCGGAGAAGGCGATGCCGACACGTTCGCCGATGGGCAGGGAGGTGAGAACCTTGGACACAAGGAAGATTATGCATCAGCTCGCATGGTCATGCAAGCCGGTCGTCAGTCCGGGATCGGATCGTCCCGACCCAGCTCCCAGAACGCCACTGCCGCCGCGGCAGCCACGTTCAACGAGTCCACCCCACGCCGCATCGGCAGCACCACCCGCACGTCACTGGCCGCCTGGGCGGCCGCGGTCAGGCCCGGCCCCTCGGCCCCGAGCAGCAACGCCGCCCGCGCCCGCTGCGCCGCGCTCAGCCGCTGCACCGGTACGGCATCCGGCGCCGGCGTCATGGCGAGCACCGTGAAACCCGCGGCGCGCACCTGGTCCAGCCCGTCGGGCCAACGGTCGAGCCTGGCGTACGGCACCGCGAACACCTCACCCATGCTCACCCGCACGCTGCGCCGGTAGAGCGGATCGGCACAGGTCGGCGACAGCAGCACCGCGTCGACGCCGAGCGCCGCCGCGCCCCGGTAGATCGCTCCCAGGTTGGTGTGGTTGTTCACGTCCTCCAGGATCACCACCCGCCGGGCGGCGGCCAGCACCTCGGCGGTCGACGGCAGCGGTGTGCGGTGGAACGAGGCCAGCACACCCCGGTGCACGTGGAAACCGGTGACCCGCTGGAGCACCTGCGGCACGGCCGCGTACACCGGCGCGTCGCCGGTGTCCAGGTCGGCGAGCTGGTCCACCCGCTTCGCGTCGACCAGGAACGACCGGGGCGGATAGCCGGCCCGCAACGCCCGCCGCAGCACCAGCTCCCCCTCGGCGATGAACAACCCGTGCGGCGGCTCCCAGCGGGTCCGCAGCTCCACGTCGGTCAACGCGCGGTAGTCGGCGAGTCGGTCGTCGTCGGGGTCGGTGATCTCGTGGACGGGCACCCGACGATTCTCCCCGGTCCGCCGGGACGCCCCACCCCGGGCCGGGTTTCCGCGGTACGAGGTGGGGAACCGGGGCGGAAGGCGGACGGCGACGAAGGGACACCGCAATGGGCGCGGACCGAACCGACGACGGCACACTCCCCCACGACGCCACCGTCGCCGACCACCTGGTGGCCCGGCTCGCGCAGTGGGGCGTGCACCGCTACTACGGCTACCCCGGCGACGGCATCAACGGCATGACCTCGGCGCTGCAACGCGCCGCCGGCCGGGCCCGCTTCATCCAGGTCCGGCACGAGGAGACCGCCGGATTCGCCGCCGGCGCGCACGTCAAGTACGGCGGCGGGCCGCTCGGCTGCGTGCTGGTGACCAGCGGCCCGGGTGCGATCCACGCGCTCAACGGCCTCTACGACGCCAAGCTCGACCACCAGCCGGTGGTGGCCCTGCTCGGGCACACCGCGCTGCCCGCCGAGGGCGGCGGCTACTACCAGGAGGTGGACCTGCTCGCGCTCTACAAGGACGTGGCGTCGGCCTTCCTGGCCCAGCTCGACGACCCGTCCCAGGCCCGGCACCTGGTGGACCGGGCCTGCCGCACCGCGCTGGCCCGGCGCACCGTGACCGCCCTGATCCTTCCCGCCGACGTGCAGGACGAGCCGGCGGTGCCGCAGCCGCCGCACGCGCACGGCTACTACCGCACCAGCGCGGCGCCCAGCAGCCCGCCGACCGTGCCGCCGCCGGCCGACGTGCGCCACGCCGCCGATGTGCTGCGCGGCGGCGAGCGGGTGGCGATGCTGGTCGGGCAGGGCGCGCTCGGCGCCGAGGAGGACGTCCGCCGGATCGCCGACCGGCTCGGCGCCGGGGTCGCCACCGCGCTGCTCGGCTTCACCGCAGTCGACCACCGGCAGCCCTGGGTGACCGGCGCGATCGGCCTGCTCGGCAGCCGCCCGAGCTGGCAGCTCATGCGCGAGTGCGACAGACTGCTGATCGTCGGCAGCCAGATGCCCTACTCGGAGTTCTACCCGCCGGAGGGGCAGGCCCGGGCGGTGCAGATCGACATCGACGGCACCCGGATGGGACTGCGCTACCCGACCGAGGTGAACCTGACCGGCGACGCCGGACCGACCCTGCGCGCCCTGCTCGACGAGCTGGGCCCCGGCCCGGCGCCGACCGCCTGGCGGGCCACCGTCGCCGACGCCACCGGCAAGTGGCGGGCCGCCCAACGGGAACTGGCCGCGCAGCCGGCCGACCCGGTCAACCCGCAGTCCCTGTTCGCCGCCCTCGACGACGTGCTGCCCGACGACGCGATGCTCGCCGTGGACTGCGGCACCGCCACCGCCTGGTACGCCCGCCACCTGCGGGTCCGCCCGGGCATGCTGGCCAGCCTCTCCGGCACGTTGCTGTCCATGGGCGGCGGCCTGCCGTACGCGCTGGCGGCGAAGTTCGCCCACCCGGACCGGCCGGTGATCGCGTTGCTCGGCGACGGCGCGATGCAGATGAACGGCGTCAACGAGCTGATCACGGTGGCGAAGTACTGGCGGGAGTGGGCCGACCCCCGGTTCGTCGTGCTGGTGCTCAACAACCGGGACCTCGCGTTCGTCAGTTGGGAGCAGCGCTCCGGCGAGGGCACGCCGAGGTTCCCGGACAGCCAGGACCTGCCGGACGTGGCGTACCACAGGTGGGCGGAGGTGCTCGGGCTCGGCGGCGAGCTTGTCGACTCCCCCGAGCAGGTGCCCGGCCTGTGGCAGCGGGCGCTCGACGCCGACCGACCGGTGGTGGTCAACGCGGTGGTGGACCCGGCCGAGCTGATGCTGCCCCCGCACTTCACCGCCGAGCAGGCCCGCAAGACGGCCGCCGCGGTGCTGCGCGGAGACAGCGACCGGGCCGGCATCCTGCGCCGTGGGGTGCCCGCCGCGATCGCCACGTACCGGCCCCGCCGCGGGGGTCGCTGATCCTCAGGGCCACCGCTCGGCCAGGCGCTGCCCGACGTCGCGCGCCGTGGCGGTGGCGCCGATCCGGACGGCCACCGCGTGGGCCCGCCCCCAGGCGTTCCGGGCGGCGTCGGCGTCGGCCAGCCGCTCGGCGGCCCGGGCCAGGTCCATCAGCGCCTCCAACTGGAACAGCGGGCTGGCTGTCAGGTCCTCGACGGCCCGTTCCAGCCGCACCCTGGCCTGCGCCGGTTCACCGGACATCAGGCTGAGCCGGCCCCGGGCGTACCTCGCGTACGCCAGGTACGCCGCGACGTTCGTCTCCCGCGCCCGCTCCAGCGCGGCGTCGGCGTACCCGGCCGCCTCGGTGAGGCACCCGTGCCCGGCCAGCATCGCGGTGACCTCGCTGAGCAGCGCCGCCTCACCCAACCGGTCACCGTGCCGCCGGACCAGCTCCAACGCCTCCAGGTAGGCTGACCGGGCCTCGTCCACCGCGCCCTGGTGCTCGTGCCAGCGGCCCAACGCGCGCAGGCTCAACGCGAGCGGCCGGGTCGTGCCGGCGGCCCGCAGCAGCGCCACGGCCCGGGCCAGGGTCTCCCCCGCCGCCGGGTCGCCGTCCTGCATCTGGAGCACACCGAGGCGGGCCAGTTTCGGTGCGCCGGCGACCGGGTCGCCGGCCTCCTGGTACAGCCCGATGGAACGCACCAGGCTGGCACGGGCCGCCACCCGGTCCCCCAGCGCCTCGTACACCTGATGCTCGACCCCGGCGATGTCGGCCCGCAGCCAGGGCTGCCCCAACGTCTCGGCGATCTCGTGGGCCCCCCGCACGTGCCCGAGCGCGGACTCCAGGTCGCCGCCGATCAGGGCGGCGAACGCGACGCAGACCCGCATCCGGGCGATCCCCTCCGGATGTCGCCGCCGTTCGGCGACCGCCAGCCCGGTCCGGGTGATCCGGACCAACTCGTCCAGGCGGGCGTCGACGACCAGGTGGTAGTCCCAGTTCCAGGCCACCGCCCAGGCGTAGTCCTCGTGGCCGGGGCTCGCGGCGGCCTGCTCGACGGTGGCGAGCAGGGCGGCCCGCTCGGCGCCGAACCAGCGTCCCGGATCGCTCAGGTGCGCGTCGGTGGCCGCCGGTGACCTCGGCAGATCCGCCGCGAGGCCGGGGTTGCTCTCCTCGCTGAGCGCCAACCGGGCCTGCTCGGTGAGGGTGAGCCAGGTCCCGAAGACCCGCTCCAGCAGCCCGGCCCGCTCCTGCGGTGTCTCCTCGCGCGCGGCGCGTTCCCGGGCGAACGCCCGCACCAGGCTGTGCAGGTGGTAGCGGGGTTGGCCCAGTTCGTCCGGCCCGGTCACGGTGACCAGGTTGGCCTCCACCAGGGCGGTGACCGCGGACGCGCCGTCGCCGTCGCCGTCGCCGTCGAGCAGCACGGCGGGCAGCCACGGCGGGGCGTCGTCGAGGTCCAGCACCGCCAACCGGCGCAGCATCCGGCGGGCCGGCACGTCCAGGGCGACGTACGCCGAGTGGAACGCGGCCCGGACGCTGCGGTCCGCACGGGTGAGATGGTCGAGCCGGTGCGACAGCCCGGCGAGCTGGGCCGCCGCCTGACGCAGCGACAGCAGGTCGGGAATCGCCAGCCGGGCCCCCACGATGCGCACGGCCAGCGGCAGCAGACCGCAGTGCCGCACGATCGTCGACGCCGCGTCGGATTCGGCGGCGACCCGGTCCGCGCCCACGATGCCGGCGAGCAGCCGCAGCGCGTCGGCCTCGGGCAGCGGTTCCAGCCGCACCTGGCCGGCGCCGTCGAGGTCGACGAGCGCACCGCGGCTGGTGACCAGCACGACCGCGTCGGTGCCGGGCAGCAGGGGGCGGACCTGCGCGGCGCGCGCCGCGTTGTCCAACAGCAGCAGCCCGGGCCGGTCGGCCATCGTCGCCCGGAACAGCGCCGCGCGTTCCTCCAGGTCCGCCGGTATCCGCGCGCCGGGTACGCCGAGCGCCCGCAGGAACCGGCCGAGCACCTCGACCGGGGACAGTGGCTGGTCGTGCCCGGACAGGTCGGCGTAGAGGTGCGGTCCGGGGTACGCCGGGCCGAGCCGGTGGGCGATCCGCACCGCCAGCGCGGTCTTGCCGACGCCGGGCAGGCCGCTGATCACCGACACGCCGACCTTCGGCCGCCGGGGCAGCCCGTCGAGGACCGCCACCACCTCCTGCCGGCGGCCCACGAAGTCGACGAGTTCGGCCGGCAGCATCCGGGGCGGTGGTCTGCCGTCCCGCTCCGGCGCGGCGGCCGGCAGCGCATCCGGCGCAGCGTCCGGGGCGGCCGGCGCCGCACGGTCCTCCTGCCGGGCTCCCGGCGAGCCGGTGGGGTGACGTGCTGCCGGCGCGGTCGGCGCGGGTGGCCCGGCCCCGGGCGCGGCCGGCCCGTCCCCCGTGTCCGTCGGCGCCGGCGCGGCGAACGGCCCGCTGCCCGGTGCCGCCCGAAGACCCGGGTCGTTGCGCAGGATCAGGTCCCGCAGCCGGATCAGCTGCGCCGTCGGATCGACGCCGAGTTCGTCGGCCAGGCGGCGGCGAAGCTGGTCGAACCGGTCCAACGCCTCGCCCTGCCGGTCCGCCAGGTAGAGGGCACGCATGAACTGGCCGACAAGCGACTCGCGCCACGGGTACGCCTCGACCAGCTCGGTGAGCCGACCGATCACCTCCTCGTGCCGGCCGAGGCCCATCTCCAGGTCGAGGCACCGCTGCACCACCGCCATCCGGCGTTCGTCGAGACGCTGCGCCGCGGCCGCCAGCACGGGGGTACGCAGGCCGTCGAGCGCCTGCCCCCGCCACACCGCCAGCGCCTCCCGCAGGCCCGCCACCGCCGCCTCCGGCCGCCCTTCACCGACGCGCCGCTCGGCCCGGTCGACAAGATCCTCGAAGACGTCCAGGTCGAGCGGACCGTCGACGGCGCTCAACAGGTATCCGGAGCCGTGGGTGCCGATGACCTCATCGGACAGACCGGCCGCCCGCATCGCCCGGCGCAACGCGGCCACCCGGTTGCGGACCTGCACGTCCGCGCTCGCCGGCGGATGGTCACCCCACGCGGCGTCGACCAGCCGGGACAACGGGACGACGCGGTCGGCCTCCAGAAGCAGGGCCGCCAACAGTGCCTGACTACGCGGACCACCAACATGCACCGCCCGGTCGTCGACGCACAGCTCGACCGGGCCGAGCAGTCGAAAAAGGACTGCCGGCACCTATCGCTCCCCCCGAAGCGCGCGGACCCGGGCGACCACGATCATGAATCGTGCTCACCCTTGGCCCTCCACCCTAGACGAGCAGGGCGATGTCAGGGGGTGACGGCGTTCAGCCGGCGGGTGCCGGTTGAGTGCGCGACCCTCGGCCGGAGGGGGCCCGCCGGCGTCGCCGGGAGTGCCGTCGGTAGAACGTGACCAGGAAGATCACTTGCGGGGTCCCCTCGACGAGGATGACGACCGCCCCGTCCACCGCGGCCAGGAGGCTGCCACCGGTCATCCCGGCCAGCACGGCCGAGCCGGCCCGGATCGCGCCGTGCACCACGATCGGGATCCCGAACGCCACGAAGCTGGACAGCGCCACCGTGCTGCCGGCCACGACCGTCACCGCGTAGATGCGTACCGCCCGGCGTTCGTGCGGCGGCAGGTCGGCGGTGGGGTCACCGGCCGACGCCGCCACCCGGTCGGGCAACACCGTGTGGAGCACGCGACGCGCCAGGTGCCGGGCATAGGCGAACCCGTCCTGGAACAGGTTGCGGCACCGCAGCAGGTCGAGCAGGACGAAGTAGCAGTCGGTGCGCATGTAGACGTGCAGTTGCAGAGCCATCGACATGACGACCACCAGGACCACGACGGACAGCAGCCCTTCGACAAGCGGGTGCGGCCGGACGTAACCGATCACCAGCAGTTCGGGCCGGCGTACCACGGTGGCCAGCGTGACCGCGACCAGCGCGACGTAGGCCACCTTCGCGGCCGGGCCGAAGAGCCAACTCACGTGCACCGCCCGCAGGCGGGGCAGGTGCGGCCGGTCCGACCGGTGCGGATCGTCCACCCGCCGGCCGTCGATCTCGGCGGCCAGACCCGCCTCGCCCAGCGCCGACACCAGGTCCACGAGGTCGAGTTCGACGTCGTACTCGGTGGCGATCCGTTCCTCGGCCACGCCGACCGGCGTCCCGGCGTCCAGCAGCCCGACGGCCCGGACGCCGATCGCCGGCAGTTCCACGAACTCGCCGACCTCCGGCCGGTCCACCACCACGGTGTCCGGTCGTCGTCGGACGGCCGGACCTGGCGCGGATGGAACCGGACCAGGCTGCCGGTCGTCGCCGTCGACGCGGCCGCGTTGTCCGTCATGGTGGTCATCCGGCCGCCCTTGCGGGCTTCCGGCTACCCTCTAGAGGCATGAGCCGTCCCGTGATGATCGCGCTGGTCGGCGTCGACGGCTCCGGCAAGACGACCCAGGCGAAGGCGCTCGCGCGACGCCTGAACCGGCAGGGTGTCCGGGCCCGGTACTTCGAGAACGCCGGCGGGCGGCCACTGTGGAACCGGCTGGCGCGGGCCCTCGGCCGGGCGGACGGGGTGGCGCTGTTCGGGCGTACCGGCTATCCGGTCCTGGAGGCGGCGGTGCGGGCGCTGGCCATGGCCCGCACCGTGGCGGTGGCCCGGCTGCGCGGCGACGTGGCGGTGCTGGACCGGTGGACGTGGTGCCAGGACGTGGTCCTGACGGCCCGGGGTGACCGGGGGCGGCGGACGGTCCGAGCCGCGTACGCGGTCTTCCCGCGCCCGACCGTGGTGTGCTTCCTCGCCACCTCACCCGAGGAGGCGCAGCGCCGGGTGGCCGCCCGCGGCATCGACACCGAGGAGCTGGCGCACCTGCGCGCGCTCGACGCCGCCTACCGGTCGCTGCCGGAGTTCCCGTCCTTCGTGGTCATCGACGGCGACGCCGGCCCGGACGAGGTGGCCGCCGCGCTGGACGCGGCCGTGCGGTGTCAGGTGTTGGACGCGGCGAGCGGGGAGGACCGCGCTGCCGGTTAGCTGGCGGCGACGGCGTCCCGTGATTCAGCGCGCGCGGCGGTAGTGCACGGCCACCGCGCCGTTGCGCAGCGGCTTCGCCGAGAGCAGCTCCAGCTCGCGCGTGCCGGCCAGCCCGCCCTGGTATAGCGTCGGACCGTGGCCGGCGATCCTGGGATGGACGAGCAGCTCGTACTCGTCGATCAGGTCCAGCCGGTCGAGCGCGGTCGCGAGCTTGCCGCTTCCGAGGAGGACCCCGGCCGGGGTCGCGTCCTTGAGCTTCTGCACGCCCTCGCGCAGCTCACCGGCGACGTGGTGGCTGTTGGCCCACGGAAAGTCCGTGCGCGTCGACGACACCACGTACTTGGGTTTGGCCTCCAGCTTGACCGCCCACTCGCGTATGGCCGGCGGCGCCTCCACGTCACCGCGGGCGACGGCCGGCCAGTAGCCCTCCATCATCTCGTAGGTGACGCGACCCCACAGCATCGCCCCGCCGCCGTCCATGAGACGGGTGAAGTAGGCGTGCGTCTCGTCGTCGGCGATCCCCTCCTGGTGGTCGACACAACCGTCCAGGGTGACGTTGATGCTGAAGGTGAGCAGTCCCATGACCGGCCAGCCTAACGCCACTTCCAGGCCGGTAGGGCCTAGCCGCACCCATCGCCGGGAGTCGTTGCCTACCCGCGGTCGCGCAGCCAGCGTGGCGGGTCGGTGCGCTGCTCGGTGCGCTCGGGGGTCGGCTGCGGGCGCGGCCGCGGGCGCTGCGGCTCACCGGCCAACTCGCGGCTGGGGGCGGCGAAGTCCCGCACCGGCTGGCCGGCCACGGCGGTCCTGATGGTCCGGGCCACCGCCTCGATCACCTTCGCCTGCACGGCGGCGCCGACCACGTCGGTGACGTCGTCCGGGTTGGCGGCGATGCCGGCGACCGCGACCTGCGGGGTGAATCCGACGAACGTCTCCGTGGCGTTCCGCTCCGAGCTGCCGGTCTTGCCGGCCACCGGACGGTCGACGATCCGGTTGACGGCGGTGGCGGTGCCGCCGTTGCACTGCGCGTACGCCGACTGCTGACCCACCGGGCAGCGGGCCGCGTCGGTGGCCGCCCGGGCCACGTCGGCGTCGAGCACCCGCCGGCACTCGGGCTGCCCCACGTCTACCGTCGTGCCGTCGGGTGCGGTCACCGAGACCACCGGCAGCGGCGCGCAGTAGGTGCCCTCGGCCGCCACCGTGGCGTACGCGTTGGCCAGGTCCAGCGGGGTGGTGGCGGCCACGCCGAGGGTGAACGCGCCCCAGTTGGCGGCGTCGTCGCGGGCGAACGTGGCGTCGGACTCGGCCCGGAAGGTGATGCCGAGGCGCTGCGCCATCTCCACCACCTTGTCCTGGCCGACCTGCTCGGCGAGCCAGACGAAGTACGTGTTGACGGAGCGGCCGAACCCGTCCCACATCATCCGGTAGCCGTCCATCCACTGCGGGTTGGCGTTCGACGGGCACCAGGTGCCGGCGCAGTTGCCCTCGTCGTCGGAGGCGTACCGGGTGGGCAGCCGGCCCGGCGCGTCGAAGCCCGTGGCCAGCGGCTTGCCCGCCTCCAGCGCGGCCAGCATGGTGAACAGCTTGAACGTCGAGCCGGCCTGGTAGCCGTCCACGCTGGCCCCACCGGAGATCAGCGGGTTGACCGTGTTCGGGTGGTTTGCCTGCCCGCCCGGGTTGTCGTCCAGGCTGTAGTGCCGGTTCACGGCCATGGCGAGCACCCGGCCGGTGCCCGGCTCGACGGCCGCGATCGGCAGGGCACGCTTGTTGCCGTACCCGTAGACCTTGGTGGCCTGCTGCTGCGCGGTCTGCTGGATCTTCGGGTCGAGCGTGGTCACGACCCGGTAGCCGCCGCGGCGCAGCGCCTGCTCCCGCTCCTGCGGGCTGTCGCCGAAGGCCGGCTGGTCGAGCCACCACCGGCGCAGGTAGTCGCAGAAGAAGCCCCAGTCGTCGCGTCCCTGGGCGGTGGCCGTGCAGCCGTTGGGCTGGGCGGTCGGGCGCAGCGTGAGCGGTTCGGCCTTCGCCGTCGCGGCCTGCGCCGCGGTGATCGCCCCGGTCTCGGCCATCGCGTCGAGCACGTACGCCCGCCTGGTGAGCGCCTCGCCCTTGTCGCCGTCGATCGGGCTGTACGCGTCGGGCGACTGGACCAGGCCGGCGAGCAGCGCCGCCTCGCCGAGGGTCAGCTCCGCCGGCGCCTTGCCGAAGTAGCGCTGGCCGGCGGCGGCGACGCCGTACGCGCCGGAGCCGAAGTAGGCGATGTTGAGGTAGCGGTTGAGGATCTCGTCCTTGGACAGCGACTGTTCCAGCGCGTGGGCGTACCGGATCTCCTGCAGCTTGCGTCCGACGGTCTGCTCGGTGGCGGCCTGTCGCTGCTCGACGGTGCGGCTCGGGTCGGTCTTGAGCACGTTGCGGACGTACTGCATGGTCAGCGTGGAGCCGCCCTGGGTGCCGCCGCCGGAGACGTTCGCCACCAGCGCGCGGGCGATGGCGCGCAGGTCCGCGCCGCCGTGCGAGTAGAACCGCCGGTCCTCGGCCGCGACGATCGCCTGACGCATCACCGGGGCGATCTCGGCCAGCGGCACGTCGGTGCGGTTCACGTCGTAGAACGTGGTGATCAGCGTGGTGCCGTCGTTGGCGTAGAGGTAGGAGCGCTGCGGCTGCGCGGGGGTGCGCAGCGCGTCGGGCAGATCCCCGTACGCGGCGAGCGCGGCCCGGGCGCCGAACGCGCCGAGCAGGCCGCCGGGAAGCGCGGCGAGCGCGAGGACCAGCCCGGCCAGCAGGCCGGCCAGCAGCACGGTGAACAGGCGCGCCAGCGGCGACCGGTAAGACGGCATGGGTTCCAGGATTACCGCGAATGCCGCCTATCGGCCACTGCGCCAGGCAACTGTCAGTCACCTCACGGCAACCACCCAGCCACCAGCGGCCGGAGAACCGGTCATCCGGTGCCGAGCGGGCCGCTCGGGGACGACGGTGGCGCGGGCGCGACCGCGACGCTTGCCGCCGCCGCGTCCCGGGCGATGGTCTCGGGCACCAGACGACCGCTGCGGTAGCCGATGCCGATGCCGGCGACCAGCACGAAGATCGCCCCGAACGTCTGCAACGAGCCGATCAGCGCCCCGCCCAGACCGAGCAGTGGGGCGGCGATCATCAGCAGCACCCCGTCGCCGTAGGAGAACATCCCGGAGCGGGCGACCGACCAGCCGGTCAGGAACCAGCCGGCGCTGTAACAGGTGGCGCCGGCCAGCACGAGGCCGCGCGCGGTGAGGCCGAACACCGGCGTCTGCTCGGCCAGCCCGGCGAACGCGAGCATCAGCACCGTCCCGCCGATGCTGGCGAGCAGCCCGGCCAGCGCGACCCGGCGGCACCGGGTGGCCACGAGCAGGCCGGTGAGCGCCAGCAGGGCCAGCAGCCCCAGCCAGACCGACCCGACCCAGCCGATCAGGTAGAGCGGCCGACCGTCGGCCGGGTAGGGGTCGTTGCCCACACCGCCGTCGCTGGCCATCGCCACCAGGCCGTAGAGCACCGCGTACGCGGGCAGCAGCCAGACCGCCGCGCGGGCGAACCGGCGGATCGACCAGGCCCAACTCGCGTCGGTGGCGGGCGCTCCCGGCCCGGGTTCGGAGAGAAAGGGCAGGACCCCGAAACCCCCGCCGGCACGCCGGGACCCGATCGGGCCGGCGGGGTCGTGCGCGCCGGGTTTCGGGGCCCGGGTGAAGAGCCGGTCCGCCGGATCCTTCATGCGTCACCTCGCTCGCGCCGCGGGCGGCCCGGCACGCGCGACGGCGCCCCGGCCCTGTCACCAACCGTTCTCGTCACCGATGGTGGCAGGCGCCGGGGCGCCGCATGAAGGAATCTCGGATTTGCCGGTCAGCCCCGCTGACGCTCGTCCGTCGGGTCGTTGACCAGGCTCGCCGGGTTCACCGGCTCCGGGGCCGGCAGCCCCTGCGGCTTGTTGCCACCGGTGGCCTGCGCCTCGGCGACGCGTACCTCGTCGTGGATCTGCTGGGCGGCGTCTGCCGCGGCCTGCGCCGCCTCCGCGGCCTCCCGCTCCACCTGACTCGCGTGTTCGGCCGCCTCCGGTGCGGGCAGGTCCCCCACCATCTGGCTCAGCCCACCGAGCGCGCCGCCCATGCCCTCCAGGGCCTTGGTCAGCTCTGCCGGCACGATCCAGACCTTGTTGGCGCTGCCCTGGGCGATCTGCGGGAGTGCCTGCAGGTACTGGTAGGCGAGCACCTTCTGGCTCGGGTTCGCCTGGTGGATGGCGTCGAAGACGGTACGGATCGCCTTCGCCTGACCCTCGGCCTGCAGGATCCGGGCCTGCCGGTCACCGTCGGCGCGCAGCACCGCCGACTGCTTGTCACCCTCGGCAGTGAGGATCACCGACTGCTTGTGACCCTCGGCGGTGAGGATCGCCGCCCGGCGGTCACGCTCGGCGCGCATCTGCTTCTCCATCGAGTCGCGGATGCTTGCCGGCGGCTCGATCGCCTTGATCTCGACGCGGGTCACCTTGATGCCCCAGCGGCCGGTGGTCTCATCCAGCACCCCGGAGAGGTGCCTGTTGATCTCGTCGCGGCTGGTCAGCGCCCGCTCCAGGTCCAGCGAGCCGATGACGTTACGCAACGTGGTGACGGTCAGCTGCTCGATGGCCTGGAGGAAGCTGGAGATCTCGTAGGTCGCCCGGACCGAGTCGACCACCTTGAAGTAGAGAACCGTGTCGATCGAAACCACGAGGTTGTCCGAGGTGATCACCGGCTGCGGCGGGAAGCTGACCACCTGCTCCCGCATGTCGACCTTGGTGCGAACCGCGTCGACGAACGGCACCAGCAGGTTCAGACCCGGGTTCAGGGTCCGCTTGTACCGGCCGAGCCGCTCCACCACGTCCTGACGCTGCTGCGGCACGATCCGTACCGCCTTGAGCAACGTCACCACGCCGATCAACGCCACCGCGATCATCAGGATCGCCAGAAACTCCATACCGTTCACCTTTTCCCTTCGGGCAGCTCACCCGGGGTGGAAATATCGTCCTGCCAGACCAGGGCGGTCGCGCCCCGGACCTTGATCACCTGCACGTGCTCGCCCGCCTCGTAGCTGCGCGTCGCGTCGTACGAGCGGGCCGTCCACAGCTCACCATCGATTTTGATCATCCCCCGATCGGCGTCGACCGGCTCCAGGACCACCGCGGTGGACCCTTCGATCGCCTCGACCCCGAACGGCTTCTCCCCGGTCTCCAGCGCCGACCGGGCGTGCCGCCGGACCACCGGACGTGCCACCGCCACCGTCAGCGCCGACACCACCGCGAAGACCACCGCCTGGAGCGCCACCGGCGCACCGAGCGCGGCGGCGCCGGCCGTGACGAACGCGGCGACGCCGAACATGATCAGGAAAAGGGTCGTCGTGAAGATCTCGGCGACCGCCAGCACTACACCCAGCACGATCCAAAACACGGCGTCCACAAGCACAATCCTGACACGTCATCGCACGTGTCATCGAACTGTCATGATCGCTTGGCTGGGCGCATCCCCCGCGCCCGACCGCGGAGGAGGACGAGAATGACCCTACTGCCCGAAACCGCCCGCCGGCTCGACCTGCTCGTCGCCCGGGCCCAGGCCGAGGGGCGGGCGCCGTCGCTCGCCCTCGGCGTGGTACGCGACGGCGCCGTGTCGCACCTGGTCCTCGCCGGCGAGCAGCCCCGCCCCGGTCGGGACCTCCAGTACCGGATCGGCTCGATCACCAAGACGATGACCGCGGTGCTGGTCATGCAGGAACGCGACGCCGGCCGGCTCGCCCTGGACGACCCCATCGGGGCCCACCTGCCCGGCACCCCGGTCGGCGCGCTTACCGTGCGCCAACTGCTCAGTCACGCCAGCGGGCTGCAACGCGAGCCGGACGGCGGATGGTGGGAGCGGGCCGGGGGCATGGACCTGGACACCCTGCTCGCCGGGCTCACACCGGACAAGATCGCCTACCCGCCGCACCGGGTCTACCACTACTCCAACCTGGCCTACGGACTGCTCGGCGCCGCGCTGGAGCGGATCACCGGCACGCCGTGGGCGGACCTGCTGACCGAGCGGCTGCTGGCGCCGCTGGGCATGCGCCGCACCACCCTCCTGCCCACCGAGCCGTACGCCCGGGGCTACGTGGTGCACCCCTGGCACGAGACGCTGCGGGAGGAACCGCTCACCGACAGCGGGGCGATGGCGGCGGCCGGGCAGCTCTGGTCGACGGTCGACGACCTGGGCCGCTGGGCGGCGTTCCTGGCCGCTCCCGACCCGGCGCTGCTTGCCCCGGAAACGCTCACCGAGATGTGCACGCCGATGATGATCAACGATCTGGACTCGTGGACCGGCGGCCACGGCCTCGGCGTGGAGCTCTACCGGGTCGGCGACCGGGTGTACGTGGGGCACGGCGGCTCGATGCCCGGGTACGTCGCCGCGTTGGCCGTGCACCGACCCACCGGGACCGCCGCGGTGACCTATGCCAACTCGTACGGCCTGCGCGGTGGCCACCACATCGGCGCGCTCGGCCGCGAGGCGCTCACCCTGGTGCTGGACGCCGAACCGGCCGCGCCCGCCCCGTGGCGCCCGGCCGCACCGCCCGCCGCCGACCTCGCCGCGCTGACCGGCCGCTGGTGGTGGATGGGCGGCGAGTTCGAGTTCCGCGTCGACGCGGACGGTGACCTGGTCGGTGGCCTGGTCGGCAAGCCGCTGCTTCGCTTCACCCCGGAGGGACCGGACCGGTGGCGGGGCCGTTCCGGCGCGCAGGACGGCGAGATCCTCACCGTCATCCGCGACGAGACCGGCACCCCGGTCGCCCTCGACATCGCCACCTTCGTCTTCACCCGGACCCCCGACCAGGAGCCCTGACCCGCCCTCCCGGCCCTCGCCCCGCCCCGCTGAGGGGTGGGGTGGGGGCCGGTCACCGGGGCTCGGTGACGAAGTCGATCAGGCGCTCCACGGCGTTGATGAGCGGGGTCTCCACGTCGGCGAAACTGTCCACCCGGGACAGGATGTGCCGCCACATGTCAGCCGGCTCGCCGACCCCGAGCGCCGCGCAGACACCCTCCTTCCAGGGCTGCCCCGGCGGCACCACCGGCCAGGCCGCGATGCCGAGCGCCGCCGGCCGCACCGCCTGCCACACATCCACGTAGGGGTGCCCGGTGACCAGCACGTGCGGTGAGGTCACCCGGGCCACGATCCGGCTCTCCTTGGAGCCGGGCACGAGGTGGTCGACAAGCACACCGAGCCGCCGGCCCGGGCCGGGGTCGAACTCGCGTACCTGCTCGCCGAGCGCGTCGATGCCGTCCAACGGCTCCACCACCACGCCCTCGACCCGCAGGTCGTCGCCCCAGATCCGCTCGACGAGCGCGGCGTCGTGCACGCCCTCCACCCAGATCCGGCTGGCCTTGGCGACCTGCGCCCGCACCCCGTCCACCGCGATCGAGCCGGACGCGGTGCGCCGCCGGGCGGCGGGCACCGGGGTGCGCGCCGGGCGGCGCAGGGTGACCGGCCGACCGTCGAGCAGGAACGCGGCGGGCAGCAGCGGGAAGTTGCGCCGCCGCCCACGCCTGTCCTCCAGCACCACCGCACCGGAGTCGAAGCCGACCACCGCGCCGCAGAATCCGGAGTCGGCGTCCTCGACCACCATGTCGTGCTCCGCGTCGATCTCCGGGATCACCTTCCGTCGCCGCCAGTCACCGGCCAGCACGTCACCGTCGTATCGCCCTGCCATGCCGAAAACGCTAACCACCGAACCCCGCGTGTCGCTTGCCGACGCGCCGACCGGGTCGTCATCCCTCGGCACGAAACGGTGCGAAGGGGTTAGTTGGGGGCAGGTCACGCCGGCGGTGCGGCAGTCGAGACAGCAACGGCGCGGAGCACGTACCCTTTCGGCATGTCCTCCCCCGCAACGGGCGCGGCCACACTGGCCCCGCGCCGGTCGAGCCGGTTCGTGGCCTGGGTGCGCGCCTGGCGCGCCGGCCTCGTGCCGTTCGACGAGGTCGCCGACGCCGTCGCCGGCGACGAGGAGCACCTCGTCGCCGACGCCCCCGGCACCTGGACCGACGTGTCCCTGCGGGAGGCGCTGCCCAGCCTGGCCAAGCACTCCCCGGACGACATCCGCCTGGTCCTGCCCGCCCCGGGCGACCCGCGTGGACTGCCCGGCCCCGGCGCGTTCGCCGGGGCGGCGCTCGTGGCCGGCGAGGCGGTGGTGGCCAGTGGGCTGGGGCTGGTGCCCGAGGTCCGCACGCACACCTCCGGCTCGGGAATGACCTGGGAGACGGTGCTGTGGCGGGTCCATCCGCTGCCGACGGACGCGCCACGGGCGTCGCTCGTCGTTCCCGGCGCGGCCGAGGCCGAGGCGGAACTGGCCGCGGTGCTGGCCGAGACCACCGCGACGCTCACCCGGCTGGACGTCGCCCAGTGGCGGCCGGAACTGGCCGGGGCGCTCGCCGCGCTGCGCCGTCCGGACGGCGCCACCGACCTGCCGCCCGGGTTCGACCCGCGGGCCCGACGCCTGTTCGCCCGCGCGGCCGTGCTGGACCGGGTGCTCGCCCTGGCCGGGGAGAGCGCGCCGGGCGGTGCGGTGAACACCCACGAGGCGCAGCAGCGCGACGCGGCGCTGCGGCCGCTGACCACCGCCTGCCGGCAGGCCCTGGTGGCCGCCTGCAACGCCCCGCTGCGGCTGTAGCGCTGCGGCTCAGATCTCGTCGATCAGGTCCGCCACCGAGTCGACGATGCGCGACGGCCGGTACGGGTACCGTTCGGCCTCGGTGCGGCTGCTGATCCCGGTGAGCACCAGGATCGTCTCCAACCCCGCCTCCAACCCGCACAGGATGTCGGTGTCCATCCGGTCGCCGATCATCGCGGTGGACTCGGAGTGCGCGTCGATGGTGTTCAGCGCCGACCGCATCATCATCGGGTTCGGCTTGCCGACGAAGTACGGGTCGACACCGGTCGCCTTGGAGATCATCGCCGCCACCGAGCCGGCCGCCGGCAGCGCGCCCTCCACCGACGGGCCGGTGACGTCCGGGTTGGTGCAGATGAACCGCGCCCCGTCGTTGATCAGCCGGATCGCCTTGGTTATCGCCTCGAAGCTGTAGGTGCGGGTCTCCCCCAGCACCACGTAGTCCGGCGCGAAGTCGCTCAACACGTACCCCACCGCGTGCAGCGCCGTGGTCAGGCCGGCCTCACCGATCACGTACGCGGTCCCGCCCGGTCGCTGGTCGCCCAGGAACTGGGCGGTGGCCAGCGCCGACGACCAGATCGCCTCCTCCGGCACGTCCAGGCCCATCCGGGCCAGCCGGGCGCGCAGGTCGCGCGGGGTGTAGATGGAGTTGTTCGTCAGCACCAGGAACGGCTTGCCGGAGGCGCGCAGCTTCTTGACGAACTCCGGGGCGCCGGGCACCGGCTGTCCCTCGTGCACCAGCACACCGTCCATATCGGTGAGCCAGCTCTGCACCGGCCTGCGGTCAAGCATCGTGTCGTCCCAATGTCGGTGGTGGTCGGGCTCAGGGGCGGCGGGCCGGAGGTACGCAGCACAGCGCCGGGCAGGTGTCCCAGGCGGGCAGCTCGCCCAGGCGTAGCCGTTGCGCGTCCGGGGCGGTGCGTTCCCGCACCAGCTCCCGCACCATCGCCACGAACCGCGCGTCGGTGCCCGGCGTGCCGGCGCGCACGAAGTCCAGGCCGAGCTGCTTGGCCGTCTCCAGCGCCTCGGTGTCCAGGTCCCACACCACCTCCAGGTGGTCGGAGACGAAACCGATCGGGCTGACCACCACCCCCGTCACACCCTGCTCGGCCAGGGCGGCCAGGTGGTCGTTGATGTCCGGCTCCAGCCACGGCACCTGCGGCGGGCCGGACCGGCTCTGCCAGACCAGGTCGTACGGCAGGTCGGGGGCGGCCGCGGCGTGCACCAGCCGGGCCACCTCCGCCAGCTGGGCGGTGTACCGGCCGCCGTGCGGGCCGGCGCTGACCGCCGCCGAGATCGGCACCGAGTGCGCGGTGAAGACGAGTCGGGTGCTGTCCCGGCGGGCCGGGTCGAGCTGGGCCAGCGCGGCGCGCACCGCGTCGGCGTGCGGCTCGACGAAGCCGGGATGGTCCCAGAACTGGCGCAGCTTCTCGATCATCGGGGCGTCCGGCCCGACCGCCGCGCGGGCGGCGGCGATGTCCTCCTGGTACTGGCGGCAGGAGGAGTAGCCGCCGTACGCGCTGGTGACGAACGCCAGCGCCCGGGTGATCCCGTCGTCGCGCATCCGGGCCACCGTGTCGGCGAGCATCGGGTCCCAGTTGCGGTTGCCCCAGTAGACCGGCAGGTCGATGCCGTTGGCGGCGAAGTCCGCCCGGATCGCCGCGAGCAGGTCACGGCACTGCTGGTTGATCGGGGACACCCCGCCGAAGTGCTGGTAGTGCTCGACGACCTCGGCCAGCCGCTCCGGCGGCACCCCCCGCCCCCGGGTCACGTTCTGCAGGAACGGGAGAACGTCCTCGGGCCGTTCCGGGCCACCGAAGGAGACCAGCACCAACGCGTCGTACGCCATGGCCCCATTGTTCCTCGCCGGCCGGCACGCCATCCGGTCGGGGCGGTGACCGCCGGGTCGCGCCGCGTCAAGAAGGGCCCCTTCCTATGCCTGAGACGTTAAGAAGGGGCCCCTCCTTACACCTCAGGCGCCGATGGCGTGGTAGCCGCCGTCGACGTGGACGATCTCGCCGGTGGTGGCCGGGAACCAGTCGGACAGCAGCGCCAGGCAGGCCCGGGCGGCCGGCTCCTGGTCGGTGAGGCTCCAGCCCAGCGGCGCCCGCTCGGTCCAGGCGTCCTCGAACTGATCGAAACCGGGGATGGACTTGGCGGCGATGGTCCGCAGCGGGCCGGCGGCCACCAGGTTGCTGCGGATGCCCTGCTTGCCCAGGTGCAGGGCCAGATAGCGGGAGGTGGACTCCAGGCCGGCCTTGGCCACGCCCATCCAGTCGTAGACCGGCCACGCCTTCGTCGCGTCGAACGTGAGGCCCACCACGGCGCCGCCCGCGGACATCAGCGGCAGCGCGGCCATCGCCAGGGACTTGTACGAGTAGGTGGAGACCTGCAGGGCGGTGGCGACGTCCGCCCACGGCGCGTCGAGGAAACCGCCGCCGAGGCAGCTCTGCGGGGCGAACCCGATCGAGTGCACCACCCCGTCGAGCCCGTCGACGTGCTCGCGTACCTTGTCGGCCAGACCGGCCAGGTGCTCGTCGTTGCTGACGTCCAGCTCGATCACCGGGGCCGGTTCGGGCAGGCGCCTGGCGATCCGTTCCACCAGGGAGAGCCGACCGAAGCCGGTGAGGACGACCTGGGCGCCGTTCTCCTGGGCGAGCTTCGCCACCGAGAACGCGATCGAGGCGTCGGTGATGACGCCGGTGACCAGCAGCCGCTTACCAGCGAGAAGTCCGGACATTACGTGTCTCCTCCGTGCTCTGCTCAGTGACCCATGCCGAGGCCGCCGTCGACCGGGATGACGGCGCCCGTGACGTATCCGGCGGCGTCGGAGGCGAGCCAGGTGACCACGCCGGCCACCTCGTCCGGGCTGGCCATCCGGCCGGCCGGGATGGACTTGTGGATCTCGGCCTTGCGCGCCTCGGGCAGTCCGGCGGTCATGTCGGTGTCGATGAAGCCGGGCGCCACCACGTTCGCGGTGATGTTGCGGCTGCCCAACTCCCGGGTGATCGATCGGGCCACCCCGACCAGACCGGCCTTGCTGGCCGCGTAGTTGACCTGCCCCGCGCCGCCGGAGAGGCCGATCACCGAGGAGATGAAGATCATCCGCCCCCACCTGGCGCGCAGCATCTTCATCGAGGCCCGCTTGGCGACCCGGAACGAGCCGGTCAGGTTGGTGTCGAGCACCCGGGTGAACTGGTCCTCGGACATCCGCATGAGCAGGGTGTCGTCGGTGGTGCCGGCGTTGGCGACGAGCACCTCGACCGGTCCCAGCTCGGCCTCGATCGTGGTGAACGCGGCGTCGACCGACTCGGCGTCGGTCACGTCGCACCGCACCCCGAACAGCCCTTCGGGGGCCTCGCCGCTGCGGTGCGTCACCGCCACCCGGTCGCCCTGCTTGGCGAAGGCACGCGCGATGGCCAGGCCGATACCCCGGTTCCCGCCGGTCACCAGCACGGTACGGGCCACGGATCCCCCTCTGCTCCTGATCTCTCGGACGGTCGGAGCCTAGGGGTTACCGACAGGTAAGCGCTAACCCGAGCAGGCCACTTCCCGGTATGGCGAGGCCTGTGGTGCTGGCGGTGGCGTCCGGGCCGCGGCCCGGCCCGGACGCGCCCGAGCGCGCGGCACGCCCGGCCCCGGTGTACGATGATCGCGTCTGCGGGCCGGTCTGCGCCCGCACTCCGGGCCCCGCCGACCGCAGGAGGTGATCGCTGTGCGAGATGGCGATCCTCCCAGTCGTGGCCGGGCCCACCGTCAGCCCCGCTGAGCCACGGCTCGGTCGACGCGGCTGACCCGCTTCCCGCCCACCGCACCGCACCACCCCCGGCGACCACCTTCGCCGGTGGCGCTGCCGCGCGGCGGAGCACCCGGTCACGACTTCGTGCGCGTACACCCCTGCCCCTTCACGGCCCACCGGGCCGACCGTCGCCGCGGAGCGCAACCATGAGCCGTTACGTCGCCCCCCTGGGCTTCACCCTCGCCGCCGTCTGGGTGGCGGTCCTGTTCGTCCTGGCCAGCGGCGGTCACTGAACCGCCGCCGGCCTGGACCGACGGGCCGGGCCGGTCGCCTCTCAGACCAGCCGGGACGTCCACAGCAGACTCAGCCCGCCGGCGCACAGCGCCAGGAGCAACGCGATGCCCGCGTACCACTGGGTGATCTCGCGCGGCTCGGTCCGATAACCGATCGAGCTGCCCATGTCCTGGTAGACCTGCTTCAGCTCGGTGGCCGACGCGGCCTCGTAGAAGAAGCCCTGCGTGGTCTCGGCGAGCTGGGACAGTGCCGAACGGTCCACCGGCACCCGCTGGAGTTGGCCGCCGATGTCGACCTGCCCGGAGTCGGTGCCGAACGCGATCGTGGACACCGGCACGTTCGCCGCCTGCGCCGCCGCGGCCGCCTCCTCCACCGACCGGCCCGAGGTGCGGTAGCCGTCGGAGAGCAACACGATCCGGGCCGGCGGGATGCCGGCGGCGCCGTCGGCCGGGACCGTCCGGATCGCTTCCAGACAGGTGAAGACCGCCTCGCCGGTGGCGGTCGCCTCGGCCAGCACCAGCCCGCCGATGGCGGTGGTCACCGCGGACCGGTCCTTGGTCGGTGGCACCAGCACGTTCGCCGACTTGGCGAACGACACCAACCCCACGTTGTAACTCTCCGGCAGCTCGCTGACGAACTGCTTGGCGGCGTCCTGCGCCGCCTCCAGCCGGTTCGGGGCGACGTCGTCGGCCTGCATGGACAGCGACACGTCGATGGCGAGCATCACGGTCGCCCGCTCCAGCGGCTCCCGGGTGTCGATCGCCGGCCGGGCCAGGCCGGTGGCCAGCACCAACAGGCAGAGCAGGAACGCGGTGGCCGCCACGTGCCGCCGCCACCCCAGCCCCTTGGGCGCGACGGTGCGCAGCAGGTCGACGTTGGTGAAGCGCAGCGCGTACTGCCGGCGGTGCAGCTGCCGCCAGACGTACGCGCCGGCCAGGGCGAGCACCGGCAGCACGGCCAGCAGCCACCACGGTTGCATGAAACGGATCATCGGGTCGTCCCTCGGGTACGGGCGTGCCGCTGCGCGGCCACGAAACGCACCATGTCCAGCAGCCAGTCTCGGTCGGTGTGCAGGCGCAGGTGGGCCGCGCCGGCGGTGCGCAGCTCGGCGGCGATCGCCGCGCGCTGGGCGGCCGCCGCCTCGGCGTACCGGCGGCGCAGCCCCGGGTCGGCGGTCTGCACCTCGTGCAGCTCCCCGGTCTCCGGGTCCACCACCGGCAGCACCCCCACGTCGGGCAGTTCCAGTTCCCGCGGATCGACCACCTCGACGGCCAACACGTCGTGGCGGACCCGCAGCTTACGCAGTGGCCGGCCCCACTGCGACGGTGGCGACAGGAAATCGGAGATCACCACCGCCACACCGCGCCGCCGGGGCGGCCGGTTGAGCATGTCGACAAGCGCGCCGAGGTCGCTGCGACCCGGCCGGATCTCGGTGCCGGCCACCGCCCGCAGCAGCGCCTGCGCCTCCTTGCGGCCGGACCGGGCGGGCAGCCGGTGCACCGCGCCCGGCGCGCCCGCGGACGCGCCGGTGCCGACCACCGCGCCGATCCGGTTGCCGCCCCGCACGGTCAGGTGGGCCAGCGCGGCGACGGCGGCGACCGCGACGTCCCGCTTGAGCCACCGCCCGGTGCCGAAGTCGAGGCTGGCCGACATGTCGACGGCCAACCACGTCTCCAGTTCCCGGTCGGCCACCGTACGCCGCACGTGCGGCGTGGTGGTGCGGGCGGTCACCGGCCAGTCCATCCGGCGTACGTCGTCGCCGGGCCGGTACTCGCGGGACTCGCCCGCCTCGCTGCCCGGGCCGGGCAGCAGCCCGGCGTAGTCGCCCTGGAGCAGCCCGTCCAGTTTGCGGGTGACCATGAGCTGGAGCCGGGCCAGGACCGCACCGGAACGCTCACCGGTGGCCGGCAGCCGGCCGGGCGGGCTCACGGGCGCTGCCCGGGCCACCCGTGGTGCGGCACGGCCGGCGGTGGCGGGGTGGCCTGCTGGCGGGGCGCGACCGCGGGCAGCGGAATTGTCGACATCACCCGGTGCACGATGTGGTCGGCCGGGACGTCGTCGGCGAGCGCGTCGTAGCTGAGCACCAGACGGTGCCGCAGGATGTCCGGCGCGATGTCCTGCACGTCCTGCGGCAGGGCGTAGTCCCGGCCCCGCAGCAGCGCCAGCGCGCGGGTGGCCCGGACCAGGCCGAGCGAGGCGCGCGGGCTGGCGCCGTACTGGATGAGCTGGGCCACGTCGGGCATGCCGTGCTCGGCCGGGGCGCGGGTGGCCAGCACCAGCCGGACCGCGTAGTCGACGAGCGCGTTGTGCACGAAGACCTGGTCGGCCTTGCGTTGCAGGGCGATCAGCTCGGGGGTGTCGAACACCCGGGCCGGCTCGGGCGCGGCCACGCCCATCCGGTAGACGATCTCCCGCTCCTCGGCGTCGGTCGGGTAGCCCACCACGATCTTCATCAGGAACCGGTCCCGCTGCGCCTCGGGCAGGGGGTAGACGCCCTCCTGCTCGATCGGGTTCTGGGTGGCCATCACCAGGAACGGGTCGGGCACCCGGTGGCTCTCCCCACCGATGGAGACCTGCCGCTCGCTCATCACCTCCAGCAACGCCGACTGCACCTTGGCCGGCGCCCGGTTGATCTCGTCGGCGAGCAGGAAGTTGACGAAGACCGGGCCCAGCTCGACGTCGAACTTCTCGCTGGACTGCCGGTAGATCCGGGTGCCCATGATGTCCGCGGGCACCAGGTCCGGGGTGAACTGGACCCGGGCGAACGAGCCGCCGACGACCCGGGCGAGGGTCTCCACGGCAAGCGTCTTCGCCACGCCGGGCACGCCTTCCAGCAGGCAGTGCCCCCGCGCCAGGAGCGCGACGAACATCCGCTCGACCATCCGGTCCTGGCCGACGATCACCCGTTTGATCTCGAACAGTGCCCGCTCCACAAGCGTGGCGTCCTGCGCCGGGGTGGTCGCCCCCGGGGGTGGCGCGTCCGGCGTCCCCTCGCTCGGGTTCGGCACGTCGGGTGTGGTCGGCTGGGCCACCGGTCCTCCACAGCTGGGTCGTCGTCGGCGTGGTGCGGTATCAAGACTGTCATGCCTTGCTGAGAGGCGAGGGTGGGAGAGGCACGATTTTCGCCGCGCCGTCCGGCGCCGCGGAAAACGCTGGACACGGGTGGACAACAAGGGGTCCGGCGTGTGTACGATTCATCCCGTCGCCGGGCGGCTCCCCCCGTGGCCGCCCGGCGCTAAAGCTCCCGGCGTGCGATGCCTAGACTCGCCCCGATGACCAGTCCCACCGAACCCGACGACGCGCTGATCTGCTCAGCGCGTGGGTGTCGCGCGCCCGCGGTGTACCAACTCCGCTGGCACAACCCCCGACTGCACGCGCCCGACCGGCGCAAGATCTGGCTGGCCTGTCCCGAGCACCGCGGGACCCTCGGCGACTTCCTCGACGCACGCGGCTTCCTGCGTGAGGTGGTGCCGCTGCCCGGATCGCCTACGCTCGGACCGTGAGCGCGCAGACGAACCGAGCACGCACCGTCGGTGAACACGGCGGGTCCCCCCGGTGACCGGTGACAGGCTCGCGGGCCCCCCGCCGGACCCGCTGCGCCCCTGGCCGGACACCGTGCGCTGGCAGCCGATCTCCCGTGACCTGATCTGGGTCGAGCTGATCCGGCTCGGCATCACGGTGGCGGTGACCGTGGCGGTGCTCGGTGTGGCCTGGGCGCTGATCGGGCACTGGCTGCTCGGCGCCGCGGTCGGCGCGACGCTGCTGCTGGCCACCTTCCGGTCGGTCACCATCGTGCGCGCGGTCCGCGCCTGGGGGTACGCCGAACGCGACGACGACCTGCTCGTCCGGCACGGGTTGCTGGTGCGGCGGTTGTCCATCGTGCCGTACTCCCGGATGCAGTTCGTCGACGTGAGCGCCGGCCCGCTGGAGCGCGCCTTCGACCTGGCCACCGTGCAGTTGCACACCGCGGCGGCGGCCAGCGACGCCCGGGTGCCCGGCCTGCGACCGGCCGAGGCGTCCCGGTTGCGCGACCGGCTCACCACCCTGGGCGAGGACCGGGCGGAGGGCCTGTGAACGCGCGGAGCGAGCCGGACCCCGGCGCTCCACCGCCGGGGCCCCCGCCGCCGTACCCGGGAATGTGGGGCCCGGTCACCGGCCCGCCCGGTGGCGAGGAGCCGCGGCAGCGGCTGCATCCGCTGAGTCCGGCGCTGCACGGGGCGAAGTCGCTTGTCGTGGTGATCGCCGGGCTGTCCTGGTCGACGCTGTCCCGGGTCGGGTTCGGCTGGTTCGCCGCGCTGGTCACGGTCTTCGTCCTCGCCGCCACCGTGCTGTCGGTGGTGAGCTGGTGGAACACCGGCTACCACGTGGTGGGGCGGGAACTGCGCGTGTACGAGGGCCTGCTGTGGCGGCGTACCCGTGCCATCCCCCTGGAACGGTTGCAGGCGGTGGAGGTGGTCCGTCCGCTGCTGGCCCAGCTCACCGGCCTGGCCGAGCTGCGGTTGGAGGTGGTCGGCGGGGGCAAGACCGAGGCGCCGCTGGCCTACCTGAGCGTGGCCGAGGCCACCGCGCTGCGGCAGCGCCTGCTCGCCGTGGCCGGTCGCGCCCCGACGCCCCCGACGGCCGGGGCCGACGACACCGCGGTCGCGCCCACGCCCACCGGGCGTCTGCTGCACGCGGTACGCAACCAGGATCTCCTGGTCAGCCAGCTGCTCACCCCACAGGCTTTCCTGCTGCCGGTGGGTCTGGCGTTCGTGGTGGCGCAGTTCCTCTCCGCGGGCTCGTGGTCGTTCATCGCCGTGGCGAGCACGTTGACCGCGATGGCCGGGGTGCTGCTGCAACCGGTCCGCCGGGTGCTCGACGACTGGAGCTTCCGGCTCGACCGGGACGACGACACGCTGCGGGTGCGAAACGGCCTGCTGGAGACGCGCGTGCAGACCGTGCCGCTGCACCGGGTGCAGACGGTACAGGCGACGTGGCCGCTGCTCTGGCGGATGAAGGGTTGGCTGCGGCTGCGGCTGGAGGTGGCCGGCTACTCGGCCGGCGAGCCGGACGACCGCAACCGCCCGGACCGGCTGCTGCCGGTCGGTGACGCGGACACCGGCCACCTGGTCGTGGCCGAGGTGCTGCCCGGCGTGCGGCTGGACGCGCTGCCCGGCACGCCACCGCCGTCCCGGGCCCGTTGGCTGCGCCCGCTGAGCCGGGCGGTGGTCGGCGCGGGCCTCGACGAACGGGTCTTCGTGGCCCGTTCCGGGCTGCTGACCCGTCGGGTGACGCTGGTGCCGTACGCCCGCATCCAGAGCGTGCGGGTGGTCCAGGGGCCGGCGCAGCGGCTGCTGCGGCTGGCCACCGTGCACACGGACACCGCCGGTGGGTCCGGGGCGGTGGCGGTGGACCGGGACCTGGCCGACGCCTGGGAACTGGCCGCGGAGCTGACCGCGCGGGCGCAGGCGGCACGGCAGACGGACGGCCGCTGAGCGGTCCCGGTCAGCGGCGGTCCGCCGGTACGACGTCCCGATCCCCCGCGTCCCGATCGCCCACAGCCGGGCCACCCGCGTCACCGACGGGGTCGCCGGTGGCGGGGTCGGTGGCCGCCGCGACGGCCGGCTCCTGCGCGCGCTGCGCCCGCCGGGCCGCCCACCAGCGCTCCAGCAGGCCGACGACCAGGAACGTCACGCCCACGTAAGCCCAGCCGACAAGCACATCGATCAGGTAGTGCTCGCCGCTGTACATCAGCGTGAACGTCATGGCCAGCGGGTAGGCCAACATCAGCGGCCACCAGCGCCTGCGCACCGAGCGCAGGAAGAACAGCACCACGAACAGCGCGAACGCGGTGTGCAGCGACGGCATCGCGGCCACCGGGTTGGAGGCGATCTGCCCGGCGTTGAGCAGGTTGCCCGCGCCGTGCATGCCGACCTCCTTCCACCCCCGGGTGGAGATCCGCGCCACCTCGGTGAGCAGCCCGTTCTGTGCCGCCCACCACGGCGGCGCCGCCGGGTAGAGGAAGTAGGTGACCAGCCCGGCCGCGCACAGGAAACCCCACCGGGCCATGTACGAGATCCAGCGTCGCCGGTTGCGCATCCACAGCACCGCGGCGGCGGCGAACGTCGCCACGAAGTGGGAGAAGTAGATCCAGCTCACCAGCACGTCCCACCAACGCACCTGGGCCGGGTCGTAGAGGCGCTCCTGGAGCCAGATCGTGGGCACCTCGCCGCCGGTGAGCCACCCGGTCAGGAACCGGTCGGCGACGATCAACTCCGTGGCGTGCGGGGTGGCGCCGTTGTCGGCGAACCCGCGCGACAGGTTGTACGCGGCGAGCAGCAGCACCACCGGGATCCAGTCCCGGGCGAAGAGCAGGTGGCTGCGCCACGGGCGGGCCGAGTTCCAGGCGACGGTGCCCGCCCAGATCCACAGGAACGCGTACGCCGGGTCGGTCGGCAGCCCGATGAGAAGCCAGGCGGCCACGAAGGCGACACCCCAGATCGTCATCGCGATCACACGACGTCGCCCGCCGTCGGGCGACGCGGGTGGCTGCGCGGCAGGGGCGGGGGGCGGGGAATGTGTCAGCTCGGCCATCGCGGACAAGGTTAACGGCGGCCGACGAACGCGCCGACCCCGACCGTCGGGCCGGTGCGGGCAACGCGGACGCCGGACGGTCCGACGCCTGCTGCACTAGGCTCGGCCGCATGCAGGAGCAGCCGGACCGGCCCGTCACGCCGGGCCTGACCGCCCGGGTCGAACTGACCGTGACCGACGCGGACACCGCCCGGGCGATGGGCTCCGGGGACGTGCCGGTGCTCGGCACCCCCCGGGTGCTGGCGCTGGTCGAGGCGGCCACGGTGGCCGCCACCGCGACCCGGCTGCCGCCCGGGTCCACGACCGTCGGGGTCCGCGTCGAGCTGGAACACCGGGCGGCCACCCCGGTGGGCCGCACCGTGGCCGCCCACGCCGAGCTGGTCAAGGTCGACGGCCGGCGACTGGTCTTCGAGGTGACGGTCACCGACGGGCCCACGGTGGCCGCGCAGGGGCGTGTCGAGCGGGCACTGGTGGACCGGCAGCGTTTCGTCGAGCGGGCCGTCGGCCCGTCATGACCGCCGGGTTCACCGAGGTCGCCGCCGGGGTGCACGTGCTGCGCGAGCCGCTGCTGGCGGTGAACGTCGTGCTGGTGGTCGGCGACGGCGCGGCGCTGCTGGTCGACACGCTCTCCACCGCCGGGCAGGCGGCTGGGCTGGCCGCCGCCGCGCGGGCGGTGACGCCGCACCCGTGGACGATCGTCAACACCCACCACCACTTCGACCACTGCTTCGGCAACGCCACGCTGGCCGGCCCGGACACCGCCGTCTACGCGCACGTGCGGGCCGTGGTGGCGTTGCGGGACCGGCCGGACGCGGTACGCCGGGCCGCGTACGAGGAGATGCGCACCGGACAGCCGGCGCTCGCCGAGGAGTTGGCGCGTACCGAGGTGCGGGCGCCCACGCACGGGGTGGTCGAGGAGACGGTGCTGGACGTGGGCGGGCGGCGGGTGCTGCTGCGCCATCCCGGGCCCGGGCACACCGACGCCGACCTGGTGGTGCACGTGCCGGACGCGGACGTGCTGGTCGCCGGTGACCTGGTGGAGCAGAGCGGGCCGCCGGCGTTCGAGGACTCGTACCCGCTGCGGTGGCCGGACGCGCTGGCCGACCTGCTGCGACTGACCACGCCGGGCAGCGTGGTGGTGCCCGGTCACGGCGACCCGGTCGACGCGGACTTCGTCCGGGAGCAGCACGGGCAGCTGGCCCGGCAGGCGTGGCAGATCCGGGCCGGCCACACCGGCGGCGCACCGGCGGAGCGGGTGGCCGCCGAGTCGCCGTTCGGCGCCCGGCCAGGTCTGGTCGCGGCCCGCCGTGGCTACGCCGAACTCGACGGCACGGCCTGAGCCGACCGCCTGGGCCGAACTCGACGGCACGGCCCGAGCCGACCGCCCGAACGCGGCGGCACCGACGGCTCAGCCGGCCTGGGTGTCCGCCAGGATCGCCCGGAGGCGGTGGCGGCACTCCGCGACGAACGCCGGGAAGGTGTCCCAGTAGTAGGAGACGCCGCTGGCCGCCACGCCGAGCGCCCAGGCGCGGGCCCGCGCCCAGGTCACGTCGTCCAGGCCGAGTGCCTCGCGGTAGGCGTGCCGGGCCGGGGGCGGAAGGTCCCAGATCGGGGCGTGTTCGGCGTCCGGGGATCCGACGGCGAGGCCGCCGAAGTCGATGACCGCGTGCAGCCGACCGTCGCGCGCCAGCAGGTTGGTGGGCTTGAGATCGCCGTGCAGCCAGACGTGCGGCCCGGCGGGTTCGGGCAGGGTCAGGGCGGCTCGCCACAGCCGCTGAAGGGTGTCGACGTCGATCTCGTCACCGATCCTGCTCCGGCAGTCGTCGAGCGCCGGGGCGATCCAACTGTCGCAGGGGTGCAGGCTGCCACCGCGGTATCCGCTCAGGGTGCCCGTCCGGGTCGCGCCGAGCAGGTCTGTGGCATGCAGCCGCCGTACGAACGTCGCCAGGTCGGTGCCGAGGGTGGCCCAGTCCTGGACGGTGTCCGGCCGGACCTCGTCGCCGTGGATCCACCGCAGCACCGACCACGGCAGCGGGAAGGCGGCGGCCGGCGTGCCGGCGTGGAGCGGTTCCGGCACCGCGTAGGGCAGCAGCGGCGCGAGCCGGGGCAGCCACTGCTGTTCCTTGCGCAGTGAGCCGGCCTTGTCCGCGGTCCGGGGCACCCGGACGAGCAGGTCGGAGCCGAGGCGGTACATCGTGTTGTCGGTCCCGGCGCCGGCCGGTGTCAACGGCAGCGCCGCCCACTCGGGGCACTGGTCGACCAGCAGCGCCCGGACGACACCCTCGTCCACCGGGATCTCGTCCTCGTGCAGGGTCATCCGGTGATCATCGGGTCGGGGCCGGCTCGACGCCATCGAGTTTCCGCCCGTCCCGCCCGTCGCGGTCGGGCGGGACGGGCGGGTCGGGTCGGGCGCATTCGCGCAGCGCGTCACGCAGCGCGTCGAAGTGCCCGGCGGCGGCCAGGATCGCGGTCCGAGCCGTCGGGGTCAGCTCGGCCAGGGCCTCGGCGAGCAGCGCGGCGCGATGGGCCTCGTAGTCGGCCATCCGGGTCCGGGCGGCCTCGGTGACGTGCAGCCGGACCACCCGGCGGTCGGCCGGGTCGCGCTCGCGGGCCAGCAGCCCGGCGTCGGTGAGGTCGCGGACCAGTGTGCTCACCGTGTTGGGCGCGGCGTCGAGCCGCCGCGCCACCTCCTTGCCGCTGATGCCGGGCGCGGCCCGCACGAGCAGGAGCAGTTCCGCCTGTGCCTCGGGCAGCGGGTCCCGCTGCACGCGCGCGCCGGTGCGGCGGCGCAGGAGGCGGTGCACCTGCCCCAGGGCCGCCCCGAACCGCGCGACCTGCTCGTCCGTCGCCACGATGCCCGCCCTCACCTCTCAATAGTTCTGGGTACAGAGGTAAGGTACCGGAACGTACCAAGATCAGGGGGTCCCTTCCCGTGAGCAGAGCCGTGCCGGCGGCCGTCCGCCCGACAGCCGTCCACTCCCCCGCCCCCACCGGGGGCATCACCCTGCTGTTGCTCCTGGGCACGCTCACCGCGGTCGGCCCGCTGTCGCTGGACATGTACCTGCCGGCGTTCCCCGCCATGACCCGCGACCTCGGCGCCGATCAGGCCGGCATCCAACTGTCGCTGACCACCTGCCTGATCGGCCTGGCGCTGGGTCAACTGGTCACCGGCCCGCTCAGCGACCGCTGGGGGCGCCGCCGGCCGGCGCTGATCGGCGTCATCGCGTACACCGTGCTGGCGCTGGCGTGCGCGGCGGCGCCGAACGCCCCGCTGCTTGCCGCCCTGCGGTTGCTGCAGGGCATGGCCGGCGGCATGGGCGTGGTGGTCGCCCGCGCCGTGGTCCGCGACCTCTATGCCGGCCGGGACGCCGCGAAGTACTTCTCCCGGCTCATCCTGGTCTTCGGCATCGCGCCGGTGGCCGCGCCCGGCGTCGGCAGCCTGGTGCTGCGCTTCGGCTCCTGGCGGACCATCTTCCTCACCCTGGCCGTCATCGGGGCGCTGCTCGCCGTCGCGGTCGCGTGGCGCCTGCCGGAGACGCTGCCGGTCGAGCGCCGCAGCACCGCCGGCCTGGCGGGCACCGTCCGCACCATGCGCTCGCTGATCGCCGACCGGGCCTACCTCGGGTACGCGTTGACCCAGGGCTTCGCCTTCGCCGGGCTGTTCGCCTACATCTCCGGTTCGTCGTTCGTGTTCCAGGACGTCTTCGGCGTCACCGCGACCGTGTTCAGCGTCATCTTCGGCGTCAACGCGCTCGCCCTGGTCACGGTCGGACAACTGAACGCCCGGCTGCTCGACCGGTTCCACCCCCGCCGGCTGCTGGTCATCGCTCTCGCGGTCGGCCTGGTCACCGCGGCCGGTGTGCTGACCGGCGCGCTCGCCGGCAGCCTCGCCCTGACCGCGGTGGCGCTGTTCGCCTTCGTCGGCGCGCTGGGCATGGTGACGCCGAACAGCACCGCGCTGGCGCTGGACGCGCACGCCCGCCACGCCGGCACCGCCGCCGCGCTCATGGGTGGCATCCAGTCGGTCATCGGCGCGCTCGCCGCACCGCTGGTCGGGCTGGGTGGCGAGGGCAGCGCCGCGCCGATGGCCATCGTGCTCGCCGCCTCCGCGCTCCTGTCCGTCACCGCCGTGCTGACCCTGACCCGCCGCCCCTGAGCTCCGCCGCCCCGCGCGGCTGCCCCGGTGTTAAAAGGGGGCCTTCCACTACCGGACGCGTCAACAGTGGCCTTCCTTCACCTGAAGCGGGTGGTGACGGCGGCGCGGGTGGGCATGGCGGTGGCGCCGCCCGGGGACTCGCAGACCACGGCGGCCACCCGCAGCGCGAACGCCACCCGGTCCCGCCAGCCGGAGGGGTCGGTCGGTTCGCCGTCGGTTAGCAGGTCAGCCACCAGCGCGCCCATCACCGAGTCACCCGCGCCGGTGGCGTCCAC
This sequence comes from Micromonospora sp. DT31, assembly GCF_049841795.1. Classification (NCBI taxonomy): domain Bacteria; kingdom Bacillati; phylum Actinomycetota; class Actinomycetes; order Micromonosporales; family Micromonosporaceae; genus Micromonospora; species Micromonospora sp. DT31. Next base: position 92,536 of record NZ_JBNCKZ010000012.1, on the reverse strand, counting down.
CGCGTCCACCGTCGGCGCCGGCACGTGTGCCACCTCGTGGGCGGCGGCGACCAGGGCGCCGTCCGCGCCGAGCGTGACCACGACCGTGGCCGCGCCCAACTCCCGCAGGTACGCGGCGACGCCCTCGACCGGCTCGTCCGGGTAGAGCACCCGGGCGTCCGCGCCGCTGAGCTTGACCAGGTGCGCCCCGGCGGCGAACTCGGCAACCACGGTCCGCAGCCGGTCCAGCGCGCCGGGCGCGGTGAGCAGGCGGGGGCGCACGTTCGGGTCGAACACCCGCAGCCCGCCGGCGACCGACCAGGCGCGCCGGGCGGCGGCAAGCGTCGGCGGGTCGAGCAGCACGATCGAGCCGCAGTAGAGCACGTCCGCGCCCTCGACCAGCGGCACGTCCAGGTCGTCCGGGCCGAGCAGGGCGTACGAGCGGGGTTCGCCGTAGAAGCGGAAGTCCGGTTCCGGGCCGGCGAAGGTGGCCACCGCCAGCGCGGTCGGCGCCGACGCGGTGACCGCCCCGGTCAGGCCCACTCCGGCGTCGGCGAGGAAGGCGCGGATGCGCCCGGCCAGCGCGTCGTCGCCGAGCGATCCGACGAACTGCACGTCGCCGCCGAGCCGGGCGACGGCCACCGCCACGTTGAGCGGTCCGCCGCCGACCGCCTGCCGATAGACAGGTTCCCCGTCCTGTTCGGCGTCGAGCAGGTCGATGAGCGCCTCGCCGAGCACCACCGCGTACCCCATCGGGCTCCCCTCGTCGTCCTCCCCGATCCTGGCCCATGCCGGCGGCGCGGCGCGCGGCGACCCGGACATCGAGCGAGACCTATTGCGGGGTGGAGCCGTACGTGGTGGGATGGCGATGCCGGGCAACGGTGCGGGGGCTGCCGCGCCGCCGGTCGCCGGGTCGAGCCGACGCGAGGGCACCGACGGTCCGTGGCACGGACCGTGAGTGGTGCACGCCCATCGACGGCACCGGCCGCACGCCGGCCGCCGGGCGCGGGCACCGCGATCGTCGCATCCGCTCGTCGCAGCGGGGCGGGCCGCACCCTGGTCACGCTCCCGCCAGTCAGGAGATCCCGTGCACCGATCCCGTATGGCCGCGTTGCTCACCGCGGCCGCCACCCTGGCCATGGGCGCGTTCGCCCTGGCCACCAGCTCCGACCCGGCGGCTGCGCACGGCGCGGCCATGACGCCGGGCGCCCGCACCTACCTGTGTTGGAAGGACGGCCTCACCGGCACCGGTGAGATCCGGCCGAACAACCCCGCGTGCTCCTCGGCGGTCGCCGAGAACGGCGCGAACTCGCTCTACAACTGGTTCAGCGTGCTGCGCTCCGACGCCGGTGGACGCACCGTCGGGTTCATCCCGGACGGCAAGCTGTGCAGCGGTGGCAACCCGAACTTCAGCGGTTACGACGCGGCGCGCACCGACTGGCCGGTCACCCACCTGACGGCCGGCCGGTCCATCGAGTACCGCTACAGCAACTGGGCGCACCACCCGGGCACGTTCTACTTCTATGTCACCAAGGACAGTTGGAGCCCGAACCGGCCGCTGGCCTGGAGCGACCTGGAGGAGCAGCCGTTCCTGCAGGTGACCAACCCGCCGCAGCGCGGCGCGGTGGGCACCAACGACGGGCACTACTACTTCAGCGGCAACCTGCCGACGAACAAGAGCGGCCGGCACATCATCTACTCGCGTTGGGTCCGCTCGGACAGCCAGGAGAACTTCTTCGGCTGCTCGGACGTGACGTTCGACGGCGGCAACGGCGAGGTCACCGGGATCGGTTCGGGCGGCAGCCCGGCGCCGACGACTCCGGCGCCGACCACGCCCGCGCCGACGACTCCCCCGCCGACCACTCCCCCGCCGACGTCCCCGTCGCCGACGACGAGCCCGAGCATGCCGTCCGGCACGTGCATGGCGGTGTACAAGGTGGTCAGTGCCTGGAGCGGCGGCTTCCAGGGTGAAGTGATGATCATGAATCACAGCACCCGGACGTACAGCGGCTGGACCGCGAACTGGACCTGGCCCAGCGGCCAGACCATCAACCAGGTGTGGAACGGCACGTTGAGCGGCAGCGGGTCGTCGGTGAGCGTCTCCAACGCCGCCTACAACGGCAGCGTCCCACCGGAGGGCACCACCACGTTCGGCTTCACCGCGAACTACTCCGGCACCAACACCCTGCCCACGGTCACCTGCTCCGGCCGGTGACGACGAACTGAACCGCGAAGGGCCCCCGGATGTTTCCCGGGGGCCCTTCGCCATGCTCGGGTCAGCGGACCATGCTGCCGACCACCGGCTTGGTGAGCAGCGCGGACTGGTTGCGCTGGATGCCCGGGTCGAGCGTCTTCGCCACGAAGATCGCGTGCCAGATGCAGAAGATCAGCACGGTCCACACCTTGCGGGAGTGGTCGGCCTCCTCCCGCTTGTGCTCGTCGAGCAGGCGCATCGCGTACGACAGGTCGATCAGGTCGCCCGCGCCGGAGGTGGCCAGCACGTGCCGCGCCCACTCGTACATCTCACCGCGCAGCCAGACCCGGGTGGGCGTCGGGAAGCCCAGCTTCTTGCGGTTGACGATGGCCGGCGGCACCACGCCCTGCAGGGCCTGGCGCATGGCGTACTTGGTGGCCTCGGAGCGCGGCGGCAGCTTCAGGTCGACCGGGATGCCGGCGGCGACCTCGAACACCTCCCGGTCCAGGAACGGCACCCGCACCTCCAGCGAGTGCGCCATCGAGATCCGGTCGGCCTTGACCAGGATGTCGCCGCGCAGCCAGGTGTAGAGGTCGACGTACTGCATCTTGGTGACGTCGTCCAGCTCGGTGCACTCGGCGTAGATCGGCGCGGTGACGTCGGTGTAGCGCACCGAGGGGTCGTAGCGACGCAGCAGGTGTTGCTTCTCCTCCTCGGTGAACATCCGGGCGTTGCCGTAGTAGCGCTCCTCGATCGGGGTGGTGCCGCGTTCCAGGAAGCTCTTGCCCTTGACCCCCTGCGGGATGGCCTTGGACACCGCCCGCAGACCCTTCTGCACACCGTCCGGCAGGCCGTTGACGGTGCTCAACGACAGCGGCTCCCGGTAGATGGTGTAGCCGCCGAAGAACTCGTCCGCCCCCTCGCCGGACAGCACCACGGTGACGTGCTCGGCGGCCTTCTTCGCCACGAAGTACAGCGGCACCAGGGCGGGGTCGGCGACCGGGTCGTCCAGGTGCCAGACGATCTTCGGCAGCGCGTCGATCATGTCCTGCGGCCCGATCTTGGTCGGGATGGTGGTCACGTCGAGGTGGCGGGCCGACTCCTGGGCCACGTCGATCTCGGAGTAGCCGGGCACGTCGTAGCCGACCGTGAAGGTCAGGATGTTCGGGTTGAACTCCCGGGCCAGCGCCACCACGGCGGTGGAGTCGATGCCGCTGGACAGGAACGAGCCGACCGGCACGTCCGAGCGCATGTGCATCCGGACGCTCTCCCGCAGCGTCTCCCGGATGTCGTGGTAGAGCCGTTGCTCGTCGGGGACCGGGGCCGGGCGGAACACCGGCCGGTACCAGCGGCGGACCTCGATGCGGCCACCCGGGGTCCAGGTCAGGTACTCGCCGGAGCCGATCCGGCTGATCCCCTTGTGCAGGGTGCCGGGCTCCGGGACGTACTGCAACGTCAGGTAGTGGCTCAGGTTGGCCGTGTCGATGCCCGCGTCGCCCTGGTACGCCGAGTGCGCGAACGGCAGCAGCGCCTTCTTCTCCGAGGCCAGGTAGAGCCCGTCCTGCGTCTGGAGGTAGTGCAGGGGCTTGATGCCGAAGTAGTCCCGGGCGCCGAAGGCCCGCCGCTCCTGCCGGTCCCAGATGACGAACGCGAACATGCCGCGCAGCTTGGTGAGCACCCGCTCACCCCAGTAGTGGTAGCCGGCGACGATCACCTCGCCGTCACCGTTCGTGCTGAACTGGGCGCCGTAGTCCCGGACCAGCTCGTCCCGCAGCTCGATGTAGTTGTAGATCTCACCGTTGAAGGTGAGCAGGTAACGGCCGCCCGCGTAGGGAAGCGGCTCGTGGCTGAGCGCCACGTCGATGATCGCCAGGCGCTTGTGGCCGAACACGCCGTCCGCGTACCGGCCGGAGGCGTCGCCGACCACCTCGACCCCGGTCTCGTCCGGGCCACGGTGGTGCAGGCACTCCAGTGCGCCGGCAATGTGGTCGCGGTGGGCGGCGGCGTCGCCGCGCGCGCTGAAGAAGGCCAGGAGTCCGCACATGGCCGCCATCTTTCCACGCGCCGGAAGCCACCGTCGCGGCACCGCAGGCACCTCCCGCTCCCGTGCGCGCGGTACCGTCGGAACAGCGACGAGGCTCAGGAAGGGCGGATCAATGGCCGAGGAGCGGACGCGGCAGGGCAAGCCGGCGGATGGCACCGAGTCACACGACCCGGACTTCCCGGAGGCGTTCCTGGCGTTCATGCGGCAGGGCTGGTGTGACACCGAGCTGCCGGTCAGCCCACGCCCGGAGGCGCCCGACCACGCCAAGCGGCGGGCCGCGCTGGCCGAGGCATTCCCGGGCGAGACGCTCGTCATTCCCACCGGCAACGAGAAGGTACGCGCCAACGACACCGAGCACCGGTTCCGGCCGGGCAGCGACTTCGCGTACCTGACCGGCGACATGGAGCCGGACAGCGTCCTCGTGCTGCGGCCGGGCGGCGACGCCACCCTGTTCATGCGGCCCCGCTCGTCCCGGGTGACCGACGAGTTCTTCCGCAGCCGCCACGGCGAGCTGTGGGTGGGCCGTCGGCCGACGCTGCGGGAGAAGTCGACCGAGCTGGGTCTGCCCACCGCCGACCTGAGCGAGCTGGACGGTGCGCTGGCCGAGTTGGCGCCGGCACGCACCCGGGTGCTGCGCGGGTTCGACGCGCGGGTGGACGCCGCGGTGCGTCCGTACGGCGGCGGGCGGGCCGAGGGCCGGCCCGGGCGCGACCGGGAACTGGCGGTCGCGATCTCCGAGCTGAAGCTGGTCAAGGACGAGTGGGAGATCGCCCAGCTACAGGAGGCGTGCGACGCGACCGTACGCGGCTTCGAGGACGTGGCCCGGGCGCTGCCCCGCGACCGCGGGGTCTCCGAGCGGCTGTTGGAGGGCGTCTTCGCCCTGCGTGCCCGGCACGAGGGCAACGACGTCGGTTACGCCTCGATCGTGGGGGCCGGCGAACACGCCACGATCCTGCACTGGGTGCACAACCACGGCGCCACGCGCCCCGGTGACCTGCTGCTGATGGACATGGGTGTGGAGAACCGCAACCTCTACACCGCCGACGTGACCCGGGTGCTGCCGGTCGACGGCCGGTTCAACCCGTTGCAGCGCCAGGTCTACGACGCCGTCCACGCCGCCCAGCAGGCCGGCATCGAGATGTGCCGGCCGGGCGTGGCGTTCCGGGACGTGCACCTGGCGTCGATGCGGGTGCTGGCCGAGGCGTTGCGGGATCTCGGCCTGCTGCCGGTGAGCGTGGACGAGGCGATGGATCCGGCCTCGACGGTCTACCGCCGCTGGACGCTGCACGGCACCAGCCACATGCTCGGCATCGACGTGCACGACTGCGCGAACGCGCGCAAGGAGAACTACCGGGAGGGGCCGCTGGGCGAGGGCTACGTGCTCACCGTCGAGCCGGGTCTCTACTTCCAGCCGGAGGACGAGTTGGTCCCGGAGGAGCTGCGCGGCGTCGGCGTACGCATCGAGGACGACATCCTGGTCACCGCCGACGGCCCGGTCAACCTCTCGGCCGGTCTACCGCGTGCCGCGGACGAGGTGGAGACTTGGCTGGCCGAGCAGCGCGAGGCGGGGCCGCGCCTGCCCGGCTGATCCCGAGCCGCCCGGTGTCCGACGGGCCCCGGTGCCGACCCTCGCCACGGGTCGGCGCCGGGGCCCGTCGCCGTCGTCCCCGGTCCGCACCGTTGACCCTCCGTCGGAGATATGCGGGTTTTGTTCGGTTACGACCTTCTCGTGGGGATCGTTCCCATACGCTGCCGATCAGGGGTTACCACCGGTTTGCGGTTGGTCACCCGGCCCGGCGACGCGGTCGCGGGTGGGGACCGAGAGGGCGGAGTGCGTATGCCGAACGACCCGACGACATTTCACGGCGGGGCGCCGGTGGCGCCGCCGAGCAGGCGGCGGGCGCTGCGGGTGGCGACCGGAGTGGCCGGGCTGACAGGCATCGTCGGACTGGCGGCGCTCGGCGGCCTGGCCGCCCGGGACGACGCACCCGGCGGCGCCGAGCAGGTGGCGGACAGCCGCGGCGTCGCGCCGCGCACCGACGACGGCACCCGCGCCGGCGGTGAGGAACAGGGGCCGGCAGGAGGCGACCAGGTGATTCCCGACCCGGGCACGGCCGGCCCGGGGGCGAGGGAGGACGGGGGCCGCCTCTTCGTCGTGCCCTGCGACGACGACGCGCTGATCGATGCCCTGACCCTGGCCAACCGCAACCACGGCGGCACCCTGAGGCTTGCGGACAACTGCACCTACGAACTGCGCGCCCAGGACCCCACCGCCGGCGTCGCTCTGCCCGTGATCAGGCAGGACGTCACCGTCGAGGGCAGCGGCTCCACCATCACCCGCGACGCCGAGGACGCCTTCCGCCTCTTCCGGGTCACCGCCGGCGGCGACCTCACCCTCCGGAACCTCACCGTCTCCGGTGGCCACGCGGGCGGGTTCCCCCACCCCGGCCCGGCCGGCCCGAACTCCGGTCCGAACGCCGGACGGGGCGCGGGCGAGGGCGGCGCGCTCCTGGTCGAACGCGGCGGCACCGCCCGCCTGGCCGGCGTCACCCTGGCCGGCAACAACGCCGAGCACCACGGCGGCGCCCTGGCCAACTACGGTCGCACCTGGCTGCGGGACAGCTGGGTCGTCGACAACCACACCCGGGGTGACGGCGCTGGCGTGGTCAACCAGGGCCTGCTCACCGTCCGTCGGACCCGGATCGACCACAACAGCGCCGGCGCCGACGGCGGTGGCATCGCCAACCGCCGCGGCGGCGTGGTGGAGATCATCGGCGACTACCGGGGCAGGGGCGTCTCACCGAGCACGCTGAGCGACAACCGGGCGGGCGGCAACGGCGGCGGACTGTCCAGCGGCGGCGGCTTCGTGACGGTCTCCTTCACCGCGATCACCGGCAACACCGCCGGCGGCAACGGCGGCGGACTGTACGCCGTGGCCACCGACCTGGACGCCGACGAGGCGTACGTCGCGGGGAACCACGCGGACGGCGACGGCGGCGGGGTGCTGACCAGCGGCGGAACGACGGCGCGGATCGTCGACGGCGTCATCGTCGGCAACACCGCCGACGGCTCCGGCGGCGGCGTGCACCACGGCGAGTGGCTGGTCAGGATCGAGGGCGGTCCCACCCCTCGCGGCGGTCCGGAGCGCGGCGACGCCACCCTGACCGTGCGCGACACCGACATCCTGGCCAACACCGCGCGCGACGGGGGCGGCGTCGTCGACTGCGCCGCCACCGTCGAGGGCTGTTCCCGCTGAGCGCCGGGCGACCGGCAGCCCTCCGTCCGCCCCTGGCGCGCGGAGGGTCGCCCGACGCTCCTGTCCGTTCCGGCCCCACCCGCACCCTTATGCGGGTTTTTTTCGGATCTGGGTCCCAAGCGAAGAAGGTTCTCATACGGTCTTCTTCAGTAGCTACAACCGATTTGTAGTGAAGGCCGCCTCGCCGAGGCGAAGCGGCCTTGTCAGGTACAAGGAGAGGGCAGAGAGCTCTGATGTCCAACTACCTTCGCAACAACAATGACGCCGCCCGCCGGTCCATCTCCCCGCTGCGGCGTCGCCGGCTCTGGCTCGCCACCGGCGTTCTGGGCCTGACCGGAGCGGTCAGCCTCGCCGGGGTCGCCTACGCCACCACCGGGGTCACCGGCCCGCACCGGCTCGCCGACGTGAAGTGGTCGACGACGCAGCAGCTCGGTGACGAGGACCGGGCCGACAAGGGCGCCGGTGACGAGCACGACAAGAGCGGCGAGTGGGCCCCCGGCAAGGACGGCAAGGACCGTGGCCAGGAGGGCCGTGACCGCGGCGAGTGGGGGCCGGACAAGGGCGAGTGGGGTCCGGAGCGGGGCCCCGACGGCAAGGACGGCCACGGCAAGGCCCACGAGGTGGCCTGCGACGACGATGCCCTGGTCGACGCCCTCGAACTGGCCAACCGTGACCACGGCGGCGTCCTGAAGCTGGCGGAGAACTGCACCTACGAACTCGGCGTCAAGGACCGCAGGTTCGGTGCCGCCCTTCCCGTGATCAAGCAGGACGTCACGGTCAAGGGCAACGGCTCCACCATCAAGCGCGACGCCGAGGACACCTTCCGCATCTTCCGGGTCGCCGACGGCGGCGACCTCACCCTCAAGGACCTCACCGTCTCCGGGGGCAACGCCAACGAGTTCAAGTACCCCGGCGGCGGCAACCCGCCGGCAGCCGCACCGGCTGCCGCGGCGCCGGCCGCCGCCACCGCGGCAGCGACCGCCACGACGGTCGCCGGCGGCATGAACGGCGGCAGCGGGGCCGACAAGCGGGCCGAGGGCGACGGCGGAGCGCTGCTGGTCGAGCGCGGCGGCAGCGCCTACCTGTCGAACGTGAAGCTCACCGACAACAACGCCGAGGGCGACGGCGGGGCGCTGGCCAACTACGGCCGGACCTGGCTCGATGACAGCAAGGTCGTCCACAACCACGCCCAGGGCGACGGCGGCGGCGTCTACAACGAGGGCATCCTCAAGGTCGAGGAGACCCACGTCGACGACAACACCGCCGGTGGCAGCGGTGGCGGGATCGCCAACGGCAGCGGCTTCTCCGGCGCCCACGGCGCCGGGGCCGCCACCGCCCCGGGAGGTCACGACCCGAAGGCCCGGCACGACGACGCCGGCACGGTCGACATCATCGGATCCGACCACGGCAAGGACGGCGGCAGGTCCAGCCTGGCGGACAACCGCGCCGGCAAGAACGGTGGCGGCCTGTTCAGCAGCGGCGGCACCGTCACCGTCTCCTTCACCGCCATCGTCGGCAACACCGCCTGCGAGAACGGTGGCGGCAGCTACGTCGAGAACACCGACCTCGACGTCGACAAGCTCCACGTCGCGAAGAACCACGCCGACGGCGACGGCGGCGGGCTCGTGGTCACCGGCGGCAAGCACTGGGGCTACCCGGACGCCAACGATCACGCCAGCGCCACCATCTCCGACAGCCTGATCGTCGACAACACCGCCAACCGCTTCGGCGGCGGCATCTTCAGCGGCGAATGGCTCGTCAAGATCCAGGACGGCTTCGCCCCCCGCGACCGCGAGCAGGACGACAACGCCACGCTCACCATCCGCGACACCGCCGTCAAGGCGAACACGGCCCTCAACGGCGGCGGCATCTTCAACAACAAGGCGAAGATCACCCTGACCAAGACCCACGTCACCAAGAACACCGCCACCGACTCCAGCAAGCTGCACCGGGTCGCCGGTGGCGTCCTGAACAACGAGGGCCGCGTCAAGCTCGACGACGAATCCCTGATCAGCGACAACGACCCGACCAACTGCGCCAACACCGTCGAGGACTGCTTCAACTGACCTCACGGCCACCCGCGCCGCGTCGACCGGTCCCCTGCCGCACGGGCAGGGGGCCGGTCGACGCGTCGGCCTCAGCTCTGTACGAACACCGCCACGCTGCGCGCCGGCACGGTGAACGTGCCGGCCGCCCGGTCGAACGAGGCGGTCCGCAACGTCGGGTCGGCCGAGTCGCGCAGCACCGGGTGCAGCGCCACGTTCGCGCCCCGCAGACCCGTGACCGTCTGCGTCGCCTTCCCCGGCGTGGCGTTGAAGACGACGGTCACCGACTTCCACGTACCGTCCAGCCCGCGCGCGTCGAGGGTCATGGTGAGCACGCCCGGGGTCTCCTCCACCCCGGACAGCGGGAAGGACACCCGCTGCTGCACCTGCGCGGCCGTGTCCAGGCCGAACACCGGCGAGGAGCGGCGGATCCGCAGCAACTCCGCGTACCGGGCGTCGGCCAGCTCGATAGCCGCGCAGTCCGGCACCAGCTTCACGTCGGCCAGCAACGGCTTGGCGTACGGCCACTTGTCCCGGTTGTCCGCCTCCGGCGGCAGCCCGGCCCCGAACCCGTTGCCCTGCGCGCAGTCCCAGCGGATCTGGTTGAACCAGTCACCTGAGTCGTACGAGTTGCGGTCCAGCGACTTCGACCGCAGCCGCTCCGATCCGGTGGTCACGAAACCGGCGCCCTGCCCCAGCGCGGTGGTCGCCAGCGCGAGCACCTGCATCCGGGCCCGGTCCGCCGCCGAGGTGCCCTGCGGCAGCTTGTACGCCAGCGCGTCGTACAGGATCTCGTTGTCGTGCGCGTCGACGTAGGTGACCGCCTCGCCCGGCGCGGCGGTGTACCCGGCCCGCGCGCCGTTGTAGTCGACCTGGGCCCCGGTGACCCGCCGGCCGGCGGAGTCGGTGAACGTGTAGTCGCGCAGGTTGCCGGTCAGCCCCACCTTGATCAGGTCGTGCTGGTGCAGCAGCCGCGCGCGCTGCTCGGCCGCCGAGCCGTTGACCTCGTCGCCGTTCGGGTCGGTGAACAGCCCGGAGGCGAAGCCCTGCACCCGGGGGTTGGCGTCGAACGGGCCGCCGCCGCGTACCGCGTCGCGGAGCCGGTCGTTGAACGTGCCGATCCCGGTGCCGGCCATGTTGGCCTGGGTGGCCTGCACGAACCGGGCGTCGTCGGCGACCTCGCCGAAGTTCCAGCCCTCGCCGTAGAGCAGGATCTTCCGGCCGTCCACCCCGTCGCGGGCGAGCGTGAGCCTGTCCAGCGCGGCCCGCACCGCCAGGATGTTCGCCTTCGGGTGGTGGCCCATCAGGTCGAACCGGAAACCGTCCACCTTGTACGCCCTGGCCCAGGTGACCACCGAGTCGACCACGAGCTTGCCCATCATGGCGTGCTCGGGCGCGGTGTTGGCGCAGCAGGTCGAGTCGGCGACGCTGCCGTCGGCCAGCAGCCTGTGGTAGTAGCCGGGCACCACCTGGTCGAGCACCGACTTCGGGTCGGTGCCGGCGGCCGCGGTGTGGTTGTAGACCACGTCCATGACCACCCGCAGGCCGGCCCGGTTCACCCCGGCGACCATCTGCCGGAACTCGGTGGTGCGCTTCGCGCCGGTCGGGTCGACGGCGTACCCGCCCTCCGGCACGGTGTAGTGCAGCGGGTCGTACCCCCAGTTGTAGCCGTCGGTGGCGGCGACCGCCGCGACGCACTTCTGCTGCTGGTCGGAGTCCGGCGGCAGCTTCGCCAGGTCGCAGGCGGGACGGCGCTGGTCGGCGCGCTTTTCGGGGATGGTGGCGAAGTCGAACGCCGGCAGCAGGTGCAGGTGGTTGACGCCGGCCGCGCCGAGGGCCCGCAGGTGCTTCATGCCTGCGGTGTCGGGGTCGGTGAACGCCAGGTAGGTGCCGCGCCGTTCGGCCGGCACGGTGGTGTCGGCGATGGAGAAGTCCCGCACCGACAGCTCGGAGATCTGCGCCTTCGACGGCGGCGGGGCCGCCGGCTTGCGCAGGTTCGCCCAGCCGGGCGGGGCGAGCGCCGGATCACCCAGGTCGAGGATCTGGCTGTGCGTGGAGTCGGGCGCGAGCGCCACCGAGTACGGGTCGGTCACCACGGCGGTGACCACCTTCTGCGCCGCCGGCTGCCACGCCTGCACCCGGTACCGGTAGTACTTCCCGGTCCACGCCTTCGTGCCGCGCACCGACCAGACGCCGGTGCGGTCGTCGCGGCGCATCGCCACGGTGGTGGGCCGCGCGGTCGGCGAGTCGGACAGTTGCAGCGACACGGTGCGCGCGGTCGGCGCCCACACGGCCAGGGTAGGCACCCGCCCGGCGAACGTCGGCCCCAGCTTCGCGCCGGTCGCGGCCGCGTACACGTCGTCGAGCACGCCGGGGATCTGCACGCCGGTGGCGGCGAGCAGAGCGCCCCCGGCGTCCCGTTCGGTCACCACGAGCTGTCCGCGCAGCGCCGCCGGCACCTTGGCCAGGTCGGCACGCGCGAGCGAGAACGCGTGCTGGGCCCACAGATGGGGGTACGCCTGCCGCTGCGCCTCGGTCAGCCCGTTGCGCTGCGCGCGCAACGGCAGCGTGGTGTACGTGCCGGTCAGCTCGCCGTCGGCGATGCCGATCCCACCGGCCGGGGCGGTGACGAGCGCGTACCGCCGGCCGTCGGTCGGTTCGGTCTCCCAGGCGATCGTGGACCTGTCGATCCACTGTGCCTTCCGCCTGCCGAGGTCGAGGTCGAGGGCCGGGCCGGAGGTGGTGGCCGGCAGCAGCCGGCCCTTGACTCCGGCCAGCAGCCACACCTGGTGCCCGGCGGTGGTGAGGTCGAGGCGCTGGTCGTCCGGCTGGTCCTTCTGGTCACCGGCGTGGACGATGTAGCTCAGCCCGGTCGCCCCGGCCGCGAGCGGCACCCGGAACACCGCGCCGTACGCGTCGATCCGCTCCGGCTTCAACGGGGTGGCCCAGTCGGTCGGGTCGGCCGCGCCGTCCCACACGTGCAGGCCCCAGCCGGCGTAGTTCCCGTCGGCCTTGCGCCAGTGGATCAGTGCCGTGTCCCGGTCCACCGGCGGGTCGGGCTCGCCGGTGGCGGCCTGCCGCGTCGGGTACAGCTGCGGATCACCCTGCTTCACCCAGACCTCGCCGGTCCGGGTCACGTCGATGGTGCGGTCGTTCGCGACGTCCTTGTTCCCGTCGGCGTCGATCACGAGGAAGCCCACCGACTTCGCGCCCGGCTTGAGCTTCACCCAGGCGAACCGGCCGTAGGAGTCCTCACCGGCGAACGGCTGCCCGGCGGGCCATTCGGTGACGTACGCCGGGTCGATGTCGCCCCAGGCGTAGAGCCGCCAGTCGTCGTACCCGCCGGCCGGGCGCTGGTAGTGCACGATCGCCCAGTCCCGTGACTCGTCGGCGGCCGGGGTGCCGACGGTGCCGGTGGCGCGGGCGGTGGCGGTCCGGCCCCTGCCGTCGCGGACCACCGCCCGGTACTCCACGCGGGTGCCGCCGGGCAGGCCGGTCAGGTCGTGGTGCACGGTGTAGGGGGCGCGGTGTGCGCTGCCCAGCAGCGTCCACCTGCCGCCGGCGACCCGGGCGGCGAACGTGACGGTGGCGAGCGGGTCGCCGGTGGCCTGGGCGGTGACGGCGGTCCGGGTGGCGACCGGAGCGTCCGAGGGCTGGGTGAGTGTGATCCGGGGAGCCGTGCCGGGCCGCGGGATCGCCCGGTCGGCGGTCAGCGCGACGGCGGACATCGCCGGCACGGTGAGGGTCAGTTTCCCGTCCGCGCCGGCGGTCGCGGCGGCGGCGTCGCCGTACACGGGGGTGAATCGGGCGCCGGCCGACCAGGTGTCCACGGTGACAGTCTGCGCGGTGGCGGCGTTGTTCACCGCCGCGAGGTACTCGACCCGGTCGGTGGGCAGCGCCCGGGAGAAGGCGAAGACGCCGGGCCCGTCGGACGCGTGCCTGGTGACCTGGACGCCGTCGCGCAGCGTCGGGTGCGCCGCCCGCAGCCGGCCCAGCTCGGCGATGGTCCGGTAGAGCGGGTGGCGGGTGTCGTACTGGTCGACGGCGTGGGTGCGGGTGGTGCCGATCAGGTCGTCGTCCAGGTAGTCCGGGGTCCGGGAGGCGAACATGTCCTGCCTGGCGTCCTTGTCCCCGCCGGGGCCGGTGAAGCCCTGCTCGTCGCCGGAGTAGACGACCGGCTGGCCGCGGGTGAGGAACATCAGCTGGTGGGCGAGCCGGGCACGGCGCAGCTGTTCGGCGTCGTCGCCGCCGGCCGCGGCGACGAACGAGCCGATCCGGCCCATGTCGTGGTTGCCGAGGAAGGTGGGCAGCCGGTTGGCGTCGGTGTTCCGCGCGGCGTACAGGTCGTCCTTGGCGTAGACGTCAGCGAGCGACCGGGCCGAACCGCCGGCGGTGGCGTAGCCGCGCGCGGCCTCCTGGAAGGAGAAGTCGAGTGTGGCCGGCAGGCCGCCCTGCCGCACGTAGGTCGACTGGATCTCCTGTTCGGCACTGTAGACCTCACCGAACATGAAGAAGTCCTTCTTGCCGGCGCGGGCCGCGGCGGTCTCGACGCCCCGGGCGAAGCGGGGCCAGAAGTCGAGGTTCGTGTGCTTGACGGTGTCCAGGCGGAAGCCGTCGACGCCGGCCCGGCCGATCCACTCGGCGTAGATGTCGGTCATGCCGCGTACCACCTCGGGCCGCTCGGTCCACAGGTCGTCGAGGCCGAAGAAGTCGCCGTACTCGCTGTTCTCACCGGCGAAGGTGGAGTCACCGCGGTTGTGGTACATCGTCGGGTCGTTGAGCCACGCCGGGACCTTGACCTTCGCGTCGGCCGGGGTGGCGAACGTCGGGGTGTACGGGAACGACTTCTCGTCGACCCGGGGGAACGCGCGGGTGCCGTCGGCGTAGTTGCGGTCCTCGAAGGCGCGCCCCTGCGCGTCCCGGTAGGGCGCGGTCTTCTTGTCGACGTAGCCGTAGCGGTCCTCGGCGTACCGGATGACGTCGGCGGTGTGGTTGACGATGATGTCGAGGTAGACCTTGATGCCACGCCGGTGCGCGAGGTCGACCAGCCGCTTCAGCTCCGCGTTGGTGCCGAAGTGCGGGTCCACCTGGGTGAAGTCGGTGATCCAGTAGCCGTGGTAGCCGGCCGAGACGTCCGCGCCGGTGCCCTGCACCGGGCGGTTCTTGAAGATCGGCGCGAGCCAGATGGCGGTGGTGCCGAGTCCTTGGATGTAGTCCATCCGGTCGATGACGCCCTTGAGGTCGCCGCCGTGGTAGAAGCCCTTGTCCTTCGGGTCGAGGCCGGTGGCGAGCCGGTCACCGGTCAGGCCGCCGGTGTCGTTGCGCCGGTCGCCGTTGGCGAACCGGTCCGGCAGGACGAAGTAGAACTGCTCGGCCCGGGCCGGCTTCGTACCGGCCGCGAGCAGCGCCTCGGCGGAGGGTTCCCGGTCCCACTGGGCGGCGTTGCCGGCCGCGTACGCGTCGGGCGTGGCGGCGCGGGCGGCACCGGCGGTGTCGACCTGGTGGACGATCACCGGCACGCCGACGAGCGTGAGCACGAGTGAGGTGACCAGGGCGAGCAGCGCCTTGGGAGATGTCGGCGGCGAATTCATCGACGGGCCTTTCTCTGGTCCTGATTCGCCCGCACGCTAGCCCTCGCCGAAACATTCTGCAATACCTTGCAAACCGTGTCGCAACATGGCAGTAATCTTGCGAAACACGGGTGCAGGACGACAGCACTCGCGGCTCACAAGCCGGCGCAGGCGAACCCGCCGACGGTGCAACTCGCCCGACGGGGACCGACCCGTTCGATGTGGAACCGCACCGGCACCGACGCGCCGCCGGCCACGTCCACCCCACTGCGGTACGTGACGACCCTCCGACGAGGGTGAACGTCCCCTGCTCCGCACCCTCCACCCAGGCGGTCACCAGCCGGCCGCCCGGGAATGCCACGCGCACCGTCCAGCCCCGCGCCGCCCGGCCGGTGTTGACCAGCAGAACCTCACCGATGAAGCCACCGTCGAACGTGCTCACCACGCCGTACCGGCCGGTCACCGCCGACGGGGACGGCGGGGGCGTGGAAGCGGGCCGGTCCGCGCCCCGCGGGCCGGAGGTCCGCGCCGCCGGGGTGGGCCGCGCCGGCAGGACCGTCGACCGGGGTGACAACCCCGGCGCCACCGGGCCCGTGGCGGCGATCGGCGAACGGCCGGTCGGGGCGGGCGTGGCGGGCGTGGTCGCCGGCACACCCGACAGGGGCGCCGCCGGATCCGGCGGCGCGCCCGCCGGGAACGTCCGCCGCAGGCCGGATCGGCCCTGTCACCCGGTGTGTGCACCTGATACGTTGCACGCCGATCAACGACCACAATGGCTCGTGCAGCCGGTAGGACGGATGGCCAGTGACTGAGTGGCAGGGCAACATCCGGCGGGCGTCCTCCGTGGACGCCGCCGTCGTGACCGGAATATTCGCCGAGGCGTTCATGCGCGACCCGGTGAGCAGCTGGATCTTCCCCGACGACGACCACCGCGCGAAGGTCCACCCGGGTTTCTTCGGACCGTTCGTCGCCCTCACCATGCGGACCGGCGAGGTGCGGATGGCCGGTGACGGGCTGGGCGCCACGCTGTGGCTGCCCACCGGCGACGGTCACGAGGCCGACGACGGCGAGGAACTCGCCGCCCTGGAGGCCACGATCGGCGCCGAGTCGATGAAGCGGTTCGCCGTCCTGGACGAGATGATGGCCGCAAACCACCCGAGCGAACCGCACTGGTACCTGCCGTTCATCGGGGTCCGCCCGGACCAGCACGGCCACGGCATCGGGGCGGCGCTGCTGCGCGACAAGCTTGCCGAGCTGGACCGGTCCGGCTCCGCGGCCTACCTGGAGGCAAGCTCGCTGCGCAACGCGGCGCTCTACGAGCGGCTGGGGTTCCGGCGACGTCCGGTCACGCTGGACCTGCCCGGCGGTCCCAGCCTCTACCCGATGTGGCGCGACCCGGCCTGACCCGGGCGATCCCGTCCCGTCTCGTTCCGTCCCGCCTCGCGTGCGAGGCGGGACGCGGCGTCACCGCCGTACGGTCGTGGTGCTGACGTCGAGCGCACCGACGACCGCGGTGAGAAGCCCGTCGAGCTGCGCCGGGAGGAACCGGCGGCAGTCCCGCATCCGGTTGACGACCTGCGGGTCGAAGATGTTCGCCGCCAGCCCGACCGCCTCGCCGAGGCTCGCCAGCAGCAGCGTCCCCGGGTCCAGCTCGGCCGGCGACGAGTGCATCAGCATCGCCGTCAACCGCACCCGCGGCGACGCCGCCTGGTTCGGGTCGACAGCCGGCCAGCGCACCGCCCGGCCGATCAGCTTGCCCTGCTCGCGTCGCAGGACCCGGGCGGTCACCAGCCGGGTGCCGACCCGCTCGTTGATGTTCAGGTGGGTGCGCAGGTAGCGGATCCACAGCCGGGCCGGATGCGCGCCCTCCCGCCGCAGGATCTCGGTGATCAGCAGGTCGGTCAGCGGCTCCTGCCACAGGCGCGGGTCGACCGCGGCGATGCCGCCGCCGTCGAGGGCGATCCGGCCCTCGAACATCAGCTCGGCCAGCGCCGCGCCGGCCAGTCCGCACTCCAGTCTGTCGACAGCGACGTGTGGCTTACCGCTGAACTCGTCGTGTCCGATAAGGAACAGCGCATCCGCAAGCCGATAGGTGGCCTGCGCTCCGGGGTAGGTCATGGTCCATCCTCGAACGGTGGCCGTGATCGTCGCCACGTGACGGTACGGCACGAACACGCACAGCTCAATTCCGGCGAGGCAGGCGCTGCCCAATCGATACCGAAGTGGGCTTGTGACGATGGGTGGTCGCCAATACCCTGCTTCACGTTGTTCCGAAGTAGACATCTCAACCCCCATCCCCTCCCCCTGGAGTTCCCTTGTCCTCCGACCCCTTCTTTTCCGACGGCGGGCTGCGTCGCGGTCGCCTCGGCACCGCCCACCTAGTCTTCTTCACCGTCGCCGCGTCGGCCCCGCTGACCGTTCTGGGCGGTGGCGTCACCACCATGTACGCGGTGAGCGGCAACATCGGCGCCGCGCTCGGCTACGTGCTGCTGGCGGCCGTGCTGGGCATCTTCGCCACCGGCTACGCCGCGATGAGCCGGTACGTCGCCAACGCGGGCGCGTTCTACGCGTACATCGCCAACGGCCTCGGTCGAGCCGGCGGGGTGGCCGGCTCGGCGGTGGCTCTGGCCGCGTACAACGCCATCCAGATCGGCCTGTACGGCCTGCTCGGCTCGATCGTCGCCGACTTCATGTCGGTCAAGGCCGGGATCACCCTGGACTGGTGGGTCTGGGCGCTGCTGGCCTGGATCTTCGTCGGCCTGCTCGGTGTCCTGCGCATCGACCTGAACGCCACCGTGCTGGCCGTGCTGCTGATCCTCGAGTGCGTGGCGGTGCTGATCTTCGACCTGATCGCCTTCGCCAACCCGGCCGACGGCGTGGTCACCACCGCCGGCATCAGCCCCGGTCACCTGTTCGGGGCAGGCTTCGGCGCCGTGCTGGCGTTCACCATCGCCTCCTTCACCGGCTTCGAGAGCGGCGCCATCTACAGCGAGGAGGTCAAGGACCCGCGGCGCACCGTGGCCCGGGCCACCTACATCGCGGTCGCGTTCACCGGCCTGTTCTACGCCTTCTCCGCCTGGGCGCTGACGGTGCTGACCGGCCCGGAGAACGCGCCGCAGGCCAGCGGCGAGGCCGGGCCGGGTGTCATCTTCGGCGCGCTCGACCAGTACGCCGGCACCGTGATCGCGGACATCGCCAACGTCCTGTTCATCACGAGCGTGCTCGCGGCCCTGCTGTCGTTCCACAACGGCGTGGCCCGTTACCTGTTCGCGCTGGGTCGGGAGCAGGTCCTGCCGCGCATGCTCGGGGCGACCTCCAGCCGCACCGGCGCCCCGATCGCGGGCTCCCTGGTGCAGAGCGTCCTGGCCGTGGTCGTCTTCCTGGCGTTCGCGACGACCGGCCGGGACCCGGTCATCGACCTGTTCACCTGGCTGTCCGGCGCGGCCGCGGTGGGTGTCGTGCTGCTGATGACGCTCACCTCCGCGTCCGTGGTCGGCTTCTTCCGCAACCGTCCCGGCCCGGAGAGCGCCTGGCAGCGACTGATCGCCCCGATGCTCGGCACTATCCTGCTCGCCGTCGTGCTGCTGGTGCTCCTGTTCAACTTCGACGCGTTGCTCGCGCCAGACACCGCCGGCTACCTCAAGTGGCTGCTCCCGGCGATCCCGGTGGTCGCCGGCGTGCTCGGCCTGATCTGGGGCCTGGTGCTGCGGTCCAGCCGGCCGGACACCTACCGCCGGATCGGTCAGGTCACGGAGGAGGGCCTGCACGAGCCGGGCCTGCACCCGGCCCCCGAGGCCGACCGCTGGGCTGGCGCCCAGCACCGCTGAGGCACTGTGCGGTACGGCGGTGGGGCCGCGGGGGGGCGCCGCCCGGGCCCGCCGCGGCGCGCGGGGGGGGGCCGCCCCGACCCGCTGCGCCACGGGGCGCTCCGGGGGGGGGCCGGGGGGGGCCCCCCGCCGTACCGCACCGGTCAGGCGGTGCGGATGACGGTGCAGATCACCGGGCCGTCCTCAGTGGTGCGCAGCAGGTAGCGGTAACGCTCCCCCGGCACGGCGCCGCCCTGGCTGTCGAGGAACTCCCAACGCACCGCCACCTCGGTGAGCAGTGCGGAGATCTGGTGCACGTCCTCGATCTGCGCGTTCGCGGCGACGAGTTTCCGCTCCTGGTAGTCGGGGGCGGCGCCGACGAAGCTGAGCGCGACCGCCGTCGGCGAGGTGAACGAGAAGCTGTAGGTGTCGGCGACCACGAGTCCGGGCAGCGCGTAGCACCCCGCGATGGCCGGCACGTCGGCGGTGGTCAGCGCCACGCCGTACCTGTCGAAGAAGTCGGTGAGTGTGTCGAGGTCGGTGGAGGCCGTCACGACGCTCCTGATTACCGGCGCGCAGGGACGGCAAACCTGTTCAGCGGGGCGGGACGTACACCTCGATCTCCGCGCCGAGCGTGCCCCCGCTGAGGGCGAGGTCGTCGCCGCTCCAGAACCGCCCCGGGTCGTACCAGTTGGGTCGCCGGCCGGCCGGCAGCAGGCCCATCGCCTCGTAGGTCACCGCCACCACCTCCGCGCAGTACGCGGTCTCCAACGCCCGATCCCGCGCCGACGCGCCATGGTCCTCGGTGCGCCCGTCGCCGGGAAGGGCGGTGCTGGCGTCGCCGTCGGGGCGGGCGGCGGCCCGTCGGCGCACGTGCGGCAGCCGGCCCCGGGCCCACCGCCAGGCGAGTTGGGTGGTGGACGGGAACGGGGTGCCGTCGAGGCGGGCCACGGTGCGCAGCACCGCCTCCTCCATCGCGGCGTCGGCCGGCGGTTCGAGCTGGCGCAGCCAGCCCCGCTGGCCGTACCGGTTGGCCCAGACGCACACCGCGTTCCGCAGATCGTGCAGTTGCACGCCACGCTGGTGGGTGCCGGTCCACATGTCGGGCAACGAACGGCCCAGCTCGGCGTGCCACATCAACGGCGGCATGTCGTCGAGCACGACCGCCATGCCCACGTGGTTGACCGGGCTGTTGGTGGTGAGCTGGATGGCCCGGTCGGGCATGCTGCGGCCGCGGAACACCCACAGGTCGCCGGTGCGGGTCAGCTCCACGGCCTCGTCCAGGCTGATGCTCATAGGGGTCTACCCTAAGCCGATGCGGCAACGGATGCGGTGGTGGAAGGTGCTCGGTCTCGCGGGTCTCGCCGGGGTCGCGGCGACCGGGGTGGTGGTGGCGCGGGCGGAACGGCGACGCCGCGCGTACACGCCGGAGGAGATCCGGGACCGCCTGCGCGAGCGGCACGCCAAGGCGTCGTCGTCCTGATCGGACGGCGCCTCGCGTGCCACGGTCCGCCCGGGTCGGTCAGCAGTCGACTGCCGTCAGCGGCTCGGCCTCGTCGGGCGCCTGCGGCGGGTTCAACCGCTTGGCGCGGCGGCGCAGCCACGCGGTGCTGGCCACCCCGGCCAGCACGGCGAGCACGAGCCCGACCCAGGAGATGTCCTTGAGCCAGTGTTCGGCGGCCTGCCCGAGGTAGAACAGCAGGTAGGTGGTGCCGAACGCCCAGACCAGCCCGCCTGCGGCGTTGGCGATCAGGAACCGGCGGTATGGCACGTGCAGGGCTCCGGCCAGCGGGCCGGCGAGGATGCGCAGCAGCGCGACGAACCGCCCGAAGAACACCGCCCAGACGCCGTGCCGGGCGAAGCTCAGCTCGGCGCGGGCCAGGTGCGCCGGGCCGAGGTGTTTCGGGAAGCGGCGACCGAGCCGCTCCAACAGGGGACGGCCACCACGGCGGCCCACGGCGTAGCCGACCGAGTCGCCGAGGATCGCGCCGGTCGCCGCGGCGGCGGCCACCCACTCGGGCCCGACCGCGCCGGTGGCGGCGAGCAGCGCGGCGCTGACCAGCACGATCTCGCCGGGCAGCGGGACGCCCATGCTCTCCACGCCGATCACCGCGCCGACGATCAGGCAGATCAGGCCCGGCGGGAGGGCGGCGAGCCACTGCTGTACGTCAATCACCCGCCGACCCTACCCGTGGCCGGTCACCCAGCGGGGGCGAGGAACTCCAACCGGTTGCCGTGCGGATCGTGGGTGTGGAACCGCCGCATGCCGGGAATCTCCTCGTCGCCCCAGGTCACCGCGTGGCCGGCGGCGTCCAGGCGGGCGGCCAGCTCGTCGAGGTCGGGGCGAACGAGCGCCGGGTGCGCCTTGCGGGCGGGCCGGAAGTCGTCCTCGACGCCCAGGTGCAGTTCGGCGCCGTACCCGATGAACCAGCAACCACCGCGGGCGGCGAGGGCCGGCGGTTTCGGCTTCTCGGTGAGGCCGAGCAGGCCGGCGTAGAAGGAGCGGGAGACATCCTCGGAGCCACGGGGACAGGCCAACAGGACGTGATGGATCATGGTGGCACCTCCTCGTCCCGGAGCGTGGCACGAGGTTGCGTGAATAGCAAGACGGACGTACGGTTTTGTACAGACGGTGCGGGTAAGTGTTGCCTAAGCGCGGCAGCGACCCGCCCGGTGCGACAAACTGCTCAGGACTACTCATGGTCGCTGGTGTGAAGGAGTACGACGTGGCGAGCCTCGACACCTTCGGTGCGAAGACCCAGCTACGCGTCGGAGACGCGAGCTACGAGATTTTCAGGATCGACAAGGTGGAGGGCCACGAGCGGCTGCCCTACAGCTTGAAGATCCTGCTGGAGAACCTGCTGCGGACCGAGGACGGCGCGAACATCACCGCCGACCACATCCAGCAGCTCGGCGCGTGGGACCCCACCGCCGACCCGAGCGTGGAGATCCAGTTCACCCCGGCGCGGGTGCTGATGCAGGACTTCACCGGCGTGCCCTGCGTGGTCGACCTGGCCACCATGCGCGAGGCCGTCCGCGACCTCGGCGGCGACGCCACCAAGGTCAACCCGCTGGCCCCGGCCGAGCTGGTCATCGACCACTCCGTCATCGCCGACCTGTTCGGCCGCGAGGACGCCTTCGAGCGCAACGTCGAGCTGGAGTACCAGCGCAACAAGGAGCGCTACCAGTTCCTGCGCTGGGGCCAGACCGCATTCAACGAGTTCAAGGTCGTCCCGCCGGGCACCGGCATCGTGCACCAGGTCAACATCGAGTACCTGGCCCGCACCATCATGGAGCGCGGCGGCCAGGCGTACCCGGACACCGTCGTCGGCACCGACTCGCACACCACCATGGTCAACGGCCTGGGCGTGCTGGGCTGGGGCGTCGGCGGCATCGAGGCCGAGGCCGCGATGCTCGGCCAGCCGGTCAGCATGCTCATCCCCCGCGTGGTCGGCTTCAAGCTGCACGGCGAGATGCCGGCCGGGACCACCGCCACCGACCTGGTGCTGACCATCACCGAGATGCTGCGCAAGCACGGCGTGGTCGGCAAGTTCGTCGAGTTCTACGGCCCCGGCGTGAGCGCGGTGCCACTCGCCAACCGCGCCACCATCGGCAACATGTCCCCGGAGTACGGCTCCACCGTGGCGATCTTCCCGATCGACGCCGAGACGATCCGCTACCTGGAGCTGACCGGCCGCGACGCGTCCCAGGTGGCGCTTGTCGAGGCGTACGCCAAGGAGCAGGGCCTCTGGCACGACCCGTCGCACGAGCCGGAGTACTCCGAGCGCCTGGAGCTGGACCTCGGCACCATCGAACCGTCGCTGGCCGGCCCGAAGCGCCCGCAGGACCGGGTGCCGCTGGGCAGCGCCAAGACGCTGTTCCGGGCCGCGCTCGGCGACTACGTGGCCGCCGACGAGACCGGTGGTGACCCGGGCCGCAAGCCGGGCGTGCCGCAGCAGGAAAAGCCATTCGGTGCCGACGGGCCGGCCGACGAGGCGTCCGCCGAGTCCTTCCCGGCCAGCGACTCCCCCGCCAACGGCGTCAACGACCCGGCGGACGCGCCGCGTGACCTGGAGACCGCCGCGGTCGGTGCCGGCGGCCGGGCCAGCAACCCGGTACGGGTGACCGGCGCCGACGGCGCCGAGTACGAGCTGGACCACGGCGCCGTGGTGATCGCCGCGATCACCTCCTGCACCAACACCTCGAACCCGCAGGTGATGATCGGGGCGGCGCTGCTGGCCCGCAACGCGGTGGAGAAGGGCCTGGCCCGCAAGCCGTGGGTGAAGACCACCCTGGCGCCGGGCTCGAAGGTCGTCATGGACTACTACGACCGCGCCGGCCTCACGCCCTACCTGGAGAAGCTCGGCTTCAACCTGGTCGGCTACGGCTGCACCACCTGCATCGGCAACTCCGGCCCGCTGCCGGAGGAGGTCTCCGCCGCCGTCAACGACGGCGACCTGGCCGTGGTGTCGGTGCTGTCCGGCAACCGCAACTTCGAGGGCCGGATCAACCCGGACGTCAAGATGAACTACCTGGCGTCCCCGCCGCTGGTGGTCGCGTACGCGCTCGCCGGCACCATGGACATCGACCTGGCCAACGAGCCGATCGGTGAGGACGCCCAGGGCAACCCGGTGTTCCTCCGGGAGATCTGGCCGAACAGCGCCGAGATCCAGGACGTCATCGCCTCCGCGATCGGCGCGACCGGCTTCAGCGCCGCGTACGCCGACGTGTTCGCCGGTGACGAGCGCTGGCAGTCGCTGCCGACCCCGACCGGTGACACGTTCTCCTGGGACGGCGAGTCGACCTACGTGCGCAAGCCCCCGTACTTCGAGGGCATGGCGAAGGACCCGCAGCCGGTGCAGGACATCGCCGACGCGCGGGTGCTGGCAAAGCTGGGCGACTCGGTGACCACCGACCACATCTCCCCGGCCGGCTCGATCAAGGCGGACTCCCCCGCCGGCAAGTACCTGGCCGAGCACGGCGTGGCCCGGCACGAGTTCAACTCGTACGGCTCCCGCCGGGGCAACCACGAGGTGATGATCCGGGGCACGTTCGCCAACATCCGGCTGCGCAACCAGCTCGTCCCGGGTGTCGAGGGCGGCTTCACGGTCAACCACCTGACCGGCGAGCAGACCTCGATCTACGACGCCTCGATGGCGTACCAGGAGGCGGGCATCCCGCTCGTCATCCTGGCCGGCAAGGAGTACGGCTCGGGTTCGTCGCGTGACTGGGCGGCCAAGGGCACCATGCTGCTCGGGGTGAAGGCGGTCATCGCCGAGTCGTACGAGCGGATCCACCGCTCGAACCTGATCGGCATGGGCGTGCTGCCGTTGCAGTTCCCGGGCGGCGAGACCGCCGAGTCGCTGGGCCTGACCGGCACGGAGACGTTCTCGTTCAGCGGGGTCACCGCGCTTAACGACGGCGACACCCCGCGCACGGTGAAGGTCACCACCGACACCGGCGTGGAGTTCGACGCCGTGGTCCGCATCGACACCCCGGGTGAGGCGGACTACTACCGCCACGGCGGCATCCTCCAGTACGTGCTGCGCCGGATGATCGCCAACTAAGGCCCGCATGTAAGGAAGGGCCCCTTCTTAACAGACGTCTGTTAAGAAGGGGCCCTTCCTTACATCTCAGCGGAGGCGGAGGGCGACGGCCCGCGCCTCGGCGTCGGTGAGCGGCAGGAACCACAGGAAGCGCCGCACGATCGCGATCGGGTCCGGGCCGTCGGGTTGGCCGCGCAGGTCGCGGATGGCCTGCCGGGTGATCCGGGAGAACTCCGGGATCATCGTGGCGCGGCGCGCCGCGTCGGTGGGCGCGGCCCGCAGCGTCGGGCACGGCCAGGGCTCGCCGCAGCGGTCGCAGCGCCAGGCCGGACCGCACGCCCGGTGGCCGGTCAGCGGCAGCACCACCCGGGGGTACGCCGATGTCGGTGTCGGTTCGGTCATGCCCCCACCCTGCCGAGGGTGCCCGCACAATCACACAGCGTTGTGAAATCTCCTTCGGACGGTTCTTTTGCTCCGGGGAGGAACGGGCATGAACCATGCCTTCGTGACCGCGCTGGCCGGCTCCGGCCTCACCGTCGACAGCCTGGCGGAACGGCTCAGCCTGCACCCGAAGACGGTGGCCCGCTGGGCCAATCCCGGCCACATTCCGCAGAGCCGGCACCGCGCGACAGTCGCGAACCTGCTGGGCCAGCCGGTCGAGGCGCTCTGGCCGGACGTGACCCGCCGCCGCGAGCCGGTGTGGTTCCGTCCCTGGGTCGACATCGAGCGCGAGGCGGTCGCGCTGCGGACGTTCGAGCTGGCCTGGGTGCCGGGGCTGTTGCAGACCGAGGCGTACGCCCGCGCCACGTTCATCGGTCAGCCGCTGACCGGCGACGAGGTCACCGACCTGGTCACCGCCCGGCTGGACCGGCAGGGCGTCCTCACCCGGCCCCGCGGGCCGCTGTACGTCGTGGTGCTCGACGAGCAGGTGCTGCGCCGCGCCGCAGCCGGCGACCGGGCGCTGATGGCCGCGCAGCTGACCCACCTGCTCGCCTGCGCGGCACTGCCGAACGTGCAGCTCCACGTGGTGCCGCTGGACACGCCCACCTATCCCGGGCTGGACGGGCCGTTCGTCATCGCCGAACTGCGCGACGGCACCCGGGTGGCACATGTGGACAGCCAGGCCCGCGCGCAGATCATCGAGCAACCCTCGGAGATTGCTACCCTGGAGCGTCGGTGGGAACGCATCCGGGGCGAGGCACTGCCCCGCACGCGGACCCTGGAACTGCTGAGGGAAGTGGCGACGGCATGGACCTGAGCGGCGCCCGGTGGCGCAAGAGCACCCGCAGCGGTGGCAACGGCGGCAACTGCGTCGAGGTCGCCGGCAACCTGCCCGGCGTGGTCGGCGTCCGGGACTCGAAGGACCCGACCGGGCCGGTGCTCACCTTCGGCCCGGCCCCGTGGGCCCGGTTCCTGACGTCGACACGCCGCTGAGCCCGGCGGTGGTCACCCCGGTGCACGGGACAGACGTTCGTCTCGAACCCTGGTCAGAATCCGCGCTCGACCTCCTGTGCCGGATCAACACCCCACAGATGCGTCGACACGTCGGCGGTCCCGAACCGGAGGAGCAACTGCTCGCCCGGCACCGCCGATACCTGGCTATGCCGGCAACCGGCCAGGGTTGCATGTTCGCCGTGCTGCTCGGTGACGAGATGGTCGGCAGCATCGCCTACCACCAGCGCGACTGGCAGGGCGAGCAGATCTACGAGACCGGCTGGAACGTCCTACCGCCCCACCAGGGCCGGGGCATTGCCACCGCAGCCGGCACGGCTCTGATCAGCACCGTCCGCGAGGCCGCCCGGCGCCCCGGCGCACCCCGCCGCCTGCACGCCTTCCCCTCGGTCGGCAACGCTCCGTCCAACGCGCTGTGCCAGCGCCTCGGTTTCACCCTCGTCGGCCCGTGCGATTTCGAGTACCCACCGGGCAGCGGCCGCGTGATGCGCAGCAACGACTGGCGCATCGACCTCGCAGAGCCCGACCCACCGGCCGCCACACACCTGTGACTCGACCAGTTCCCGGCCGGGCGTGTTCCGTAGGTGCTCGTGGAGTCGACCGGCGCCGCACAGGAACGGGGAAGCGGCTCACTGTTTCTTCATGTGCCACACCGCCAGCACAATCAGGAAAGCCCAAAAGAGTACGAGAGCGACAAGAAGCACGCTCGCGCGGGCCGAAGAGGAGAGCGACCGGGTCAGCAGGGACCAAATGGCCATAGCGACCAATCCCGATGCTATTGAGATGAAGTACCCTCTAGCCTTCACAGATCACTGACCTCCAGCGAGTCGATCACCAACTAGGCAGTCAGGCGTCGGTCGACTCCAGCACGGTCCGGAGCCGGGCCAGGTCGGCCTCCACCAGCGCGGTGTCCCGATCGAAGTCCGCGTCGCTCATCCCCGGCATCCGCCGCAGGCTGAACACCACCTCGGTGGCGTCGCCGTCGACGATGGCGCGCAACGGCACGTACACCGTCTCACCGGACGGGGTCCGCACCTCGTGGTCGAGCACGCCGAAGTCGTTTGCCGGCGCGAACGTCAGCCGCGCCCGCCCCTGCGGCGTGTCGACGAACCAGTGGCCGTCTTCCCGGACCACCGGGCCGCCCAGGCCCGGCGCCCAGCGGGGCAGGTTCGCCGGGTCGGCGACGAAGGCGTAGACCTCCACGACCGGGCGGTCGATGTGGACGCTGAGGTGCCGGGACTCGGTAGCCACCCGCCGATGATGGCACGGTTGTCCGACGCTCACGCCACGGTGGTGGATGCGCCGACACGCCGGCGGCCCCGGGGGTAGTTCAGCCGCGCTCCCGCCGGCGGGCGACGGATGGGCACGCAACCGCGCCCGGCGCCTGTCGGGACGCCGGGCGCGGTCGGTCGATCAGGTCCGGCGAAGTTTGAGGATCGCCACGCGGGCCTCGTGGATGTCGATGCCCAG
Organism: Micromonospora sp. DT31; assembly: GCF_049841795.1. Classification (NCBI taxonomy): domain Bacteria; kingdom Bacillati; phylum Actinomycetota; class Actinomycetes; order Micromonosporales; family Micromonosporaceae; genus Micromonospora; species Micromonospora sp. DT31. The sequence continues at coordinate 65,174 of NZ_JBNCKZ010000012.1, read as the reverse complement.
CGGGATTTCGGACGTTGTGACCCGCTCGATCTCGACGCCGCTACTGCCCTCGATCCAGCGAATCTGGTCGAGGCCGTTGGCGAAGGCCCGCTCTTCGTCGTCGTGCAGCTTCTCCATGTTCGGATTGTTGGTGTCGCCAGTCCAGATCACCGGGTAGCCCTGCTCCAACCGGCGGTTGATCCGACTCCGAAGCGTCCTGAAGTGCTCGCGCCATAGGCGTAGACGATCATCCTCGAAAGAATCGACTTCGCCGTTAAAGGCTTTGGCGATGAAGTGGGTGTTGAGGAAGGCGAACTTGAGCTCCGGGTCATTCTTGGCGGACAGGATGACCTCGGAGATGTAGCGGGGCGGCGTAATCCAATCGGCGCGGGGCCCCTCCGGGAACGCACCATGGACTTTTACGATTTTTCTACGATCCACGTTGTAGGCCGTCGGCACGGAGATCGGGACCCGAAATGCCTCGTCGAACATATGGACGTTGCGATAGCCCTCGTCGAATTGAGAAGCGATGGCCTTCCTTTCGGCTTTGTCCCCGTCGCCCTCACCGATCTCCTGCCAGCCGACGAGCGGTCGCCGGTCGAGCGCGTGCCGGACGCGCCGGATCGCCCTCGTGCGGACGTCGCGAGGCACGTCACGGCCGATGTTGGCGGTGATGACGGGGAGTCTGCGCCAGTCGCCCGCCGCGCTGGCTGCCGCGGGGAGGGTGAGAGCGCCGGCGGCACCGGCGAGGGCGACGCCGCCGGCAAGGCCGAGGGCCTGCCGTCTGCTAATCGAATTCATCGGATCCTCTCTGGTCGGTAGGTGTGGCTGCCCGCTCGGTCACAGCCCGAGCGGGTGGGGTCGGCGGCTACGAAACGACGAAGCCACCGGTAGGGCGGGTCAGCACGCCGGTCATGGGGAACCGCTGGGTTCCGCCGTCCCACCAGTGCCAGACCACGCGAGGGCTGCCGTCCGCGGCGCGGAAGACGTCCATCCCGCCGGGGCCCTGGTGGTCGCCGGGCAGGCCCCGGAAGGGGTTGAGCCCGGTGTCCCCGGTGAAGCCGAAGTAGGGGCGGGCGACGCCCTTACGAATGGGGTTGCAGCGGGAACTGGGCAACGGGGTGGTGCCGCAGACCGCGATACCTGTCGCGTACCGAGGGCTGTTCCAGTTGTTGCCCGAGTACATCAGGTACCACTTGCCGTTGGACTTCCACATCGACGGGTTTTCGATCACGTGGGTACCACCACTGATCTTCTTGGTGTCCCAGGTGATGTCGGTGCTCTTGAGCATGGTCCGCCGGGTGCCCCAGATCGCACGGCCCTCGCCATCGGTCCGGACCGTGGAGATGCCGGTTTCCAGGCCCGACGTGATGCTGTCGTCCCGGTAGGTCACGTACAGTTTCCCGCCCGCGACGAAGGGATTGGCGTCGATCACCCAGCCCCTGGCCGGGCAGGCCCAAATGCCCTGGTTGCGGAACGGGCCCGTGGCGCGGCGGGAGGTGGCCCGCCCGATGCACTTCTGGCCGGTGCCCTTCCGGGAGGCCGTGTAGAACATGAAGAACCGCTTGCCGAAGCGCGCGACCCCCGGCGCCCAGACCGGGTCGTCGGGGTCGGCCCAGCTGCCCGGACCGGACGGAAGTGCGTCGTGGGAGGCGCAGTTCGCCATGCCCACGTCGTTGCCGGAGCCGTGGACGAGGACGGGCACGTGCAGCTTTCCGGTCGCGCCGCAGCGATCACCCTTCCCGTCGGGGACGGTGGTGCCATACGTGACGTACGAGCCGTTCCTCGCCCGGAGGGTGTCCGGGTCGCCCAGCGGGAAGCTGGAGGAACTCGCCTGGGCGGAGAGGTCGCCGGCGGGCGCCGCCGCGGCAGGTGCCACTATCAGCGTGGTCGCGGCCAGAGCGGTGGCTGCGACGGTGACGAGCGTCCCGCGCATGCGGAAGGATCTCATCGAATTCCTTTCATCTACATGGGGTTCGGTGCGGTCCGCGGAGGGCTGTGGTCAGCACCAGCCGTTGATGGGCCCGTTGACGCCGGTGGAGGGGTAGGTGCCGGGCGTGGTGAACACGACCTTCTCGTTTCCGCTCACCAGTGGTGAGGCGGCGGCAGGTCATCGAACGACGCCGCACCGTCGAAGGCGACGTCAGCCCGTGGCTCCGGGGCGGGCGAGGAACGCCGAGCCGGTGGGATGCGCGTCCGCAGTCCGGCCGGCCAGCAGTTGAAGGAGTTTCGCGGTCAGTGCGGTGCGGTGCGGTGTGCGGCCGGTGCCGGCGTGAGGGCCGTGGCACCGATCGCCGCCAGTGCGCAGCTAAGCATGAGCTGGTGCCGGGTGTGCCGCATGAAGCCTCCCCGATAGGCAACCATCATTGCCGGAGATTATCGAAGGGCATGAAATTTGTCTACAGTAGATGATCGTGGCGTGAAATTTTCCGACCAGTTTCCCGAGCCGTCGGATTCTGGCCGAGGAGTCGCTCGTCCCGTGCGGCCTGTCCGCGTTGGCAGTTCGCCGCCGGCCTTCTACCGTGAGGGTGAAACGGGAGGTGCGCGTGGTCGACGCGGGTGAGGTGTCGCGCTGGCTCCAGCTCAACGCACCCCGGGGCGGGCCGGACGAGCTGTCCCTGCTCGTGATGCGTGCAGCGCCGTCGGTCGGCGCCTCCGAGATGGTGATCTACCTGGCCGACTACACACAGTCCTGCCTGGTGCCACTGCTCGGCGCGGGCCTCGCCCGCGACCAGCAGACTATCGAGACGACGCTGGCCGGGCGGGCGTTCACCAGCCTCGACGTGCAGCGCGCCGCCGACAACCCGGACCGTCTCTGGGTGCCCCTGCTGCTGGGATGTGAACGGCTGGGGGTGCTGGAGATCGTGTCGCCGGCCGCCGGTGACGCCGCGATCGACGCGCCCGCCTGGGAGCTGGCGGTCACCATCGCCCAGCTCCTGGTCAACCGCCGGCTCTACGGCGACGTCGTGGAGCGGATGCGGCGGCGGCTGCCGATGCAGGTCGCCGCCGAGATCGTCTGGGGTCTGCTGCCGCCGCTGACCTTCGCGACCGACGAACTGGTGGTCACCGCCATCCTCGAACCGTGCTACGACGTCGGCGGGGACGTCTTCGACTACGCCCTGAACGGTGACGTGCTCAGCGTCGGGCTCTTCGACACCTGCGGGCACGGCATCAAGGCCAGCGCCCTGGCCTCGCTGGCGGTCAGCGCGTACCGCAACGCGCGCCGGTCCGGCCTCGATCTGACCGACACGGCGAAGAGCATCGACAAGTGGTTACGCTCCGAGCACCCCGGCTACTTCGCGACGGCACTGCTCGCCGAGCTGGACCGGCGCACCGGCCGGCTCAAGACGATCAATGCCGGGCACCCGAGGGCCCTGCTGCTGCGCGACGGCAAGGCCATCCGGGAGCTGCCGGGTCCGACCGCCCTGCCGCTCGGCCTGGGCAACCTGAGGAGCGCCGGCCCCACCGTGCACGAGGAGGAGTTGCATCCGGGTGACCGCATCCTGGCCTACACCGACGGCATCACCGATGCGCGTGGGGGCGACGGGGAGCGGTTCGGGGTGGACCGGCTCGTCGACTTCGTCGGCCGTGCCCTCAACGACGCCCTGCCCAGCCCGGAGACGATGCGTCGCCTGGTGCGCGCCGTGCTGACGTACCAGGACGAGCAGCTCGACGACGACGCCACGGCCATGTTCCTGGAGTGGCGACCGCCGCACCTGCCGCTCGCGCACCTGCGCGACCTCGCCGGGGGTCGAAACGGTGCGTACACCGTCTCGCCGGACGGGGTCCGCACCTCGTGGTCGAACCCGCTGTAGTCGTTCGACCGGCGCGAACGTCAGCCGCGCTGCCACCCGCGGTGATCACGTCGGTCTCAACCGGCGAGACCGCCACGCCCGGCCTACTCGTGCGGATGTCCAGGAAGCGGGCTGATCAACAGCAGGAGCAGACCCGTCAGACCGAGCCCCACGAGTGCCCAAAGGAGCGGATCGGCTGCACGAACTGCTATGCCGACCATCACGGATGCGCCAAGAAGGACCCCCAGCGTTCGAACCACTCCGCGCTTCTTCATGCCGCTCTCACTAACAGTTGTCGTGGGTGCGCCGACAGATCGCATAGACGTTTATCGACCCGCACGCTACCGCCGCGTGCACAGACCCAGCAGCCACGCCATGCCGTGCTGGTCGTCTGACCGGAACGCCGGGCCGCCGAGGCCCGGCGCCCAGCGGGCAGGTTCGCCGGGTCGGCGACGAAGGCGTCGACACCGGCCACCGGGCATTCTGTGTGGACGGCCCGATGCCGGGACTCCCTCGTCATCGGTCGATGATGGCTGCCTGTCGCACGACCACGCTACGCTTCCGCCGATTCAGGCACACACTCTGAGGAGCGACAACGTGGGCATGATCTTCTCGGGGCGCCGGCTGTCCGGCGAGGAACTGGCGGCGGTGCAGGCCGACCCGGACACGGTCATCGCGGTGCTCGACACCGAACCGACGGGGCCCGAGCCCGCCGGCAGCGTCGACCTCGACAAGGCGTGGCACGGGTTGCACTACCTGCTGACCGGCAGCGCCCACGAGATCCCCGAGGGCCCCGGAGAGGCGATCCTCGGGGGTGACCCGATCGGCCCCGACCTCGGGATGGGCCCGGCCCGCCTGCTCGAACCGAAGCTCGTCGCGCGGGTGGCCGCCGCGCTCGACTCGATGGACGAGACGACGCTGCGTGCCCGCTACGACCCGGCCGCCCTGGGGGAGGCCGAGGTCTACCCGCATGTCTGGGAGGACGGTGACGTCGAGTTCGACGACTACCTCCTGCCGCACTACCACGAGCTGCGCACCTTCTACCGCAACGCGGCGGCGCGTGGCGAGGCGGTGCTGCTGACCGTCAACTGAGCCGCCGAAAACCGCTGCGCGCCGCCGGCCGGGCGCCGGTAGCGTGCCGGCGTGGGCCTCGACGCGTTCGTGTACTGCCGGTGCTGGCAGGACCGCCTCGCCACGCCGTGCCCGGTCGGCCCGGTCGGCTACGACGAGGACGGCTGGCTCGCGTTGTTGCAGCCCTGGGAGGGCAACCGGGCGGCACACAAGGCCTTCGACGTCTGGCTCGCCCGGTCCTGCCCGCACGAACGCATGGAACAGGTGAGCGAGCACGTGTCCAACTGGGCCGGCGTACGGCTGTTCCAGCAGGCACTGCGCACGGCCGGCGCGGAGCGGTTCCCGACGCTCGCCGCCGCGCTGCCGAACGTCAACGGCGGGTGGCTGACGGCCGAGCGGGCGGCCGTCGCACTCGCCGAGCTGGACAGGTTCCGGCACACCAGCCGGATCGCGGACGAGGTGGAGCTGATCGACGAGGCGACCGGCCGGGTGCTGATGCAATACGTCGAGGTCTATGACGGGGTGTTCATCTTCGGCCCCGACGTGCAGGCCGGTGTCGACCCGGACGGCTTCTTCGTCCTCGACCGCGCCGACCCGCCGGTCACGCTGTTCCGGGCCGTCCGGTTCACCCAACGGCCGCTGCCCGATCACCGGGTGGAGTTCACCACCGGCGGGACGCGGACGGTGCTGGCGATGCGGCCGGTGGGCGAGCACGGCGAGCCGCCGCCCGAACGGCTCGCCGTGCGGACCCGCAGCCGGTCGGGCGACGACTTCGCCTACGTCGTGGAGCCGCTGCGCCGGCTGTGCGAGGCCGCGGTGTCCACCGGAAACCCGATCATCTGGTGCTGACGAGCCGCCTCACCAGGGGATGACGCCCGCGTCCTCGAAGTAGCCGCCGGTCGGCCCGCCATCCGGCAGCGTGGCCAGTCGGATCGCGATCGCCGCGCCCTGCTGCGGGGTCCGCACGCCCCGGAAACCGTTCAGGTCGGTCGCGGTGAAGCCCGGGCAGGCGGCGTTGATCAGGATGTTCGTGTCGGCGAGCGCGCGGGCGTACTGGATGGTCACCGCGTTGAGCATCGTCTTGGACGGCGAGTACGCCACGGCCAGCGGCCCGGTCTCGTGCTCGCCGGCCGAGGCGCTCTGCCGGGCGAGCGAGCCGACACCGCTTGACATGTTGACGATCCGCGGCGACGCCGAGCGGCGCAGCAACGGCAGCATCGCCTCGGTGACCCGCACGACGCCGATCACGTTGACCTCCACGGCCGTCCGCACGGTCGCCAGATCGACGTCACCGGGGCGCTGTTGTCCGCCGCCGGTCACGCCCGCGTTGTTCACCAGCACGTCCAGGCCGCCGGCCTCCGCCTCCAGCAGCCGGGCGGCGGCGCTCACGCTCGCGTCGTCGGTCACGTCAAGCGGTACGCCGAACGCGTCCACGCCGCCCGTACGCAGCTTCGCCACCGCCTCCTCACGGCGCCGCCCGTCCCGCGCGCCCACCCCCACCCGCCAGCCCAGCGCACCCAGGCCGGCCGCGATCTCGTACCCGATTCCCTTGTTCGCGCCGGTCACCAGCGCGACGGTTCGTTCGCTCATGCCCCGATCCTGTCCGCGCGGCGTACCGGCCTCCAACACCGCTTCGGTAGCGTGCGATACCCGGGCGGTATCGCCGGGGGTACGGTGGCCGGGTGGAGACCCGCGAGTTGCGTTACTTCGTGGCGGTGGCCGAGGAACTGCACTTCGGCCACGCCGCGCAGCGCCTCGGCATCGCCCAGCCGCCGCTGTCGCGGGCGATCCGGCAGCTCGAACGACGTCTCGGCGTGACCCTGCTGGAACGGAACAGCCGCCGCGTCTCGCTGACCCCGGCCGGGTCGGTGCTGCTTCGGGAGGGCAGGGCCGCCCTGGACGCCGTGGACGCCGCCGACCGCCGTACCCGCCGTGCCGGCCGGGCCGCGAACGGCGGCGCGGGGCTGGTGCTGGCGACGAAGGCGGGTGCGTCGAGCGAGCTGCTGCCGAAGCTGCTGGACGCGTACGCCGCCGAGCCGGACGCGGTCGCCGTCGAGGTGCTGCTGTGCGGCATCGGCGAGCAGGAACGGCTGCTGCGCGACGGGCGGGCCGACGTGGCGCTGCTGCACCTGCCGTTCGACTCGACGACCGGGTTGGACATCGAGGAACTGGTCACCGAGCAGCAGGTGGCGATCCTGCCGGCCGGGCATCCGCTGACCCAGCGGCCGCACCTGCGGATGTCCGAGGTGGAGACGCTGCCCGACCTGCCGATGCCACGCTGGCCCCGGGCCGACGGGTCGTATCCGCCCGGTCCCGGCCCCGAGGTCCGGGACCATGCCCAGTTGCTCCAACTGGTCGCACTCGGGCGTACCGCGGTGGTGCTCCCGGAGTCCGCCCGGTCCCTCCTGCGGCCGGACGTGGCCACCGTGCCCGTGCCGGACGCGCCCTCGGTGACCACGGTGATCGCGTGGCCGCCGCACAGCCGGTCCCGGGCGGTCGCCGGCCTGGTCCGGACCGCCACCCGCCTCTGAGCCCGGCCCTTAGGCCAGCAGGTCCTTGCGCATCTGCTGGGTGACCACCCGGTAGCCGGACGTCCGGTAGAGCCGCGCCGCCGTCTCGTTGGCGCCGAACACGTTCAGCTCAAGAGCGTGGGCGCCCCGCTCCCGGGCCACCCGCTCCCCCGCCGCGAGCAACGCCCGGCCCAGGCCCTGGCCGCGGCGGTCGGCGACCACCGCGATGTCCTGCAGGTGGGCGCAGTTGGCGAGACCCCGCGGATGCGTCAGGCTGATCCACAGACGGCCGATCGGCGACCCGTCGGGCAGCACGCCGACCAGGAGGAGCTCGCCCGGGGTGGCCGTGCCGTCCGGCAGTTGGACGGCGATGGCCCGCCGGGCCCGGGCGAGCGCCTCGTCGGCCGGCCAGTTGCCGGCCGTGACGTGCTCCTGGGCGTAGCCGGCGGCCAGCTCGGCCTGCCAGCCGTCGAACTCCTCCGGGGTCATGGCCCGGACATCCAGCTCGGTCATGACGCACAGACTGTCATGGTGATCCGGTTCCCACCGCCCCGCCGACGGTGCCGCGGATCAGTCCTCGGCAGCCCGCCGACGTGCCTCGCGCAGCTTCATGGCGTGCTCCAACAGGGTGATCAGCACCTCCTTGGCCGACTCCCGCTGCCGCGCGTCACACAGCACCACCGGCACGCCCGGGTCCAGGTCGAGCGCCGCCTGCACCTCGTCCAGCCGGAACTTCTTGGCGCCCTCGAAGCAGTTGACCGCCACCACGAACGGCGTGCCCCGCCCCTCGAAGTAGTCGATCGACGGGAAGCAGTCGGCCAGCCGGCGGGTGTCGGCCAGCACCACCGCGCCGAGCGCGCCCAGCGCCAACTCGTCCCAGACGAACCAGAACCGGTCCTGCCCAGGGGTGCCGAACAGATAGAGCACCAGGTCGTCGCTGATGGTGATGCGGCCGAAGTCCATCGCCACGGTGGTGGTGGACTTCTCCTCCACACCGGACAGATCGTCGATGCCGATCCCGGTCTCTGTCAGCACCTCCTCGGTGCGCAGCGGCTTTGTCTCACTGACCGCGCCCACCATGGTGGTCTTGCCCACGCCGAACCCACCGGCGATCAGAATCTTGATCGCGGTGGGCAGCGGCGCCGCATCCGCCGGCCGCTCAGAGCGCCCGTAGTCCATTGATTACCGCCTCGAAAACGTGCTCGTCGGGAAGGCCGGCGGCGGTTGCGCGCGGCTCGCGTACCTGAACCAGGCTGCGGGCTGCCAGGTCTCCCAGGAGAACCCGGACCGTGCCCACCGGCAGGTCGAGATGGGCGGCGATCTCGGCGACGGAGAGGATCCGCTGACAGAGGCCGACGATCGCCACGTGCTCCGGGCCGAGCCCGGATTCCGACCCCACATCCGGCCGGGTCGCCATGACCAGGGAGATCAGGTCGAACGTGCCGGTCACCGGTCGGGCCCGGCCGCCGGTCACCGCGTACGGGCGGACCACCGGGCCGGCGTGGTCGTCCACCCACTCCTGCTCCGCGGACTCCCCCCGGCCGGTCATCGCGCTGCGTTCTCGCCGAGGGGCTGTTCCCGGGTCGGTGACGCGACGAACCGGCCGACCCGGGTGACGAGCATCGCCATCTCGTACGCGATCAGGCCGACATCCGCGTCCTCTGAGGCGAGCACCGCCAGGCAGGCGTTTCGGCCCGCCGCGGTGACGAACAGGAAGGAGGACTGCATCTCGATGATGGTCTGCTGCACATGACCACCGCCGAACCGCTTGCCCGCGCCCCGGGCGAGGCTCTGAATGCCCGCCGCCATGGCCGCCAGGTGCTCGCCGTCGTCGCGGCTCAATCCGCGCGACGAGGCCATCAGCAGTCCGTCGGTGGAGAGCGCCACGGCGTGCTCCGCCTGCTTGACCCGGCCGACCAGGTCATCCAGCAGCCACGCCAGATCCGCACTCGAAGCCGTCTTCTGCGCCACTCGTCGTCCTCTTCTTCCCGGCTGGTGTGCCGTTCTCGTCCCGGATCCGCCGCACGGGCGGCCCGGTCAGGTAGCCTGCTCGTCCGCGTCGACCGGCTCGTCGCCGGCCCCGCGCGCCCCGCCCAGCAACCGCGCGGCGTCGGTACGGCCGCGGCGGGTGCCGCTCTGGTAGGAGCTCATCATCCGGCGCACCTGCTCCGGTGCGCGCGTGGTCCCGTCGGTGTCCTCCTCGTCCACGGCGGACGGATCGTTGCGCAGGCCGGGCGCGATGCTGGCCTGGCGCACCCGCACGGGCAGCCCGGCGTCCGTCACCGGCTCGGCCTCAGGCTCCCCCGGAGCCGGAGCCGGAGCCGGAGCCGGAGCCGGAGTCGAAGTCGAAGTCGAAGTCGGGGCCGGAGTCGGAGTCGGGGCCGCCTGCTCGGGTGCCGACGGCGTCTCCGGGTCGGCCGTGGTCGCCGCCGAGCGGCGCTCCACCACGGCCAGTTCCGTGGTCGGTCCGCCCACCGCGGGTTGCCGCCTGCGGGTGCGCGCCGGCAACCCGGACGGGGTCAGCCGGGGTGCCCGCGTCACCGGCTCCGGCAGGGCCGGCTCGTCCGGCTCGTCCGACCCGGCCCGCCGGTCCACACCGGCCGGCACGGTGGCGGCCTCGGGCTGCGCGTCGACCGGCGCGCTGTCCGGCTCGGGCGCCGGTGGCATGCTCGGGACGGCCGGGACGGCCGCGGGACGCGGGTCGTCGCCGGTGGTGCTGATCAGTTCCCGGGGAATCAGCACCACCGCGGTCGTCCCGCCGTACGCGGACTCCCGGAGCTGCACCTTCACACCGTGCCGCTCGGTGAGCCGGCTGACCACGAACAGGCCGAGCCGGGCGGCGTCGGCCAGGTTCAACTCGGACCGGTCGACGATGCGCGCGTTCGCGGCGGCCATCTCGTCGGCACTCATGCCGAGGCCCCGGTCCTCGATCTCGATCGCGAACCCGTTGGCCACGAGCTGACCGCGGACCTCCACCGTGGTCTGCGGCGGCGAGAAGGAGAGTCCGTTCTCGATCAGCTCGGCCAGCAGGTGGATCACGTCACCGACGGACCGGCCGGTCAGCGACACCGGGCCGAGCGGGCGCACGGTGACCCGGGTGTAGTCCTCCACCTCGGCGACCGCGCCGCGCACCACGTCGACCATCGGCACGCTGCGCCGCCAGGCCCGGCCCGGGGTCGAACCGGAGAGCACGATGAGGTTCTCCGCGTTACGCCGCATCCGGGTGGCCAGGTGGTCGACCCGGAACAGGTCCTCCAGCTCCTCGGCGTCGTGCTCCCGACGTTCCATCGCGTCGAGCAGGGTCAACTGGCGGTGCACGAGCGCCTGGGTGCGCCGGGCCAGGCTGAGGAAGACGTCCCGTACGCTGCGGCGCAGTTCGGCCTGCTCGACGGCGGTGCGGACGGCGGTCTCCTGCACGACGTTGAACGCCTTGCCCACCTGACCGATCTCGTCGTCGCCGAACTGCAACGGCGGCGCCTCCCGGGCGACGTCCACCTCCTCGCCCCGACCCAGCCGCTCCACCACGCTGGGCAGCCGCTCGTGAGCCAGTTGGAAGGCCGCCTCGCGCAGCCGTTCGAGCTGGCGGACCAGCGCCCGCGCCGTGGTGATCGAGACGACCACCGAGGCGATGACGGCGAGCAGTCCGAGACCGGCGGCCAGCACCAGCCGCACGATGACACCCACCGCGACCGGGGTGGCCCGGGTCACGATGTCCTCGCCACCGGCCAGGATCGCCCCCCGCAGGTCGGCCATCGCGCGGTCGGCGGCGGCCCGCCAGGCCTCGGCGGTGACCGGCGGGCGCACGTCGGAACCCTTGGCCACGAGTACCCGGTCCTGCAGGGCACGCAGTTGCCCGAACGCCTCGCCGTCGACCATCCGCTGGTAGCGGGCCCGGTCGGCGGCGGAGAGTTCCCGGACGGTGCGGTCGGCGAGGAACCACTGCGCGCCGACCAGCCGGGCGAACGTGGTCTGCTCGGCGACGGTGATCCGGTTGGCCGCGATCGCACCGGTCAGCAGGGCGTCCTGTTGGGACAGCAGTTCCCGGGAGCGGTTGAGGTCGATGAGCGCGGCGGTGTCCCGGGCGATCTCCTCGTCGTCGAGGCCGCTGAGCGAGTCGAAGACGGCGAAGATCGCGTCGACCGCCTCGTCGTAGGCGGTGAGGGTGGCGGTCCGGTCGATGGTCTTGCGGCCCACCTCGGCCCGTACCTCGCGGAGCTGGTCCAACTCAGCCTTCAGCTCACCGAGCCGCCCCATCAACTCGCGGCTGGCCGGAACCTCGGTGCGCCAGTCGTCGACCGAGCGCCACAGCGCGCCGGCCTTGGCGTCGGTGCGACCACGCTGGGCCTCCAGTTCCTGCAGCCGTCCCGGTTCCGAGTCGCCCAGATAGCGCAGCGACAGCCGCCGCTCGGCCTGCAACTCCTGCAACAGCGGATCGCTGGGTTCGAAGACCCGCGCGTTGAGCGCCTGCACGCCGAGCAGGTTGAACCCGTCCCGTACGGTCACCCAGGCCGCGAACGCCCAGAGCGCGGTCAGCGACGCCAGAAGCGCGATGATCTTCGTACGGAGATTCGTACTGCGGGAACCCATCACACCGTCCTGGCCCGGTCTTCGGTCGGTCCGACATCCGATCGACTCCGGCGCACGCTAGCAGCCGTCACGAGCCTCATTCAAGCGATCCTGATCATGCCCGGTACGGCCCGCCCCGCACCGACGGCGGCGCGACCGGACGCCGCCAGCAACGCGGCGCGCACGATCCGCGTCGGCCGATAGAGATCCTTGTCGTGCCACAGCTCCGGCCCGTCGTCGCTTTCGTCCAGCTCGGACAGTCGGCGGCGCGCCCGGGCCAACGCCGCCGCGACCCGCGCGTCCCCCGGGCGGCCCGCGCCGGTCAGCGCCAGCACGGCGTACCCGGTCTCCTCCGCGGTGCCGCGCCACCGCCCCCAGTCGCCGTCCGGGCGCTGGGTGTCCAGCAGCCACGCGACCCCCCGCTCCACCGCGGCCCGGGCCGTGCCGTCCGGCGCGTGGTCGGCCAGGGCCAGCAGCACCGCGTACGTCGCGTAGTACGCCGAGGCGTGCCAGCGGTCGTCCCACCGCCCGTCCGGCTCCTGCCGCCCCACCAGCCACTCGGCGACCCGCCGCCGCACGCCGGTCACCCCCGGTCGGCTCGGGTGCTCGCCGAGGGCGTCGAGCACGTGCGCGTTCGTGGTCAGCGACGCCCCGTCCTCCCCCGGCCAGGTGCAGAAGTGCCCGCCGGTGTCGAACACGGACAGCGACGCGACGCCGGGTGAGCGGCCCAGCCGGGCCAGCGCGTAGAGCGCCACCGAGGTGGTGTCGGCGTCGGCCGGCAGGCCGGGAGCGGTGGCCGCGCCGGACGGACCCACGGCCCCGGCCAACTCGGCCAGCACCGGCGCCGGCACGTCGAGCGGAAAACCGGCCCGCACCAGGATCGCGAGCACCCAGGCCCGCTCGAAGACGGTGATCGGACTGGCACAGGGCACCGGACCGGAGCGGCCCACCGCGCGCAGGTAGTCCAGGGCCGGCCCGGGCTCCGGGCGACCCAACCACGCCGCCGTCGCGGCCGGGGAGGCACCCACCGCGCCGCTGGCCGAGGGACGCACACCCGCCGCGCGGTACGCCAGGTCACCGGCCACCTCAAGGGCGTGCGCCAGCTTCTCCGGCACCGGCCCACCGGTGGCCAGCAGTCCGCGTACCCGGGTCAGCCGGGTCGGGTCCAGACCGGCCGGCAGCGGCAGGCGGGGCCGGCCCGCCCACCCGGCCAGCCCGGGCGGCGGCCCGGCCGGGCCGTCCAGGTGCCGGTCCACCGCCGCACGCAGCGCCGGCACGATCAGGTCGGTGGCCGGCAGGTCCGGCGCGGCCTCGTCGCGCAGCGCGGCGGTCAGGAACCTCAGGCCCCGGTCGGCGGCGGCGACGCACCCGGCGGACGGCCCCTCCCGGCGCAGCACGCCGAGCAGCGCCTCGACCGCGCTCAGCGTCGGCACCAGGGCGTACCCGCCGGGGCCGCCCCAGCCGCCGTCCGGGCGCTGCCGGTCGAGCAGCCAGGCCACACGCAGGTCGTGGCCGACGAGCCAGGGGGCCAGGGCCACCAGCCGGGCGGTCTCGTAGACCGACGGCGACGTCTGGCCCGCCGGCTCACCCGCCAGCGACCCGACGAGGTCACGCACGGGCCCGGTCCGGGTGGCCGGCGCCGATCGGGCGGTGAGGGTCACCGCACCCCCCAGAAGTCGGTGTGCCGGTAGAAGCCGGAGGTGAAGCCGAGCTGCCGGGACAGGAAGTCGGCCTCCCGGGGCACCTCGCCGGCCAGTTTCGCCAGCAGCACCCGGCAGTGCTCGACCTGCTCGGCGAACCGCCGCTCCACCTCGGCCGGGTCGTCCACGAGCAGCAACGCGTTCAGGTCGCCCGACTCGGCGTCGCGGCGGTGCGTGCCGAGATCGTTGACCAGCCGCAGCGCCCGCTGCACCTCGTCGCTGACCTGGATCAGCCGGTCCAGCTCGTCACCTGTGGACACCGAGCCGGTGTGGATCCAGTGGGCCACGTTGACCACCGTGGCGGCGAGGTTGTCGGCGTTGGCCAGATAGTCGGTGAGGGTGGGACGGCCGGTGTGCCGCCAGGTCCACTCCCGGGTCATCGCGTCGAGCATGCGTTCCGTCGCGGCCCGCCACCGGCCACCCAGCGCGGCGTAGCCGGGGGCGGCGGCGACGTCGTCGCGCAGCTCGGCGAGGAACCGGCCCAGCGGGTCGCCGGGGTCCGCGCCGTCGAGCACGTCCAGGCAGGTCCGGGTGACCCGGTCCACCTCCGCCCGGCTGTCCGCCTGGTGGTCGACGAGCCAGTCCACGGCGAACCCCCACAGCACCGCCCGGTTGGTCACGGCCAGCTCGGCGGCGGTGTGCCAGGGCGCGCTGAACGCCATCGCCAGCGCGATGCTGCTGAACAGCGTGGCGTCGAACGGATCACCGGGAAACAGGTCGGGGTGCGCGGCGGCGGCCCTGCGCAGGCCACGCTGGCCCTGCGCGGCGAGCGCGCACACCCGGCCCTGTTCGGCGGCGGCGGCCAGCGGGTCCGGGGTCAGCCCGCCGGTCATGCCGACTCCGCCCGCCCGGCGGCGACGAGTGTCAACTCCACCCGTTCGCGGGGTCGCAGCGCCGCGGCCAGCCGCAGCCCCGGCACCCCGGGGCGGTGCAGCCGGAACCGGTAGCGGCTGAGCATGGTGGCGAGGATGAGCTGTGCCTCCAGATAGAACAGGTACATGCCGAGGCACTGGTGCGGGCCGCCGCCGAACGGGAAGTGGGCGTACCGGTGCCGGGTGCGGACCTGCTCCGGCCGGAACCGCTCCGGGTCGAACTCGTCCGGGCGGTCCCAGAACTGCCGCATCCGTTGGGTGATCAGCGGGCTGACCGCCATGGTGGCGCCCGCCTCGATCGGCACACCGTCGATGACGTCCTCGGCGACCGCGCGGCGCGGGATGATCCAGCCGATCGGATAGAGCCGCAGCAGCTCGTCCAGCACCATCCGGGTGTACGTGAGCCGGTTGAGGTGCTCCCGGCGTACCGGCCCGCCGCCGACCACCTCGTCGATCTCGGCGTAGAGCCGCTCGGCCACCTCCGGGTGCTGCTCCAGGTGCGGCCAGGCCCAGGTGAGCACGTTGATCGTCGTCTCGGTGGTGGCGGCGAACATGGCCACGGTGTCGTTGCGGACCTGCCGTTCGTCGAGCTGCCGCCCGTCGTCGGTGCGGGCCCGCCAGAGGGTGGAGATGACGTCGTCGCCCTCGTCGGCGGCGTCGCGGGTCTGCCGGACGACCGGCACCAGCACGTCGTCGACGACCTGCACCGCACGCCGGAACGTGCGGTCGCCCGGCATCGGCAGGGACAGCGGCGCGAACGGCACGATGATCCGGGGGATGACGGCGGTGGCGATGCGGTCCTGCGCGTCGATCACCCGCATCGCGTCGGGCACCGAGATGCGGTCGGCGAAGAGCACCTTCATGATCGCCCGGCTGACGATGCGGGACTGCTCCACCCCGATGTCGACGGTCCGGCCGGTGCGGGCCGGCTCGTCCAGTTCGTCGACCGCGTCACGGATCGCGTCGGCCATGCCGTCGATCAGCGCATCGACCCGCTTGGCGGTGAACATGGGCTGGAGCATCCGCCGGCTCGCCGACCAGACCTGTCCCTCGCCGAGGATCCCCTCCCCGAACAGCCGCTTGACCGGGCGCCAGAACAGCCCGTCGCCGGCCCGTTCGTAGTTGTCCGCCCGGTCGCGCAGGACGTGCTGCACGTGCCGCGGATGGGTGACCAGGTACGGACGGAACGAGCCGAGGTTGAGGCGGACCAGCTCCCCCTCGGTGCGGTTACCCACGTCGATCAGCGCCTGGGCGGGGTCGCGGAGCACGGCAGGCAGGATCTGCCGCAGCGGCACCGTACGGAGGCCGCCGGTGGGCCTCGGTGTGACCGTGGGTTCCTGCTGCACCTGAACGCTCCCTCGGGTTGCTCAGGGTCGCGACTCCGCCTCGACCCGTGACCGTTGCCCGCGAGCATGCCATCATGAGCCGCAGATCAAAAGGCGTCTGGGAATACATTTCACGTAACAACAATCTCTTTGTCGAGAATGGAGTTGCTGGGATATGTGTCACGCCCGTACACAGTGGGGCGGCGCGCGGCCATGATCGACACGTCGGGCCGACGGGCGGCCCGCGCTGGCAGAACGGGGGCGCGGAGGCGTCCGCTGTGCCAAGCTTCGGGAATGGACGACAAGACCATCCTGAGCCGGATCTCCGAACTCGTCGACGAGGAGCACCGGTTGCGCGGCGACGCGCAGCAGCACGAGGCCGGCACCGACGACGAGGCCCGGGAGCGACTGCGCGCGCTGGAGGAGTCGCTGGACCAGTGCTGGGACCTGCTGCGCCGCCGACGGGCGGCCCGCCAGGCGAACGGCGACCCGGACGCCCAGGGTGAGCGCCCGCGGCCGGAGGTCGAGCGCTACCTTCAGTGACCCGGGCCGTGTCCCGGGCGGATCGGCTCCGCCCGGGACACGGTTGATCAGCGGATTCCCGCCTCCCGCAGCAGCGACTCGGTCAACGCCTGCGGATCGGCCTCGGCGGCGGGCAACCCCCGGGCGGTGAACCACGCCGCCACCACCCGCACGTCGCGGGCCAGGAACTCGGCCCCCTGCGGGTTGGCCACCACGTCGACCACCTGCGGCAGGTCGATCACCACCAGCCGGCCCGCATGCACCAACAGGTTGTACGGGGACAGGTCGCCGTGGGCGTACCCGGCCCGGGCCAGCACGACCAGGGCGTCGACCGCCTGCTGCCACAGGTCGCGCAACTCGGCGGCGGCGGGCCGGACCTGGGCCAGCCGCGGCGCGGCCTCCCCCGCCCCGGCGTCGCCGACGAACTCCAGCATCAGCTCGGTGCCGAGCAGCTGCACCGGGTAGGGCACGGCGATCCGGCCGGAGGCCGCCCCCATCTCCCACAGCCGTGACAGCGCGTCGAACTCGGCCGCCGCCCACTGCCCGGCGATCATCTGCCGGCCGAACGCGGTGCGGCCGGCCATCGCCCGCATCTCCCGCGACCGGCGCACCCGCCGCCCTTCGAGATAGCCGGCATCACGGTGGAACAGCCGGTGCTGGGCGTCCCGGTAGCGTTTGGCCGCCAGCAGGCAGCCCTGGTCGGTGCCCGGCACGGCCCGGCGGACCAGGTGGACGTCCGCCTCCTTGCCGGTCTTGAGCACGCCGAGCTCGGTGTCCCGGGCGGCCAGCTCGGTGACCAGCCAGGGCGGATGCGGCTGCGGGCCGTGCACCGCCCCGTCCCAGGAGGACCAGCTGTCCTCGGCGTCGGGGTCGGCGTCGGGTTCGGCGAGGGTCGGCCGGATGGGCCGCCCCCGCTTCAGGAAGTCGGGCTCGTCGTCGTCGAAGCGGCTCCTGCCGCGGCCACGGCGCTGCGGCGCCGGGAGGTCCTGTTCGCGCACGGGTGGATCTGTCCTTTGATCGAGGCTGATGGGGGCAGGTGGTACGACCCTGCGAAAACGGCCATGACCGACCTCCCCTCCTCGACCGGGCCAACCCGGCTGCGCCCTCGCGCGGCACCATGCTCGTGCGTCGCCACCGGGTGCGTCAACGGATTTTCCGCCACCGCGCCACCGCCGCGGTGCACCGCCGCAGCGCCGGTCAGCCGGCCAGCACCGCCGCCACGGCGGCGATCAGCCCGTCCTCCACCCGGGTCGGCGCGAACCGCGGGTCCGACCAGCGCCGCCCCCGGTGCAGCCAGACGCTGGGCAGACCCACCGCCGTCGCGCCGCCGATGTCCGCCTCCGGGCTGTCGCCGACCACCCACGCGCCACGCAACGGCATCCGGACCCGCTGGGCGGCGAGCGCGAAGATCCGCGGGTTCGGCTTGCTGACGCCGGCCTCCTCGGAGATCACCCAGTCGGCCACGTACCGGTCCAGGCCGGTCCTGCGGATCTTGGCTTCCTGCTGGCGTGCCGCGCCGTTGGTCACCACCACCGGCACCCGGCCCGCGTCGGCGGCGATCCGCAACGCGCACGCCACCAGCGGGTCCAGTCGGATGTGCGCCAGCAGGCCGTCGTGCAGCGCGTCGACCAGGTCGATCGAGGGAATCCGCAGCCCGTAGCGAGCACGGATCGCATCCGCCACGTCCCACCTGTTGGTCAGCCCGTCCGCGTCGACGGACACCAGCCAGTCCAGGTCGGCGGGCGGCGCACCGATGCCCTCCAGGAAGCGTGCTCCCCAGGCGCGGAACGGCCCGTCGCGGTCCAGCAGGGTGTTGTCCAGATCCAGCAGGAGCAACGACACTTGGGCACCCTACGGTAACGGCGGGAACACCGACAGAGGGCGGACCCCTCGGCGTACGGTCAGGCGGCGAGTGTGGCGCGGGACGTTCCGGAGTGCGACGGCCGGTCGCGCAGCATGGTGTGCGCCGCGCGGGTGGCGGCCAGCGCCGCCGGGTCGAGCGTGGCCACCAGCACGTCCTCACCGGTGTCGGCGCCCCGCACCAGCGGCCGGCCCTCCGGATCGTAGATCGCCGCGCCACCGTTGAACCGCCAGGGGTCCGCGCCGTCGACCGCGTTGGCGAACACCACGTACATGGTGTTGTCCAACGCGCGGGCGGCGTAGTAGAGGTCACGGCGGTGCGCCGAGCCGGTAAGGTAGCCGCTCGGGCAGAGGTAGCCGTGGACGCCGTCGGCCGCCGCGGCGCGGGCGTGCTCGGGGAAGCAACCGTCGTAGCAGATGCCGAGGCCGAACCGCCACTCGTCGACAAGCAGCGTGGCACCCCGCCGGCCGGCGTCGAACAGGTCGCGCTCGCCGCTCCAGAGCTGCTGCTTGTCGTACCCGACGGTGACCGTGCCGGACGGGTCGACGACAAGCGCGGAGATGGTGCGCCGCCGGTCGGGGTGGCGGACCGCCGCGCCGACCAGCACGGCCGCGCCGGTGTCGGCGGCGGCGGCGCGCAGCGGGTCCAGCCGGGGATCGGCCACAAGGCCGTCGGGGTCGGCGGCGACGTCCGTGCCGGCCGGGTCCGCGCGCAGCGCCGGCAGATGGTACGCGGGCAGGAACAGCTCGGGCAGCACGACGAGGCGCGCGCCGCCGGCCCGGCCCACGAGGCGGGCGGCGGCACGGGCGTTGCCGGCCACGTCGCCGGGGGCCGGGTCGGCCTGGACGGTGGCCACGGTGAGCGAGTGGGCGGGGAGGGGCGCGTCCGGGGTCACCGCCCGATCCTAACCATCGCGTCGGGGTCGGACGATCATGCGGAACCGCATCCCAAGCCGTACGTACGGTTTGCGTCGACCGGGTCCACCTGCAACGATCGAACCCGTGCCCAGAGTAAGCCAGGACCAGCTCGACGCGCGGCGGCAGGAAATCCTCACCGCCGCCCGGGCGTGTTTCGCCCGACACGGCTACGAGGGCGCCACGGTCCGCCGGCTGGAAGAAGCCACCGGCCTGTCCCGGGGCGCGATCTTCCACCACTTCCGCGACAAGGACTCCCTCTTCCTCGCCGTCGCCGAGGACGACGCCGCCACGATGGTGGAAACCGTGGCGCGCAACGGCCTCGTCCAGGTGATGCGGGACCTGCTCGCCCGGGCCGTCTCCCCGGACACCACGGGCTGGCTCGGCAGCCAGCTGGAGGTGTCCCGCCGGCTGCGCACCGACCCGGCCTTCGCCAAGCGCTGGGCCGAACGCTCCGCGGCCATCGCCGAGGCGACCCGGGAGCGTCTGCTGCGCCAGCGCGAGGCCGGCGTGCTCCGCGACGACGTACCGATCGACGTACTGGCCCAGTTCCTGGAACTGGCGTACGACGGGCTCGTGCTGCACCTGGCGATGGGCCGCCCGGCGGGCGACCTGGGCCGGGTGCTCGACCTGGTCGAGGAGGCCGTGCGCCGGCACTGACCGCGGCGCCGGTTTCGGTCCGGTAACTGGCCGGCGGCCCGGGACCGGCACTGGCGTACCTGCTCCACAATGAGCGCGCGACCCCTCGCGACAGGAGCAGACCATGCTGACGAGCGTCCTCGCGGCCGACACCTGGGGCGTCCCCGGCCCCACCTTCCTGCGCTGGTACCTGCTGACCGCCGTCGTCCTGGTCGTCGGCACGACGATCCACCGGCACCGCGTGCTGGCCGGCACGCCGGTGTCCCGTCAGGACGACCTGGGGCCGCAGCAGGTGGCGTACCTCAACGGCGGGGACCAGCTCGCGGTCTGGACCGCGCTCGGCGGCCTGCGCCGGGCCGGCCTGGTCGGGGTGCGCCCCGACCGGCGGCTCAGCGGCACCGACCCGCTGCCGGTCGGGCTGACCCCGCTGGACCAGGCCGTCCACCAGGCCGCCCGTCGCCATCTGCGCACCCGGGACCTGGTCCACGACGAGTGGGTCCGGCGCGCCCTCGACGAACTGCGCGACGGACTGGTGCGCCGAGGGCTGGCACTGGACGAGGAGCGGCGCCGCACGCTGCGACGCGCGGCGCTGCTGGTCGGCGCCCTGCTGGTGCTCGGCATCGCGCGCAGCGTCGCCGGGCTCGTCAACGGCCGTCCCACCGGCTGGCTGCTGCTCAGCATCGTCCCCATCGGCCTCGCGTTCGCGTGGCTCAACCGGGTTCCCCGGCACACCCGGGCGGCCACCGCCGCGCTCGCCGCCATGCGCCGCCGGCACAACTGGCTGCGCCCGGCCGCCACGCCCGCCTACACCACGTACGGTCCGAGCGAGGTGGCGCTGGGCGTGGCCCTGTTCGGCACCGCCACGCTCTGGACCATGGACCCGGGATTCGCCGAGCAGGCCGAGATCCAACGGCAGGCGATGAACTCCGCCAGCGGCTCCAGCTCCGGCGGCAGTGGCTGCGGTGGAGGTGCCACGGCCGGCAGCAGCGGCTCCTGCGGCGGGGGCAGTTCCTGCGGCGGCGGTGGAGGCTGCGGAGGTGGCGGTGGGTGCGGCGGATGAGCGGGCCGAGCGGCGTCGGCATCGGCTGGCGGCCCGAGATCGCCGGTTTCGTGGCCGGGCTGCCCGGGCTGCGCTTCGTCGAGGTGGTCGCCGAGGCGGTCAGCCCGACCGGGCCGCTGCCGGACGGCCTGACCGAGCTGCGCGACCGCGGCGTCGAGGTCGTACCCCACGGGGTGCGGTTGTCCCTCGGCGGCGCGGAGCCGGTCGACGCGGCCCGGGTCACGCACCTGGCCGGCGTGGCCGCGGCGCTGGACGCGCCACTGGTCAGCGAGCACATCGCGTTCGTGCGGGCCGGCGGTCTGGAGGCCGGGCACCTGCTGCCGTTGCCGCGCAGCCGGGAGGCGGTCGCCGCGGTGGTGGCGAACGTGCGGCGCACCCGGGCGGAGCTGCCCGTGCCGCTGGCGTTGGAACCGATCGCCGCGCTCTTCGACTGGCCCGACGACGAACTGGACGAGGCGGACTTCCTCACCGAGATCCTCGACGCCACCGACGCGCTGCTGCTGCTCGACGTCGCCAACGTGCACGCCAACGCCCGCAACCAGGGCGGCGACCCGACCGCGCTGCTGGACCGGCTGCCGCTGGAGCGGATCGCCTACGTGCACGTGGCCGGCGGCGCCGAACACGGCGGCTTCTACCACGACACGCACACCGACCCGGTGCCCGCCGCCGTCCTCGACCTGGTGCGGGACCTGTGCCGTCGGCGCCGGCCGCCGGCGCTGCTGCTGGAACGCGACGGGCACTACCCGCCCGCCGCCGAGCTGCGCGCGGAGCTGGACGCGCTCGCCACCGCCGCCGGCCACCCGGTGGTCACGTGAGCGGGGACCTCGCGGCGCGGCAGGCCGCGCTCGTCACCGCCCTCGTCGCCGGTGGACCGCTGCCGCCCGGCTTCGCGCCGGCGCCGGTCGAGGCGGCCCGCCGCGCGCTGCTGCGCAAACGGGCCGGCGACGTGGCCCGGCACTGGCCGCTGCTCGCCGTCGGCCTCGGCAACGACTGGCCGGCCGCGTTCCTCAGCTGGGCCGACGGCCGGCCCACGAACGGTTCGCTGCGAGACGGCTGGGACCTGGCGCGGGAGCTGCGCGACCGGGGCGCGCTGCCGCCGCTGGGCGCGGAGGAGCTGGCCGTCCGCGAGGCCGCGAACCGCTACGACGGTCGCCGCCCGCCCCGGCCACGCCGCCTGCCGGCCGTCGCCCGGACCGGCGGCGCCGTCGCGGCCCAGGTCGCCGGCCGGGTACGCCTGCTGCGCCCCGCCCCGCGCTGACACACGCCCGCCCGTACGGCAGGATCGGTCCTATGGATCTCGGACTCGCCGAGCGGGTGTACGTGTTGACCGGTGCCTCCGCCGGCCTCGGTTTCGCCACCGCCGAACAACTCGTCGCCGGCGGCGCCCGGGTGGTCGTCTCGGCCCGCGCCCCGGAGCGGGTGGCCGCCGCCGTCGAGGCGCTCGGTGGGCCGCAGCGGGCGATCGGGCTGACCGCCGACCTCGCCGACCCGGGCACGCCGGAGCGGCTCGTCGCCGCCGCCCGGGAACACTTCGGCCGGCTCGACGGCGCGCTGATCTCGGTCGGCGGCCCGCCACCCGGCACCGCCGCCTCGGTCACCGACGAGCAGTGGCGCGAGTCGTTCGAGACGGTCTTCCTGGGCAGCGTCCGGCTCGCCCGCACGGTTGCCGGCGCGCTCACCGACGGGGGCGCGATCGGGCTGGTGCTGTCCTCCTCGGTACGCGGGCCGCTGCCCGGCCTCGGGATCTCCAACGGACTGCGGCCGGGTCTGGCCGGCGTGGCGAAGGACCTGGCCGACGAGTACGGCCCGCGCGGCGTACGCGTGGTCAGCCTGCTGCCGGGGCGGATCCTGACCGATCGCAACCGGCAGTTGCTGGCCGCCTCCGGCGACGCCGACCGGGCCCGCGCCCAGGTCGAGGCGACGATCCCGCTGCGCCGCATCGGTGAGGCGGCGGAGTTCGGCCGGGTGGCCGCGTTCCTGCTCTCCCCCGCCGCCAGCTACGTCACCGGGGTCACCGTCCCGGTCGACGGCGGCGCGCTACGCGGGCTGTGAACGGCGAACCGACGAGGCGGCGCCGCCCGGCCGGCGGCCGACCCGAACCGGCGCCCGGTGCCGGCACACCGGCCCGCCGGCATCCCCGGCCCAGCCGGGAACAGCTCGCCGCGGCGGCCGACCGGCTGCTGCCGGACGTGATCGCGCCCGGCCTGGACGTGCTCTTCGTCGGCATCAACCCGGGCCTGTGGTCGGCCGCGACCGGCTGGCACTTCGCCCGACCGGGTAACCGGTTCTGGCCGGCCCTGCACCGGGGCGGTTTCACGCCGCGCCTGCTGCACCCCAGCGAACAGGACGCGCTGCCGGCGCTCGGCCTCGGCATCACCAACATGGTGGCCCGCGCCAGCGCCCGCGCGGACGAGCTGACCGCCGGGGAACTGGTCGACGGCGCGGCGACGCTCACCGCGAAGGTCGAGCGCTACCGGCCGCGCTGGGTGGCGGTGGTCGGGGTGACCGCGTACCGGATCGGGTTCGCCCGGCCGAAGGCCGGCTTCGGGCCGCAGCCGGAGACGCTCGCGGCGGCCCGGCTCTGGGTGCTGCCCAACCCGAGCGGCCTCAACGCCCACTTCACCCCGGAGACACTCGGCCTCGCGTTCGCCGAGCTGCGCGCCGCGGTCACCGGCGGATGACCCACCGCACGCGCCCGGCCGGCCCGGCAGTGCCCGGCTAGTTGGCCGTCGCCGGGGGCATGGCCTCCTGGGCGACGTAGGTGCCCATCGGCACGGTCGTCACCACCGGCTCGGGTTGTTCCGCCTCGGCGTAGGGGGCGGGCGAGTCGGCGACCGCGAACTGGGTGCGGTACAGCTCGGCGTACAGCCCGCCGACCGCGACCAGTTCCTCGTGCCGACCGCGCTCCACGATCCGCCCCTCGTCGAGCACGAGGATCTGGTCGGCGTCACGCACGGTGGACAGCCGGTGCGCGATCACCAACGCGGTACGCCCGGTCAGCGCCACCGCCAACGCCCGCTGCACCGCCGCCTCGCTCTCCGAGTCCAGGTGCGCGGTGGCCTCGTCGAGGATCACGATCGACGGGGCCTTGAGCAGCAGCCGGGCGATGGCGATGCGCTGCTTCTCGCCGCCGGAGAAGCGGTAGCCGCGCTCGCCGACGGTCGTGTCCAGCCCGTCCGGCAGCGCCCGGACCAGGTCGGCCACCTGCGCGCCGGCCAGCGCCGCCCAGATCTCGTCGTCGGTGGCGTCCGGCTTGGCGTAGCGCAGGTTCTCCCGGATCGTCTCGTGGAACAGGTGCGAATCCTGCGTGACCACACCGATCTCGTCGCGCAGCGAGGCGAGCGTCGCGTCCCGCACGTCGACGCCGCCGACAAGCACCTGACCGTCGCTGACGTCGTAGATCCGGGAGATCAGCATGGACAGCGTCGACTTGCCCGCGCCGGAGGGGCCGACCAGCGCCACCATCTGGCCCGGCTCGACGGCGAACGTGACACCTCTGAGCACCGGTTCGTTGACCGTCCGGTCGAGCGTGGCCACCTCCTCCAGCGACGCCAACGACACCTCGGCGGCGCTCGGGTAGCGGAAGCGCACGTCGCGGAACTCGACCCGGCCGTTGCCGCGCGGCACCGGCACCGCTTCGGGCTTCTCGGTGATCCCCGGACGCAGGTCGAGCACCTCGAAGACCCGGTCGAACGAGACGAGCGCGCTCATCACGTCGACCCGGACGTTCGACAGCGCGGTGAGCGGACCGTAGAGGCGGGTCAGCAGCAGCGCCAGCTTGACGACCGTGCCGGCGCTGACCGCGCCGGTGACCGCGAGCCACCCGCCCACCCCGTAGGTGAGCGCCTGCGCCAGCGACGCGACGAGCAGCATCGCCACGAAGAAGGTCCGCGAGTACATGGCGGACTGGATGCCGATGTCGCGGACCCGCTCGGCGCGGCGGGCGAACCGGTCGGCCTCCACCTCCGGCGCGCCGAACAGCTTGACCAGCAGCGCCCCCGCGACGCCGAACCGCTCGGTCATGGTCGCGTTCATCTTGGCGTCGAGGTTGTAGGACTCGCGGGTGATCTCGGCCAGTCGCCGGCCGACCCGGCGGGCCGGGATGATGAAGATCGGCAGGAGCACCAGTGCCAGCACGGTGATCTGCCAGGACAGCAGGAGCATCGCCCCGGCGGTGAGCACGAGCTGGATGACGTTGCTGACCACCCCGGACAGCGTCGAGGTGAACGCCCGCTGGGCGCCGAGCACGTCGTTGTTGAGCCGGCTGACAAGCGCGCCGGTCTGGGTGCGGGTGAAGAACTGCAACGGCATCCGCTGCACGTGGTCGTAGACCCGGGTGCGCAGGTCGAGGATGATACCCTCGCCGATGCGGGCCGAATACCACCGCTGGATCAGGGAGAAGACCGCGTCGGCCACGGCCAGCGCGGCGATGATCAGGGCGAGCCGGACCACCGTGGCGCGGGCCTCGGAACCACCACCGGCGATCGCGTCGATGACGTCGCCGGCCAGCAGCGGGGTGGCCACGCCGAACACCGCGGCGATGACCACGGTGATCAGGAAGATGACGATGTCGCGCCGGTAGGGGCCGGCGAACGCGACGATCCGCCGGGCGGTGCCGCGCTTGAACTCGTGGGCGGAGACCTCGTCGCGGTTGCGCAGCGAGCGGAGCATGCTCCAACCGCCCATGCCGCCGCCGGCCATCGGGTGGGACATCGTCACCTCCGGGTCGTCGGGCAGCAGGGGACCGTCGGGGTCCATTCTCCCGACGCCTGTGACAACCTCGTGGGTAACCTACTTCTTCCCAAACGGTCCTTACCGTCGGCCCTCGTCGGCCGGGTGCCCGTCGGGCTACTCGCCCCGCCCGGCAAGATCCCGGATGCGACGGGTCTGCGCCTCCCGCTCGGCGCGCTGCTGCTCGGCGTGCGAGCGTCCGGCCGCGCTGGCGAGCAGCGCCTTGATCTCGACGATCGCGTCCCGGCTGTTGGCCAGCAACCCGGCCGACAGATCACGCACCGCGCCGTCCAACTCGTCGTTGGGCACCACGAGCGTGGCCAGGCCGATCCGGTCCGCCTCGGCGGCGTCCATCCGCCGGCCGGTCACACAGATCTCCAACGCGCGGGAGTAGCCGACCAACTCGACCAGACGGCGCGTGCCGGCCAGGTCGGGGACCAGGCCGAGCGTCACCTCGGCCATCGAGAGCTTCGCGTCCGCGGCGAGCACGCGCAGGTCGCAGGCGAGGGCGAGCTGGAAACCGGCACCGATGGCGTGCCCCTGCACGGCGGCGACCGACACCACGTCCGGCCGGTGCAGCCAGGTGAAACCGCCCTGGTAACCGGCGATCCGGTCGACGCACTCCGCCTCCGGCAGCCCGGCCAGCTCGGCGAAGGAACCCGGCCCGGAACCGCCGGCCACCGCCAGGTCCAGGCCGGCGGAGAAGGCGCGGCCCTCACCGCGTACGACAACCACGCGAACGTCACCGGGCAGGTCGCGGGAGAAGTCACTCATCGCGCGCCACATCGCCGGCGTCTGGGCGTTGAGCACGTCGGGCCGGCACAACGTCACTGTCGCGACCGGCCCGTCGCAGTCGAAGCGCACTCCGGTCGTCTCGGCGGTCACCGGACCACCCGGAGGACAGCGCTGATGGACGACGCTGGGGGGCGGGTCACGCCTTCTTCCTGCGCCGGGCGCCGCCGCGCTGCCGCAGCTGCACCCCGGACTCGGTGAGCACCCGGTGGATGAATCCGTAGGAACGGCCGGTCGAGGCCGCCAGCGCACGGATGCTCTCACCCCCGGTGTACCGCTTTACCAGGTCTTTGGCGAGCGTCTGACGCTCGGCCCCGACGATCCGGCGACCCTTCTCAGTGCTGGTGGCTGTGCCGGTGGCTGCCATGCTGATTCCTCACGTCGCAGACTGTGCGGTTCGGATACGGTCCCACCTATTAGACCGCCTCGGACGATCATGCGCCAGATATCAACTATTCGCCAACCGACACGCTACGCATTGTCAACTTCCCGATAGAGTGATCCTTTCGACCGGCTGATCCGTACCGGCGTCCGGTGGCTCGGCAAACGGCCGATCACCCCCGGCGGAAATGGCGCGCCGGGGCCGTATCGTGCCCGGGGTGACCGACGTGATCACGGCCGTGGCGGGCGCGGCAGGTGTCTTCGCCGCCACCAATCTCGACGACGTCGTCGTCCTCACGGTGCTCTTCGTGGCCGCCCGGCGTACCGGACGCCCCCGGCCCTGGCAGATCGTCGCCGGGCAGTACGCGGGCATCGGCGCGCTCGCTGCGGTCGCGGTGGTGGCCGCCGCCGGACTGCTCGTGGTGCCCGACCCGTGGCCCGGCCTGCTCGGGCTGCTGCCGATCGCGCTCGGCGTACGGGCGTTGCTGGCCCGCACCGACGACGACGAACCGCCGCCGGTGGTCGGTGGCCTGGTCGGCGTCGCGGGGGTCACGATCGCCAACGGGGCCGACAACATCGCCGTCTACGTGCCTGTCTTCCGCGCCCTCGACCCGGTCGCCGGCCTGATCTGGCTGCTGGTGTTCGCGCTGCTGGTGGCCGTCTGGTGCGCCGTGGCCGCCGCGCTCGGCGCGCACCCCCGGGTGGTGGCCCTGGTCGGCCGTGCCGGTCACTGGCTGGTGCCGGCGATCTTCATCCTCATCGGCGTGGTCATCCTGCTCACCTCCGGCGTCCTGCCCCGCCTGGCCGCCCTGCTCACCTGACCGCCCCCCCACGCCGGCCCGAGGCGGCAGCGACGGGGCGGTCAGGCGAGCTCGACCAGTTCCAGCAGGTCGTCGGACCAGGCGTCCTCGTCGCCGTCGGGCAGCAGGATCGCGCGGTCCGGCTTGAGCGCGCTGACCGCCCCCGGGTCGTGGGTGACAAGCACGATCGCGCCGGGGTAGCGGGCGATCGCGTCGAGCACCTGCTCCCGGCTGACCGGGTCGAGGTTGTTCGTCGGCTCGTCCAGCAGCAGGACGTTGGCGCCGGAGCAGACCAGGGTGGCCAGCGCCAGCCGGGTCTTCTCGCCGCCGGAGAGGACACCGGCCGGCTTGTCCACGTCCTCGCCGGAGAACAGGAACGCGCCGAGGATCTTGCGCAGGTCGGTGTCGTTCTGGTCCGACGCGGCGCTGCGCATGTGCTCCAGGATCGTGCGGTCCACGTCAAGCGTCTCGTGCTCCTGGGCGTAGTAGCCCAGCCGCAGGCCGTGCCCGGGGCGCACCTCGCCGGTGTCCGGTTCGAGCAGGCCGCCGAGCATCCGCAACAGGGTGGTCTTGCCGGCGCCGTTGAGGCCGAGGATGGCCACCCGGGAGCCGCGGTCCACCGCCACGTCGACGTCGGTGAAGATCTCCAACGACCCGTACGACTTGGACAGGCCGGTGGCGGTCAGCGGAGTCTTGCCGCACGGCGCCGGGCTGGGGAACCGCACCTTGGCGACCTTGTCCGCGACGCGGACCTCGTCCAGGCCGGAGAGCAGCCGCTCGGCCCGCCGGGCCATGTTCTGCGCGGCGACGGTCTTCGTCGCCTTGGCGCGCATCTTGTCCGCCTGCGCCATCAGCGCGCCGGCCTTCTTCTCGGCGTTGGCCCGTTCCCGGCGGCGGCGCCGCTCGTCGGTCTCCCGCGCCTCCAGGTATGCCTTCCAGCCCAGGTTGTAGGTGTCGACCACGGACCGGGTGGCGTCCAGGAACCAGACCTTGTTGACCACGGCCTCCAGCAGCGAGGCGTCGTGGGAGATCACGATCAGGCCGCCCTTGTGGTTGCCCAGGAAGCCGCGCAGCCAGGTGATCGAGTCGGCGTCGAGGTGGTTGGTGGGCTCGTCGAGCAGCAGGATGCCGCCGCCGTTCTCACCGGCGTCGCGGAACAGGATGCGGGCCAGCTCGATGCGGCGGCGCTGGCCGCCGGAGAGGGTGCCGATCGTCTGGGCCAGGGCGCGGTCGGGCAGGCCGAGGTTGGCGCAGATCCGGGCCGCCTCGGCCTCGGCCGCGTAGCCGCCGAGGGAGGCGAACTGGTCCTCCAGCGTGCCGTAGCGGCGGACCAGCCGCTCGTCGTCGGCGCCCTCGGCGAGCTTGTTCTCCACCTCCTGCATCTGTGCCATCAGCACGTCCAGCCCGCGGGCGGACAGCACCCGGTCCCGGCCGGTGACGTCCAGGTCACCGGTACGCGGGTCCTGCGGCAGGTAGCCGATGGCGCTACGCCTGTCGATCTGCCCGCCGTACGGCTGGCCCTCCCCGGCGAGCACCTTGAGGGTGGTGGTCTTGCCGGCGCCGTTGCGCCCGACCAGGCCGATCCGGTCCCCCGGCTGCACCCGCAGCGTGGTGTCGGACAGCAGGATGCGGGAACCGGCGCGCAGTTCGAGGCCGGTGGCAGTGATCATTTCGCAGTACTCGCTCTCGGATCCGGAAGGGCTGACTCAGGGCACGCGAAAGCGCCGGCGGGTGGTGTTTCTCCCGTCGGCGCGGGGCCGTTCAGCCTTCGCAGCGCAGCACGGGGCCAAGTGTACCGGGCGCGCGGCGGGCGCCACCCCGGATTACCACGCAAGATCATCGGGTACGAAAACCGCCGTCCGGACCCGGTCCGGCAGAAACGACGCAGTGCTGGACATCAGGCGATCGGGGTCACCATGGAGCTGAACGACCGAGCGGAACTTGACAGCTCCCAGGTCAACGACCTGGGAGGAAGCAGAGCCGGTCGGGGAGGCGGATTCGCCCTTCCCCTTCCCGGCGGAGGCGGCCGGGGAGGACTGATCGGGCTTGTGGTCGCCGTCGTAATCGCCCTCGTCGGAGGTGGTTTCGGCCTCAACGCCGCCACCAACGGCGACGACTCGGGTGGGGAAGATCTGGCGACGTCCTGCGCGCGGGACAACGCGCAGCGCTTCGAGAACGTCAAGTGCCGCAACCTGCTGTACGTCAACAGCATTCAGTCCTACTGGGAGCAGGAGTTCCCGAAGGTCAGCGGCAGCCGCTACCAACCGACCGACACGAACTACTTCGGTGGCGCCGTGGACACCGCCTGCGGTCAGGCCGACTCGGGGGTGGGGCCCTTCTACTGCCCGGCCGACAAGCAGATCTACATCGATCTGACGTTCTACAACGAGCTGGCCTCCCGGTTCGGCGCCGACGGCGAGTTCGCCGCGCCGTACGTGCTGGCACACGAGTACGGACACCACATTCAGAACCTGCTCGGCACCTCCGCCAAGGCCCAGCGTGGGGACCAGAGTGGACCACAGTCCGCGTCGGTGCGCCTGGAGTTGCAGGCCGACTGTTATGCCGGCACCTGGGCGCGGCACGCGACCGAGAGCCGGGACAAGACCGGCGAGCAGCCGCTGTTCACGTCGATCTCGGAGACTGACATCAGTCAGGCGATCGACGCCGCCGAGGCTATCGGCGACGACACGATTCAGGAACGCTCTGGCGGTCGGGTCAACCCTGACCAGTTCACCCACGGCACCTCGGCGCAGCGCAAGGAGTGGTTCCTGCGTGGCCGGGAGACCGGAGACCCGCGGCAGTGTGACACGTTCTCCGGGCGCGTCTGACACCGAGTCGGGGCCGGTCCGGGAGCATCCCGGACCGGCCCACCTGCTTTCCGGCACGTGGATCCCGTCACGAAACGTCTGTGCGCGGGGCAGGAGGGGGCGCGCGCCCGGTCCACCCGCGCCGCAGCCGCAGCACCTTCTCCGAGCCGGGCTTCACCTCCGTCGCCTCGGCGGCATCGTTGCGCCCACCCCTGTGGACGTCGCCGCGCCGACCGGACAATGGGCCCCCGAATCCGGGGTCGAGAGGTCCGCAAGATTGCTCTTCAAGATTGACATCGAGCAAGGTCCACGATGTACTAGGCGCATCGAGGGTTCGGAACCGAACCGCACGACAACGCACTAGCATTTCAGGCTGGCACGGGGAGGTCATCCGCCTGACTGCTGTGCGCAATGCGGCATTGTCGGTTTGCAGGTCGGCGGTTCACCCTGCATTGCCTTGCGCGCGCATCCGGTACCCGATTTCCGTACCAACGTCGTCGAACGGGGAAGAGAGCAAAAATGAGTAGGCGTTTTCTCGCAACCTTAGCAATGCTTATGGGACTGTTGGGCACCCTAGTCGTCACCAACCCGGCATCTGCGGCCGACCGAGCGCCACAGCCGTCCGCGTCGCAGTCCCACTCCGGCTACGACCTCGCAAAAACGCTGGCGCTCTGCCCCGAGTCGAAGAACGCGAAGGCCCTGGCCGGGGTGCAAGTAGATGCGGGCACAATGGTCGAACTCAACCCGTGCGTGGACATCGACCTCAGTCAGGTAATCGACTGCCGGTCGGGCGTTTGTTACAAGTTCTGCTGGGACCTCATCACCCCGTGGACCTACAAATGGTGTGAGGCACAGCAGAAGGACATCCGCCACCGGAAGTGGATAACGTACAGGCAGGGCAGCACCGTCCCGAGCAGGTGCAGGGGCGGCGCAGTATCGCCAGCCTGACAAGGATCTGCTTTAGAGAAACGGCCGCACCGTAGCAGGTGCAACGAAGGTGGTAATGGCATGCGGCAAATCCCCTGGGACGAGACGCACGCCATTACCACCTCGCTTCTTTCAGGCTTGCTCTTCCCGTCGGACGTCGCCTCGACAGCTCCGCTCAGGGCCGACGTCCGCGCGGGTCAGTCCGGCAGGACCACCTGACCCGGGGTGGACCGGCCGGCGGTGGTGCCGTCGCCCAGCTGTCCCCCGCTGTTGTCACCCCAGCACCACAGGCCGCCGTCGGTGCGGACGGCACAGCCGTGGTCGGTTGCGGCGAGGCCGCCGGTCCAGGTGGTGGCGTCACCGACCCGGGTCGGGGTGGACCGGTGGCCGGTGGTGCCGTCGCCCACCTGTCCGGCCGTGTTCTTGCCCCAGCACCACAGGCTGCCGTCGGTGCGGGAGGCGCACGTCGTGTCACTGCTGCCGGCGATCCTGTTCCAGGTGGTGGCCGTGCCGACCTGGACCGGGGCGGTCTGGAAGACGCCGCTCACGCCGAGCTGCCCGTACCCGTTCTCGCCCCAGCACCACAGCGCGCCGGACCGGACCCCGCAGGTGTGCGCGTAGCCGGCGGCGACGCCGGTCCAGGTGGTGGCGGTGCCGACCTGCGCGGGCGCCGTCTGCGGCGCCAGGGTGCCGAGACCGAGCTGCCCGTCCGAGCTTGACCCCCAGCACCAGAGCGTGCCGTCGGTGCGGACGCCGCAGGTGTGCCCGAAGCCGGTCGAGACGCTCGCCCAGTTGGTCGCCGTGCCGACCTGCAGCGGGCTGGAAGCCACATAGGGCGAGGCACCGACACCCAGTTGCGCCGTGCGGTTGAATCCCCAGCACCAGAGCGTGCCGTCGGTGCGCACGGCACAGGTGTGCGTGGGGCCGGCGTCGACCCTGGCCCAGGTGGTGGCGGTGCCGACCTGCACCGGGGCGCTCCGCCTCGTGGTGGTCCCGTCGCCGAGCTGACCCCGGGAGTTCGACCCCCAGCACCACAGTGTGCCGTCCGTCCGGACCGCGCAGGTGTGCCCGGAGCCGGCGTCCACGCCGGTCCAGGTGGCGGTGCCGACCCGTGCCGGGGTGCTCCGGTTGGTGGTCGTGCCGTCGCCGAGCTGGCCGCTGTAGTTGGCACCCCAGCACCACAGTCCCCCGTCGACACGGATCGCACACGTGTGCGCGCCGCCGGTGGTGGTGCTGGTGACCACAGGGGCGGCGAGCGCGCCGCGCTCGACCTGGCCGACGCCCGCGTTCGCGGCGCCTGCCGTCAGCGTGGCGGTGAGCACGACGCTTCCGGCGCACATCGCCGCCGCGGCGGCGAGGAGTCGGGCCGTCCGGCGCCACCGGGTTCGCAGCCGGCCGTCCTGGTATCCGCTCATGAAATTGTTCTCTCCCAACGGTGTCGACGCGTGATGGCGGAGGCGAAGCTGCCCCGGTGGGTCGCCCGGAGACCCACCACTTCGTGACACCGACCTTATGCATCGGCTCAGCTCGATGCACTAGGGGCGAAGCGGATTGACCGTCTTGATGTGATCTTTCCCGTTCAGCGGACCAGGATGTGGACCGCCCGAGCGGCGGAAACGGCGGCGACAAGCACGGCGTGCCGGGGTTCGGGCACATCGAGCAGGCGCTCCGCCCGCAACGCGGCCAGCGGGGCCAGCCGCCGGTCGGCCAGCACGGTGTCCACCGCCCGCCGGTCGCCGCCGCAGACCAGCGCGGCCAGGGTCGACACCTCCGGCAACAGCAGGCGTACGGCCAGGTCGGCCGCGTCGCCCAGGGCCGCCTTGGCCTGGTTGTCGCGCCGTCGGGCGAACCGCTGCTGCGACCAGCCGCCCGCGGCGGTGCGCCCCTGCACGTAGCGCGTGTCCACCTTGGAGACCACCAGGTCGACGCCGTCGGCGACACCGACGGCGACGCCGCCCTTGCGGGCCAACAGCAGAGCGAGCCGGCGGGTCGAGCCGGCGGCGGCCACGAATCCGGGCACGTCCGCGGAGGCGTCCGCGCCGGGCGGGGTGTGCAGTTCGGCGGTGGCGCCGTCCAGGGCGGTGAGCAGCAGGCCGTACCCCTGGACGGTCGTCGCGGGCTGACCGTGCCGCTCGGCGAAGCCCTCGACCCAGCGGGCGACGCGGCCGGGGTCGACGTCGACCCACCGGCCGCCGCCGGCTGCGGGTCGGCTGCTCATGGCACCGAGCCTACCGAGGGCGCGGCCCGTCCGGCGACGCCCGCCCGCGGTGTCACCGCGCCCCGGTCGGGCACCGGAAATCGGCGTCGCCACCGCCCGGCGGGTGGACATAGGCGACGGGCGATCAGATGGTTGACTCGTCAAATTCTGGCTGATAGCGTCGTCGATCAATCAGATATTTCATCTTGGAAAGGTGCCCTGTGCTGCTGAAATCGATTGCTCTCGCCGCCACCGTGGCAGGACTGCTGGCCACCGCCCCCGCCGCCGCGTCCGCCCAGGCGGCCTCGGACGAGGCGTGGCCGCCCGGGAACTGTCAGCCCGGCACGTTCTGCGTCTGGCCCAACTGGGCCACCCCGGGGACCGCCCCCGTGGAAACGCCGTCCCTGGTGACCCGCACCCAGTGGTCCGGCAGCGTCCCGGCGCTCACCTACTACAACTACACGACCCGAAACGTCGACATGGAATTCGTCTACACCTGGCCCGACGGGTCGAAGACCACCCGCACCACATGCGTCCCCCGCGGCGGGAACATCTTCTACCTGCCGATGGCCGTCACGAAGCTGACCTGGCACCAGGGGGCCTGCCCGGCCTGAGACGAGTCGTCACCCGTCCACCCGGGAACCCTCGGCGGTGGTTCGCGACCAGGCGAATCAACCTGCCGAGGGCTCCTGGTCCGCCGGGCGTCGACGGCCACTCACCCGCCGCCGGGTTCGCCAAGGCCCCGGCCGTCACCCCCGGGTGAGTTCGCGGGTGACCTCGCGCAGTCGCCGCCGCGCCACCGGGTCGTACGCCTGCTCGTGGGCGTGGGCGTCGTCGAACCGGTCGAAGTACCGCCCGGTGACATCCGCGAGCGCGTGGTCGATGATCAACCGGAGGGTGGGCAGCGCGCCGTCGTGCACGGTGGCCACGGGCATGAGGCCACTGCCGCGGACCATGGGCGTGTCCATCAGGTGGGCCGGATGCACCGCGTTGACCGTGATCCGGTCGGGGCGCAACTCCTCGGCAAGGTCGAAGCTTCCCATGATCATTGCCAGCTTGGAGCGACAGTAGGCGCGGACACCGTCGTAGTCCCGCGACAGCATCAGGTCGTCGAAGTCGATCCGCTCCTGGCCCATCGACGCGACGTTGACCACCCGCGCGGGGGCCGAGGCCCTGAGCAGCGGGGCCAGTCGCCAGGCCAGCAGGTGCGACGCCAGGTGGTTGACCGTCAGCCGCAGCTCGTGGCCCTGGCGTCCGACCATACGATCGCCGCCGCCGACGGCGGCGTTGTTGACCAGCACGTCGAGGCGCGGCTCGTCCCGGCGGACGGCGGCGGCCAGGCGGCCCACCTGATCGAGGTCGGCGAAGTCGGCCACATAGGTGCGGACGGCGGGCGTCCAGGCCCGCACCTCCTCGGCGATGGCGTCCAGCCGGCTCCGCTCCCGGCCGTGCAGCAACAGCGTGGCCCCGCGGAGCGCGAGATCACGCGCGAGCTGCCGACCCAGGCCCGACGTGGCACCGGTGACGAGGACGACCCTACCTTCCACAGCAGCTCCCGACGTCGCCCAACTATAAAGGCCTTGATGGTACTACCATTCTTGATTGATGTGCCACCGGTTATGGTCGTGCCATGGGCATGCCCGCCGAGGAGCGCCTCGGCCTCGACATTAAGCGCGCCGAACAGGTGCTCATGGCTGCCAAGAGCGCCGCTTTGCGGCCGGGAAACCTGACCGTCCCCCAGTACGCCGCTCTCTCCGTGCTCGCCGGCCAGCCCGGCATCTCGGGAGCGGCCCTCGCCCGGGCCTGCCTGGTCACACCACAGGCCATGGCCGCCGTGCTGAAGATCCTGGAGGAACGGGGTCTGGTCGCGCGCTCGGCGCACCGCTGGCACCGACACGTCCTCGAAGCCCGGCTCACCGAGGCCGGGACGGAGGCGTTGCGCCGCGCCGACCGCGAGGCGGTACGTATCGAGCGGCGCCTAGCCGACGCGTTCTCCGAGGCGGAACGGCAGACCCTGCGGGAGCTGTTGCGGCGCTGCGTCCGGGCCATCGAAGGAAACGACGGCTGACCGGCGCGCAGATCAGGTTCCGGCCCCGGGAAGGGCCTGGATCCCGCCAAATTCCGAGCCCGGAAGTCTGTCGCGTTCGGCATCGGCGTCGGGGACCGCAAGGGGACACGATGGCGTGCATTGCACCGCTACCCCGAGTGAGGCGTCCATGACCGGCGAGCAGGTCCAGAGCAATGAGACAGTCGTCCCGATGCTGCCCTGCGTCTCGGCCGAGAAGACCCTGGCGTTCTGGCAGGCCCTCGGCTTCGCGTTGACCTACGAGCAGCGGAAGCCGTACCTGTACCTGGCGTTCCGGTGGAGCGGGTTCGAACTGCACTACGCCGGCGCACCGGACGGCGTCGACCCGTCGGCCGAGAAGACCGGAGGCTGCCTCGTGATGGTCGACGCGGTCGCCCCGTACCGCCACGTTCCGGGCTCTCACCTCCGGGCTGCGCCGACACGGTGAGACAGCACCGGCCGCCGAGCAGGCGCTGGCGCTGCCGCGCTGGTCGAACTGGCGGCCTCGCTGCAGGAGCCGGATCGCGTGCCCGAGTGGGGTGCCCGACTGCGCGCGCTCCCGCTGACCGACGAGGAGTGGGAACAGGTGCGACTCGGCGTC
This sequence comes from Micromonospora sp. DT31, assembly GCF_049841795.1. Taxonomy (NCBI): domain Bacteria; kingdom Bacillati; phylum Actinomycetota; class Actinomycetes; order Micromonosporales; family Micromonosporaceae; genus Micromonospora; species Micromonospora sp. DT31. The sequence continues at coordinate 29,060 of NZ_JBNCKZ010000012.1, read as the reverse complement.
GCCGATCCGACTCTCCTCGCGCCGTGGTTGCCCGGAACCACGCGATAGACGCGGCGGGGGCGGGGCGCCGCCGGGGGGGGCGGCCCGGCCGGCGGGGTGGTGAGACGGTGGACCCCCGCCCCCCGGGGCGGTGGGGCCCCGCGGGGGGGGGGTGGTGGGGGGCC